>JAZTWG010000001.1:0-8812 GCA_045635745.1 Victivallaceae bacterium
ATCAGAGCCGGGGAAGTCATAGTGGGTAAATATATGATTAAATGCAGGGGGAACCGTTGTTGCGTTCCCCTGCATGGAATACCTTTTGATATATTGTGAAATGTTGCGGGTGGAGCAGTTGTAGCGAGTCAGGTGAATAAAGTTGCTTGACTTTTCTTCAAGAGGTGTTATTTTAATGTCAAGGCGGGAATTTTGCACACATTTTGCACACAGATTGAACACAAAAGGCGGTAGATTTCCCGGTTTTCGACATTAACAGAGGATCATTCAAAACAACAAAGGCAGCGTGGAAAACCAAGGCGTTTCTGCTGCAACTTCCTTAATTTGAGCACAAAAAAAGGAACTTACGAATTGTAAGTTCCTGAATCTCGTTGGTAGCGGTTATGTAACACATCTAAAGACCCTACTACTTCCACTATAATTTCAGTGGGTTTTCGGTATAAAATCCTCTCTGCTGTCCTTCAAAAAACACCCATTTAAGGAGCGTAAATAAAGTACTGACTCCTGAGATCTCTTTGATGGTAAAATAACACATGATTTTCAAAATCGTGCGCATTTGTATAGAAAGTACAAAAAAACTGTACTTTCTATACATGTGTGACGCGCGACAACATACTTTTTTGAGCGACATTGACTGTTTTGGTATTCAGGTGCAATGAAGTGGAAGCCGCTATATTTAGCACCGAAGTTGTTACATAGTTTCCTCAGACTACCTCCAATCAATCTCCAGGGATTGATATCATGGAGATGTAAGCTGCTCTTGGAAATTTCAAAATTCCTCGTAATATTCTTTGTTTTACTCTTGTATTACGGATATTCTGATGAATATTAACTTGTGAATAAGATATTAAGGGATAGTAAAATGGCTAATATTGATTTTAGTTTAACCTCTCCAATTGATGTGATGATTTCAGTTGCTCAACGCGCAAAAGCATTGCGTTTGGAGCAAAATATTACCCAGCAGGAACTTGCTGACAAGGTCGGAATTGCGATCGGCACAGTGAAGCGTTTTGAAAAAAGCGGTGAAATACAATTTAATCATCTGCTTCGAATTGCACTTGTGTTGGGACGCCTGGAGGAATTTTTTGATATTTTTGCACCAGCCGACGTTCCGGATTCTCTCTATGAACTTAAAGCAGCAAAACCCAGACAGAGGGCGAGAAAGAAATGAAGCTGAATGTTTTTTGAATATGTATGGCTCACGCCGCGAGGTCGGTTTGCTGGTACAGGAAGAACAACGGATTTTCTTTGAATATGCTCCTGACTTCCGGAAAAGCAGCATAGAGTTGTCGCCGTTCAAACTGCCGCTGAAAGCAGGTGTTTTTGAAGAGAAAAGCCGGGTGTTTGACGGACTTTTTGGGCTTTTTAATGACAGTTTGCCGGACGGCTGGGGATGCTTGCTCCTTGATCGCAAACTTCGTAAAATGGGGAAGTCTTACGCAGAAATAACGCCTCTTGACCGCCTTTCTCTTATCGGGGCCAATCCGATGGGCGCATTGGAATACGAGCCCGCTGATAAAGAGTCTGACCTCAATGGCGGGATGAGAATGAATGTTCCCGAAAAACTTTGCCAATTCCTCTAATATATTTTCTGAGCATGGTGGATTGATGACCATTTTATATTTCTTCCCCTTTGATATTGATTACTGATAACTTTTGCCCAGTTGAAATATAAGAAAAATAGCACTGTTGTAAGTTTTATCAAAAAAATCATCCGGTCGATAGTATCAGCTGAATGATTTTTTGATCGCTGATCGCCGGATATGATTGCTTATTGCAGTTGGCAGCTATGATGAAACACATAACGCATGTATAAAAAAACAAATGAAATATTCTGTTTTCAGTTAACTTTTCTGCTGTGCAGGTAATTTTATGCTTGATTTTTATAAAAGTAATGCTACGTTATTTGACTGCATAGTTGGAATGGAACAGTTCCGGGCTGAATATTCGAAGTTTACTTTGTCAAGTAAAAAAAACTTATATTTTCCGGCGGTTGGGATTAATAAAAAAAGATGGATAAAATGGAAACTTTGCTCAAATATAAAGATATCGAAATTTCGTCCGATATAAACCTTCTGGTTGTGCGGAATGCTCAACTCTGCCGGAAACTTGATCTGTCATTGGGGGCACCGAAAACGGTTTCTCTGACGGATTCCGATGGCAATGAGTTTGCGTCTCCGGAAAAAGATACTGCTGATATTGCATTTATCGGAATGCACTCTGCTGCATCTGCTGAATTAATTAAGTGGAAAATCAACA
This sequence comes from Victivallaceae bacterium, assembly GCA_045635745.1. Lineage (GTDB taxonomy): Bacteria > Verrucomicrobiota > Lentisphaeria > Victivallales > Victivallaceae > SIG78. The sequence goes on from JAZTWG010000001.1 coordinate 2,260, forward strand.
GTATTTCTGCGGAAATCGTCTCCGGAAGTTATAAAGACTCTGAACATGTGAAAGTTTCCGTGGCCATGGAAGAGCCGTTTGCCGAAACGAAATATTTACGGGAATATCTGATTTATCCCGGTTTTCCGGCAATTTCAGTGCAGAATACCATTGCATTGCAGGTTCAGCCGCTGGTGTATTGGACCAATCGCGGCAATATGAACAAAGGCCGTTTTTTCACGAATCAGCGAGAGTCTGTTGCGGACAGCATTTGTTGTGCCGAAGGATATCGCCCGGAGCTGGCGGTCTGTTTCAGAGGAAGAACAGATTATACCAATGAACTGGTAGTGGAAACTCCGGTTACGGATCAGGAATATCTGAATGGAAATCTTTTGTTCTGCAGCAATGACAGCGGTTCCGGATTTTTATTCCTGCAGGAAGCTCCTCCCAGTGATGAACGCCGGGATTTGGAAGACTATGATTTCCGGATCAGCGGAAACAGAATTGATTCCTGCAGTTGGGGAATCCATCCATCGGAAGCCTGCCGGGATTCGCAGTTCAAAGGGTATCGGCATGATCTTATTGTTTACCACTCTGAAGAAGAGCGGAGCTCATTGCTGAAACAGTTTATCCGCCTGCGCTATCCGGCGCGAGATCGTTCTATTATGGTAAACCCGTGGGGGTGCGGAAAGTTCCGGAAGTATATCTGCGAGCAGTTCCTGATGGATGAAATCAAAGCCTCCGGCGAAATCGGAGCCGACTTTTATCAGATCGACGATGAGTGGCAGACCGGAAAAGCTCTGGCTAATCTTCAGGTTTACAACAAACGTGTCCGGGAAGATTTTTGGACAATATCTCAAGAACGTTTGAACGGAAGCTTTGCCAATGTTATTGCTGCCGCTGACAAGGCGGGCATCAAACCTGCGCTTTGGATCGCGCCATCATTGAATTGCGAATATGAAGATTGGCCGATGATTGCCGGTCAGATACTGGATTTTTACAGGAAGTACGGTTTTACCAACTTCAAGATCGATGGAGTTATGATCCGTTCCAAAAAAGCTGAAGATAATTTGCGCGCGATGCTGGAATATGTTCGGGACCAAACAGATGGCAAGGTGTACTTCAATTTGGATACGACCAATGGACAACGCCCCGGCTATTTTATGTTTTTGGAATACGGAAATATTTTTCTGGAAAATCGTTACTGTCATATCTGGCGCGATGCTGCCAATATCTATCATCCGGAACGGACTTTGCGGAACTTGTGGGATCTCTCAAAGTATATCTGCCCGGCGGATCTGCAGATAGAAATCCCCTGCGTATGCGATATTGACCCGGAATTGCCGCAGGCGCCTCCGGAACGGAATCCTGCGGTCTATTCGCAGGAATATTGGGCTGCAATAGCAATGTTTGCCAACCCGCTGATCTGGACAGCTCCCTCGAAAATCGGAGCGGAAGAAAAATCCGTTTTGAAGAAGATGAACAGTCTGCACCGTAAATACCGGAAGCAGTTTGCGGATTGTGAAATTTATCCCATGGGAGAGCAGCCGAATGGTAAAGCAGTGACCGGTTTTATTGCCTGGAATAAAAAGAGTGGAAAAACCTTCCTGCTTGTCTTTCGGGAACAATATTCCAAACACAAACAGACAGTTATCTCTTTGCCATACACCAGGGCAGAAAAATGGAAAATCCTCTCGGGCGATGGAAATATTTCCGGGGTCGATAAAGGCGTTGTCAAGGTCGAACTTGCCAAAAAGCAATATATATTTGCAGAGTCTGTAAAAAGGTAAAAATTACAACAGAGGTTTGACCGTAAGTTGATTTTTGCCATATTTCAAGTCATAAAGCAGGTATAAAAAATTGCCAGAGCTTTTGACGAAAATAAAATCGACCGCAACGGCGCTGACCGGTATTATGCGGCCAATACCGGAAACGTCGACGAGGTTGCTGATAAACTCCAAGCGATGAACGCAGATTGTGATTGCGACGGTTTTGACACCATTGAAAAATCACTCAGCAAATAATTGATGAAACTTTTGCGATCAATGTCCGCGGTACGATTTTTATGGCCGGAGAATTTGTCAAACATCGCTGAGATTACGGCGGGATCATCAACCTTTTGACCGATGCCGCTCAAGTTTTTCCGTTGCAAATCACCTGTGGTGCCAGCAAAGCGACAGTGGAGGCACTTACCCGCAGCATTGCTCTGGAAGTGGCAAAATACGGCATTACGGTTAATTGCGTTACTCCGGGGCCAACACAAACCGGCTGGATCGACGAAGTGTTGAAAGAAGCCGTTCTGGCGGTAATTCCGTCAGGAAAACTTATTCAGCCGCAAGATATTGCCGAAACAAATCTGTTTCTCTAAAGCGGACAAGCTCCAATGATCATCTGCCAAATCATAAAAGTTTCCGGCGGTCACGCATTGTGATTTTAAAGAAAAACCCAACCATCGGCTCTGCCGATGGTTGGGTTTTATTCTTTACGACTTCAGCGCTCGACAGTAATGAGATTGTAAACCTTCAAAAGTGCACCGTCAAGCGTGATCTGGCTGCCGCCGTCGGGCAGCTGCTTTACCACAAGAGCTTTTTTGCCAACAAAGTCAAAGGGACTGCTGGCATAAGCTGATTTCACTTTGAACTCAGTGGTGATCACTACCGGATTTTTGGCCGGGGCAAGATCGGCAAAGGTGGTGGTAAGCGGCTTGGTCGGTTTGCCGAACTCCACTTCGCTGCGCGGTACGCGAAGCACCTGGAAATATACCTTGTTGGTCTTAGTATCACTGCAGCCTTCGACCAGGATATGATTTTCGGCAGTTTCCACAGAGTAGGGCGTCTTGCTGAATTCAGCACTCTTCAACAGGAACTGCATGAATTCTTCGACTTCCGGGATCGCTTTCCACTGCCACTTCTGACCGAGCTTGAAGGCTACGCAGTGGGGCATTTCTTCGTTCTTACGGGCAGCGGCGGCAGCAGAAACCACACACAGACCTTTACCGAACTTGTTCACAGTTACCGCCGGAGTGCCGTCGGGGAATGTGGCAACGACTTTGGCAGTTTTGCTGACTATTTTCATATTTTCAGTCGGGAAAGACCATTTTTTGCCGTCAGCATTGATACCTTTGCCGGGCTTGAGCTGTTTGCTCTTGTACTCTACGCCGGTAACATCGCTGAACATATTGGCGTCCTGCGAACGGTAGAGATTGTCCATTCCGGCAAAGCGGCCGGTAATCAGGAGTTTGCCGCCGTTGGCAACAAACTTTCTCAAAACTTCCAGTTCCGCTTTATCCATAACATCCACATCGCCGGCGATGATCAGATCCCACTTGGCGAGCTTTTTGATATCTTTCAGCGATTTTTCGGTGATGAATTCGTGCGGAACAAACTTCTTTGCCAAGAGCTGGCTGATACCGTTCTGTTCATAAATCGGCGCTTCGCTGAAGTTCTTCAGCTCATAGTTGTAGCGGGCGTCTTCGCGGTTGAGGATCGCCACATTGCTCAAGCCGGTTTTGTAGCGGAAATCCATGCGTTCCGGCCAATCGGGCACCATATTATCGTATTTGATCGTCCAGCCGAATAAATCCACGCCGCTTCTTGCCAGCGACGCCATTGCCCAGGTGCTGTATCTGCGCAGCTTCGGATCGGTTATATCCTTGCGGTCGCTGTACAAAAGCCATACCGGGCGGTCATACGCTTCGCCCAGAGCCAGAATCAGCTTGCGGTGCGCCATGTAGAACCGGTAATGCAGAGAATAGACATCCGCCGCAGCAAGTTCAATACCGAATACATCCAGATAAGGCGCAATGCCGTGCAAATGCCCCAGCGCCAGACGGAAGTCCACACCGTAGTTGGTGAATTTGATCGACGGCTTGACCTTTACAGCCGCTGCACGCAGTTCGTTGAGGTATTTACCTTCCTGATACTGCTGCCAGTGCTGCCAGCGGGCGCGCAGCGGACTTTCGGTGGTGAAAAATTCTTTCATCTGGTCAGGCATGGGCAGAATACAGCCGGTATCGCGGGTGAACGCTTCGCGGCAGTAGGCGCAAAAACAACGGTAGGCGTTGAAGGTACCGTGCTGGTCATCGACCATCATTATATCGCAATCGGTCATCTTGATATAGCGGACCAGATTTTCAATACTGTCTTTGCGGAACTTGGGGTTGTTTAAACAGTACAGCGCACGAACTACACGCAGCGAGCTGCAATCGCTCATAAAGGCGCCGGGATATTTGCCCATATTGCCCACCGAATTCAACAGCGTATACACCGGGTTGTCGGCGTGGCGGACGATATCTATACCGTATTTGTGAGCAATATCGTTGATATGGCGCTGACGCTTGCCGTGCTCGATCTTGGTTTCGTCATCGTAGACATTGTACCAGAAAAGACCTTCTTCGGTAACACCGTTGATACCGAGTTTTTTGAGTTCGGCAAAGTGTTTTTCGTAATATTCATCGGGTACTTCGTTTAAGCCGCTGTCGCGGTTGCCGCTGAAAAAGTTCAGATCGACCCAGGCGGCGTTCCAGAGTTTATAATTTTTATCCGGATCAGGAGCCTTTGAGGGTTCGGGCAGCTTGACGGGCTGGTCAGAAAGTTTCATTGCCACCGCCGCAACTTCGGGCAGCACATCGGCACCCATTACGGTTGAAAGAGTATCTTTCTTGCGCGGCACAACCGTTGCCGAGTCGATCCGCAAACCGAATTCCGGCAGGCCTTCGGTCTTCCAGTAGCCGCGGGTAAGCACATAGTCCTGATTCTGACTCATATCGGGACGGACAATCAGCTGGTTGAGCGAAACATTTTTGCCTTCAAAGCTGATACGCATTTCTTTTTCGGGAGCGCGCAGGAAAACATACGCCACCAGCTGGCGGTAATGACCGGCTTTGATCTTGACATCTTTGAACGCCGCTTCACCATTGAATTTGACCGTAAAAGGCCCGACATCGCGCCGGTAATCCCCGGCAATCAGACCCACCAGATAGAATCCGGACGGCAGCGGCAGAGCATATACAGCAGTTTTGCCGTCCGGCAAAGCCATACCCGCCGCCACCGGGAAGAACGGCCCTTTGCTGAAATGTGTATATCCAGCCGGGAGCGTACGCCAGCCGGCAACCACGCCGGGGATCTCTTTATTGACCGTAGAACTCTGGAACGGCATCATGTGGTCGCGCTGCCAGCCGGGCATTTCAATAAGCTGGGAGTTGCGGCGGAGCGTTTCGGGAGTATCGGCAAAACTTACGGCATGGCCGAGGTTGTTGCAATGCGGACCGCTTGACCAGCGGGTCGCTGCCGCCAGGCCGTTGCGGTGGTGGAAATCGTTTTCGCCGCAGAAAATACGCACAATATTGGTCATGCGGTCGGGATTGTAATGTTTCGGAAACAGGAAAACAACATTTTTGCCGGAGCGGATGATCCCGCGGGGTGCCTGGGTCGGAGCGTTGCAGTAGGGCGAACCGCCGCTGCCGCAGGCAGGAACAAAGTCAAAGTTGAGCGTTAGATCGCCTTTTTTGAACTGCACATATTTGATATTGTAAAAATTGGTGCCGTCTTTGGGATCGGGAAATATTGATCTGCCGCTTTTGACATTTTTGAGATCCAATTTGCCGGTAACACATTTGAGGACGCTCACCCAGACTTTGTATTCGGCGCCGTCGAGCAACTCCATCGGAACCCGGAAACCGTAGCTGTCTTTGCCTTTGGAATACTTTTTTTCCGAACCGCGGAAAGTCAGTTCAAGTTCGCCGTTCTCATACAAAGCTGCTTCGCGGCGGAAGTCGAACACCGGGTCTTTCAAACGGTACATATTGTGGGCAGTGATTTCGCCGGCAGCATTTTTGACTTCGTGGCAGGTGGTCTTGAGCTTATCCAATGCAATGGATTTTTCAAATGATTCGCCGAAGATGAAATCTTTGCCGTTGAGCGTGATCTTGAGCGGATTGCCCCGCACGATCTTGAACGCATTTTTCACTTTGGCAGGAGCGTCGGGCAATACGCTGCGGCTGTCGGGTTTCAGAAAGACCCGGACATTGGAGATGGTGCAGCTTGCTTTGCTGTCGTTGAGCTTGATAATAAAGCGGTTGTATTTGCCCGCACGCAGCAGACCCGATACATTGTAGATATACAAGCCATTACCGCCATCTTTGCCGTTTTTGCGGTTCATAAGCCGGGGAGCGTCCCATTTGTCAAATTCGGTGTAGGGGCGGTTGTTCACCTGCAATATGGGCATAATGTCTTTATTGTCTTTGCCGTTGATTTTAAGCTCAAAACTGAATACCGGCACATAGGCGTAAATTTCCGGGATCGCCGGAGTTTTGAAATTCACTTCTTTACCGGCGGCAAGTTTTTTGCCGTTGATCTTGATATTCCAGTCCGGATTGAGTTCCGGTTTTACCGCAGCTTGGACTTCCGCAGCTTTTTTTTCCGCTGCCGGAAGCGCTGCGAAACCAAAGCCTAGCAGCATAATTATAAATAAATTTTTTATTGACATATTTTTATCTCCTTCAGAGTTTTATTTTTTATTATCGACCAGTGTACCATCAATAGAATAGCTGAACAATATTCCGTATTTGCTGTAC
>JAZTWG010000002.1:0-70228 GCA_045635745.1 Victivallaceae bacterium
AAAATACCCGACGTTTTTTTGCTTTCGACCGCCAAAAAAGCAAAATACCGTTTCTGCTGTTTTATATTGCCGGAAAAACGCCGGCAGTACAGCAGATTTTCCAACAGAATGCTTCCTTCGGAAAACATGCACAAAAAAATACTTTTTTGATTGCTAAATCCGCTAATGTATAGTATATTATATATTCAGTACAAAGTTGATTTTTTTAAACTGTTCAGGAGAATATATCATGCGATTGAGCAAACTTGTTGGACGCCGGATCAAGGAAGATCCCAAAGACGCCAAGACTGTAAGTCATAAATTTCTGGTGCGCGGCGGTTATGTTCGTGCGGTATCTGCGGGTATTTATTCGCTGCTGCCCACCGGAAAAAGAGTGATCGAAAAAATCGAAGCGATCATCCGCGAAGAAATGAATAAGATCGATGGGCAGGAAGTGCTCATGCCCGTGGTGCTGCCCGCCGAATTGTGGGAAGAATCCGGACGTTATGCCAGTGTGGGGGCCGAACTTCTGCGCTTCCGCGACCGCAACAACAAGCCGATGATTCTGGGGATGACTCATGAAGAAGCCGTGGTGCATCTGGCAAGAACCGAGCTGACCAGCTACAAACAGCTGCCTGCCATGCTTTATCAGATCCAGACCAAATACCGCGACGAAGCACGTCCCCGCGCCGGAATGATCCGTGTGCGCGAATTCACTATGAAAGATGCGTACAGCTTCCACACCGATCAGGCGGATCTGGAAAAGTATTATGTTCGCTGCCACGAGGCCTATGAACGTATTTTCCGCCGGCTGGGCATGAAAAATGTGTTGAGTATTGAAGCCAACTCCGGTATGATGGGCGGCGCGGTTTCGCACGAATTCATGGCGCTCTGCGATTGTGGCGAAGATACCATTTTCTATTCGCCCGACCGCAGCTACCGCGCCAACCGCGAAGTGGCAAGAGCTGCGTGGAAATTTGAGAAACCCGCCGAAACTCTACCGTTGGAAAAAGTTCACACCCCCAACTGCAAGACGATCGAAGAAGTTGCTGATTTCCTGAAAGTCAAGGCCGAAAATACCGGCAAAGTGGTCTTTTATCAGAACGCTATTACCGGCGAACTTATCTGTGCGTTGATCCGCGGCGACTTTGAAGTCAACGAAAGCAAGCTTGCCAACGCTGCGCAGGCGCCCGAGCTGAAGTTTGCCGACGATGAATCAATCCGCAATGCCGGCTGTGTTCCGGGTTTTGCTTCGATCATCGGCATCGATCCCAAAAAGATGAAGATGATCGTGGACCGTTCTGCTGCTGAATCCGGAAATCTGGTGGTCGGTGCCAACGAAGCGGATTATCACTACATCAACTTCAACTACGAACGCGACTGCGATACCACCGCTTCGATCGTTACTGATATTGCTACTGTCCGCGAAGGCGACCCCTGTCCGCTGACCGGCGAACCGCTGAAAATGGAACGCGGTATCGAAGTGGGTAACATCTTCCAGCTGGGCACCAAATATTCCAAGCCCATGGGCTGCAATTATCTTGATGTCAATGGCAAGAGCAATCCCATGATCATGGGTTGTTACGGTATCGGTGTGGGCCGTGCCATGGCGAGCGTTATCGAACAGAGCTGCGATGATTACGGCCCCATCTGGCCGATAAGCATTGCTCCGTGGCAGGTGGAAGTTGTGGCCATCGGCTATGACAAGGAAGATGTTAAAACCGCTGCCGACAAGATCTACAACGATCTGCAAGCTGCCGGCGTGGAAGTGCTGTTCGACGACCGCGGCGAAAAGCCTGGATTCATGTTCAGCGATGCCGACTTGCTGGGTATACCATTTCGCGTGGTGGTTTCGCCCAAAACGCTGGCGGAAAATTGTGCTGAATTCCGCCGTCGCGACTGCCGCGATGCGGAACGCATTGCGCTGGATACTGTCAATAACGTTGTGAGCGATGCGGTAAATAAAGAAATGGCTCTTTACCGGTAAGGTTGGATTATGTGGAACTATAACGAAAAAGTAATGGATCACTTTCTCAATCCGCGCAATGTGGGCGAAGTGGAAAATCCTGACGGCGTCGGAGATGTGGGCAATATCACCTGTGGGGACGCGCTGAAATTGACTTTTAAGCTGGATGACGAAGGCAGAATAGCTGATGTGAAATTCAAAACATTCGGCTGTGCCAGCGCGATCGCTTCGAGTTCGGCTTTGACCGAACTTGTGAAGGGTATGACTCTGGAAGAAGCCGCCAAAGTTACCAATCAGGATATTGTGGCACTGCTCGGTGAACTTCCTGAAGCGAAAATGCATTGTTCTGTCATGGGTATGGAAGCGCTGCAGGCGGCGATTGCCAACTACCGCGGCGAAGAAGTTGCAGGCAATGATGATGATCACGAAGGTGCCATTATCTGCAAATGTTTTGGTGTAACCGATACAAAAATCCGCAATGTAGCCCGGCAGAACAATTTGCGCAAGGCATCTGAAATCACCAATTTCTGTAAAGCCGGCGGTGCTTGCGGCAGCTGCCTTGACGAGATCCAGCGGGTGCTGGATGAACTCTGGAACAATGCTCCGGTGGAAAAAGCCTCTCCGGTACAGGATGATTTCAATAAACTTACTACCGTGCAGAAGGTTTTCCGGGTGCAGGAAGTTATTGATAAAGAGATCCGGCCGCTGCTGGAACATGATGGCGGCAGTATTGAACTGGTTGACCTCAACGGCAATAATGTGATTGTCCGCCTGACCGGCCGCTGTTCGAGCTGTCCATCGGCGGGTGTCACGCTCAAATACACCGTGCAGGATAAGCTCCGGGAATTTGTCAGCAGCGATTTAATCGTGGAGAGCATCTGATGAGTGGTGACAACGTTATATATGTGGACAACAATGCCACTACCGCTGTTGCACCGGAAGTGCTCGATGCCATGCTGCCGTATCTGACCGGCCGTTACGGCAACCCCGGCAGTATCCATACTTTTGGCGGCAGTGTGGCCAAAGATGTGGAAAATGCCCGGTTGAAAATTGCGGAACTGTTGAATGCCGACCACCGCAATCCGGATGGCGAGGCTACTGAAATCATTTTCACTTCCTGCGGTACGGAGAGCGACAATGCCGCCATCTGGAGTGCGCTGCTGACCAATCCGGAACGCAAAAAAGTCATTGCCAGCAAGGTCGAACACCCCGCCATACTCAATCTGGGACGGGAGCTGGAGCGCCGCGGATATATTTTTGAAACTGTTCCGGTCGATGGTAAAGGCAGAATCGACCTCGATGCGCTGGAGGCCATACTGGATGACAACACCGCTGTTGTGAGCGTGATGTATGCCAATAACGAAATAGGCAACATTTACCCGGTGGAAAAAATTGCAAATTTGGCGCATAAATACGGTGCGTTATTCCATACCGATGCAGTTCAGGCGGTGGGGAAAGTGCCGATCGATCTGGCAAACAGTCAAATTGATATGCTGAGCTGTTCCGGGCATAAACTCCATGCCCCCAAGGGAATCGGGGTGCTGTATGTCCGGCGCGGGATCCGTTTCCGTCCTTTTATCGTTGGTGGACATCAGGAAAAGGCGCGCCGCGGCGGTACGGAAAATGTAGCCAGTATCGTTGCACTGGGCAAAGCTGCCGAATTGGCCAAAGCTGGCATGCAGGATGAAATCCAATACCTTTCCATGCTCCGCGACCGACTGGAAGCCGGTTTGCTGGAACGTATTCCGCGCATAAAGATCAACGGCGATAAATCTTCACGCTTGCCCAATACATCGAGCGTCAGCTTTGAATTTATTGAAGGCGAAGCTATATTGCTGCTGATGAACCAGTTCGAAATCTGTGCATCGTCCGGAAGTGCGTGTACGACCGGCAGTCTGGAGCCGTCGCATGTGCTGCGCGCCATGGGCATACCGTATACCTCGGCACACGGCACGATCCGTTTTTCGTTCTCGCGTTACAATACGGTTGAAGAAGTGGATTTTATTCTGGAAAAACTGCCGCCGATCATCAATACTTTGCGTAAACTTTCGCCTTATTGGAAAGAGGAGTACGCTCAATGATAAAACTGAACAATAAAAATATTCAGCCGGGAAAACCGGAAATCATCTTTCCAACCGATTGGAGCTACCGGGCGGTGGTGGATGCCACCGTACCGGATACGCTGGAAAACCTCAATAAAATACTGGAGAAATTTCAGTATGAAGAGCGTTTTGCCATCGGCAATACTTCCGGCAATCAGCGTTATAAGAGTTTTCACGTTACCGTAAGCGTCCCCAGCCGGGAGATAATGAATCTGCTCGGGCGGGAATTCGGCGAAGTAAAAGGTGTGAAATTCGTTTTGTAATATACTTGCACGAAAAAAAGCGGGGGCGCAAAACTTCAAAAAAGTTTGCAGCGCCCCCTTTTTTTGTTTACAGAAAAGTTATTTTCAGGCAAACTCGCGGCGGAGTTCTTCGTAGGTATCGTTTTCAATAGCTGTTCTTATGCGCTTGATCAAACGCATGAAATAAGCTATGTTGTGAATAGTAACCAGCTGCATGCCGAGTATTTCGCCGACATTCATCAGGTGGCGGATATAGGCTTTGGTGAAGTTTCTGCAGCAGTAGCAGTCGCAGCCTTCTTCCAGCGGAGTGAAATCTTTGGCATAACGGCCGGCTTTGACCGGTATCGTCTGACCGTTGCCGACAAAAGCACTGCCGTGCCGCGCCAGACGCGTGGGCATAACGCAGTCAAACATATCTATACCACGCGCCACACCTTCCACGATCTGTTTAGGGGTCCCGACACCCATGAGATAATGCGGTTTGTTTTCCGGCAGCTCCGGAACGGTCCAATCCAGACACTCAAACATCATATCTTCGGGTTCACCCACGGAAAGCCCGCCGATGCTGTAACCATCAAAATCAATAGCGCCCAGAGTGCGAGCCGATTCTATACGCAAATCTTTGTAGACCGACCCCTGCACAATACCGAAACGCAGCTGACCGGGATTAAGAGGTTGTTCAAAACTCATCTTTTCCCAGCGGTGGGTTATGGCAAGCGACTTTTCTGCCTGTTCGTAGGTACAGGGAAAGGGGGTGCATTCGTCAAATGCCATAACAATATCGCTGTTGAGAGTGCGCTGGATTGCCATGGATTCCACCGGCCCGAGGAAAAAACGCGTGCCGTCGATGTGCGAAGCAAATCTGACCCCATCCTTTTCGATCTTACGCAAATTTGACAGACTGAAAACCTGAAAACCGCCGGAGTCGGTCAGAATCGGTTTGTGCCAGTTGGCAAATTCGTGCAGGCCGCCGGCCATACGGATGATCTCCATGCCGGGGCGCAGGAAGAGATGATAAGTATTGCCGAGAATGATTTCGGCTCCGAGTTCTTCCAAGCCGCGCGGGGTCATGGCCTTGACAGTACCACGGGTACCCACGGGCATAAAAATGGGGGTTTCCACAACGCCGTGCGCTGTTACAAGGGTTCCTCGTCTGGCGCGGCAGGTGGATGACTTGGCTTTGATGGTAAAAGACATGTGCTGCGGCTCCGGATTTATTTTACAAACATGCCGTCAAGCACATTTTTTATGATATTGGCGGGAATTTCCAACGCTTCAGCCACGGCAGCGGCAAAGTATGCGGTGGCTCCGGGCCCTTTGCCGGTGATGACTTTGCCGTCGGATACAGTCATATCACTCTGCGGGCGCTTGCTGTCGCGCAAATATTTGTAGAGGTCTTCTGCCGGGTACATGGTAAAGCGGCGGTTTTCCAGCAGACCGGCCTTGTCCAGCACCATAGGTGCGGCGCAGATGGCGGCGGTGACTTTGTTTTCTGCCGCAAAGTTGAGCAATGTATTTATCACGCGGTCGTCGTTATAAAGATTGAGCGAGCCGGGGAGGCCGCCGGGCAGGATCACGGCATCGAAATCGCCGGTATCGAGAGTGTCAAAAAGTGCATCGGCAGTTACATGAATATTGTGACTGCCGGTAACTGTTGCTTTCTGCATGGCGGCCAGCACGGCTTCAGCTCCCATTCTGCGGAGTATATCGGCAGTACCGAGTGCTTCGATTTCTTCAAAGCCGTCGGCGAGCAGCAAAAGAACCTTTTTCATAAAAAAACATCCTTGTATTTGTTATTTTTTCAAATTGTTGTTATATTACATGGCATAATATAACCCGCTTGGGGAGTTTTGCACAGATGATTAGGCGGAATTTGGATTTTTTTGAAACTTTTTTAACACTTGAGCGCGGTGCAGGTGCCAATACTGTGCATGCCTACATCACTGATCTGCGCGGATTTGCGGATTTTTGTGAAAGTATCGGTGTAGCTGATATAAGGGATGTAACGCGCGAAATCATCATAGATTTTTTGAGTTATCTGCAGGAAGAACGCTCTGAAGTGTCTACTACGCTTGCGCGCAAACTTATTTCAATAAAACTTTTCTTCCGCTTTCTTCTGCAGGAAAAACTTTTGGATCATGACCCCACTGAAATTATGGAATCTCCCCGGTTGTGGAATTATCTGCCGGGATTTTTGAGCACGGATGAAGTCGAAAGACTGCTTTCTGTTTATCCGGCTTTGAGTAAAGATCCGCTGCTGCAGCGCAACCGGGTGATACTTGAAACACTGTACGCTTCGGGTTTGCGGGTATCGGAAGCGGCACATCTGAAAGTTTCGGATATAAATTTTGAAGACGCCACGCTGCGTATTGTCGGCAAAGGCGAAAAAGTACGGATTGTGCCGATCGGCAAAACCGCATTGCAGCTGCTGCGCTTTTACATCCGCAACAGCCGGCACGAACTGCTGTGCGGCAGAGCGAATACTGCCGAGCTTTTTCTTTCGGTGCGCGGCAAACCCCTGAACCGCGAATGGATCTGGGCGGTGGTCAAAGAAGCCGCCCGGCTGGCCGGGATCGACAAGGATATTTACCCGCATATGCTGCGGCACAGCTTTGCCAGCCATCTGTTGGTGAACGGAGCCGATCTGCGGGTGATACAGGAGATGCTCGGGCACTCCGATCTGCGTACCACCGAAATCTATACTCATGTGGAAAATGAGCGTCTTATGGGCATACACAAACAGTTTCATCCGCGTGCCTGAATTTGCATGTCTGTAACTGCTTATCCGGCAATATTCTGCAATATTCTGCTCTCAATGGTGGAAGAACTCCTGCCGGACAGCATCAAAGCACCGGAAAATAGCTTAACTCTTTAGGAAAAATGCTTGTTTTTTGACGGATTTATGCTATATTAACATATAAATAGTGTGTGATTTACACTTTTGGCCTGAAGTATGCTTTATCTGATCGTGTCGGGTTCAGAAGAACTGGTGCGCCGTCAAGTGGAATTCGGTTCGTTATCAGCGTCCGGTTTTTTTCGGGAGTTGATACCGCGATTCCGCCGGGGTCCGTATCAGGGACCGGTTGGAAAAAACTGCTTCAAACAAAAAAATATTTCACATGGGAATCATCTCTTTTCCGGCGTTTCCCCGCTTTGCACTGTTGCCGGAATGTTTGTAATGGATTGAGTATTTCAACCAAAATAATTTTTTACAGAAAGGTCATTGAAAATGGCTGAACAAAAAGTTTCGTTCCTTCTTCCTGATGGTCGTCCGGTGGAAATTGCCACCGGCAAGATCGCCAATCTGGCCAATGGAGCCTGTACCGTCCGTCTGGGCGATACGGTGCTGCTGGTCGCAGCTTGCAGCGGTGCGGCTAAACCCGGCACTGACTTCCTGGCTCTGCAGGTTGATTACCGTGAAAAATACTCGGCTGCCGGCCGTTTCCCCGGCGGTTATATCAAGCGCGAAGGCCGCCCCAGCAAGAAAGAGATCCTGACTTGCCGTCTGACCGACCGTCCGCTGCGTCCGCTGTTCCCCAAAGGCTATTTTGATGAAGTTCAGGTGCAGGCTCTGGTGCTTGCCGCTGATGGCGTGAACGATCCTGACGTGCTGACTATTGTGGGGGCTTCTACTGCGTTGATGCTTTCGGATATGCCGTTCCAGGGCCCGGTCGGTGCGGTGCGTGTCGGCAAAATCGATGGCAAACTTGTTGCCAACCCCACTCGCGAAGAGATGAAGCGTTCTACGCTGGAACTCATCTACGCCGGTTTGCCGGACAAGGTCATTATGATCGAAGGTGAAGCCGAGTTTGTAACCGAAGAAGAAATGCGCGAAGCCATGTACTTTGCCAACGAAGCGGTCAAAGCCCAGTGCGAAGCCCAGATCGAATTGGCCAAACTCGCCGGCAAAGCCAAAAAAGAACCCAAACTTTTCCTCGTGCCGGAAGATTTCACCAAAGCGCTGGCTGATTTCTGCGCCGCCAGAATCGACGATGTGTGCGTAGTTCCCGGCAAGGCCGAACGCCTTGAAGCGCTCGATGCTTTGCAGAGCGATGCCACTGAAGCATTGCGTCCGCAGTTTGCCGATTGGAGCGATGAAGATTTTGCCTACAATATGCGTATAGCCTACGACGATCTGGTGCGCGACACCACCCGCCGACTGATCCTCGATAAACACTACCGTGCCGACGGCCGCGATATTGAAGATATCCGTCCGCTCTCTGCCGAAGTGGCTGTTCTGCCTGTGGTTCACGGCAGTGCATTGTTCAGTCGCGGCGAAACCCAGGCGCTGGTCGTTGCCACTTTGGGTAACGAAAAAGATGCTCAGGAAGCCGATGACCTGACCGGCCCCGGCCCCGGTCAGGTGGATCGTTTCTATCTGCACTATAATTTCCCGAACTACAGCGTGGGCGAAGTCGGCCGTATCGCCGGCCCCGGCCGCCGCGAAATCGGTCACGGTAATCTGGCGGAGCGTTCGGTTTCCAAGGTCATTCCGAAAGATTTCCCCTATGTGGTGCGTTGCGTATCTGAAATCATGTCCAGCAATGGTTCTACTTCTATGGCATCGGTCTGCGGTGCCACGCTGGCGTTGATGGATGCCGGTGTGCCGATCACCGCCCCGGTGGCCGGTATCAGCTGCGGTCTGGTAACCGACGACAATGGCAGAGCTCTGCTGCTGACTGATATCATCGGTTCCGAAGACCACTTCGGCGATATGGACTTCAAGGTTTGCGGTACCCGTGAAGGTATCACCGGCTTCCAGCTGGATTTGAAGCTGCCCGGTATCTCCATTGATCTTTTGTGCGAAGGTATGGAACGCGACCGCGTGGCGCGTTTGAAGATATTGGATGTTATCGAAGCCTGCATTTCTGCGCCCCGCGCTGAAATCAGCGAACGCGCTCCGCGGGTCGAAGCTCTGCAGATCAATCCGGCCAAGATCGGTGCTCTCATCGGCCCCGGCGGCAAGAACATCAAAGCGATCACCGAAGAAACCTGCTCCACGATCGATGTGGATGACGACGGCAATGTCAAGATCATGGCCGCCAACAAGGAGCTGCTCGAAGCTGCCAAGCAGCGCGTGCTGGCTTGCACCGCCGAAGCCGAGATCGGCAAGATTTACCGCGGCAAAGTGGTGAGTATCCGCGACTTTGGTGCATTTGTGGAAATTCTGCCCGGTCAGGAAGGTTTGCTGCACATTTCTGAAATGGCGAACTACCGGGTGAATGCTGTTACCGATATTGTCAGCGAAAATGACTTCGTCACCGTCAAAGTCATTGATATCGACAATTCCGGCAAGATCCGCTTGAGCCGCAAAGCTGCTCTGGCTGAAATGGATAAATAAGCTGTAAAGCATTATCCGCCGAATAGAAAAAAAAACGCAGCTGCAAAACATGTTTTGTTTTGCAGCAGCGTTTTTTATTGGGAGTTGGTACCGAGTAAGCTCTGCGGTAGTTCAATATTATCATGCTGCGGTCAGTCTGCGGGGCTGCCGGAGATTTGCCGGAAGAATATCAGTTTTTGCTGTGCAGACTGCGGTGATACTGGTAGATCCCGATGGCGATGGCCTGAGCCATTCTTTCCTGATATGCCGGTGAACCCAACATATTTTCTTCGTTACGGTTGGAGATAAATCCACACTCAATCAGTATCGAAGGACAGCGGGTTTCGCGTAAAACCACAAATCTTGCACGTTTCACACCGCGGTCACCGGCTTTAAGTGTGCGGATCAGATAATTTTGCACGTTCCACGCCAGCGCCATGGAGTTGTGGATCGCGGCATCGCCGGTATAACGGTCGTATTGCACTTTATTGGCCCCGCTGGATGGGGCGCCGTACGGAGTCAGGGCAAAGGTTTCTATACCGCTGACAGAGCGGTTTTTAGCCGCATTCATATGTATGGAAATAAAGAGATCGGCTTTGATGTTGTTGGAAGCTTTGGCGCGGTCCGACAACTCAATCTTGCGGTCATTCACCCGGGTCATCAATACCCGGTACCCCATCTTTTTCAAATGGTTCTGCAAGCGTTTTGCAACTTGCAAAGTCAGATTTTTTTCCAGATAGCGCAGTCCGGCTGCACCCTGATCTTTGCCGCCGTGTCCGGGATCGATAAGGATGGTGCGGACTCCTGCCGGACGCAGACTGCGCGGATTCAAAAGTACCTGAACATGGTTGAAAAAATCACTGCTGCTGATGTAGAGTTCGCCATTCTGAACTACGGGTGTATAGTCGTAGTTCACTACAATATAGTTGAAACTGCCGTAGCGTTTGTCGGGATTGAAAATCAATCTGCCGCGCACACCGTTCATTTCGTAATATTTGCCTATGCGGCGCAATTTCATACGGTAATAGCGTGCAATATCATATGCCCGGTAGTATTTTCTGCCGGATATATAGCGATAGTTAAAACCACTCTGATCCCGCGCTGCGGCTGCCGCCGGCAGCGTAAACGCACCGATGGATATGCCGGACAGCAACATGGCGATCAGCAGAGTTTTCAGCAGAAAATTCATGCACCGGATCCTTTGCAGGTGGGCTTTGAAGTCTGTATTCTGCTCAGCGAAACGAGTTTGCTGTAATCTTCCAGCGGCGGATACATCGCATCAATATCTTTGCCGACGTGCGCCGTTTCGCACAATGCACCGTAAACATGAGCTTTTGCCGCCCGCAACGCATCCGGCCAATCGCATCCGGCGGCCAGCATGGCGGTTATGCCGCTTGCAAGGGTACAACCGCTGCCGTGTTCGGCGTATTGGCTCAAATCCTCCACCCGGGGCATGGCAAGAGTGTATGCCGTTTGATTTATCACGGAAATATCAGCGGATTTGCCGCCTTTTTCAGTTGCATTTTTCAAAAGCACATTGCATTTGAACTCTCCGGCCAGCAGTATGGCTGCCTGTACATAATCATCCTGCGTGCGAAGATTTTTTCCGGTCAGCCATTTAGCTTCAGCTGTGTTGAGTACAATCATATCGGCCAGCGGCAGCAAGTGAGTTTTTACTGCTTCCATGCCGTCGTTATCCAGCAGATTTTCGCCATTGCCGGCGATCATGGCGGGATCGACCACCAGCGGCAGTTTATGTTTTTTCAGAAGTCCGGCCACTGCTTTGACATTATCCGCATTGACCAGCATGCCGGTTTTGACCGCTTTGACCGACAGAGTATCAACGACGGCCTGAAACTGCGCTTTGATTATTTCAGGCGCCATCGGCACCACATGGGTTATCTCACGCGGATTTTGTGCCGTAACTGCCGTGATCACCGAGCAGCCGAACACCCCGGCGGCATTAAATGTCCGCAAATCGGCCTGAATACCGGTGCCGCCGCCGGAATCGCTGACGGCAATGGTCATGGCTGCCGGATAAAAATCTTCACGATTACTTTTCACTTGAAAAACCTTTCTTTTTTACATTTTACAATATAATACATGATATGGCAAAAAACTAATCAGATTTCAAGCTTTTCGGCAAAATAATTTGCTTTTCTTCCAATGTGTGAAATATTATGTATACTTTTCATATCAGGACAGGAAAAATGAGATCGTTACTGCACTTTTTGTTTTTTACAATTTGTTGTTTTACACATTGTGCTGCTGATAACACTTCTGAACTGGCGGCAGGTGGAAATTTTTCGTTGGTGATTACCGAGCAGAATGTGCCGCACACCCCGATAGTGGAGTTTTTCAGCCGCCTGGAGCGTGTGGCCCGGCGTTTCGGGAATATAACGGATTCCGCCGGTTCCCGGAAACTGCTGCTGGTGCTTGATCCGGCACAAAAACCGGGCAGCTGCCAGTTTATCCATTCGCGGGAGTTCCGTCGCTGGATATTGAATCTGCCGGTTGATCATATGAGTCTGCTTGATTCGCCGGAATGCGGGCGGGTGATCGTTTCGGCGCTTATCCAGAGCCGGTTTGGCAACATGCCGCAACAGGCTCTGCCCGAAGAGGCGCTCTGGATCGCCGACGGCATCTGGGATGAATTTGTCCGGCGGGAAAAATCCGGCAAACATATTATGCGTTTTACCTGGCTTGAAGCTCTGCGTAACAGCGTTGAGCAGGGATTTGAATTGAAACTTGATCCGGATACTTTGCTGCCGCCGCGCCGGATACGGAAAAATTCCGCCGGGTGGCTGCTCTATGTACAGCGCGCCCGTCTGATGGTCGAAACTGCAGTTTCGCTGGGCTCCAGCCGTAATAATTTTTTGAAAGATTACTGTTTTCTGCTGTTCGGCGGCAAACTTGCTGCCCGCGAGTGTTTCAGTCAGACCTTCGGTACTGCTGCCCGTCGCAAATATAATCACAGTTTTCCGCCCGGTGAAATATTGCCCAAAGATGAAACTGCCGCCGGACTGGCGGCGCTGAACCGTTTGGCAATGAAAAAACTTTATTCGGTCTATGCACCTATGAGTGCGGCCGCATGGGAAATACGTTTGCAGGAGGCTTGCACCGTAACATACAATCACCCCAGCGGCAATGTGGAAACGAACGCCGCCTTGACCGATCTGCCGCTTTTGGTCGAAAAATACGAAGATTGTGCCGCTTTGCCCCGGCTCAAGATTTTTGCACTCAATGAAGTTGCCGCGCTGGCGCCCCTGCCGCTGCGGACAGAAGTAACGCAACTGACTTTGCTGCTGGGGCGTATCGGTTCCGCTCCGGCAGCACAGCTCGCGCGGGAGATGAAAGCTGTGCTGAATCTGTTGCAGCAGAAAATCAACAATTTCAAATACGTTGAGAATGAACTCAAAGAGTTGGAGGAATCCGTCAAACCCCTGCTTTACGATCAACGTCTGGTGCTCGATAATCAGGCTGATAAACAGCTGCCGAGACGGACCGGAAGTTTTATTGATGTTGTGGAAAACGCTTCCAAACGTTGATATTTCTGATTTTTGGCCGGCAGATCAGAATTTATCTTCAATGACCCGCATTTTTGTCCATTTGCCGCCCCGGTAGCGCCGGTAGCACAAACAGCCGAACAGCACAATATACACCGAAAGACATCCCCACAGATACCAGACCGAACACCCCATAAGGCGCATCAGCAAACACGGTATGGCAAAAAATCCCCACGCCATGACTGTGGTAAGATACATTATGTACTTTGTATCGCCGGCACCGCGAACCGCATTGCTGTAAATCAGCACCAGCCCGTCGCCGAAGAGATATGCCGCCACAAATATGAGCATGATCCGGGCCAGACGCATGACTTCCAGCTGCGCTGTATCGCCGGCACGGACAAACGGCGCAAGCACCACATCCGGAAATCCGGCAAACAGGATCATCATAATTGTCATGTATATAAGCATGATCGTTCTGGCACTGCGTACCGATTTTTTTGCATGCGGTATATCGCACGCACCCACCGATTGCCCGACTAAAATCGAAGCAGTCATGCCGATCCCCATAATGGGGCAGAACGAAAGATTATTGATCCCGAACACGATACTGCTGGCTTCCTGCACCTGAACTCCGTAAAGCGAGAGCAGCAGCACAAACAAATTGAATGCCGCCAGATCGCTCATAAGCTGTATACCATTGGGCGTACTGTATTTGATCATGCGTTTGAACATACCATAATCAATAATATTTCTGCATGTATTGTAGTGTTTGCGTGAACTTTTCAGCCCGAAAAATCCGATTGAGTAAATAATCAAACCGCCCAGCGCTGCCAATACTGTGCCCAGCGCAGCTCCGGCGGTTCCCATTTCCGGACAACCGAGTTTTCCGTAAATAAACATATAGTTCAGCGGCAGGTTGAGCAAGGTAACCAGTATTGAAACAAACAATACCATCATAGTTTTGCCCCGGCCGCTCCAGAAGCACGAGAGCGCATGCTGCAGCAGAAATACTCCCGCTCCCAGCGCCAGCCAGGTAAAGTAGATATTTTCCTGTTTTTCCACTTCAGGCGTGTGGTTCAAAGCGCCGAATAAATACGGTATCCACAAACAGCAGCTGGCCATAAAGAGTGCACCCATCAGGGCAAGGAATATACCTTGCCATACCGCAGTTCCCACGCGTTTATTCTGATTTGCTCCGCTGTATTGTGCCACAAAGGTTCCGGCATAACCCACTGCGCCAACAAAGAAACATTGCAGCGTAAAGCTCGTAAGTCCGCTCGTTAATGCCGCTGCCGCGCTGGATTGTGCATAGCGCGTGAGCATCAACCGGTCCATAAACATATTTACCGCGTGGCATGAACTGGATAATATCAGCGGCAATGCCACACGCAGCACATTGAGTATACTGCCGTCGTTGGTTAAAAAATCACTTTTGTAAAGTTTCATGATCTTCTTCAATCAAAACAACCCGGCAGAAAATTCTTCCTGCCGGGTTGAGTTTCCATTGTTACTGTTTGTCAATAAATGAAAAGCATTTCCCGGTATTTGGGCAGCGGCCAGCGGCTGTCGGAGACGATCAGCTCCAGTGCATCGACCGCATCGCGCAAGGCCGACAGCGTCGGCAATATATCGCTGCCGTCGCCATTGAGCGCATTACTCAACCGTTCCGCGAGATCCACGAGTTTATCCAGCCCCGAACCCAGCTTTTCTGCAGTGTTGCGCAAGCCGCGGGTACCGGCTCGGACAACTGCCGTATCGGCGGCGTTGAGTGCCGAAAGAGTTTCATTGAATTCAGCCGTTACCGCCGGTATGATCATGCTCTGCACGATTTCCAACGCCACCTGACCTTCAATGCAGATCTTGCGGCGGTATTCTTCGCCGAAGATCTCATGGCGCGATTCCATTTCTTTGGCTGTAAACACCCCGTGGCGGGCAAAAAGTTCCAGATTTTCGGGTTTGGAAAATGCTTCCAGCGCTTCCAATGTGGTTTCGGCATTGGGCAAACCGCGCTTGGCGGCCTCTTTGCGCCAGCTGGCGGTGTAATTATCGCCATTGAAAATCACGCGTTTGTGGGTTTTGATGATCTTCTGCAGCAGTTTCTGCAGTTTGGCATTGAATTCATCTTTGCCGAAAGTTTCCAGCTCCGAGGCGATCTTATCCAGCGAATCGGCCACGATCGTGTTCAGAATCATCATCGGGCCGGCGCAGCACTGGCTGGAACCCGGCGCACGGAACTCAAACTTGTTGCCGGTAAAGGCAAACGGACTGGTACGGTTGCGGTCGGTAGCATCCAGCGGCAGCTGCGGCAATGTATCCACGCCAATTTCCATCTTGCCGAGTTTGCGTCCGGCACCGGTAGTGCCTTTTTCGAGCTTTTCAATAACTTCGTTGAGCTGATCGCCCACATAGATCGAAATAATTGCCGGCGGTGCTTCGTTGGCGCCCAAACGGTGATCGTTACCGGCTCCGGCAACGGTGGCACGCAATATATCACTGTGCAGGTCCACCGCCTGAATAATACCGCAGAGTACGGTCAGGAATATGGCGTTCTCTTCGGGATTTTTTCCCGGCTTGAGTAATTTGAGATTGCCGTAGTTTACACTCCAATTGTTGTGTTTGCCCGAGCCGTTGACCCCGGCAAAGGGTTTTTCGTGCAGTAAACAGACCAGCGAATGACGGTCGGCCACCTGACGCAAAACTTCCATAACCAGCATGTTGTGGTCAACTGCCAGATTTACTTTTTCAAAGATGGGCGCCAGTTCAAACTGTGCCGGTGCACCTTCGTTGTGGCGGGTTTTGGCCGGAATACCCAGCTTCCAGAGTTCCTGTTCCACTTCGGTCATAAAGCTCAAAACGCGGCTTTTGATCGAGCCGAAATAGTGATCTTCAAGCTGCTGATGTTTGGCCGGCGGTGCTCCGAACAGCGTGCGGCCGGTCTGCAGCAAATCGGGTCGGTGCAGATAAAAATGTTTGTCGATCAGGAAGTACTCCTGTTCGGCACCGAGCGTTATATCCACATACTCATCTTTCAATCCGAAACACTTCATCAGGCGTTTTACCGCTTTGCTCAAGGCCTGATTGGAACGCAGCAGCGGGGTCTTTTTATCCAGCGTTTCTCCGGTGTAGCTGCAAAATGCTGTGGGGATGCACAACGTTGCGCCGTTGCTGTGGCGTTTGATGAATGCCGGGCTGGTGGGATCCCATGCCGTATAGCCGCGTGCTTCAAAGGTACTGCGCAACCCGCCGGAGGGAAAGCTGGAGGCATCGGGTTCGCTCATGATCAGATTTTTGCCCGAAAATGCCATGATCGCCTGTCCCTTTTCGATTTCCAGAAAAGAGTCGTGCTTTTCAGCTGTGGAGCCATTCAGCGGCAGAAACCAATGAGTAAAGTGCGTTGCACCGCGATCCATGGCCCAATGTTTCATGGCATGTGCCACATCGGCAGCAATCTCCGGATCAAGAGCTACACCGTCATTTACCGTGGCAAGCAGTTTGGCGGCAACGGATTCGGAGAGATACTTGCGCATGGCTTCTGCGCCGAAAACATCTTCACCAAAATATTTCATATCCACCGGAGAAGCTTCCACGCCGGCGGGGGCATGGAGTTTGGCTACTGAATCGATCGCATCGCTGCGAAAATCGCTCTTGCTCATAGTGGCAACATCCTTTCTGAATGGCAAATTTTATATACACTCGATATATACTATATCACAAATACTGCATATCGTCAAGTCTTTAATGTATAAATTACCGGCAACTTTGCAGAAAAAATTTGTAATCTGTTCGGTTGCAGTTATATTAGAAAATATCACAACTCAAATAAATTCAAGAAAGGATTGCTCTATGAAAAAGTTTTCTGTGGCTCTGTTGCTGATGGTTCTGGGTTTTTCTGTAATGGCATTTCCGGGGCTGAACGCTCACACCAATGCTCTTATTGCGGCTAAAAATCGTGGCGGTCAGCAGGATTCGATCAATAATCTCCGGCAGATCTTTGCCGGTATAAACATGTATATTGCGGCCAACGATGATGTGTTGCCGACCGATTTTTCCGCATTGTCAAGTTATGTCGGCGGCGGACGTATTTTTGTGGCGGCATTTGACAAAAAAAGCAAACCAGCTTCCGGCAATGATATCAAACCTGCCAATACTTCTTTTGCTTATGTCGGCAATCTGGGCAGAATCGATGCGTTGAAAAATGCTTCTTCTGTGCCGTTGGCTTTTGAAAAACCGTGGCTGCTGCCACCCAGTCAGCGCGCGATCGTGGTGCTTTTTGCCGATGGCCATGTGGAACGCATCCAACTGCCGCCCAATACGCCCAAGACTTGCACAGCGGCAGTCAAGCTGCTGAATAAGAAAATTTCCGACAAAAATCTGCAGAACAAACTCAATAAAAATGCCGCTGCCGAAGATGCACAGCGCAAGTGATCTGTTCTGAACGTATACTGTAAAAAATGGGGCCGCTGCAAAACTGCAACAGCCCCATTTTTATTTACAAACCGTTTATGTTGTTTACAGGCCCAGCAGACGGATCGCATTTTCTTTGGCGATCTTGTTGAATACAGTCTGACTGATCTTGCCTTCGGCGAGCAGCTTCTTGAGGAAGTTCATCAAGCTGATATGGTGCGGTTCTCCCGGCGCCGAGCAAATATCAATACCGAACATGAGCTTATCCTGAAATTCGTTCAGGAACTTTACGGCGTATTCTTCGTCGCGGGTGAGCGCATTGCATCCCGATCCGGCGGAGAGGTCACCGTACAGATTGTCATACTTGCGCAGCATTTTCGGCACCGCGCCTTCGATGACTTTGCCTTTGGGGTAACCGGCGCGTTCGTGCGGGGTTGAAAGGGTCCCGATTTCCGCCCAGAAGGTCTGGCTGTGGGCAAAAACTTTCATGCCGGGGAAGCGCTGAAGCGTTTCCGAAAGACCGGGCAGGCCGGGTTCATCGTAAATACCGTAGCATCTGCCGTAACGGTGCGCTACATGAATGGTTATGGGCCACTGCATTTCTTCGATTGCGCGGAATAAATTGATCATAAAAGGATCAAAGAAGCTCATATTACAAATCACTTCGCCAACGCCTTTGCAGCCGGCGTCACGATATTGTTTGAAGACATCTTCGAGCTTGGTGAAGGGGTCGTTCCACATGGCGCGCGGGTGAATATTGCAGAACGGTATGAATCTGCCGGGGAAGCGTTCAGCTGCTTCCAGAATATCTTCGTTGGCCTGCGGCAGATAGAATTCCGGTCCGATCAAAGGCAGCAGCACGGCTTTTTCCACTTCGTGCTGGTCGTAGAACTCAATGAGCTGATCGGGATTGGGCCAGGGCTTGCGTCCGGGCAACTGAAAAAAGGGTTTGCGAAAAGCGTGCGCGTGAATGTCGATAAACATTTTTGCATCCTGTTTTTATTGATTTTACAGTTTCGGAAAATATATTCCGTATTATTTGTATGGTTAAATATAGCACGCAAAAATAAAAAATCTTCAATATTACAGCAAAAAAATACTTTTTTGTAATGAAAGCAGCTTTTTATCGTTACCATCTTGAGTTTTTGCAGCCGTATTGCGGCTGATTGCATGGCTGAAATCATTACAGCCTGACCATCGTTGGGAGTTTTATCGGGCGGATTGTATTATGCGGCATCGCGTGTGAAATCACTGCTGCTGATGAGTACTTCAGTTTTGAATATGACCGGAAAACGGCCGTTTTTTCAGCCAACGTAAAAACTGCACCTTTAAGGTTTGATAACAAAACAGCAAATAAAAATATTGAGAAAAATGCTTTGAGCATAAGCATGATGCCTTATGGGGATTTTTGCTGTATACATTTATTCCGGAATTTTCAAAAATTATCCTTATTGGCATTGAAATAATTTGCTTAATTGCCCCCGGAGCTCTTGTAAAAAATATTTGCTGTGCTACCTTATATAAATATAAGTTTTTATTGTAAATTTTCTTGCAGAAAGGTATGGTGTGGCAATGAATATACTCAAACATTTTTTATCTGTTGTGCTGCTGGCATTTTTTGCTGCAGTTTGTTGTGGAAATGAAAAGTATGAAGCAATAGTGCTGGGGGATTTGCATTACGATTCTGAAGATATCCGATCTGACAGCAGCAAACTTTCCCAGGGCCGTAAACTGGAAATGGCGCGAAATATGGCTGCCTGGAAAAAAAATATACCGGATCTGCTCGGGCGCGCAGCCCGGTATTCGGCCAAAACATCTGTGCTTTTTACCGTACAATGCGGCGATCTCACCCAGGGCGACGAGGGCAGTTATGAATTTGCCCGCACCAGTTTTGAACGGGCATTGAAGCAAATCAGCAAAGGTCAGAAAAAGAGCGTTTATGTTGTGCGCGGCAACCATGATATCCGCGGTGCCGGCAAAAAACCGGCCTGCAATGAGATTTTGTGGGGATATATGAAAAAACAGGATGTGATTTTTCCTTTGCCCGGCAAAGATCAGACCAGTTACAAAATTGTTGGTAAAGATCTTTTCATCTTCTTTGACGGTATGAAAGAA
This sequence comes from Victivallaceae bacterium, assembly GCA_045635745.1. Classification (GTDB taxonomy): domain Bacteria; phylum Verrucomicrobiota; class Lentisphaeria; order Victivallales; family Victivallaceae; genus SIG78. The sequence goes on from JAZTWG010000002.1 coordinate 19,638, forward strand.
TCGCTGAAAGCTCTTGAACTGGCCATCAAAGCCAAGCCGGATGCCCGACACATATTTCTTTTTACGCACATACCGGTTATGCCGTGTACATTTTCCAGCAGCAATATCGGCTGGATTTGCGGCAAATACAGCAAAAACGGCAATGCGATCCGTTCATTGCTGGCAAAGCATAATGTGATTGTGATGACGGCACATACTCATGCACCGAGTTATTTTGAATGGAAACTGCCGGAGGGTGTGATCAGACAATTTGTATCGTTCAGTATGGTCAAAAATCCTTCTGACAAGATCGAAATCATCAAATTTACCGGCGATGAGTATTTTCAGCATGTAAAGAAAAGCAGCTTCCCGAAACTTAAAGAAAAAGACCGTACTGCGTTGAATAATTTTCTGGAAAAATATCACGGAAAACTTAATTTCTGCACGTATTACAGAAAGGTTGCCGGATTCAATGTTTTGCGGGTGGAAAGCGACAGGGTCTTTGTTGATATATATCACGGAAAATCGGATAAAGCTGTTTACACTCAAGTAATTAAATGAAATATCTGATAAATGCCGATGGTTTTTTGATTGATGGAAAAAGCTGCTTTTGAGCAATTACTGCTGAATTCGTTCCAACGCCGGCAGGCGCTTTTGCAAGGTGATCCCCGCCATCTGGGGGCTTGGCGCATTTTCAACGGCTTTACCGAAGGCGCTGCCGATCTGGCGATCGATCTTATGGGCAGAACTGCGGTGGTTCATTGTTACGGCAAAGGCCTGTTGGATGATGCCGGGATCCGGGATTTGCTGATTGCAAATTTGGACTTTCTGCAGGCCGTTCTGATCAAATACCGCAATTCAGATGATGCTGCTGAACGCAATGGAGTCTTGGTTTACGGGGAAAAAACTGATACATTCATAGAAGAACACGGTGTGCGTTATGCTGTTGATCTGGTTATGAATCATGATAACGGGTTTTACAGCGATACTCGCAATCTCCGGAAATATCTGCTGGAAAATATGCACGGTAAAAGCGTTTTGAATACCTTTGCCTATACCGGCAGCTTGGGCGTTGCCGCCGCCGCCGGCGGGGCAGAATTGGTTTTGCAGACCGATTTATCGGATAAGTTTCTGCAGACAGCGTACCGCAGCGCCTCGCTGAACGGATTGACTTTCAAACGTAAAAATTTCAAATTCGGCAACTTTTTTCCGGTGATCGCCGATCTGCGTAAAAAGCAAGCCAAATTTGATTGTGTGATCGTGGATCCACCGTTTTTCTCGCGTACAGCCAAAGGCGTGATCGATCAGGCCAATAATCCGCTGGGGGTGATCAACAAAGTCCGGCCGCTGGTAGCGGAAAATGGAGTATTGATCGCGGTAAATAATTCGCTTTATCTTTCCGGAAAAGATTATCTGAAATGTCTGGAAGGTATTTGCGACAACCGGTATCTGGCGCTGGAAAAATTCATCCCGATTCCGGAGGATTTCTGCTGTAAAAGCCCCACGGAAAGTTCGCCGTATCCGGCCGATCCGGCGCCATTCAATCACCCCACCAAGATCGCACTATTACGGGTGCTGTGAAATTTTTATCTGCAATATAATAACTGCATAAGCGGCAATATGTTCCGCTTTTTTATCCGCTTGCCGGAAAATTGTTCAGTCCGGCGGAGACTTCCCATTATTTTCCCGACTGTACATTGCCGGCATCTTGATGTATTGGCTGGCAAATGATGGTACTTGGAGCGTTTTTCAGACAATATCGTTAAAAAATCGAAAAAAAATCACTTTTAAATTTGTAAAATGGGAAAAACAGGGTAAAATAGGTAGATGTAGGATTGATTAGGATTGATTAGGAATATTCAGGAGCGCTGATTTGGCAGTGGAAAACGAAGAAATGTTTTTTTGCGGGGATTTCTCTCCCGCCCTTGATCCGCAGTACCGGATCACGCTGCCGAGTGCCTGGCGCAATGGAGAGGGTTCTCCGCATCTGGTGCTTTTTCCCGGTCGGGACCGGGATCTTCTGCTGTTTCCTTACAGCATGTTCCGGGAATTTCTTATACGCGCGCGCTCAAGTGCGTTGGCCGATCCCGCTATGCAGGCGGCTCTGGCGCAGATCGGTCGGGTGGTGCGCGATATTACGCCCGATAAACAGGGGCGGATCAAGCTGGAAAAAGAGATGCTGGAAGCCATCGGCGTAAAGAAGGAGCTGAAAATGATCGGCGCCATAACCCACATCAAGTTGTGTGCTCCGCAGAACTGGCAGCCGGTGGAATTGGCCGATGCCGGAGTTTTTCTCGATGAAGTTCAGCAGCTCAATGCCAACGATGCTGATGGTTTGTCCCGTTTGCTGGCCAAATTGGCCGGGAAGGGCGGTATCTGATGAGTGCTCCGGCAGAAAAAGAGTGGGTGCATGTGCCGGTACTGGCCCGTGAAGTGGTGGAACATTTGAGCCGGGTCAGGCCGTTGAAACGTATGATCGACGGCACGCTTGGCAATGGCGGACACACCCGTCTGATGCTGGAAAATAATCCGGAATTGGAAGTGCTGGGCATCGACCGCGATACAGCTGCGCTGGAGCGGGCCGGAAAAAATCTGCAGGCGTTCGGCAGCCGATTCAGCTCTGTGCACGGCGAATTTGCGGATCTTGAGGAGCTGAGTCGGGCTCATGGTTGGGAGCAGGTGGATGCGGTTTTGCTGGATATAGGTGTCTCCAGTCCGCAGATCGATGATCCGGCGCGTGGTTTTTCGTTTCGCGGCAATGGGCCGCTGGATATGCGTATGGACCGCAGCAGCAGATTGACTGCCAGCCGGGTGGTGAATTTTTACAGCGAAGAAGATCTGGCAAAGGTCTTTTACGATTACGGAGAATTGCGTGAAAGCCGCAAACTGGCAAGAGCCATTGTGGAAGCCCGCGAGGTGAAACCGCTGGCAACGACCGATGAGCTTTGTGCCATTTGCGATAAAGTTTTGCACAAAAAGCGTCCGGGTGAATTGCCCAGTCCTACGCGGGTGTTTCAGGCGCTGCGTATAGAGGTAAATGGCGAACTTGAGCAGTTGAAACGCGGTCTGGCCGGTGCGCAGAATATATTGCGTTCCGGCGGAAGACTGGCCGTTATATCGTTTCATTCGCTGGAAGACCGGATCGTGAAGAATTTTTTGCGCGATGCCGCCCGGGAATGCATCTGCCCGCCGGGATTGCCCATGTGCGTGTGCAATAATCACGCCAGATTTGATATGCCCGTCAAGGGCATGATAAGTGCTGCCGATGATGAATTGGCGGCCAACCGGAGAAGTGCTCCGGCAAAGTTGAGGATAGCGGACCGCACTCAATGGCGGTAAAAATATGTATAGAGAATTTGGAAAAGTTTATTCAATGGTTGGAGAATTGCGGAAATGAATTTACAGTCACGGCACGTTGCTTCCAAACGTCCGGCTGCCCGGCGGAGGGGCAAGGATCAGAAATCCTGGGCAGTAAAACTTTATGTTTTGCTTTATTTACTGGTGGTGATTTCGGTATTTTTCGGGGTCGCCAACTACCGTATTGACCTGAACCGCAAGATCAGCAATCTTCAGCGCTCCACCAACCGTGCCAAACAGGAGATATACGAGCTTGAACGCGATATTCAGGCTTTGAAAATAGAGTATCAGCGGCTTTCCAGCCTCGAGCATGTCAACAAATGCATTGCCCGGTACAAGATGCCGTTCCGGGCATCCGATCCCCGGCAGGTACGGTATTTTGCAGTCAAATCCAGCGGGAACCGCAAAGCCGGCAGCAGTAATGATGTAAATATATCTTATCTCCAACGCTGACATGATTCCGTGGGGAATGGTTTATGCGCAGTTGCAATGACATCATGCGGACGCGTATCCGCTGGCAGGGCGTTTTGCTGGTGGTTTTTTTTGTATATCTGGCGGGCCGGCTGTATTGGGTACAGATACATGAACACGATAATTATTACCGCGAAGCCCGTTTGAAATATGTTACCAGCAAAACCACCAGCGGTGCGCGCGGCGAAATCTTTGACCGCGATGGACATTTGTTTATCGGCAATATGCCGTGTCAGGATGTAAGCATTACTCCCTGCAATATCAAAATTCAGGATGATTCCCGTGTGGCGGCGATTATTTCGCGCACGCTCAAGCTCAAATACGATGAAGTTTACGCCAAAGTTTCCAACAAACAGCGTACTGTCAGAAAAGAAGACGGCAGCATCAGGACTCAGCCCCGGCAGTATGCATTGATCGCACGCAACATACCTCTGGAGCAGTCGCGCAAGCTCAAAGAACTGCTTGTGAAGTACAAGGTTGCCCGCAATGTGCATTTTCACGATACTTCCATACGCTATTACCCCAAAGGCAGACTGCTTTCCAATGTGCTTGGTTTTACCCAGATGAGTCATGATGAAGTGCAGGCGGTAACCGGTGCGGAAAAAGTTTTCAATGACCGTTTGCGTTCCAATCGCGGCAAAACGGTGTACGAGCGTTCACGGGAAGGTAAACTTTTGGGGGATAAGCCTTTATCCGAAGAGCGCATTCGCAATGGTATGAATATATATCTGACTATTTCCGAGCCGCTGCAGGCTATATTGGAAGAAGAGTTGGACAAAGCCTGTGAAAAATGGAATCCCAAATCGGTTTATGCCATCATGGCCGATCCTGCCACCGGCGATATTCTGGCGATGGCACAGCGGCCGAGTTTTGATCCCAACGAGCGCGCATCGCAGGATCAGTCGGCTTACCGCAACCGGGTGATCGGCGATGAACTGGAGCCGGGATCGATCATGAAACCCCTGACCATTGCCGGAGCTTTGGACATGAACATAATCAAGCCCGATTCGCGCATTGATTGCGAAAACGGCGTATGGATATTCAATAAATCACGCCTGACCGATACCCACAATTACGGTATTCAGGATGTTACCGGGGTCATCCGTAAATCCAGCAATATCGGTACTGCCAAGATCGCAGTCATGATGGGCAAGGAGCGTTTGTATTACACTTTGCGCTCTTTCGGACTCGGTGAACTCTCCGGCTTGCCCCGGCTGGGCGCGGAAGCCGACGGCAAACTGCGTAAGCCCCAATACTGGGATTCATTGTCGATTTCCCGTTTCTGCATCGGCTATGGTGTAACGATTACGCCGGTGCAGATGCTCCGGGCGTATTGTGCATTGGCCAACCGCGGAAAACTGCCCAAACTGCGTCTGCTCGACAGGGTGGAAGATCCCGAAACCGGCAAGGTGGTACGAAATCCCATTGAACCGATGAAAAATATCTACCGTTCTGCCGCCACCGGTGAGCAGATTGTGAACATGATGGTCAGCGTTACGGAAACCGGCGGTACCGCCACCCGTGCGGCGATTCCCGGCTATCGGGTGGCCGGCAAGACCGGTACTGCGCGTAAAATCGAAAACCGTCATTACAGCACCCGCAAGTATTACGCCAGTTTTGCCGGATTCGTGCCGGCAGAAAAACCGGCTTTTGTTCTGCTGATAACTTTTGACGAACCCAAAGGCTCGATCTACGGCGGGGTGGTGGTTGCTCCGGCGTGGAAAGCAATCGCCGAACGGGTGCTCAAATATATGAATATACCGCCATCAGTGCCGGTGGCGGAAAAAACTCACCGCTGAACTTTGCGTTTTGGCAAATCATCTGCATCCGGCAGCCGGCGGCAGATCAGAACGTAGGCTTTATAGCTTGAATTCAATCCCGGCGCCAGTTTTACCGCCTGCCTGATGAGCTTTCTTGCCCGTTTGCGTTTTCCGAGGTAATATTCTTCCAGCGCCCGATCGGTCAACTCTGCGGCCTGTTTCAGATCTTTACTGCTTACAAAGCGGTAAAGCCGGTAGCCGTTGATATTGGTTATTTTTGCCGGCAGCGCGATTTCAAAAAAGTTTTCTGCCGGGGCGCCGGAAGCCAGAATTCCGGCTGCTGCTGCCCGGCGGAGTTTGGGGCGGTTGCTTATGTAGCGATAACTGTAAGGTTCGCGCAGCGGGGTGGTTACAGTTGGCAGATGCACAAGCACATAGTCTGCTTTATTGCGGTAACAGAAGTCGGCAAATTCTGCGATCGGCCGGTTGAAAAATGTCAGAATAAACTCTTCTGTGATTTTCCGTACTTCCGGCAGTTCGTATTTTGCCTGCACCAGAATACTGGCATTGGTGTAGCCTTTGAGCATGGTGGAGGTTTGCATATCACTCAAAAACACTTTACCGGTAAGATCATACTGCCGCAGATACCGGAGCATTTCTGCTGTGTAGTGCAATCCTTGCGGATAGCCGCGCTGCAGGCGGCGGCTCTGACGCCACTCCACAGCGACCGCGCCCAGAAGGATCACCAGCAATATTGCGTGCCACACTCTGGAGCTGCTTTGCCGGTAAAGCGATGTAAAGAGAAAAGCCGTGCCCATAACTGCAAAGATTACCGTTATATCCCGGAAACGCATAAAATACGCATACATCACTGCCGCAATAACCGTCAGCAATACCCATTGGGTTATTTCCCAACTGCGGACGCGGCGGATCAAAGTAAAGCGGCGCTGTTTTTTGAGATATATGCTCTGAACAATGTATCCAAGCCATGCCGCCGGGAGCAGATACAAAAGCGCCGGAAAGATCATTCTGGTTATTTTCCAGCTGGCTGAATGCAGTTCCGGGGTCCACAGATAACGCTGATTGAATGTCAGCAAACCCGGGTCGGCTGGCAGGCGGTTGAAAAAACGTATCTTGGCACTTACAAGTTCGGCAAAATGGCCGTAATTTCCGGCAAAAGGTGATAATTTACCACCGGCAAACGCCGTAATTGCCAATAAAATCAGCAATCCGATTTTGTACAGCCGATTGGCGCGGGAGTATTTTATATTCATCAGGATAGCGCCCGGTATCAACCCGAGCAGTACCGGCGAAAAGAACGTTCCGTGTGCCCGGTTGTACGGTACACACAATGCTGTAAGCGTTACCGCCAGAAAAGTCATCAGCCAGAGATCACGGCGCTTGCGGCTGCTGCGGTTGGTAATTACAGCGCGGATTATTTCACACAAAGCCAGTAAACCCAAAAGCATTTGACTGGCATCCCAGCTGGCGACTGCTGCGGCCGCAGTCAAAGCCGCAGCAAGCAGGGCAAACCGGCGTATTTTCTGCGAACCATACAAAGCACCGGAACTTGCCGCCAGATATGCTCCGAATATGGGCAGTGCAAAAGCCCCCTTGATCAGATCCTGCCCGGTATAGCGCCCCAGCGCCGCGGCGGAAAAAATTTCCAGCAGCGCCGCTGCCAGCGCAATACAAACCGGTACTTTGGCCAACCGGAGTGCCAGAAAAATAAATGCCGGCAATAAAGCTATATACCAGGCAAATGCGTTCCGCAAAAAACGGCTCTCTTCATAACTTTGCTCATATGCTCCCGGCGGGGTTTTGCCGTAAATATACCGATAGAGCCGCAACAGCCAGCCGCCGGCGTATTCAAGCGAAAAACTCATCTGTTCAGCGGCTTTGAAATTCTGCATCGCCGGCAGGGAACGGTCAACTTCCGCAATAGATTCGCCATCAGCAACTTTGTTTATATAACTGTACATTACCGCACTTTCCACCAGATACGGTGCAAAACGCGCTCCGATTGCCTGTTCCAGTTTGGCCGTATCCCGCCGGGCAACGCTGCTGCGGAAAACAAAGGCGGCAACTATGATAGCCAGAAATAATATGATCGCAGAAAATTTTTTACTGAAATCAAAAATCTTTTTCACAATCTTCATCCGGGTTCTGGAGATATTTTTCCGGCGCTACGCCGATAACGAATTCGCCTTTCCAACTGCCCCGCTGCCGCGAGATCTGCAACAGTTCTGCTACTGTTCCGCGCAAAACTTCTTCATGCATTTTGGTTGCTTCGCGTACGATGGCAATCTTACGGTCATCGCCGCAATATTTCTGCAGATATTCCAACGCTCCGGTTATCCGGAACGGCGATTCGTAGAAAAATACGGTTTTATCTTCGTTGGCAAGCATTTCAAAAAATTTGCCCCGCCGTCCGGATTTGACCGGAGGAAAGGCGTAAAAAGCAAATTTATCCACCGGCAATCCGGTGGCTGCCGCCGCAAAGGTCAAAGCTGATACTCCGGGGATAACTTCCACGGGCACACTGCAGTTGACTGCTTCGCGCACGATGAAAAACCCCGGGTCGGCGATCGCCGGAGTTCCGGCATCGGTTATCAAAGCTATATTTTCTCCGGCGCTCACCCGGTCGAGCAGACTCTGGCATTTGCCGCGCTCGTTGAAGGCATGATAACTCGTAAGCGGCGTGTGGATATCAAAATGAGTCAGCAGGCCGCGGCTGTGTCGGGTATCTTCCGCGGCGATGAGATCCACTTCTTTAAGGATCCGCAGCGCCCGCAAGGTTATATCTTCAAGATTACCGATGGGGGTACTTACAATATATAATTTACCACTCATAAAATCACCTTTGTCTGATCATGTTGCATATGCTGCGTGCCATCCGCCGGAGATTGCCGGGGGCGGCAGACAATGCTTCGTCCAGCGAACAGGGGCGGGCCGCAAGCGCCAGAACCGCATCAAAAATATTTTCCAACTCTTCATATCTTTCACCCAATGCCCCGGAAAGCAGTATGACCGGTACCCCGGCGCGTCTGGCATGACGGCTTACCACGCTGCATAGCTTGCCATGGGCGGTCTGGAAATCCGAACAGCCTTCGCCGGTTATCACCCAGTCGGCATCGGCAATGAGAGAATCGAATTTGAGCATATCCAGTACCAGTTCTGCGCCCGAAACCATCCGGGCGTTCAGATAATTTCGCAGCGCAAAACCCAGCCCGCCGGCCGCTCCGTCGCCGGGAGTGGCAAAGTTATCTGCCAAATGACTTTTTACTGAAAGTTCTCCGAAGTTGCGGAGATTGTTTTCGAGCAGATGCACCATATCGGCATCGGCGCCTTTCTGGGGCGCAAAAACTTTTGCCGCACCATTTTCGCCGCAGAGCGGATTGGTTACATCCGAAGCTATGCAGAAGGTGCTTTCTCCGATTTCCGGCAGCATATCGGCCGTATCGATTCGGGCAATGGCGGCAATGTCATTGCCGTCGGCAGGAGCTTTTATCAAATTGCCGCTGCCGTCAAAAAACTTTACGCCCAGCGCTTGCAGCATACCCACACCGCAATCCACTGTGGCGCTGCCGCCGATACCGATAGTGAAATGCCGGATATGTTTTTCCTGCATCAGATATTTCAAGAGCTCGCCGGTACCGAAAGTAGTGGTTTGCATGGGATTGCGTTCTTCGCGGTTTATCAGTTCCAGACCGCTGGCGGAAGCCATTTCAAAAACACCTGAATTATCCGGCAGTAATCCCCATTGAGCCTGCACTCTCCGGTGGAGCGGATCATGCACACAGCAAGTATGCAAAACTCCATTGCAGCTGGCTGTTACTGCTTTTGCGGTACCTTCGCCTCCATCGCCCAGCGGTAAGGATATTACCTGAAAATCCGGCGCGGTCCGGCGGATTTCTTCCTGCAGAATATCGCAGATCTCCATACTTGAAAGGCAGTTTTTGAACGAATCAAATGCCAGTATAACTTTTGTCATTGTTCAGCAGCCTTTTTTTCGCTCAAATGCCCATCAGTAAGATAATAAACTTTATCGGCATAGCTGACCAATGACTCGTTGTGGGTGATCATTATGATCGTGTGATCCTGTGCCAGCCGGCTGAAGAGCTGCAGAAGTTTTTCGCCGGTCTGCGAATCCAGATTGCCGGTCGGCTCGTCTGCCAGAATCAATTCCGGATCGTTGATAAGCGCTCTGGCTACTGCAGCCCGCTGCTGTTCTCCGCCGGAAAGTTCGCTGCCGCGGTGGTGGAGCCGTTCTGCCAGCCCCAGCGATGACAAAAGCATTTCTGCCCGTTCGCGCGCCTGCCGGAGCGGTTTTTTTGCCAGCCTGGCCGGAATCAGCACATTTTCAAGAATGGTGAATTCCGGCAGCAGCTGATAGTTCTGAAAGATAAAACCGATCCGGTTGTTCCGGAATGCCGCCGCCGCGGAAGCTGTCTTCATCAGCGTCCGGTAATCTTCTCCGGCATATCGGATAGTGCCGCTATCGGGCTTTTCCAGTGCGCCGATCAGATTCAGCAGTGTGGTTTTGCCGGAGCCGGATGCTCCCAGCAGTACGTTCCAGGCATTGCGCTGAAATCCGGCACATACATCGTGCAGGATCTCCAGACGGTGGTTGCCGGCAAGCTCATAGCCCTTGCACACATTTTCCAGTTCGATCAAAAAATTTCCACTCATATTATTCGTACCTCAAGGCTTTTGCCGGATCAAGTTTGGCTGCCCGCAGAGCCGGCACTATTGCCCCGGCGGTACAGAGAATGATTGCTGAAATTGCCACTATTGCCACATCCATCGGCACGATGTGGGCGGGCAGTTCATTGAAAAAGTACATTTCCGGCGGGAAAAGCGGTTGGCCGGTGATTTTTGCCACGATCCGCAATATATCCATACGGATCGCTATAACCAATGTCCCCAATGCTATACCCAGCGTGCTGCCGATCACCCCCACCAGCAGACCCTGCAGCAGAAATATGTTCATTACTTGCATCGGCGTAGTGCCCAGCGCTTTCAGAACCCCGATTTCGCGGGTTTTCTGATAAACTGAGGTTATCAGCGTATTGGCAATGCTGAAAGCTGCCACCAGCACAATAAAAATCAGGAGAAAAAACATCATATTTTTTTCCACCGCCAGCACGCCCAGCAGTTGGGCGTTGCGGCTCTGCCAGGATTCTATGCGGAAAGTGCTTTCCGGCAGCAGAGTTTGAAGTTTTTCAAGTTCACTTTGCATATCAAAGGCATTGTTCACCCAACCGTATACGGTGGTGGCGCTGCCCCATTGCATATTGAAGAGCTCGGCCGCATCGTCGATATTGACAAAGATCACGTCGCGGTCGAAATCATATTTGCCGAAACTTACGATACCGGTAACTTTCAGCTCGGTCGGCAGTATGATTTTACCGCTGGATGCTATTTCCACGCCGCCGGATGGTTTGACTTTGACCATTTCAGCAAGCTTGGCTGAACTGTGCAGTATTATGCGGTCGCCCACACGCAGCCCGTGCTGGTGGGCAAGGCGGATCCCCAATACCGCTTCGCCGGGGGCAAGGTCGAATCTTCCTCCCGGCCGGAGGGCTGATTTTATATCCATGGCGTGTTGCACATCTTCAGCATTGACTCCCAGTACCAGTTTGGGCATGAAATTATTGCGGTTCTGGAGCATTGCCACCTGCGAAATGACCGGTGCGCTGCGAACCGCACCGGCTTCAGAAAGTTTTTTCCGCACAAAATCCACATCCATAATCGGGTAATATCTGCCGGTAACGTGCAGATGCGCCTGGGTTTGGATGAGTTTATCTTTCATTATATCCGTAAAGCCGGTCATAACCGCCAGCACCACTATCAATACCGCTACTCCCAGCATTACGCCGATGATCGAAATAAGCGTGATCACCGACACCGCATTGCGGCGGGGCTTGAGGTATCGCAAAGCTATTGAAAATTCTGTCCGCACGATAGAAAAACACCTTTTTTGCTTTTTTATTTAAAAAACGTTATTAAATTAGTACCAAAACGCCAAAATGGCAATATATTATAGCGAAAAGAATAAAAAAAACTGAAATTTTTAACTCAACGATTTGAAATATGTCCAATATCGAATTACTTGCTCCTGCCGGAACTCCGGAAGCCCTGGTGGCGGCATTTGCCGCCGGTGCCGATGCAGTTTATTGCGGGTTGCCCCGTTTTAATGCCCGTGAGCGCGGCGAAAACTTTACTGCCGAAAATATGCGTCAGGCAATAGCCTATGCTCATAAACTGCACAAAAAAGTCTATATAACACTCAATACCCTGATCAAAGAAAGCGAATTGCCCGATCTGGCAGAGTATGTGGCGCAGATTGCCGATATGGCGCCCGATGCGGTCATTGTGCAGGATCTGGGTGTGCTGCGGCTTTTGCGGGAGTTTTTCCCGAACCTTACTATCCACGCTTCCACGCAAATGGGCATACATAACTCTGCCGGTGTGCGTATGGCGGAAAAAATGGGTGTAAAACGGGTTATTCTTGAACGGCAGATGACTATGGAAGAATTGGAAAAACTCAAGAAGAATACTAATATGGAAATAGAGATATTCTGCCACGGAGCGCTTTGTTGTTCGCTTTCCGGATCGTGTCTTTTCAGCAGTTATCTCGGTGGAGCAAGCGGCAACCGCGGCAAATGCAAACAGCCCTGCCGCCGCCGCTTCTTTTCCAAAACCGGGAATGGATTTTTCTTTTCCACTTCTGACCTTGCCACGCTGGAAATGATTCCGGAATTCCGCACTTTGAACATAACTTCGCTCAAGATAGAAGGGCGGCTCAAGCAGCCCGATTATGTTTATAATGCAGTTAAAGCCTACCGTATGGTGCTGGATGCTGCGGAAGTCACTCCGGCGGTTATCGGCGAAGCCCGGCAGGTGCTTGCCGGAACTTGCGGACGGCGTTGGAGCAATGGATTTTTCAGCGAAAAGAGCATGAAAAATCTGGTGCGGCACGATGCACTCGGCGCTTCCGGTACTCTGCTGGGCAGAGTGACAGCTGTCGGCGAAAGCGGCTTCAATGCCGAACTCAAGCAGCGCCTGCATATCGGCGACCGGTTGAGGGTTCAGCCGGTCAATGGCGATGAGGGCAGTGCGTTTACTCTGACCAAACTTTTTATCGACCGCAAAATCGTTTCGGTGGCGCGTCCCGGTGATACGGTTTATATACCTTGCGATAAACCGGTGGCAATGAATGGATTGCTTTACAAAATAGGCGTGTCGCACAATGTGGATACCAAAGCGTTGGAAAATACCCGCGTAAGGGAAAAACTGCAACTGGCGCTCAAGCTGGAAAAAGATGCTTTGAATGTGGAAATTCTGAATATGGACAATGCTTCTGTCTGGCGCCACTGCGAAGAATTCCAGATTGCCGGCAAGCATCCGGTTTCAGCTGAAACACTGCAGGAAGCGTTTGCTTCCGGCACCGATGAATTTGAATTTCTGATCAGCAATATTGTGATCGAGCCCGATGCGGCTGACCGCTTTATCCCCGCGAGCGTACTCAAAAAGATCCGCCGCGAATTTGATGCTTTTGCTGCGGAACTTGATATCGCCGGGTTGCAGAAAGCCGGAGCTGCCGGGTTGATGAAATTTTTTGCTTTCTACAATTCGCAAGCCACATTTCCGGTAAGTAGTGAACATTTGCGCGAAACTGTTGCCATGCGTCCACACGGCGATGCCGCCGGCAACCCCAAAGCGTGGCGGGCGGTCAGTGTGCTGGATATAAACAACTCCACCGACGAAGCGATCCTGCCGGATTACTGCAGCGAAGAACGGCTTGAAAGTTTGCAGCGGGCAATCGGCCGGGCTTACGATCAGGGTATCCGCCGCTTCCGGGCGGCAAGTTTGTTTGAACTGGAACTTCTTGCCGGTTATAAAGATATATTTGTTACCACCACTTATCCGCTGCCGGTTGCCAACTCGCTGGCGGCAACGGAACTGGCCGATTGGGGGGTAAACCGGGTGCAGGCATCGCTGGAACTGGAAAAATCCAGTATCGAAGATTTACGCAGTCATTCGCCGTTGGCACTGGAAGTCTACCGCTACGGCCGGTTTGCTCTGCTCACCACCCGGGCCGCGCTGCCGGCAGAAGGCGAGATCGAAGACAATCGCGGCAACAAATTTTCGGTACGCTTTGACAAACGCCAGAACCTGACCCGGCTCTATGCCAAATCGGTTTTCAGCATACCGCATGTGGCGGGGACCAGCGATTTTTACGATCTGACCCAGGCTCGGTGGAACGAACAGGAAACCAACAGTTTCAATTTTGAAACCAACTGGCTGTGATCTCTCCGGAGCATGGCGGAAAAAACGGAATTGTTCAGCGTATTTCTGTTTTCAGGTAGTTTATAGCTCCGGCGGCGGCAAAAAGTCCGAATATTCCCGGGATAAATGAACTGCTGCCGATCGTCGGGCGTTCACCCGGTGCGCCGGGAATTACGGCCGCAGGATTGATTTCGCAGGAAAATATACACTCAATACCTTTGACGATATTGTATTCTTTTTTCAGTTTGGCGCGTAAATTTTTTGCCAATGCGCAGCTGTGGGTTTTGCTTATATCGGCATATTGTATTTTTGTGGGATCCACGCGGCAGCCGGCACCCATGGATGAGAAGGTTTTTATTTGTTTATGGTAAGCATATGCCAGCAGAAAACACTTGTCATTTATGCTGTCAATAGCATCAATAATGCAGTCAAAATTACCTTCGTCGATGATTTGCGGAATATTTTCACGGGTCAGTGCTGCGTTTTTTACTTGCAGATCCAGTCCGGGATTTATATCATGCAGCCGCTCTTGCAATACGTCGGTTTTGAACATATTATTTGTAGAACGCAAAGCCAGAATCTGCCGGTTCAGATTGGTCGGATGCACTTTATCCGGATCGTAAACGGTCAAATGCCCGATGCCGCCGCGCACGAGTGCTTCAGCCGCATAACCACCCACACCGCCGGCACCGGCCAGCAGTACACGCGAGCGGGCAAGTTTTGCCATGGCGCCTGAGCCAAAGAGTATCTCGCTGCGCTGAAGATAGTTTTCAAAAGTTTCCGGCATGATAGAGCCTTTCAAATTGTTCAAGCATGATTTTCTGCAGCGCAGAAAACTCCAAATCCATTTTCTGCGCCATAAAGCGGTAATGACTTTCAATATCGCCGTGGTGCGGATCGTCCGTTTCCAGCACGATGCGCCGGAGATAATCCGGATTGTCGCGCAAAAAATCCAACAGTTGCGGCTGAAAACTGATTTTCGGCGGCAGCGAGAGCAGAAACGGCGTGTGATCCCATAATTGTCTGGCAAGCGCAAGATTGCTGCAATAGTAGTGTATTACAGTTGGGACTTGCCATTTTATGCGTTTGTAGAGTTCCAGCAGCTCCGAAAAACACTTCACACAATGAATCGTTAAAGGTTTATTAAGTTCTTCTGCCAGATTTATTGCATGAGTAAACTCTTTTATCTGTTCCGGCAGCGGCAGTTTGCCTTTCAGCCGGTCAAGTCCCGCTTCGCCAATACCGATAAAGCGCTTATCCCGGGCGGCGACGGCAAATTCATTGTTCCAGGAGCTGCCGTGCCACGGGTGATGTTCAAGTGTGGCAAAACAGTTTTCCGGCAATGGCAGATCAGCGTCTGCCAACGGCACAGATACGATTCTGACCACATTGCCGGCAACCGTTAACGGCTGCTGCCGGTCAAAGTGGGTGTGGAAATCCACCGTTGGCAGAAGTGCGGTCATTATTTTTTATCGGGTGCGACCAGATCGCGGTTTTTAATAAAGTAGTTGATGCCCGATCCGACAGTTACGAGCACGATCCCCCACAGAAATACGCTCCAGATATGACGCAGTTTTACAGCCCCGCAGATCACCGTATCCAGATCCAGCACATGTATCCAGACCAGACCGCCGATAAAAAGCATAGCCATTTGCAGGCAGGTTTTGAGCTTGCCGAATTTGTCGGCGCTGATTACTTTGCCGTTTCTGGTTGCCAGCAAACGCAGCCCCGTTACCATGAATTCACGGCAGATGACTACCGCAGCCACCCATGCCGCCAGCAGCTGGAATTCGACCAGAATGAGCATGATGGTGGTAACAAATATCTTGTCAGCCAACGGGTCCATAAGCGCTCCGAAGTCAGTTACCTGATTCCATTTTCGCGCCAGATACCCATCGGCAAAGTCAGTTGCCGCGGCAATGAGCGACAAGCCGAACGCTATGTAACGCAAGATCATTTCTATATCATCGGATTTAACTTTCACGCCGCCGGGGATCCCGGAATTGGTGGCCAGAACCAATGCCACAAAGATCAGCACTATGCGGGTGACGGTCAGAATGTTGGGTAAATTCAAAGGCATTTTTCTTCCCTTTTTTATATAGTCTTGTATTGCGTTGTATTAATTTAGCACAACTTGCCGTATAAATCAAATGTTTCGGCTTCGGTTATCAAAACCTGATAGCGTTTGCCGGGTTCCAGGCGTTTATTGCCGGTAAAGTAGACCATGTTGTCGATTTCCGGTGCATCGGCAAAGGTGCGCCCCGCACCGTTCCGGCCCTCGGCTTCGTCGCAGATCACAGAAAGCACTTTGCCAACCAGACTCTGATTGTGTTCCAGCGCGATCTTCTCCTGTTCGGCCATAATCGCTTCAGCACGTTCTTCGGCAATATTTGTTTCCACCCGGTCGGTGCGTTCCGCAGCCGGAGTTCCCGGTTCGGGCGAATAGCTGAATACTCCCAGCCGGGAGAACTTTTGCGTTTTTACAAACTCCATAAGTTCCGCAAATTCTGCTGCGCCTTCACCGGGCAGCCCGGTGATGAAAGTTGTGCGGATGGCACTTTCGGGGCGGGCTTTACGGATTTCAGCCAGTACTTTTTCAATGGTTTTGCGGTCGGTTTTGCGGCCCATTTTCATGAGTATATCGCTGTTGATGTGCTGCAAAGGTATATCCAGATAGGGCAGAATGTGTTTATTTACTGCGTATTCCGCAAAGAATTCATCGGTATAATGTGCCGGATGAGTGTAGAGCAGCCGGATAACGAAGTCGCCTTCAAGTTTATCCATTTCGTGCAGCAATCCGGCCAACGTTGCTCCATCGCTGCGATCCGCGCCGTAGGCGGTGACATCCTGAGCTATAACGATCAGCTCTTTCACCCCGTTGGCTATAAGGTTTTTTGCTTCCGTCAGCACCGACTCTATGGAACGGCTGCGCAGCGGACCGCGGATAAGCGGAATACTGCAGTAAGCACAGCGGTTGTTGCATCCGTCGGAGATTTTCAGATATGCCACATGCGGCAGAGTCAGCTGCAGCCGGGGAGTGTTTTCGTCGTATAAATAGCTCGGTTCCGGAGCGTCTCCGGCGGTATAATTGTTTTTTGCCTGCTGAAAAGTTTTGAATATATCGCCTACGCCGTCAACTCCGCTCCACGCATCAACTTCGGGATATTTATTGCGGATGAGCTTTTCTCTGTCCTGCTGGATGAGGCACCCCGCAACAATGAGTTTGCGGGCTTCCGGTGCGCGCTTTTTCCAGCGGATCCCTTCGGCAATGGCGCTTTCACATTCGTTGCGGGCTCCGGGCAGAAAGGCACAGGTGTTTATCAGATAGTATTCGGCAGAGTTTTTGTCGAAGTTCAGCACGATACCGCTGGTCAGCAATATACCGGCCATCACTTCGCTGTCCACCAGATTTTTCGGACAGCCCAGACTTACTAAATATACCCCTTCGGCGGCAAAACGGTTTTTACGGCGGCAGTTCATTTTTTCAGCTCCGCAGGTTGTTCAATAGTGTAAAACTTGTTCAATAATTCCAGCGCAAACTCTTTGTTCCGGGCGGCGATCACCGGATTTTTGACTTTCCAGAGCGTTTGCGGATCGTCGAGTTCAAACATATTATCCTGCAAGTTGCCGGAAAGCGGCGGATTATTTTCAGCAAGACTCAAAATCGGATATTTTGCCCGTTCAAGTATGGGCAGCATACCGGCTATATCCCAGAGTTTGAAGTCGCCGCAATAAGCGGTTACTTTACCAGTAAGCAGCAAAAAAAGCGAACCTACGCAGCTGCAGATGGAAAAGAGTGCGTTTTTGCCGGCAAAACCCCATTTGCGCGCAGGCATCTGCCCCAGCGAAATATGTCCGGCCGGGCCGAGCGGGGATGCTTGCGGATCAAAAATCTGCCACGATGAAGCTTCTTTCAAATTCCTCCAGAGCAATTTATCATTGCATGTGGCGATCAGCCGGTCAAACCGGGGGAGGTATACAGCGCCTTCCACCAACACACCGCAACTCATCAAACCCAGCGAAATACCCCAGAAATCCATATGCGAAGAATACGGCGCCGTACCGTCGATCGGGTCAAGCACCCAGCAGCAGGGGCTCTGCAGCGCCTTTTTTACGTATTCAGCAGGGTATTTGCCGATGGTTTCTTCGCCGATCATGTAGCTGTTGCGTGCCGGTGCCACACAGTAACCGGCAAAGAGTTCTTCGATCTCTTTATCGGCCGCGGTAACGACCGATGCATCGCTTTTGAGTTCAGTCGGCGGGGAGTCAAAATACTTTAGGGCAATAGTTCCGGCCTGTGCGAACAACTGTGAGAGCGTTTCCAGATCCCATTGCGGATATGAAGATTGCATGATAAAAACACTTTCCGTAAAAACAAAAACGGCGAAGTGCGGCAAATACCGCGCCTCCGCCGTAATTGTGAAGCTTGCAGCAGATCAGTTGATCGGCTTGGTCTTGGGCAGGCCGTAGACTTTGTCTTCGGCGATCCGGCCTTCGGCACGGAGCACGTTCAGCCGTTCGAAACGCTTCATCACATTGCGCTTTTTGCGGATTTTGCCGCCAACGCGGAGACTCGCATGCTGAGACATTGTTGCACCTCAATCGTTATATGGTTAAAATTTGAAAAAATCATTTTTACAAGTTGCATGTCTTTATAATATGGCTTATATTTTAAAATATTCAAGTTTTAAATAAAGTTTTTTCGGGATTTTTTATGTTTTACCGCACTTTTCGGGCAAAAATCCGGTTTTTACTGTTTTTTACTGCTGTAATGAGTTTGCACCTTCCGGCGGCGGATGAAACGGTTTTAACTCTGCTGGCAACATCGGATCTGCATGGCAACATTGCCCAGATTGAACAGGCGGTTGCTCCGGCGGTGGCCGCCGCGCGGAAAAGCGATCCTGAAGTTATTTATCTTGATGCCGGAGATGTCGCGCAGGGTACGTTCAGTGCGTCGTTGAATCATGGCGGCGGCATATTGCCGAAACTTGCCTCCGCCGGCTGCGAAATATTTGTTCCCGGCAATCATGAATTGGAATACGGCTTTGAGGAATTCAAAAAACTGGTGCGCTCCTTTCCCAATACTGTTTTGGCAGCCAATTTGCATGCGCCCGAATTGAAGGAGGCATACAAGCCGTGGGTGATTCTGGAACGCAAAAATGTGAAGATTGCCTTTATCGGCATGATGCTTAAAGAATTGAATAACGCTTTCCCGGTGGAAAAAGAGCGTTTCAATACGCTGCCCTACAATGCTGTATTGCGCCGGGAAGTCAATGCCGTGCGTGCTGCCGGCGCGGAAATCATTGTACTTGTGCTGCATGCCGGCAAATACAGCGCCGGAGAAAATCTTTACGAAATTTTGAGTAAATTTCCCGGTATCGATCTGGTTATCGGCTCTCATACCCACCGGGCTGATCCCGGCAGCCGTGTCGGCAATGCATGGTATATCCAGCCGCCGGCGCATGGGAAGAAAATGCTCAAAGCACTTATCCGGTTCGATAAAAAATTGCGGCGGGTCAACTGTATAGAAAGTTCATTGCTCGATCTGCCGTATTTCCCTGCATTTGAACCGCCGGAAGCATATGAAAAAGTGGACAATAAGAAACATGATAAACTGGATTTTCCGGCACACATCATCCGCGATCATCTGAAAAGCGACTGGGCGATCTATGCCGTCGGCTCCCGGCGGAAATTAACCGATCTGATCAGGAAAAAACAGCCGGATAAACTTGATTACTACAATGTGTTCCCCTATTGCGACCGGATCATTACCGTGCCGGTTTCCGGCGGTGAACTGCAGGAGATCGTGCGCGAATATCTGAAATTTACGCACAAACGCAAGATGTATCTTGCCGTATCGGGTTTTTCGTTCAGTTCATCCCGCGGTAAACTCCGGCACATCAGAGCGCTCGACCGGCAGAAAGTCTGTACTCTGGCAATCAGCACCTATGCTGCCGCCGGAGCGGGCGGTCAGCTGCCGGGTATCCGGCGGATACTTGAAAACAAAATCGATCGGACCCAGCTGGATAATGCTCCTGAAATCATGCATTTACTGACCGGAAAAAACAAGTGATCCACTCTGGATATGTGCGCGTTATCCGCTGGCAGAACGCAGCAAACGCAAATAAAACATGCTTTGTATCAAAATATCGCGGAAAAAGTTTGCCAAATGGTGCAAATTTTTTGCTTTAAGCCCTTGAAAAATATACATTGAGATGTACATTATCCTTGCAGGATATTTATTCATGAAATCAATAAAGGAGATTTTTATTATGTCCAGAAATTACAAAATTGCAGTTCTGCCCGGTGACGGTACCGGTCCCGAGGTTGTGGCAGAGGGTTTGAAAGTCATGCGCGCCGCGGCACAGAAGTTCGGTTTTTCTTTCAGCGAAACCACTTTCAACTGGGGCGGCGAACACTATCTGGCCACCGGCGAGATTTTGCCGGAAGATGCGGTGGATCAGCTCAAGAAATTCGATGCGGTCTTCCTGGGCGCTATCGGACACCCCAAAGTCAAACCCGGTATCCTCGAAAAAGGTATCTTGCTCAAGCTGCGTTTTGAACTCGATCAGTACATCAATCTGCGCCCGATCAAACTTTTCCCGGGCGTGGAAACTCCGCTGGCCAACAAAAAGCCCGAAGATATTGACTATGTGGTAGTGCGTGAAAATACCGGCGGTATCTACACTGGTATCGGCGGCGTTTCCATGAAAGGCACCAAGCACGAAGTAGCTTGCCAGAGCGAAGTATACAACTATCATCAGGTTGAGCGCTGTGTGCGTTACGCTTTTGAACTTGCCAGAAAACGCCACAGCAAGGAAAATCCGTGGCGCGGTCTTTCGGCCGAAGATATTGCGGCCGGTAAAACTGCCCAGCTTACTCTCTGCGGTAAATCCAACGTGCTGACCTATGTCTTTGATTTGTGGGAACGCGTATTTTATCAGGTTGCTGAAGAGTTCCCGGAAGTCAAGACTGCCTACTGCCATGTGGATGCCACCACCATGTGGATGGTCAAGAATCCCGAATGGTTCGACGTTATTGTGACCAATAACATCTTTGGTGATATCATTACCGACCTCGGTGCCATGACTCAGGGCGGTATGGGTATTGCCGCCGGCGGCAACTTGAATCCCACCGAAGGCGGTGTGAGCATGTTTGAACCCATCGGCGGTTCGGCTCCCAAATATACGGGTATGAACATAATCAACCCGCTGGCAGCGGTTTGCGCCGGCGCCATGCTGTTGGATTTCATCGGCGAAAAAGAAGCCGCTGCCGCTATTGAAAAGTCGGTGGCTTATGTTACCGGCAATAAACTTGAAAGCATGGCCGCCGGCAAGATGGGTTACAGCACCACCGAAGTCGGTCAGCTGGTTATTGACAATCTTTGAAAGCAGAATAATTGATGCTTCAGGGCGCAAACTCTTGTGATTTTCAGAAATCTGTGCCGGGAAATCTTTTGTGGAATACCCGGTTCAAGAGTTGCGTCTTTGCTCCCGGACTGGCGCCGGAGCTTTGTGAAGCTTTCTGCCAGGCGGAAGAGTTGCTGCAGGCAAGCAGTATCGTGAAAAATTCCCGGTCGACTACGGCCGGGATTTTCTCTCTCAACGGGGTGGAATATTTTATTAAACGCAGCAATGTAAACAGCTTTTTTGAGCGGGTAAAACGCATCGGCAGAATGCCGCGCCCGGAACGCAATAAACTGGTAAGTGATTTTCTCGCTCAACTGGGTATACGGGTGCCGGAAGTTTTTATGACCATGGCAACTTATCCCGGCAAGCTTCCCGGTGCGGGTTATCTGATTACCGAAGCGTTTCCCCACCCCATGACTGTAAGCAACAATATGCCGCGATTGTTGGAGTTTTACGGCAGCAGCGGAAAAGTTATCGAAGTTCTTGCTGCCATGGCGCATAAGATCCACGATGCCGGAGTTGAACACGGCGATTTCAAGATGAACAATATATTGTTTGCCGATAATCAGGATGGAAATTTTGAACTGGGGTTGTTTGATTTCGATGGCACAATACTGCATAACCGGAGTTGTTCGCGCAAAGAACGCTGCCGGGAGTTGGCGCGGATGGCATCGTCATACTTTATCCGCGGCTGCGAACTCGGATTCTATGCGGAAGCGGATGCCGTAAATAATTTGCGTGAGTGGGCAAAAGCTTACGCCGCGTGCGGTAAGTGGGATTTTATGACCGAAAAAACATATCTTGCACGTTACAGCAGTTTTCTGGCGGCGAACAGAAGAAAAGGTTGATTTTTTATGAGCAAAGAACAATGGCTTTACTGGGCGGATGGTACCCATGACCCATATTTCAATATGGCAATGGATGAAGTGCTGTTGAGCAATTCGGCATTGCAGGGAAACCGCGTGCTGGTCAGAATCTATCGCTGGGATCGGCCGTCGGTATCATTCGGCAGCGCTCAGATCTGCCCACAGGAGCTGGCAGATAAATACACCCTGGTGCGCCGCCCCACCGGCGGCGGAGTGGTCTATCATGATGTGGATCTGACTTATACCGTGGTGGTGCCGCCGGAACACAGGATCATGCAGCTTGACCGTATGGAAAGCTACAAGGTTTTTCACGAAGCATTGCTTCTGAAAATGACCGAAGATGGCGTGGAAGCTGTTTTGGAAAATGTCGGCAGTGAACATGTGGACCGCGCCACCATGCAATGTTTTGTTTCGCCCAGCCGGTTCGATCTGGTTGCACCGTCGGGCAGTAAATATGCCGGGGCTGCACAGCGGCGTACCCGCATGGGGATACTGCATCAGGGAAGTATCAAACTCGAAGCGGCGCAGGGCAGCTGGGAAAAACTGCGCGATGAGCTTTTGGAGTCGCTCAAGCTCAAATTTGATATAGAATTTACGGAATGGGTTCCGGAAAAAAGTGTTACAGACGAAGCAGAAAAGCTGGCACGGGAAAAGTATTCCACTGCCGCATGGAACATTGATCACGAATACTGATTGTTATGGCTGAAGATATAGAAAAACTCAAGAAAAAACTGAATTGGAGTTTTCAGAATCCCGCGTTGCTGAAAGAGGCTCTGACCCACCGCTCTTATGCTGTGGAAAACAAGTTGCATTATGACAATCAGCGGTTGGAGTTTCTGGGCGATGCCGTTCTGGAAATTGTGTTGACCGAATATTTGTACAGCGTCTATCCCGAAGCCAATGAGGGCGTGATGACCAAGATGCGTTCTGCATTGGCTCAACAGGAAGCGATCGCCAGACTCGCAAGAGTGCTGGATCTGGGCAGATACATGTATATCGGTCGGGGGGAAGCCGCATCCGGAGGAGCCGAACGCGATTCGACATTGTGCGATCTGTTTGAAGCTGTCTTGGGGGCATGTTATCTGGATGCAGGTATGGATTTTGCCCGGGAGTTTGTTCTGAATCTGATCAAAAAAGAATTTTCTGCACCGCACCGTCTGCTGGCTGGACTGAATCCCAAAGGCACTTTGCAGGAATACACCCAGCACAAGTTCGGACATGCACCGGAATACAGTGTTTTGAGCGTGGAAGGTCCGGAGCACAGTCCGCTTTACAATGTAAGTGCCGCCATTGGTGGGAATATCGCACAAGGGCAGGGCGGCTCACGGCGTCAGGCCGAGTTTGCTGCTGCCAAATCGTTGCTGGAAAAATTGGCGGAAAGCGATCCGGCGGTACACGATTTCGGCTTTAATGTCGGCAGATACGAGGGAGAAGATTGAATGTATAAGTTTTCCATACCCGGCAATGTTATTTTTGGTATCGGTGCATTGGATAAACTCGCCGGTTGTGTGCCGCAGAATGCCCGGACTCTGATCGTATCCGGCAAAAGTTCTATGGCAAACGGCACCGTGGAGCGGATAAAAAAACTGCTTGCACCGCGTGTGGTGGAAGTCTTTGCCGGGATCGAACCGGAGCCATCTGTTCAGCAAGTTGATGAAGTGCGTACAGTTTTCCGCAAATTTCAGGCACAGGCCGTGATTGCGGTTGGCGGAGGAAGTGCTCTGGATGTGGGCAAAGTAGTGGCAGCCGCCGGGTATTCAGAAGTGCCGACCGCTGAATATTTTTACAACCGTCTGCCGATGCCGGATAAAGGTGTATTCATGGCCGCATTGCCCACAACTGCCGGTACCGGTGCGGAAGTTACTCCCAATGGGGTCTTTACAGATAAAGAGAGCAATATCAAGCAATCGATCCGGGGCGGCACCATATTGCCGGGGCTGGCTCTGGTCGATCCGGCTTTGTGTGTAAGTTGTCCGGCAAATGTAACGGCGGCCAGCGGATTGGATGCGCTTACGCAAGGAATCGAAAGTTTTATATCCCGCAACGCCAACAATGCTACTGATGCCTGGGCAATGCAAGGCGTAAAATTGATAAATGATGCCATAGAATTTGCAGTTGCCGATGGCCGTGATCTGGCCGCCCGCAGCGATATGAGCGAAGGCACCATGCTCGGAGCCATGGCTTTTGCAGTAAGCGGTCTGGGGGCGGTGCATGGTTTGGCGCATCCGGTGGGGGCGGTAACGCATCAGCCGCATGGACTGATCTGCGGCATACTGCTGCCGCAGGTGCTCAAATGGAACTTTCCGGTATGTGCCGAAAAGTTGGATGTTCTGGCGAATTTCTGCGGACTCTCCTGCGGTATAGAATTGATCGGCAGAATCGAGTATCTGCTGGAAAAATTCAATATCTGCCGCAAGTTGAGCCATTACGGTCTGCAGGAAAACGATTTGGCATGGGTGGTGAAAAATTCCCGCAGCGGCAGTATGCGCGCCAATTGCCGGGATTTTTCGGATGAAGAATTGACGTCGTTACTTCTGGAAACGCTTTGAATCAGGATAAAATAATGTTTGGAAAAAATAAAATCATGGCGATCGGCGCCAATCCGGCCTGGCAGAAAGTTCTGCAATTCGGTCAATTGCGCTGCAATGCGGTCAACCGCGCCGATGCAATGTGGTCATTTGCTTCCGGTAAGGGCATAAATTTTGCCCGGGCCGCGCAGATCTGGGATATGGCAACGGTCGATCTGGTGCAGTTTGCCGGCGGCGACAACGGTAAATTGCTGTTGGATGATCTGGCTGATGAAAAACTGACCAGTAAGACTTTTCTTACCAATATACCCACCCGCTGCTGCACCACGCTTTTGAGCTCTGCCGATGGAACTATGACTGAGTTGATCGAGCCGTCGCAGGCACCGGGCAGGGAAGCGGAGTGTGAAGCTTTGGAGTTTATCCGTGAAAATATGCCGCTGGTCGATGGCATGGCGCTTTGCGGTCAGCTGCCATCGGGCATGGCGGCTGATTTTTATGTGCAATGTGTTAAATATGCTGCTGCCAATGAAAAAATGGTGCTGATCGATTCGTGGAAAAATATTGAACCGGTATTGCAAGCCGCCTGTCGTGCAGTGTTGAAGATCAATGCCGAAGAATTGACCGATCTGACCGGAATCGATGAAGTTGTGCCGGCTATGAAGATGCTTTTTGATAATTATAGTTTGGAATATATAGCCATTACCAACGGTGCCAACGGTGCATGGCTGGGAACCCGTTCAGAGTGTTTTCAGTATAGTGTGCCGGCAATCGGGCAAGTTGTGAATCCCGTAGGATCGGGCGATACGGCATCGGCGGTACTTTTGAGCTGTCTGCTGGCAGGCAAAACACCGGAGCATGCGCTGGCTTATGCCATAGCTGCGGCATCGGCAAACTGTCTTTCCATGAAGTGCGGCGAGTATGACCGCGCTGTGGCGGTGGAATTGTTTGATAAAATAAAAATAAACAAGATATAAGTTTACAATCACTTCAACTGAAAGGATTTGAATTATGACTATGATCGGAACTCCGTTGAGTCCCAGCGCCACCAAAGTTATGTTGCTTGGTTCGGGCGAACTGGGCAAAGAAGTAGCTATTGAATTGATGCGTCTGGGCGCGGAAGTTGTGGCGGTTGACCGCTATGCCAACGCTCCCGCTATGCAGGTGGCACATCGTTTTCACGTTATAAACATGCTCGATGAAGACGCGTTGCGTACTTTGATCAAGCGCGAAAAACCCGACTATATTGTGCCGGAAGTGGAAGCCATTGCCACCAGCGTACTGCTGGAAGTGGAACAGGAAGGTTTTACCGTTATCCCGACCGCCCGCGCCACCAATTTGACTATGAATCGCGAAGGCATCCGCAAACTGGCCGCTGAAGAACTCGGTTTGAAGACTTCTCCCTACCGCTTTGCTTCCACTTATGGTGAATTCAAAGAAGCCGTGCAGACTATCGGCATACCGTGCGTGGTCAAGCCGATCATGAGTTCCTCCGGTCACGGCCAGAGTACCATCCGCTGCGCGGAAGATATCGATAAGGCCTGGGATATGTCGCAGACCGGCGGTCGTGCCGGTGCCGGCCGGGTCATTGTGGAAGGTTTTGTGGATTTTGATTATGAAATCACGCTTCTGACCGTTCGGCATGTGGATGGCACAAGCTATCTGGAACCTATCGGTCATCATCAGGTCAATGGTGATTATCAGGAGTCCTGGCAGCCCCAGGCAATGAGCGAAAAAGCTCTTGCCGATGCTCAAAAAATCGCCGGCGCCATTACTGCGGCTCTCGGCGGCAGAGGTATATTCGGCGTGGAACTCTTTGTCAAGGGCGATGAGGTGATTTTCAGCGAAGTATCGCCGCGTCCGCACGATACGGGTATGGTCACGCTTATTTCGCAGGATCTTTCGGAATTTGCGCTGCATGCCCGCGCAATTCTCGGTGTGCCGATTCCCAATATCGCGTTCCACGGTGCTTCAGCTTCCAAGGCGATTGTGGTGGAAGGTTACAGCCACGAAGTCAAGTTTGACAATCTCGGTAAAGTACTTGCTGCGCCCAATACCGCCATGCGTATTTTCGGTAAACCCGAAACCGGCGGCCACCGTCGCATGGGTGTATTGCTCGCGCGCGACGAAAATGTGGAAAAAGCCGTTGACCGGGTCATGCAAATGCGCAAAGATATTGAAATCAAGCTTTGATATATGGAGTTTGAAGCCCCCGACTGGAAGGCTCTGCACAGTTCGCTGGCAAGGCGGAAACGTTTTTCGTTTTGTCCGGTCGGGTACTATCTGTATCATGTTCCGGGGCGCGACGGCTATGCCGGCAGTATGGAAGATTGGCAGTATAAAGTCTATGCTGCCAAACACTGCATTTCCGGCGGCAGTTTTGCAGTTGCGCTCTGGCGCAGAGCGGTACGGGAATACTTCACCCCGGGAGCGAATTTCCGCAAGCGCAAGCTGGAAAACTTTTTCCGCACTGCCTTTGAGCATGATTTCAGCTTGCTGGAAAGTGCTGCGTACAAGCGCGATCCCAAGATCGTGCCGCAAGTTTTTGAGTTGTCGGAAAATATATACTCCGGCGAATATTTCTACAATACAGCATTGCTGACTTTGAACAATATATACAATTCGTTTGTCAAAAATGATTTGTATCTTGAGCTGTTGAAAACGCCATTGCTGGATTTCCGTAATAACGATCTTTTGTGGCAATGGCAGCTGGGCGGTGTGATTTTCAGCAATGCACCGGATCTGGTCTGGAAAGAAAACAACACTTTGCAGATATTGGATATGAACACTTATGCCTTTCCGCTGGATCGGAGCCGGGCGGCAATGCTTTACCGGGTGTATGTGTTGCGTTTTATGGGTATAGCTCCGGAGCAGGTAACGGTAAATTTCTTTGATCCATTGTCCTGTTCGTGGCTTGAAGACCGCAATGGCGATGCTGAAGATTTTACAACAGTGTTCCGGCAGCTTTCCGGCGAGGCGGCAATGTGGCGCGATTATCTGCTGCTGCAGCACCGGGATGCGCCACAGGGCATCTGGCATTATCCGCGCAAAGATAATTGCAGCAAATGCAAATTTAAAAGTCTTTGTCCGGCATTGAGCGGAACTCCGCTGCCGGAGTGTTATTCTATATGAGTGTGGGAGAGAGAGGTTATTTATGCTGCAGAAATTGTGTGCTTTACTGCTTGCCGGCGGCGCGCTGCTGATTGCCGGATGTACGAATACGGGTGATTACAGAAATATTTTTCAATCGACGATCCAACAGGCTTCGGAAGAGGTTTTTCCGGCGCTGGTTTATATAAAAGTCGTGCAGTCTTCTTATGCCGGCGGCAGGAGCAGCAGCACCTCTTCCAGCGGCAGCGGTGTGCTGATTTCGCCGGATGGCGAGATCGTTACCAATAATCACGTTATAGATAAAGCCGTATCAATCCGCTGTCTGCTCAACGATGGCAGAGCATTTGATGCCGAACTGACCGGTTGCGACAAGGATACTGATCTGGCGCTGATCAAACTCAAATTGCCGGAAAATACGCCGCCATTACCTTTTGCGTTATTTACCAATAATGCTGTCCGCGAGGGCGATTTTGTTATGGCACTGGGCGCTCCGTGGGGATTGAACCGATCGGTTTCCATTGGTATAATATCCTGTGCCAACCGTTATCTGGCCGGGCACAGTTTGTACAGTTTATGGTATCAGACCGATGCGGCGATATCGCCGGGTAATTCAGGCGGGCCGCTTATCAATACGCAAGGCCGGATCGTGGGGATCAATACACTGGGGATGTTTTCAGCCGGTGCGCTGGCTTTCACTATTCCGGCGGAAACCGTGCAGATAATGCTGGAGCGCTTCCGTAAATATCATAAAGCCAACTGGGCATGGTTCGGGTTCAACTTCCAGCCGCTCAAAGATTTTGAACGCAATATCAACTTCCCGGCCGCTGCCGGTGTGGTCATCGCAAGTACCGATGTAAACAGTCCGGCGCGCCGGGCCGGTTTTGAAGTTAATGATCTGATAATTGCAATAGATGGCCAGGCTGTTACGGCAGAAACGGCCGAAGATCTTCCCGCTATCTACCGGCAGCTGGGGCTGGCCGAATTTAATAAAGAGTGCCGTTTTACGGTAGTGCGCGAAGGCCGGAAAATGGAAATACTCTGTGCTCCGGTCGAAAAAGGCAAAGTTGAGGGCGATGAAGTGGCCTGCCGCGGCTGGGGATTCAGCGCTAAAGCAGTCAACCGCTTTGATACTCCGGAACTCTATTTTTACCGGCCGCAGGGAGTATTTGTCTACGGGGTAGATAAATTCAGTTCAGCCGGTCGCGCCGGGCTGCTGCAGGGCGATATCATATGCCGGATAAATGACCGGGAAATCAAATCGCTGGATGACCTGCTGGCCGCTTATAATGCCGCCGCCGGAAGTGCCGGCAAACAGCGCCGATCCGGCATGAGCATTATGCGTAACGGTGTAACTTTACAGCTTGCTCTTTATTTCAATGGCCGCAACGATGAGGTTTTATAATGAAAAAGTTTTTCTTTGCCATTGCCGCAATGGTCTTGTGTTTGGAAATCGTGCCTGCGGCAGCAGATCTTGCTGAACTTGAGAAAAAATTTGCCGACAGCATAGTCAAAGTGGCGTTTGAACTGAAATATGATGAAAAGGGCGATGCTCCCGGCTGTATAGGGGTGTATTGTTCCGGATGCAGCGAATTTCATGACAGTGATCCCGGTCAGCTGCTTGCTGATAAACGCGATTTGCTGGCCAGCGGTTTTGTGGTTGCGCCGCAGGAAATTATCGCCCCGGCAGTCTTGCTGGAGCCGGAGGGGATCAAGGGTATTTATGTAATATACAAAAATAAAAAATATCCTGCGGTGATAACCGATATTTACCCGGAGCAAATGGCGCTGAAACTGCATCTGGCAAGTGGTGTGCCGGGGATGAAAGCGCTTGAATTTGTTCCTTACAATGTCCGGGATAAGCTCTATGCGTACAGTACTGTATGCGAACTGGGGCGCTGGGTGAGACGCTGCCGGGGCTTTTCTCCCGCCGGTGACAGCAGTATTATGGAAGGACAAAGAGCGGTTTTTGCTCTGCCGGGCAATTCGCTGATCGTCAACAATGACGGACAGGCGGTGGGAATGGTGCTCAACAGCAACGGTGGCTTTGATAATTCGCATTGGCTGGCTGATTATAAAAAATGGAAAGCCATCCCGATGGAAAAATTTGCCGATATGCGCTGCCGGCTCAAAGCGCATCTGCAGAAAAGTGTCTTTCCTGCAACCATTTTTATGCAGGAGTGGAAACTTTCCCGGCGCGAGCGGTTGATGAATATAGCTCCGGAACGGGAGATTTACGGCTATGTTTTCGCTATGCCCGATGGCAGACTTTTTATGCCGCTGCTGACTACTCCGCAGCAGAATTCGCTGATCGAAAAAATCGTGGTGCATCTGCCAGGCAGAGATCAGAACTGCGTGATAAATGGAGTCATGAACAGTTTGGGCGGTTTTGTGCTGTCGTTTGCTGACCTCACAAAAATTGCGCTTGATCCCATTGCTCACGCTATTACCCCCTTGGAGAGTAACTTTGGCGAAATGGTCTGGGGCGTGGAAGTCGGGGTGTACCCGCGCAAACTCTATTTTACTGTTTACAGCGATGTTATTGCTATGATCATCCGGCAATATCACAATATCGGTGGCGCGGCAACATTGAAAAAGGGCGTACCCGAAATGCTTTTCAGTCTCAATGGCAATTTACTTGGTCTGAATTTGAGTGTGCGGGCATTCAACTACAATCGGCTGGTGCCGTTTATAGATGCCGCGCAGATCCGGGATTTTATGGATAAGCCTGAAGAAATGCTTGCGTTCGATCAGATGTGCAACCCGCCCGATTCGGTTGCTTTTTTAGGTGTGGAATATCAGGCGGTAACCCCCGCATTGATCCAATCCGGCAATATCGAACATCTGACCAACGGCGGGCGGGAAGGCTTGCTGATAACTTATGTTTATCCCGGCAGCAGCGCTGAAAAAATGGGGTTGAAACCCGGCGATATATTGCTGAAAATTATTCTGCCAGATGGCGGCGAACCGATCAAACTTACCGGTAAGGCATTTGCACATCCACAGGAGCGGCAGTTCCCGTGGCAGAATCTCGACTCCATTCCCGAGCACTTTTTCAGCGAAATACCCGAACCATGGCAGGGCGTGAAAAATCGGCTCTCCAACCAGCTGACCAATATCGGGATCAATAAAACTGTGGCTCTGATCGCTGTGTGCGGCGGCCGCGCGGTTGGAAAAGAGTTTTCCATTGCTGCTGCACCACCTTATTTTGAGATCGCTCCGGCGTACCGCTCTTCTGCGTTGGGCGTGGAAGTGCGGGATATAACCTTTGAAGTGCGACGCTATTTCCGTATGTCTACGGCGGATCCCGGCGTTATTATAAGCGATGTATCTGCTGGCAGAACCGGTTCGGTTGCCGGTCTGCGCCCCTTTGAGATCATTACTGCGGTGGATGAAAAAACTGTGAAAAATGTTAAAGATTTCGCCCGGGCAATTTCCGGTAAAAGCGAGATCCGGCTGTCGGTGCGCCGGCTGGGCGCCAATCGGGTGGTTACGGTAAAACTGCCGGTCGGCCCCCGCAAATAAATCAGGCTGTTTTTGCGGCATCGAGCAGCGATTTGACTTCTTCTGCTGTAAGATGCCGCCATTGGCCAGCCGGCAGATCGCCCAGTTTGACTTTGCCCATGGCAATACGCTTCAGTTGCAATGTGGCCGCCCCACAGGATTTAAGCATCCGGCGGATTTCCCGCTTTTTCCCTTCATTGAGTTCAATAAAATAGGTGTTGGAGTGGTCTGAATCCGGGGTGACTTTCAGCGCCTTTAATAAATCACCATCATCCTTTATGCCGTCAAGCATCCGCTGGCGGTTCCTGGCATCCAGCTCTTTTGAGGCGGTTACTTTGTATTGCTTGACCACATTGTAGCGGGGATGGGTGATCTGCTGGATAAAGCTGCCGTCGTTGGAAAATATGAGCAATCCTTCGCTGTCTTTATCCAATCTGCCTGCCGGAATCAATCTTTGGGCTTCCGGACAGTCGATCAGTTCTATTGCCAGATGTTCGGCATATTTATCGCTGTGGCTGGTGGTGTAGCCGCGCGGCTTATTGAGCATTATGTAGATATTTTCTGCCGGCAGCTGTAATAATTTGCCGGTGAGTTCAACTGTATCTGCTGAACCCGTCACAGAAAAAGCCGGGTCAGTAATGACCCGGCCATTGACCTTTACTGCGCCATTCTTGACCAATTCAGCAGCTTTGCGCCGCGGTGCCGCGCCGCAGCGGGCAATGTACTTGGCAAGATATTCGCTCATGATATATCAGTCAATATTTTCCACCAGCTTGCGGTGCAGAGCGATCTGCGCCTGCTGGAAATCATCGCGTTCGATAATGAACTGCATATTTACCTGACGCATGCACTGATCCAGCGCCAGCACATTGATGTTGGCATCGGAAAGCGCCGCGGCTGCCTTGGCAAGAAAGCCCGGAATTTTCATATTGCTGCCGATCACACCGATAATGGCAACTCTGCGCAGCGTCATCTGGGCACTGTTGAAAACTTCTTCCAGTTCGGCAATGCATGCCTTGAGCGCAGCGTTCTTTTCCGATACATAATGAGTGATCGTGTTGGCATTGGTGTTTTTGGCAATATAGCTGATCTTGTGTTTGGAAAGTATATCGGTAATGCGGTGATCGTAACCGCTCTGACCGACCATTTCCGAGTCAAAGATTTCAATGGCAACAATATCGTTGCGACCGCAGATCATATCGATTCTGGGCGTGGGCGATACATAATCGCGGCTGATAAGCGTGCCGGGGTGTTCAGGATCAAAAGCATTCTTTACGCGGATGCTGATGTCGTTGCGTTCCATCTCTTTGGAGGCTTTGGGGTGGATGGCTTCCATGGCCATATCAGCCAGCTGATCGGCAATATCAAAGTTGGTATAGCCGATAGTACGCACGCGGTCGGCACCCATAAGTTTGGGGTCGCCGGTGGAAAGGTGGAACTCTTTGTGGATAATACCTTCGCAAGCTTGGGTGACTACTGCCAGCTTGCTGAAAGTTATTTCGCTGTAACCGCGGTCAAAACGGTTCATGATACCGTCGGCGCACTTCACATAACCGGTAACGATCGGCATGCATTCGGCAAAGTTCAAGCCGTTGAGGTGGCGCATGATGTTTTCTTCGATGCTTTCGGACTCATTTTCTTTCCAGCCGGAGAGATCGATGAATACGGCGTTGACACCGTGCTTGCGCAGGATTTCCACAGCGTTGAACGCACTGTGAGCTTCGCCGACCGCGCTCAAAAATTCACGGGTGGCGGGCAGGTAATCTTCAGGACGGAAGTGCCCGTAGGTACGCAGTTTGAGGATATTCCGCAAGCTGTCGCGGATACCATCCATACGCTCATTGACAAAATTGTCGGCAACATTCTGATCCAGGCCGATGCTTTCAAAGGAGCGGTTGTATTCAATCATGCGATTGCGGGTTTCTGCCAGTTTCAGCTCCCAATCGCTGTTGCCGGCTGCGAACAAGCCGTAGATGCCGGGCGCGCCGGTCTTTTTGTCTTCCAGCAAAAGGTTGGTGATCCCGCCGTAGGCGGAGACTACAAAAATGCGATTGTAAAGTTCTGCACCGGAACGCTTGCCGATCAGGATGTTATCCATAAGTTCGCCGAAGCGGCTCATGGAAGTTCCGCCGATTTTTTCTACTGTATGCAAATTAGCCATCGTTATTAAATATCCTCTATTCTGAACATGTTGGTTTTTTCGATTACAAAGTCAAGCTTGGCGATTTCTTCCAGAGCTTTCTGCATGGCATTTTCTTTGGTGGCGTAGGTAACGATCAGCAGCGGAACCTTTTCATCTTTGCCTTCCGGCTGCATCAGACTGGAAATGCTGATCTGGTTCTTGGCCAGTATATCGGTTACTGCGGCAACCACACCGGGCTGTTCTTTGACGGTCAGACGCAGATAGAAACGGCTCTGCACTTCGTTGGCATCGACCAGCTGCACATCTTTGCTGCCGGCGCGGAATGCCGGTACCCGGCGAACGCTGTTATTGGCAATGTTCAACGCCACATCGACGATGTCGGCAACAACGGCGCTGGCGGTGGCATCACGCCCGGCTCCGCGGCCGTAGAAGAGAGTCTGCCCCACGGTGTCGCCTTCGATCATCACGCCATTGAATACGCCGGAGATGGCTCCGAGCATGCTGTTGGACGGAATCAGAGTCGGAGCTACCGAAATACGCACCGCTCCAACAATATTTTTGATGACTGCCAGCAGTTTGAAGCGGTAGCCCAGTTTGCCCGCCATGGTCATATCCAGCTGGGTGATATTGCGGATGCCTTCAACCGAAACGGCATCCAGACCGAACCATTTGCCGTAAGCAAGACCGGCAAGGATCGCTGCTTTGTGAGCAGTATCAAAGCCATCGACGTCCAGCGAGGGATTGGCTTCGGCATAACCCAGCGCCTGTGCATCTTTGAGTACAGGCTCAAAAGCGGCGCCTTCGGCTTCCATACGGGTGAGAATGTAGTTGCAGGTACCGTTCATAATGCCGTACATGCGTTCGATCTTGTTGGAAACCAATCCTTCGCGCAAAGCCTTGATCACCGGAATCCCACCGGCTACACTTGCTTCGTAGTAAAGGTCGCAGTTATTGGCTTCCGCTGCGGCAAAGAGTTCCGCGCCGCGGGTGGCAAGCAGCGCCTTGTTGGCGGTAACAACTGCTTTGCCGGCATTGAGGGCTTTAAGGATGAAATCACCGGCAATGGTGGTGCCGCCGA
The DNA here is from genome assembly GCA_045635745.1 of Victivallaceae bacterium. GTDB lineage: Bacteria > Verrucomicrobiota > Lentisphaeria > Victivallales > Victivallaceae > SIG78. The sequence continues at coordinate 54,133 of JAZTWG010000002.1, forward strand.
TGAGTTCCACAACAATATCGGATTCTTTGATAAGTTCATCCACACTGGTTGTCAGCAGTTCGGCGGGTACTTTTACGCCGCGATCGGTGGTGATATCTTTATCCGCGATTTTAACCAGTTTTACATCCACATTGGTTCTTTCCAATATGACATCGTGATTTTTAAGCAGATTGTTTGCGGCACCGGCACCGACGGTCCCGAAACCGATGATACCGACTTTTACTGTTTTAGCCATTTTGAATTCCTGTATGTTTAAGAGTTTGTATTTAAAGTATTGCAATCGTATTAATATAATACATAAATCGCCATAAGGAAAATATAAAACGATTTTTTTTTGATCTTTTCCGGCAATAATCTGTTTTGGGCGGCTGTTTCAATGTTTTTTTCTTATTTTGCGGATTTTTTCCGGAAGTTTCCGGACGCTTTTTCCACAATGTAGACCTGTACCCGGGAAGTGCGGGGGATGTTGAATTTCTGATCCTGAATCAAAAACTCATAACCTCCGTTGTCGGATGGTGTTAGCGCAAGATCCACCGTGCCGCTGCCGGTTATGCTCAAAGTGTTGTGCATGGCGCCGCCGGTGAGGCCGGGCAGCCGGCCGGTCAGACTCTGGAATACTTTGCTGCGGACTTTTTGTGAACTCTTGCGGAATTTTTCGATCGGCATAATGCTTTGCAGCGATTCAAGACCGTTGGCGCAATCTTTCAACGGTTTGCCGAAATCCAGCCTTACAATGCGGTTGATGCCGTAGGCTGCTGCTGTATCGCGCAAAGGATATATCGCCTGATTATTGCAGTTCAAGAGATACATTTCGTGTGCCTGCGGCAGCATTATCGCGGCCACCGGATTGATAATATTGCCGCCGTAGATCACTGCATACACCCGTTCCGGAGCGGCGCCGGAACGGAGAAAGATTCCGCAGATAACAGTTATCAATAGAGCCAAAGCAATGAGAAAATGTTTGTGAATACGGGTTTGCAGCAGCCACAGCAGACTCAACAGCCAGAGCACTGCCGCTATCCACGATATGTGCATGACCGGACTTGCAGTTGTCCAGTTGCAGAAAAATTCGGCGCACCGGCAGATATATTCCAGCATAAAATCAAGCAGATTGTTCCACAGCCATTGCGGATGCACAAAAATCATTTTACCCATCGAGCAGATGAAAAGCGGCAGCAATACCGGCAATATCAGAAAGTTTATCAGCATGCTTCCTGCAAAAATAATATCCTGAAACAGCAACACCAGCGGCATCGAAGCCAATGCCGCGGTCAGCGAAAATATCAGACCGCCGACCACAAAAAGTTTAATCCGGTCATGAATCCTGCAGAAAAAGTTCTGCTGGCCCAGCAGCTTTGCCGGGCTGCACGAAACGGCTGTTATTTCACCGGTGCGCTCAATGGAAACTATCAGACACGCTGTGATGACAAAACTGTAAATAAAACCCGCATCGATGAGGTAATACGGATTCACCAGCAGAAAAAATGCACAAATCAACGATAAAAATTCCAGCGGATTTATCTTGAGGTACATCGAACGGAAAAATTCCATCCCGATCACCATACAGAATGCCCGCATCGCCGGAGCATTGCCGCCTGCCGCAAGAACGTAGATCAGCAGCGTGCAGTTCAACAGCCAGTGCCATATCAGCGGCAGCGGTCTTGCCAGCAGCAGTATCAGGCCGGCTAAAACTCCGATATGCAGTCCGCTGATGCTGAAAAGGTGCGATATGCCGACGGCATTGAACGATTTTACAGTTGCCGGGGGCAGCCGGGAGCGCATGCCCAGCGTTACTGCCGATAATATCGCCCGGTGTTCGGAGTTTTCGATGCCCTGTTCCAGCCTTTTGACCGCCTGCCGGACTTTGCGGGTAAGGAGCGAAAGATGTTTGCCGTATCCATCCGGCGGATCGACCGTCTGGAGCGATTCAACAACTACTCTGCCGGTGAGTTTATTGCGCTGCAAGTAGTTGAAATAACCGTTGTTCTGAATACTTTTGCTTACGTTGCGCCACTTGCCGTTTTTATCGGCTTTGAAGAATGCCGCGCTGTTCTGCCAGGTGTAAAAATTGCCGGATATAAGATAATTGCAATTCAGGTCCACCCCGGGATTGATAAGTTTGTGCGGAAAGTAAAGCTGAACCTTCCCGAGATCAGGGCCTTTGATGATTTCGGCATTGACGGTATAAGGTACGGTATCATCCGGATTGATCGCCGGACCTTGTGCGCGGGGGTCGATTATTCTGACTGTAGCATTTTCCAAGCGCTGATTGCGGACGTTGCTCTGAGAGGAAACGGTATGAAACGTGAAAACTCCGCCCAGAGTCAACGCCAAAAGCAGTATGATTACTTCTCGGAAAAGTCTGAAATACAGCAATCCGCCCAGCAGAAGTACCGCCACTGCCAATGCGGCAAATTTTCCGGGCATATCCAGAAACCAGATCGCGGAACAAACTATGCCGGTAATGTATAAATAATTGCGGTGAAAGTGTTTCCGTAACGACATTTTTTTTAATCTGTTTTTCGGTATTCTGCTTGATGTCAATTGGCGGATGATAAAAAAACCGCCCGTATTCCTTAAAAAATATCGGGCGGCTTGCAGTTTTTCAACAGATTACTTGTTGAGCAGTTCGATCGCTCCGGCGATCATTGCTTCGCCCACGGTGGGGTCGGCAAGTCCGCGCGACGGACTGGTTTCGTAACCGCCGTTGCCGTAGTTGCCGGGCAGACCGACATAACCGATTTCGCCCATGCCCAGTGCCGCCAGCACGGTCATCGGGTAACGGGAGGCTTTGCGGATGGCAATACCCAGTTCCACAAAAGGTTCTGCCGGCAGCGAAACGATCGCCAGGTCTTTGTTGAAGGCGATTACGATCTGCTGCTCCATGCGTTTGGTTGTTATGGGGTTGTCGCGGCATGCCAGCAGGCGTTCGGCAAAGTATTTCTTGACGAACGGTACGCCGCGGGCGATATCTTCGCTGGTAAAGTCGCGGCCGTCTTCCATAACGGCATCTTTGTTTTCTTCGTAAACTTTTTTCGCTTCGTTATATTCAGCATCGGAGACCTGATAGTAGGGCGCTTCAAATTCGCTCATATCGGTACGGATGCAGAGGTCATCCATTTTCTTGAAGCGGTACAGTGCCGACAGCAGCACTCCGGCATAGCCTTTGCCGATACGCACTGCTTCGGCGTAATCGGTCTGGCTTTCGCCGGTGGAAACATCAAAGTGATTGATGTTGCCCTGCGGAGCAATGATGGTCATAACGGGTATATCGTAGCCCAGCTGGTACTGAATTTCTTTTTCCATTACACCCGGCCAGTCAGCGGAAACCCAGTCGCCGCCGATGGTATCGGTGTGGTTGGAGATATTCGCCAGCATAAAGACCGCCTTGCCGTTCTGTTTGACCTGCATCATAATGATCTGCGGATCGGTGGTGCCTTCCGGATGGTCGATTTCCGGATTGAGTTTGCCGGGGTTGGTCAGGGTCTTGCCGTTTTTCATGATGTAGCGGCGGTTGAACGCCAGCGTGGTGCATTCGGTGGTGGCGGCATAAAGTTCAGCGGGGGCCAGCGATTTGACCGCCTGCTGCAGCGCACTGATGGTTTTGGCGGTAACACTGGCCATATATTCTTCATCGAAATCAGCGCCGAAAAGCTTGCTGGTGTAGGGGCCCGTATGCGTGTGGGTGCAGCAGTAAAGCGTATTGCCGGCCAGTTCGGGCAGAACTGCGTTGACCTTTTCGGCAATGCCATCCATTACCGCGCGGGCCATCAAGCAGAGATCGTAAGAAACGATCGCGGCGATTTTATCGCCGGTGCGGAAGGCCGCGGCTTTAACATTCAAGCGGTCAAGGGCACCTTTGTTGGGGCGGGGGTTGAAATAGCCGCACAGCGGGGCGCCGAGAGGGGGGGTGATGTCTTCGCGGGAAAAACCGAATTCCAGATTACTCATGGTATATCTCCTTGTTGATTATTTGTATATTCAAAACGGTTTATTTTATTGTTGATTATTAAGATACAGTAATAATTGATTTTTTCAAGTTCAGGCGCTTACAAAATGTGATTTTCTATTTAACTTCTTCGGCGTTTTCGTACATATATTCCATAAATTCCTGAAAATTGAATTCGTATCCCAGGTCAGCGGCAAACGCCATAAAGGCATCGATCACCTGTTCCTGTTCGGTGTACATTTTCTGGAAAGAGAGCGCTTTTTCCCGCAGAACCAGATCAGTTTCCAGAAGTTTATAAAGTTTTACGATATTTTCTTTGCTCATAGCTCATCTCCGTTTAAGTGCTTATGATTACAAGCATACTATACCACCCGGCCGGCGTTTTTGCAATAACTGTATGGCTCTTGAGCCGGAAAAATTGTCCCTGCTGCGCAGAAATATTTGTATTTGGAAAAAAATGTGCTTTATTAACATGCGATCCAGGATTTACAACAGGGATATTCTGCCTGAAATAATGTAATATACAGAAAAAAACTTTACCGGAGTTTGTTATGTCTGATAAATCTTTTGAAACATTTTATTCCTCCCGTGCCGATAATTCCATGCAGCCGGCGCTTTTGCAGAAAGCCCGTTCGGAAGCTCCCCGTCCGCTGCTGGTGGCTTTGCATACCTGGAGCTGCGACCGCTATACCTGTTCGTGGGAACTTTACCGCAGCTGCTGCGAAGTTCTGGACTGGCATTTGATTTATCCGGAGTTCCGCGGGCCGAACACCCGGCCGGAGGCTTGCGGTTCGGAGCTGGTGGTGCAGGATATTGTTTCAGCCATGGAATATGCCAAAAGCGTTTGCAATGTCGATCCTGACAAAGTTTATCTTGCCGGTGGTTCCGGCGGCGGGCATGCGGCGTTGCTGACTGCGGGGCGGTATCCGGAGTTGTGGACGGCTGTTTCCACCTGGTGCCCGATTTCTGATATCGCCATCTGGCACCGGGAGTGCGAAAATCATTGCCGGGTGTACCACGACCATATAGAACTGGTGTGCGGCGGCGATCCGTGGCAGGATGAGAACGCCCGGGCAGAAGCGGCCAAACGCTCGCCGGCAACTTATTTGGCCGGAGCTGAAAAAAAGACGATAATTGATATAAGTACCGGTATTCACGATGGTCATGCCGGAAGTGTGCCGATAAGTCATGCATTCCGGGCATTCAATCTGATGTGCGCCCCCGGGGATCGTTTCAGCGAAAGCGATATAGATTTTATGGTGAAAAACGAAGCTATCCCGGCCGGACTTCAATATCGCGGCGAAGCCGAACCCTCGTTTGAGGAGCGTGCCATTCTGCTGCGGCGGGTTTCCGGTAATGTGCGTATAACGATTTTTGAAGGTGCGCATAACATTCTGGGCGGTGCGGCATGTGCGTGGCTTGCCAATCAGCTTGAACCTTTGAAACCTGACTGGCGGGTGTGCGGCAAATGTGTACTCAGCAATGATTCGGAATTGACTCATTGAGTGTTGTGAAAGGGTGTTTATTATGGGTGAGCTTAAAAAAGATGCTCCGGTGTTGAAAATCGGTATCGTAAGCGACAGTCAATGTTATGATGTCCGTGAAGACTGGGGTATGAGCAATCTTGCTGATGCACTCAAGCTGCTGGCAGAGAAAAAACCTGAAATGCTTATTATGCCCGGCGATCTGGCCGATCTGGGGGATTACCCCGGGGCGTTCACACTCTACCGGGAGTTGTGCCGGGAATATTTCCCCGATAAAGAAGTTCTGCATATAGCCTGTGCCGGCAATCACGATCTCTGGACTCGGGAACGGGGAGCAAATCTGGAAGCGCCTTTCAAACGCTTCTGCGAAGGGTTGGGCCTGCCGGTGGAAAACCCCTGCCATACGATAGTAAAAGGTTATGATTTTATTACACTGTCGGAAAATATCAACTGCAACTATACCCCCGAACTTATTGATTCACTTGCCCGTGAACTGGAAATTGCCGCCGCGCGCGACAGTAAAAAGCCCATATTTGTAATATCGCACTTTCCGCCCCGCGGTACCATGTCCGGCAGTATCGGTAAATCCGGCCGGGATTCTCTGCGGGAGCTTTTCAATAAATACCCGCAGGTGATTTCCATATCCGGCCACACCCATTATCCGCTGGAAGATGAACGCTGTATCTGGCAGGGCGAATTTACTGCATTTACCTGTTCCACATTAAGCTACGGCTGTGTTGAAGAGCGACCGTTCAACAGCTGCAACAGTATATTGCCATTCGGCAGAGAAGTTGCACAGGCACTCTATATGGAAGTCTTTGCCGATCATGTGGAAATCCATCGTTACAATGTAACGGATCGCCGGGAAATCAAACCCGGTAAAGTGTGGAATTTTGCCTTGCCGTATGATCCGGCAAATCCGGAGTATTCTGTAAGCCGGCGCGCTGAAAAGCGTACTGCCCCTGTATTCTCCGATGATGCCGGATTGGTGCTGCGTTACGATTACGGATTTGTCTACGCGGTCTTTGATGCGGCTGAACACGAAGATCTGGTGCAGTTTTACCGCATCGAAGCGGCGCGGCAGGATGCCGATGGTGTTTATCGGGTGGTGAAAAGTGCGGATTATGTATCAGACTTTTACCGGCTGAAAGCCAATCAGTCCCGACGTATGTTTTTCAAGCTGCCGCACGATATGTTTATTGCCGGGGAAAAACACCGGATCAGCATTTATGCCATTGAGTCATTCGGTAAGACCAGCGCGCCGCTGACCATAGAGCGGGTGATTCCGCCGGATTGGCGCTTCAGAGAGATCGAAGCGGATGCTATGCCGCAAGAGTGAATTTTGGCAAATTGGTAAAAATTTTCAACAAAAAGCTATTTACGGATCCCGTTTCAAGGAGTATAGTAAATGGTCTGATATAATCTTAAAACAACGGAGTTTCTGCTATGATAATGCGAGAATACCGCCCCGGAGACCTTGAAGCTGTAATGAATATTGCCAATGCCGGCTGGCGTGAGATACGCAAGATGTCCCGCGCCGCTCTGGGCGACAGGATCGCGGATATGATGAATCCCGCCGGCGACGCAGAAAGCAAAGGCTTGCAGGTGAAAGCACAGATCGACAGCGGCAATTATGGCATAGCTGTCTGTGAACACGATAACAAGATAGTCGGCTTTATTACCTATAAAACAGATGGTATATTCGGCGAAATATGCAACAATGCCGCCATAACCGGCAGCGGTTTGAAAGGTATCGGGCAGACCATGTATAAATTTGTGCTGGAAAAATTCCGTGCCTCGCAGGTAAAAGTAGTCAAAGTCACTACCGGCATGGATTACGCACACGCTCCCGCACGCAAAGCTTACGAGCGGGCCGGATTTACCAGACACCTTGACTCTACTACCTATTATATGGAGCTTGATTGAATGATGAATGAACTGATCAAAAATATTGAAAAGCATTTGCAGGAAATCTGTCTGGTCCCCAGCCGTCATGTTGGTTCGCCGGGGGTGAAAGCTGCTGCTGACTATATTGAAAAGAGTTTCCGCGAGCTCGGCTACACGGATGTAAAGCAGGAAGCCTTTCCTACTACCGGATGGGATTTTCGAGGTATGGTCTTTGCCGATTTGGATAATGCCTGCTGCGAGGTTCCTGGGGCGCTGCCATGTTTTTTCTCGCAAAGCTGCAATGTCTCCGGCGTGCCGGTATGGCTGACAGATAGTGATCTGGCGGATTTATCCCGGATTGAGGTTAAAAACAAACTTTGTGTTGTGGAGTTTTTCAGCGAGGCCGCAGATATAAAAGGGCGCAATGGTGTGGCTGAAGAACTGGACCGGCGCGGTGCTGCTGCCGCGGTTTTTATCAGCGATGCCACTTATCACACCACCTGTGCTGCAAGTACCAAGATCCAGCGTTCGCCCGACTTGAAAACTCTGGGGACGGCGGTGGTATCCGAAGAGGGAGCGTATTATCTGGCGCGCAACCGGCAGCACCGCTATAAGCTTTTTATTGATGGCAACACTTTTAAAAACAGTTCGTATAACGTTGTCGCCATCCGGCCGGGTACCGGCAGTAAACGGGTCATTTTCGGTTCTCACCACGATGGAGCCCCCATCGGGCAGGCTGCCTGCGACAATGCTTCCGGTGTGGCATGTGTTATTGAACTGGCGCGTCTGCTCAAAGATGAATTTCCGGAGTGGACATTTGAATTTGTATCGTTTGATGCCGAAGAGTACTGCATCAATCCCGGTTATCCCGCCGGCAGCGAAGCGTATGTAAGAGATCACGCCGATCGCAAGTGGGAGTTTTTTATGAACTTCGACAGCGTGGGGATCGCCTGGGCGGAGGATGTGCTGCATGTCGGGCGCAAAGAAAATCTCAAAGAGTTTACAACCTGCTACCCGGTACTGCCGATCAAGCTTGCCGGCGATGACCGGAATTTTGATAAGCTTGCGATTCCGACATTCTGGTTCAACAGTCATGCGAAATTCAAAGATTTTCATACTCCGCTGGATACCATCGGCACGCTGGATATGAACAAGCTCGCCCGGTGCGTGATCGAAGCGCAAAACATTCTGAAGCAGTTATTCAGTGGTCAATAAGATAAAAAAATAACTCCTTATGCGCTTTTATATTTGAAATTTTCAAAAAACGGGTTATATTATAATCTCTTGAATTGGACTTTTTGTAAAATTTAATTTGAAATATGTCTGTTCATTCAGTTGGATCAGACGATAAGGAGATGAAAAAATGGCAGTTCCGAAGAGAAAAACTTCCAAGATGAAGATCCGTAGCCGCAAGGCCGCCAACCGTTACGAAGGCGTTCAGGCAACTTTTTGCCAGAACTGCGGCGCTGCGGTAACCCCGCATCGTGCTTGCCTCAAGTGCGGCACTTACAAAGGTCAGAGTGTGGTTGACGCCGCCGAATAAGCGATTTTCGAGCTTAAAACTGACCGGAATCGCCTGAATTTTCCATATGGGGAGTCCCCCCGGCGGCGGAAGATTCAGGCGTTTTGCGTAAAAAGACCTTGAGTAACTGAAAACAGGAAAAGCAAAAGCGTTATGGAACCGACCGACAAATTGATGAAGATCGCAGTTGATGCCATGGGTGGCGACTATGCCCCGGGTATAGTGGTTGAAGGTGTTGCACAGGCGCTTTACGATTATCCTGATTGTGAATTTACCTTGGTGGGGCATACCGGTAAACTGGGATTTTATCTGCATAAATACGGTATAGCCGACCATCCGCGACTCAAGCTTCATCATGCCGAAAGCGCGGTGGAAATGTCTGACCCGTCAGCGATTTCGCTGCGCGGCAAAAAGAATTCGTCGATCACCGAAGGTGCCCGGATCATGAAAAGCGGCATGGTGGAAGCACTGGTTTCGCCGGGACATACCGGGGCGCTGGTGGCGGCGACCAAAGTTTTGACCCGTACATTGCCGGGAATTGACCGTCCTGCATTGGGCGCCAGTCTGCCGCACCGTTACGGGCGTTTTATACTGGTGGATGCCGGAGCCAATACCGACTGCAAGCCAGGTAATCTGGTGCAGTTTGCGCTTATGGGCGAAATATATGCCAGTTTTTATTTGAAAAAAGAACGTCCGAGTATCGGTCTTTTGAGTGTCGGCGGCGAAGACGGCAAAGGCAACACATTGACCAAGAGCGTGTTCAAGGCACTTTCCAATATGCCGATAAACTTTGTGGGCAATGTGGAAGGCAACAGCGCTTTTGAAGGTGTCTGCGACGTGATGATCGCCGATGGTTTCAGCGGCAATGTTATGCTCAAGACCAGCGAAGGGCTGGCGCGTTTGTCGGTGAATTGGCTGAAAAATGCCATCAAAAAGAATGCGTTGCGCCTGACCGGTGCTCTGCTGGCAAAAAATGCTTTTGTTGAACTCAAAGCAATGGGCGATGCCGATGAGATCGGCGGAGCTCCGCTGCTGGGGATCAATGGTGTGTGTATTATCGGGCATGGTTCTTCCAGTCCCAAAGCGGTCCGCAATGCCATCCGTACGGCTCGCGATGCTATCCGTTTCCGGATGAATGAACGCATCCGCGAGCGCCTGATCGAGTGTCATGCCACGACCGAAGAACTGGAAGAGATGTTTTAACAATAAAATTAACAAGCAGGTTTTCTGCCGGGGGCAGAAAAATCGGCAATATCAATAAATATTAAGGTTATACGGAAAAATGGGTATTAAAATCAGAGGAACCGGCTCCTATACTCCGGACAAGGTTTTGACCAATGCTGATCTGGAAAAAATGGTTGAAACCAATGATGAGTGGATCCGCACGCGTACCGGTATCTGTCAGCGTCATATCGCGGCTCCGGAGCAGGCGTGTTCGGATTTGGCGGAAAAAGCTGCCCGCGCAGCATTGGAAATGGCCGGAGTGGCTCCGGAAGATGTCAATGCAATAATTGTGGCCACGATTTCGCCTGACCACGTTTTTCCGAGTACCGCATGTTTGCTTCAGCATCGACTGGGCGCGACCAATGCATTTGGCTTTGACCTTGAAGCCGCATGTTCCGGTTTGCTGTTTTCGCTGGAAACTGCGCGCGGTTTGATGAGTGTCAACCGCAAATACCGTTATGTACTGGTGATTGGTGCAGAAAAACTTTCAGCGCTGGTCAACTGGGAAGACCGCAATACCTGTGTACTTTTCGGCGACGGAGCTTCGGCATTGCTGCTGGAAAATTGTCCGGATGAAGAAGATTGCTTCCTGGCCAGCGATCTGGGGGTAGATGGCAACAGTCTGGATATTTTGAGTTTGCCCGCCGGCGGCAGCCGCAATCCGGCTTCGGTGCAGACCGTTACTGATAAACTGCATTATATCCATATGGCCGGCCGCGATGTGTTCAAACTGGCGGTGAATGCCATGGTCAGCAGCTGCAAAAAAGTGCTGGAAGAAGCCAATGTTTCCATTGATCAGGTGCGCTGGCTGGTGCCGCATCAGGCCAACGAACGCATTATGAAAGCTGTGGCGCAGCGCCTGCCGATGGAAGAAGAACGTGTGTTTATGAATATCGGCAAATACGGCAACACTTCGGCTGCGAGTATAGGGCTTTGCATTGATGAAATGAAGCGTTCCGGTCAGGTCGAAAAAGGTGATTATGTACTGTTGACCGCCTTTGGCGGCGGCTTGACCTGGGGTGCAATCCTCATTAAGTGGTAAGCCGATTTTTATTGGATACAGCTATCCAGTCGGGGTGTAGCGCAGTGGCTAGCGCGCTTGCTTTGGGAGCAAGATGTCGCGGGTTCGACTCCCGCCACCCCGACCATTTTTTTGCCTTGATCCCAAGGCAAAAAAATATGAAGCCGTCAGGCTTCGCTTCATGGCACGCAGTGCCGCTTCATACGGCGCAGCCGTGCTTCATAAACGCCTGACGATGAAACATTGTTCCGCTAACGCTCCACAATATGAAGTATTTGCTGTCGCAAATATGAAGCGCAAGCGTCAACAGCCGCTTGCATAATAAGGTACTTTTTATTTGATTTTTTTGCCCGAGTTGCGGGCAAAAATATGGTCAACGAAGCGGCTCCGTGTCATCAATTTGTATCATCAGCAGAAGATTGGATGGCATTCCCAGGAAGTTCACATGATAAATCCGGTAATTTTCAATTCCAAGCTCCTCGCAGATTTTATTCAATGAGCGCCGGTCAAGCAAATTAAGGTTTTCCTCTTTACTCAAATAATCAAGTCCGAGTATTTTCAATATTGCCCGATGCCACTTTTTCGGCAACCAGTGTAGAAATGGCAAATAGGTGTGAAATTCAAAGATGTGGTAACGGTTCGGCGTGGTCAGAAAAACATATTTTCTGCTGACCCGCATGGCTTCGGCAATAAATTTTTTCTGCCGCTCAAAAGAACCCACATGCTCCAGTACTGCCGACGAAAATACCAGATCAAACTCCTGATCCGCAAACGGTAAATCACAGCCATCGCCCTGAACAAACTTCAAGCCGGGAAAAATATTTTCCAAACCGGATGCATCCTGATCGCTCAAGGCAGTGATACGCTCTTTGCAGGGATAAAAACACTCGAAAAAATTGGAATACGCTGCTTCAATATCTGCTGTAACGCCTACATCCAGAATTTTTTCAAGCTTTTCCCCAACGATATTGTCTGATAATTTATTATATATCTTTTTTCTGATCCGGAAAGCCATTTTTGCTCCGGGGGAATCCGGAGTGACAACGCTGGCGATTTTTGTATTTACTTGCATAAAAAACTCGTGCTTATTTCTTTAACAGGGTTCTGGCGCAGGCTCTGGCTTGCGCTATGATTTCTTTTTCGCCGGGGACTGTGCGGTTTTGCATCAGAATTTTGCCGTTGCAGATAACGGTATCTACACAACTTGAGTCGGCGGCGTAGACCAGATTGCTGATCATATCGTGATCGGCAATCATCATCGGCGTATTGAGATCTATCAGCACCATATCGGCCTTTTTACCTTCGGCGATCACTCCGGCATCGATATTGAACGCGGCGGCACCGCGGTAAGTGGCGCAGTCGAAAATTTCGTTTACGCTGCATGCTGTGGAGCTGTTCTGCTCATTTTTAGCGCCCAAGGCACCGAATTTCATTTCGTCAAACATGGAAAGATTATCGCTGGAAGCGCACCCATCGGTGCCGAATGTGATATTCACTCCGGAATCCATCAAACTGCGGAAACGGAATTTCCCGCTCGAAAGTTTGTAGTTGCTGCAGGGATTATAGGATACTGTAACTTTACGTTCCGCAAGGATCTCTATATCTTTATCGGATAAGTGCACGGCATGTGCCGCCACAGTGCGTTCTGAAAGCAACCCGAGTTTGTCCAGATATTCCACCGGGCTCATATTGTGTCGGGCCCGACATTGAGCCACTTCGAAAGCAGTTTCCGATAAGTGTATATGTATAAAGAGATTTTCTTCTGCGGATCTGGCGGCTATATCGCGCAGGGTATTTTCATTTACCGTATAGATCGCGTGCGGGGCCAAAGTAAGCGTTATCAAATCCGAAAAACTTTTGCGTTTTTCCCATAATGCATTGTTGTCCGCAATATATTTATTGCGCTTTTCCGGCAGAGTCGTATCAATGGCTATCATGCCGATTGCCGCCCGGATGCCCATTTCTTCGGCGGCACGCATCGTTTCTGCCGGAAAAAAGTACATGTCGTTGAAAAATACGCTGCCTGATTTTATCATTTCCAGCATGGCAAGTTTGCTGCCGATGTAAACGGCTTCGGCAGTCAAATTGTTTTCCGCCGGCCAGATATGTTTTTCCAGCCACTCCATCAGCTCAAGATTGTCAGCAATTCCCCGCAGAAGGGTCATTGCCGCATGACAATGGGTGTTGTAAAAGGGCGGAATCAAAAGCTTGTCGCGCCCGTCAATTACGGTATCAAAATTTCCCGTTATTTGTGGCGCGATCCGGCTGATACGGTCATTGGTGATCGCCACATCTGCAAGCTGGCCGTTGAAAAGCACCTGACTTATTTTTATACTCATTTCAAATCCCATTACAATTCAGCTTCGGCAAGTTCCTGGTTTATAATCCCATTTTTTTCGACGATCTGCCAATATTTATCGTGAACAGCATTATTTATCCGACGGATCCCGGGGACATATTGACCGCTTATCAGCTCTACCGCTGCTTGATTATGCAACGCCATAGTCGGATCAATATAACGCAAAAGCGTGGGCTCCGGCAAGATAAAATTCAAAGGCTGCTTATGGTTCAGCATCCGCTCCGGCGGGATGGCGGGGCTCCACTCATCTTCCACCCCCATATTGACCATGAGCTGTTTGCCGTTCAGCAGGATATTTATGTAATCCATATCTGCCAGAGCATCGGCTTGCCCGGTACAGCAGACCACGCACCACGCATTGCGCAAATGCTCCATGACCTGCCGGCGGTCAAAACGACTGACCAGCGTACCATTGACGCATTTTTCCACCATTGCCGGATTGTCGATGACAATGACATTGGCTCCGGCTTTTCCTGCATAAAATACTACGCCTCTGCCGACTTTGCCGCAACCGAAAACCACAATGTTTTTATTGCTTACATCATATCCCAAATATCGCATGGCTCGCAGAAAACTCTCTCCGGTCCCCAGACAGGTTTCGATAGCTTTTATGCGGCTGTCGTCAACATTTATTACCGGGTGAGTTGTGCCCGCAAAGTGATACGCACCGGAACGGGTGAGCTCGGCAAAGCCATAACGGGGGCGCAAATCGCGGTATACGGCGTTGCAGTCGAGTATACAATCAAATTTTTCCTGTTCACGGCAGTTGTAAACACATTCGACATTGAGTTTTTTCAGAAGATCAATTATTGCTTTATCATACGGTATGCTGTCGCTGTATCCTACAGTCAAATCCGCACCTGCCGCCAGCAGATTTATGTATTTCAGAAGTGTATTGGCAAAGACCGGGGTGCCATCGAGCACTCTGATGCCCCGCAATGGGCGCGATAAACTCCAAGACTCAAATTGTTGCTGCAGCGCCGGATGTTCATTGAGCATATAGCGGCCGGCAAGAAAATTCTGAAGTTCGCTTATTTTATTCATCGCTCACTCCGAACAGATTGCACAATTCATCAAATCGTGCCAGACTTGCTTCGCCGAATTTAGCCATGGATTTGCGGACTTTGGGAAAAGGTTTTTCCTGCTGATCGCCTGATTTGCTGAAAAATTTATCAGCCAGCGCAATAAGTTTTTCTTCGTTGGAAATCGGCAGATAATCTTTTACTGCCAGCGGCAGTTTCTGTGCAGCCACTTCTTCGGCGGTTATGCCGCTGCCGGTGTGGCGCTCGCAAATCAAAGCATATTTTTCCAGATCAAGATTGTATTTTTTGCCGTACTGCCGGAGCATGGCAGCTCCCAATGTACCGTGTTCAATATAATCAGCTTCTCCCAGGCAAAGAATTCCGGGCGCGTGACAATGCCCGATGCCGATATCGTGAAGCATAGCACCAACTCGCACTGCATCCAAATCAACCTTTACAGTGGATTTTTCTGCAATACTCAAAGCTTTGCTGCAAACCTGTGTACTGTGCAGCAGCAAAAGTTTCCGCAGTGGAGTATCCTGATAAAAAAACTCAATGATTTTTACGGGGTCAACAGTTGACGACATAGTATAACCTTTCATTACAAAGTTATACTATAACAGAAAAGTTGAGATTTTCAAGCCGCCAGAGTAAGAAAAACAAGATTGCATTCCTCCCACCCCTCTTGGCTCATTTCGCTGCCATAGACGGCGCGAGTTACTTGGCAGTTTAGAGCGGCGCTGACCGCGCTTGCTGCTGTTGGCAAATAATATTGAAAAAAATAAAGCAAGAAAGTAGGGATATAAAAAAGGGCAGCTGCTCATAGAGCAACTACCCTTTGGACGCGTTTTCAAATCACCCGTTTGCGCGCCGGAGCGTGCTGCGGGTGATTGATCATGCCGCACGATATGATATTACATCATACCGGGCATGCCGCCCATGCCGCCGGCGGGCATAGCGGGTTCTTTTTCTTCCTTGATGTCAGTGATCAAGCATTCAGTGGTCAGCATCAGACCGGCAATACTGGCGGCGTTCTGCAATGCGGAACGGGTCACCTTCTTCGGGTCGATGATACCGGCCTTGAGCATGTCGCAATATTCACCGGTAGCGGCATTGAAGCCTTCGGCACCCTTGAGGCTGCCGACTTTCTGGACAACGACAGAACCTTCGTAACCGCCGTTGGCAGCGATCTGACGCAAGGGTTCGGCAACGGCACGGACAACGATGTCGGCACCTATAGCTTCGTCACCGGCAAGTTTCAGAGCGGCAACAGCCTTGGAGGCGCGGATCAGAGCAACACCGCCGCCGGCAACGATACCTTCTTCAACAGCGGCACGGGTGGCGTGCAGAGCATCGTCAACGCGGTCTTTCTTTTCTTTCATTTCGACTTCGGTAGCGGCACCGATCTTGATGACGGCAACACCGCCGGCCAATTTGGCGAGGCGTTCCTGAAGTTTTTCGCGGTCGTAATCGGAAGTGGTTTCCACGATTTCGCGTTTGATCTGGGCAACGCGGCCCTGGATGGCACTGGCTTTACCGGCACCTTCGACAATGGTGGTATTTTCCTTGTCGATGGTAACACGCTTGGCACGGCCGAGTTCTTTGGCGGTAACATTTTCGAGTTTGAT
>JAZTWG010000003.1:0-15847 GCA_045635745.1 Victivallaceae bacterium
GCAGATATTCACGCCCAGACTGCGGACGCCGGTCAGCACTTTTTCGCGGATCGGAACAGAAAATTCGCCAATACCGCCGGTGAATACCAACGCATCGATCTTGCCATCAAGCAGCACATAGTAAGCACCGATGTATTTGACGATTCTGCGGACAAACATCTTGACTGCCAGATCGGCACGGCCTTCGCCTTTTTCAGCCGCAGCGAGCATATCGCGCATATCGCCGGAGTTGATGCCGCCGATGGCAAGCAGACCGGATTTTTTATTGAGGATGGTACCGACTTCTGCAGGAGTATAGCCGACTTCGATCATGCGCAGCGCAGCAGCCGCATCGATATCGCCGGAACGGGTTCCCATCATCAGACCTTCGAGCGGAGTCAGACCCATGGTCGTATCAATGACTTTGCCGTCTTTGACCGCAGCGATGCTGCAGCCGTTGCCCAGATGGCAGGTGATCAGGCTGACTTCATCAGCTTTTTTGCCGAGAAATTCCGCCGAGGCACGGGTAACAAAACGGTGGCTGGTGCCGTGGAAACCGTATTTACGGATACCGTGTTTTTCGTAAAATTCATACGGGATCGGGTAGAGATATGCTTCCGGCGGCATGGTCTGGTGGAATTCGGTGTCGAACACACCAACGTTGGGTACACCGGGCATAGCGGCTTCGCACGCTTCGATACCGGCAAGGTTGGCGGGGTTGTGCAGCGGACCGAGCGGAATGTAGTCGCGGATGATCTGTTTGACAGCTTCATCGACTTTGATCGGCTGGGTGATCTTGTCGCCGCCCAGCAGCACACGGTGGCCGCAAGCGGAGATTTCGGTCAGGCTCTTGAGCACGCCGACTTCCGGCTTGACCAGAGTAGCGCAGACTTCGTTGAGCGATTCAACGTGATCTTTGGCGGAGATCTCATTTTCAAATTTAAAACCGTCAGCACGCTTGTAAATCAGATTCGGACGATCCGAACCGATACGTTCCACCTGTCCTTTGCACAAAACCGACTTGTCGGTCATGTCAAAAAGAGTAAATTTCAGCGAGCTGCTGCCGGCATTGACTACCAATACTTTCATTTTTCTTTTATCCCTGATTGTTGGTTGAAAAATCCATTTGTTTTTTCAAACTGCACGCGATTGCCGGAGAGTGTGTTCTCTCCTCGCAATCCTGTACCCCCCATTGCGTTCAGCAATGTTACTTTTTGCGGAATACGATCCGACCTTTAGTCAAATCGTAAGGCGACATTTCCAAGGTCACACTATCCCCCGGCAGAATGCGGATGAAGTTCAAACGCATGCGGCCGCTGATATGGGCATTTACCATGTGTCCATTGGCAAGTTCCACCTTGAACATAGTATTCGGCAACAGTTCACGGACTGTGCCTTCCACTTTGATCACATCGTCTTTTGCCATGTTAAGATCTCCGGTTCATTATCTGTAATTAAAATAGAGTGTTCAAAATGCGCGGACAAACTGCCATCGCGGGTGCGGATCGTCCAGCCGTCATTATCCTGACTTATCCGGTTGGTACCCAGATTGAACATCGGTTCGATCGCCAGCACCATCCCCGGCACCAGCTTCGGACCGCGCACCGGCGTTACATAATTGGGTACATCCGGCGGCTCATGCAGCTGAATCCCCACGCCGTGCCCCACCATTTCCCGGACAATGCCCAGGCGGTCGGCCAGAGCGCGTTTTTCCACTGCACGGCTTATATCTCTTATGTAATTGCCCTTTCTGGCTGCGGCAATACCGGCCATCAAAGCTTCCTGCGTAGCTTTCAGCAGACGCGCCGTATCTTTGGGCAATTCGCCGAAACCTACGGTTACAGCGGTATCGCCAACTGCTCCGTTGTACTTCACGCCGATATCCAGACTGACAATATCGCTTTCCTGCACCACGCGGTGCGCCGCACCGATGCCATGCACAACTTCATCGTTGAGCGATATGCAGATATTGCCGGGAAATCCGTGGTAATTGAGAAAACCGCTTGTTCCGCCGGCCGACCGGATCAAATCCCCTGCCAGCTGGTCGATCTGCAGTGTACTCATCCCCGGACGGATCAGCGACACAAGCTGCTCGCGCACTTGCGCTGTCATACGCATCGCCACCCGAATCCGTTCGATCTCTTCGGCTGTATGGATTACACAATCCCGAAAAAGCGCCATAACAATATGCCTTTTCTGCGGAATTATTTCAAGCCATCGAGCATGATCTGGAAGATCTTGGCCTTGTCGAGTTCAGTAATCGGCATCAAGAGGCCGCTTTCGCGATAGAAGTCGATCAAAGGCTGGGTGCTTTCATGGAAGACCTTCAAACGGCCCTGAGCAGTTTCCAACGAATCGTCGGAACGCTGAATGAGTTCGCCGCCGCAATGGTCACAGATACCCGGCTTGGCGGGCTTCATGAAAAGCTTATTGAAGATCGCGCCGCACTTGCTGCAGCTCATACGGGCGGTGAGGCGTTCCAGCACAACTTCATCGGGCACATCAAAGAAAACCACAGCATCAAGTTTCTTGCCGATCTTGGCCAGGATCTTGTTGAGCATTTCGGCCTGCGCAATGGTGCGGGGATAGCCGTCAAGAATAAAACCATTGTCGCAATCGCTCTTGCTCAAACGACTTTCCACTATTTCGCCCACCAGTTCATCGGAAACCAGCTGACCGGCATCCATGATCGCTGCAAGTTTTTTGCCCAGTTCACTGCCGGAAGCTTTTTCCGCGCGGAGCATATCGCCTGTGGAAATGTGTGCAAGTTTGACCTGTTCGAGCAACAGTCCGGAAAAGGTACCCTTACCGGCACCGGGAGCGCCCATGAACACCAGATTTTTTTTTGTGAGTTCCATCTTTTTCTCTCCTTCGAAAAAATAGATTTATTGAAAAGTTTTATTTCAAAAGTTTATCAATTTCAGTTTTCAAATCGGCAAAAGCCACTTCTTTCTGCTCGCCGCCGACAAGATCCTTGAGCACGGCAACCTCTTTGGCCAGCTCTTCATCACCAACAATCACGGCACAGGCGGCATTTGCCCGGTTGGCGGCACGCATCTGCGCTTTCATCGATTTGCCGGCAAGCTCTGTCGCCACCGCGATTCCTTGCTTACGCAAGCTGGAAGCATATTTGAATTTGAACTCTTCAGCCGCTTCGCCCAATGCCACGATAAACACGCTTTTGGGGGCTTCAAAACCACCGGCAGGCGGCAGATTCAAAGCTTCGCGCACCATAAGCAGACGCTCCATACCGGCCGCAAACCCCACACCGATAACCGGCTTGCTTTCGCCGGGAAGAGTAAGCTCGTAACGGCCGCCGCCGGCAATGGCATTCTGCGCTCCGAGTCCGGGATGAGTTATTTCAAAAACAGTATGCACATAGTAGTCAAGACCGCGAACCAGGAATGGATCGATCTCATATTTGATCCCCAGCCAGTCCAGACGCTTGCAGACTTCCTGAAAATACTCGCGGGAACTTTCGCTGAACATCCCGGCATAATCCGGCACATTGGCTATGATCTCGCGGCAGCTTTCCACTTTGCAGTCCAAAATGCGCCACACATTGCCTTCAAGCCGTTTGCGGCAGTCTTCGCACAGCAGATCAATGTGTTTGCTGAAAAACGCTTTCAATGCTGCTGCTGCCGCCGGACGGTCGGCTGCCACTCCGCGGGTGTTGAGTTTGAGAGTAGCACCGGTAATACCGAGTTCTTCAAGAAATTCCAGCAGCATGGCAATGGTTTCGGCATCCAGCTCGGGCGCCACCCGGCCCACATTTTCCACCCCAACCTGATGAAACTGACGGCGGCGGCCGGCTGCCGGCCGCTCCCCGCGAAACATGGGGCCAATATAAAACACCCGCTGTTCCACGCCGTTGAGCACATCGGTATTGAGCAATGCACGCATTGTTCCGGCAGTACCTTCGGGTCGGAGAGTCACGCTTCTGCCACCGCGATCTTCAAACGTATACATCTCTTTCTGAACGACTTCGGTTTCGTCGCCCAGACCACGCTGAAAAACTTCGGTAGCTTCAAAAATCGGAGTACGCAATTCGCCGTAATTATATCTGCCGAACACACTGCGGGCCGTTTCTTCCAGAAAACGCCATGCGCCTACTTCCCCCGGAAAGATATCCGAAGTTCCGGGCATCGGAGCTGATTTAGCCATTTAACATCCTTTATTTTACAAAAAAATAAAAAATGCCGTATCAGATTATCCTGCAAGGATTTACAGATACAGCACAAATTTCTTTCGCCGGTTTTTCGGCACGGAAAACTCCACTGCAAGCAACACTCATGTTGTTCATAGTCGGTTTTCCGCAGCACATAACCGGGAGCCTGTAATCAAATTTATATCAAGCAAAAAAATTTGCTTATTCGTTGAAGTCGGCGGGATTAAGCTTTTCAACGGCATCTTTAAGCTCTTTGCCGGCGCGGAACTTGACCACAGCGCGTTCCGGAATGACCACTTCGTTTTCCGGCTGATTGGGGTTGCGGCCCTTGCGGCTCTTGCGGACTTTGATTTCAAAAACACCAAAGTTGCGAAGTTCGATAGTACGACCGGCAACCAGTTCGGCAGCAATATAATCAAGGGTCTTCTGGACCACCTGGGCAACATCATTCTGAATAAGGTCAGTTTCTTTGGCGATTTTTACGACTAAATCACGCTTGGTCATTTTCTTTCTCCTCAATATTTATTTTTAACGATGTATATTTAACATTTATAAAATTAAAACATCTTTTAATATATCACAGTTTAACCATTCAGTCAAATCACCAAACTGTTTTTTTACAAGATTTTATCTGTTATTTTGCTTTTTTTCATCAGGCAAATCTTTTCCGATCTTATCCTGCAGATCCAGCATGCCGGGCAAATCCTGCGGCAGATGGTGCAATGCTTCCAGACAGACCCGTATCTGCTTGCGGGTACCGGCAATGCTTACTGCCGCCGAAGTTTCACCATTGCCGGCGTTCAGCAATAAATTGCCGACAGCAATAAAACCGCCACTCTGAAATTCAGTTGAAGGGGCAATAAAAATTTCGGCATCTCTCAAGAGCGACAATCCGACAGTCCCCAGCACTTCATCCAGCGCCCGGGGCCACAATTTGCGCGCAACCAGATAAAAGAACGGGTGCATAAGCGCACACAGCTCCAGAAATTCGCTGACCGCTCCGCGCCCGGAACGGGCCTGATCCATGCGCCGGAGCATTTCGCGCTGAAAACGGCAGAAATCGCTGACCGGATCGGCATTATTTTGCGTAAACTGCTGCGGCCGGATCATCAGCAGCCCCAGATTTCGGTCGCCATTATGCATTCCGGCATCAACCGGCAGCAATATCTTGTGCCGGGCAAATGCTTCATGCCTGGATAAACCCCACATGATCAACCCGGCAACAGTAGCCTGACCACGCATTTCTCCGGCATAGTGTTTATTCAAATACGAACGCACCGCCAGCAGCGGTTTGAAATCGGCAAAAAATAACGCCCTGAAATCCCCATCCCCGGCATAGCGCAGCTGCACATTGCCCATAATATTGCTCTTTTTGGCCTCCGGAAATTCTGCCGGACCGATCGCCCCCCAATCACTTTTGAGTTTGGTTAAAAATTCCTGCATGGGCATACCATCTGCCGCCACATGATTGAACTGGCACCAGAAATCCACCTCTCGCAAATCTGCTGTAAAACGCGCCAATACGGCCATCATGCCCAGTCCAGGATTGCGGTATTTACGGAAATCCGGCAGCTGAAAACGCTCTTTTTTAAGTTCTTCAGGTGCCAGATCGGGCAAAAATTCGCAAAAAAGCACCGTGGAGTGCAGCAAACGTTCCGCTATATAGATCCTTCTGCGGCGGCCGAAATAGTAAAAGCGTGATGCCCGACGCGCCCACTGCCGGATATTTTTCTGCAACGCCACCGCCCTATCCTGTTCCGGCAAATCCCGCAGACGGTTGATCTGATAGGTTACTATTTCAAGAACTTCATTCAAAAGCACGCTGGCTTTTTCCAGCTCGCGGTAAGTGCCGTCAAAATGCGGTATCAACTTTATAACCATGCCCATGGCATCGACTTCCACAAGCAGAAGATCTCGAAAACGTCTTTTACGGCGCTTGAATGCCAGTTTTCCCGGCTGCACCCAATACCCGATAGCATCACTCACGCGCAAATAAGCCGCCAGTTTGGCCGCCAGACGCCGGCCCGCTGTTTTCTGATCGGGAGCAGGCAAAAGCGCCGAAGATTCGGGATTGATCCGGAATCCGGCCAGAATGAATTTACTGCTTTCGCCGCGGAGAAATATGCTGGTGACTTTACGCCAGCCGTTGGTGGAGGCTTTCACCCCCAGCCAACGCAAAAATTGCAGAATCTTGATCGCCCCCATCATGGTCAGAGCTTCCGGCATCCAGCGGTCGAACAGCCGGCGCATCGGAGGGAGCTTTTTCAATTTTTTCCACTTGTTTTTTTCGCTCATGATATCAAGCTTCTGTCCGCATTACCATCAAAGACCGGATCCCAGTATATTCCAGAGGTTATAAGCCAGCAGCGGATGCCGCAGAATCCCCATGTGAGCACCGTCAAGCACAGTTACTCCGCTCCACACTACAGCTTCCCGCCGCAGCGGCGAATCAAATTTCGCGGAAGCAAAACTTACTTTTCCATCGCCCGGAACGGTTGCAATTTCGGTTATTTTCCCCGAGTCTTCATCGATCAGCACCTTCCCGGCGGTCCTGATTCCTGCCGATGCAAAACAGTAAAAACGCAGCGGTTCCGGCGGAACCCCCATCGGATTGGCCATCAGATACTTGAACCGGCCAGCCCGTTCAAGATTATAAGTCAGATTTTCCAGAACAATTTCGGATTGAGCTTTCCAGCCATACTGCGGATACATCTTTTCAAGCAAAGTACGGTTTTCAGAACAATCTTTCAGCAGTCCCCAATGATATTTTTTCCATAAAGCAACATCAAAAATATCGGCATTTTCCCCGCTGCCGGCAAAACGGATGCTTTTAAATGCGGTGTCCGGCAGCATTTGGAAATAACTTGGGAACGCAGCCAACACACCGGCCGGAAAAACCGGTGCAAGCGGTGAAAGTTTCAAACCGTTGATCATTTCCACCAAAGTATCAGCATAACCGCCGTTGGGCGTGCTGATCATTATGACATTGCGTACATATTTTCTGCCGTACCACGAAGTACGCGGCAGCGGATCGCCCTTCCGCCCCAGCGGAGATTTGCCGAACTGCACATAATAGCGGGCGATCAGTCCGCCCATACTGTGCCCGATAAGGTCAAAACGCACTTCCTGTTTGCGGTCAGAGTACTGAAGCTGCCGGGCGAGATAGGCGGACTTCTCCTCAATAAAATCCGCCAGCAACGCGGCATTTTCATCGATACTTTTCCGCCAGTCATAACAGAAGACAAAAAGCGTACTGTAGTTGCATCCGCGCGGCAGATCGCATTTTTCCGGCAGATACCCCATGGACTTGAGCATATCGGTAAAAACCGAATATCTCTCCTGCCGGGTTCTGATCAGGAATCCCCCTGTCCGGGAGTATTCCAGCAAGCCGCCGGGGGTCAACTCGGCACATTTGCCGTTGGCATCAAGAGGAAGAGCCAAATTGTAAAACATGCTTTTATCCAGCATGTTTCCTGAAAAAAACTCACCCCAGCACAGTTTGCCGCCAGCATTAAGATCGCGCAGCTCCGAACCGAAAAGCCCATGTATGAAGATTACCGGCACCCGGTCGGTCGGAGACTGATTGAACATATATTTTTCAAAGCTGCAGCCGCTCAGCCGGCCTTCCACAGCATTATCGTAGTAAGCCTGGCCGGACGATTTGCAGCCGGAAATTATCAGCATGCATGCGGCGGCGGCAAGATAACACAAAAGTTTTTTACTCATAAATATCAAACTCTCTTGCACAAAATAGATTTTCCGCTTAAATAAAATACCGCACTTTTCAAGAAATACAAGTATTGACGCTTGAAACTTTTGATTATGATTGTAAATTATAAAGCATTATCTGAATAATCACATGTTAATGTTAATGCATTGGAAATAAAAAAATGCTTATAAAAACCGGTTCGCTTGTTGTTTACAAAGGCAAATGTGCCATCGTCAGAGATATCGCTTCGGACAAATATTCCATAACCACAGCCGCCGGAGAGAGCCGTTCGGTAAGAAACAAAGATATTGAGTTTCTGCACAGCGGTCCCTGCCAGGCAATTCCGGCAGCGGCGGAACTGCCGCCGGATGAAACGCTGGCGGAAACAGTGGAATTACTGGGCGGTGAAGCGGTGGAGTTTGCAGAATTCACCGAACTTGTTTTCGGCAGTTTCACTCCCGCCAATGCTGTTGCCGCCTGGGAGATATTGCAGAAAGATTGTTATTTCAGCGGTTCGCCCGCCACCGCAGTTAAACCCAACAGCACTGAACACATCGAAGATATCGTCCGCAAAGCCCGCGAAAAAGCTGAACAGCAGCAATCCCGCAACGCCTTGCTCGAACGAATACGCTCCGGCAATGTAACTGCGGATGATCACAGCTCTTTGCGGGAAATAGAAAATGTGGCTTACGGTATGAGTTCTTCCAGCAAACTCATGCATGATCTGGGTATGGAAGCTACGCCGGAAAAAGCTCAGGTGCTTCTGCTCAAACTGGGAGTATGGAATGATTTTGACAATAATCCGCATATCAGACGTTATGGATTTGATATGTATCCGGAATATCCGGTTCTTGCTCAAGCACCAGCTGAAAATCGGGAGGATCTCACCCATCTTGCCTCCTACGCCATAGATGATGCCGACAGCAATGACCCCGACGATGCCATTGCCTACGATCCGGAAAATGATCTGTTGTGGGTGCATGTAGCCGATCCCGCTGCAACAGTAGAGTTTGATTCCCCGCTGGAAAAATTTGCCTGCGAACAGGGTTGCACATCTTATCTGCCGGAAAAAATAACCACCATGCTGCCGGAAAATTCGGTGGAACTGTTTGCTTTGGGATTACAGGAAATATCTCCGGCAATGAGCTTCGGCATCAGAATAGACCAGGATGGCAAAGCAGAACTGGAAAAAATCTGTTTGAGTCAGGTAAAAGTCAGACGTTTTGATTACGCTCAAGGCGAAGAGCTTATGCAGAGTCCTGAATTCGCTCCGTGCGTTAAGGCTCTGGAGCGATTCCGCCAATACCGGCAGAATAACAACGCCGTCATGATCCGGCTGCCCGAAGTCAAGATAAAAGTTGATACGGCAAAACGCCATATCCAGATCACACCGCTTGACCGCTCTCCGGTGCGCGAACTGGTTGCCAATGCCATGATGGCGGCAGGACATGCTGCAGCAAAATTTTCAGTAAAAAATGATTTTGCCCTGCCCTACGCCGTTCAGAGCGATCCGGAAATGAGTGATCGGCCGGAAACGCTTCCGGGCATGTACGAATTACGCAAAAGCTGTCGGGTCAGTACACTTTCAACGCTGCCGGCTAAACATGCCGGGCTGGGTTTGGAGCCATACGCCAGAGTAACCAGCCCGCTGCGGCGTTACGAAGATTTGTTAAGTCACATACAGTTGCGCAGATTTCTTGCCCGGCAGGAGCCCATCCCGGCAAGTGTTATCGATGAACGTCTGGCCATTGCCGAACCGGCAGAAGTCATGCGCGGAAAATTGGAACGTCAATGCCGTGAATACTGGACTCTTGTACATTTGAAAAATCAGCAGAAAAACTGGCAGGGCGAAGCCATCTATATAGCCAAGCCCGATGAACGCAGTGTCTGGCTGCTGCCTGATCTGGCATACGAATTCAAAAACCGTTACAACTGCCGGCTGCCGCTGGGCGAATCTGTTATAGTAGAATGCATTGCCAGCGATCCGGCAATACTGACGGCTCAATTCAAAGTAGTTGCTGCCGGAAAAAGCGATCAAACCGAATAATCTTCAGCGATACTCTGCCGGAGTATCCTGTAAATTCACCCGATCAAAAAGTTGATATATTGCCTGCCATGATCCCTTCCGGTAAAGAGCGTTGATTTCCCGGTAACCGTCGCCATAGATTTTATCGGGATTTTTTTCCATACGCACGTTCCAGCTTTTATTGCCGCTGATACGATTGTATTCTGCGGCGATAAATTCGGCAAAACCTTCTTTGAGTTTATCATTGGCAATAAAGAACCACCGGTGTTTCATATAATCATGCGCCAGCTCATGTGCAATGGTTTCGGCTGCTTTAAAACGCGGCAGACAATCTGCAACCACAATGGTGCAATGCTGATCACGAAATTCTATTTCCGGCGGCTTTTGGCGGGAAACGAGTTTGTTTTTCTTAACGATCTTGCCATTGTATTTATAAAGGCCGAAGAGATCGCCGTTTTCTTCCCGGGCAGTAAATGAACGCATTTCCAATTTTATCGTGTGGTCAACCGGGAAGTTGAAGTGTCTGGCCAGCGTTTTTCGCACATCGTCAAAAACCCGCTGCAGTTGAGCGAGATTTGTTATCGTATTGCGTTGACAGAACTGGCACAACTTACTGCCATTGCGCTGCGGATAAAGTTTTTTCGTCCGTCGTTGGCACACCAGACACTTTTCGGTCTTGAAGCACTCATGACAATAAGAAAAAACACCATAACCGGTCGGCAGCACCATGAATTCGCGGCAGGGGTTATTGCAGCGGCTGCAGCGCGGCAGAATTTTTTCATCGGCACACTTGCGGCTGCAGAAAAAGTCGTTTTTAACTTTAAGCGCTCCATCCTTGCATATTTTACGGCAGTTGGCGCAGCGCGGCAGAGTTTCTTCAAAACATTTTTCGCTGCAGAAAGCTCTTTTACGGCTGTCAACAATATAGCGTCCCCGGATGCTCTTTGAACAAATCGTACAAACCGGAGCGCCGGCGGCTTCAAGCACCGGCATAACCAATAAAACAGTCAGCAGTAAAAAGAGTTTTTCTTTTTTCATAAACTTATCTTCTGCGGACAATGATTTCGCCGTCAGCCGGCAGATTGCCGGTCATACGCACCACCAGAGCCCAACCGATAAAACCGGCCAGCAAGTCAGCTGCCAAACGGGCTACAAACAATCCGTTCAGACTGCCGAATGCCAGCGCCAGCAGCGATAACGGTATCAGCAGAAACAGTATTCGCAAAGCCGCCAGCCATGCGCTGCCGTGCGGGTAGTTGCATCCGGTAAAGAAGAAACCGCAATAACGGTGGATTTCCATCAAGCCGAACCCCCACGGAATGATACGCAAATAGTTTGTCATGATCTCAGCCACCCGTTGATCATCGGTAAAAAATCGGACAATGCCGGGAGCGGCAATAAAGTAAACAACCGCCATGAATATTTCATAATAAAGCGCAAAGTTCATGGCAATTTTACGGCATCGGACAATACGGCTGTAAAGTTTGCCGCCGTAATTCTGCGCAATCATAGGCATCAGACCGATCCCCAGCGACATGGGGAACATAAAAGCAATAATTTCCAGCCGGCCGGCTGCCGCAGTTGCCGCCACCGCCGAATCGCCGAACGTAGCAACGATACGGGTAATCACGCCGTTACCGGCGGGCATTAGTATCATGCCCAGCATGGAAGGCAGCGCAAAACGCACGATCTGCCGCCATGCCGGAAAAATTATCCGGGAGCCCAGAGCCTTAAAGTTCCACAAACGGTGCCGTTTACCCAGCGCCACAACAATAAGACAGGCTCCGGTCAACTGCGAAAGCACCGTTGCCAGTGCCGCGCCGGCAATCCCCATATCCAATCCCCAGGAAAAGATAAACAGGGGGTCCAGCAATACATTCAGCACAAGCCCGGTCATCATAAAAACCCCCGCCAGTTTGGAATCGCCTACCGCCACGAGCAGACTGTTGCCCACCATGGTAACGGCACCGGTAACACACCCCAGATACCATATATTCATGTATTCGCCAATGGGCGTGCACACTTCGCCGGCCGCACCGAGCTGCCGGAAGGTCCAATCGACCGAAAAATAACCGATCGCCCCCAGCACGGCCGAAACCGCCGCCACCAGAATCATCCCTGAAGTAACCAGTTTAGCCGCTTTGGCACGTTTTTCGCCGCCGACAGCATGAGCCACCGTAGCCATAACGCCCACGCCAAGTCCGTGAAAAATACACCCGAGGATCATAATAACAGGAAAGGTAAATCCCATTGCCGCCAGCGGCAGAGTCCCCAGCATGGCAACAAAATAGGTATCAGCAAGATTGTACCCCGATACAGCGATCGTGCCCGGCAGCATGGACAAAGCGGTTTTGAACATGGTCTTGCCGATGGTACCGGATAAATAATTAGCTTTTTTACGCATAAAACACCTTCAGTTAATGTACGGTATATCAAAGTCCACAACACAATACAACAAACATTTTTCAATATACCTATCCTTATAATATAACGCATATTAAGAGTTTTTACAATTACAACTTGAAAAATTCTTGAAACGGGTGTATATTATGTAATCAGTTTTTATAACCTTGTGTAAAACAACAATGGAGAACACACAATATGTACAATGCGTCTGACCTCAAAAAGGGTCTGAAGATCCAGATCGACGGTGCCCCGTGGGCAATTACTGAATTTGAATTCTGCAAACCGGGTAAAGGTACCGCTCTTTATCGCTGCAAGATGAAGAACATGATCAACGGTTCCGGTATGGAAAAGACCTACCGCCCCACCGATAAGATCGAAAAGCCCGATTTGGAAGAACGCGAAATGTACTACTCCTACGCTGATGGCGATATGTATGTTTTCAGCGATGCAGAAACCTACGAAGAAATGCGCGTACACAGCGAATTGCTGGGCAATCAGGTCTACTTCCTGATCGAAGACAGCCTGTGCAAAGTATTGCTGTTCAACGGCCAGCCCATTGAAATCACGCTGCCGACCTTTATTGAAAAAGTTATTGCCGAAACCGAACCCGGTGCCCGCGGCGATACCGCCACCAACGTTATGAAACCGGCTAAACTGGACAACGGCTACGAAATCCAGGTTCCGCTTTTCATCAACGAAGGCGACACCGTCAAAGTTGACACCCGTACCGGCGAATATGCCGAACGTGTCAGCAAGGCGTAAGCATTCTGCTATGGCTGATTTCAGCAACAAATCCACCGTTCCGGAAAATAACTCCGGAACGGTTTTTTATGTACCGCCGGTGGAAAATCTGCGTAAAAGAGCTTTGTTGAAAAAGTATATGCGTGATTTTTTTGATGGCGAAGATTTTCTGGAAGTGGAAACCCCCGTCCGGATCGCCGGACCTGCCCCCGAAGAGTATATAGATTGTATTCCATCTGCGGGCAAATTCCTCCGGCCCTCGCCGGAATTGGAAATGAAGGTGCTGCTGGCCAACAACTACCGGAAGATCTACCAGTTCGGCCCCTGTTTCCGCGCGGATGAGCACGGCTGGAAACACCGGGAAGAATTTACCATGCTGGAGTATTATATCTCCGGCGGAAATTACATTCAGCTGCGGGATTTCACAACCAGACTTATAACCGCATCACTTAAAAAGCTGCTGAATAAAGATACGCTGACTTTCCACGGCGAAGTTATTGATCTGGATGCGCCGCCGGAAGTCATAACGGTAACAGAAGCATTCCGGCGATATACCTCAATGGATATGTTTGAAGCCGATAAAAGCGACCTCTTTGACGAACTTATGGTCACCCGGATCGAGCCGCAGCTGGGACGCGGCCGCCTCACCTATCTGACGGATTATCCGGCAAGCCGGGCAAGTCTGGCACAACTGTCGGCCAGTGACCGGCGCGTTGCCGAGCGCTGGGAGCTCTACATAGCCGGAGTGGAATTGGCCAATGCCTATGGAGAACTGACCAACGGACAGGAACAGCTGGCACGTTTTGCCGCCAGTTGCGAATTCCGTAAAAAACGCGGCGCCATGGAATACGGCGAACCGGAAGCATTCAACGATGTATTGCGCCGTAACGCCCTGCCGGTATGCACAGGATCAGCACTGGGATTTGACCGTCTGGCAATGATCGCCACAGATGCCGGAGATATCTCCGAAGTACTTTACTGAACAATCGCTATTCCTAAAGTCCGGCCATGCGGAAAAAGGAAGCGATCACCCAAAAAGTGATGAAAACAGTATAAATTCGAAAAAATCCTGTCATATAATTGCATTTTCTGTTTTTGGCGTTATTCTACATCTTACCTTCAAAAAATTTATATGGAAGGGATTTATAAAAAAGTTATTCCGGCACTTTGCAGCGCCGATACAGTTGTGCTGCCGGATAAGTATTTTATCGATCAATACAAAAAAATCCCAATAAGAGCTAAAAGCAAAAGTTATGAAAAAGCTTTTTTCATTTTGTATAGTGTCTGGAGCCATACTTCTTACCGCCGCCAACCCGGCTGATGCTCCGCGCACACCGGAACGCGACGATATTATGCAGATCGTGGAACAGGTCAACAATCCGATACTTGAAGAAATGTACCGCCGTCGTGCCGAAATCGGCGAAAAATTATTGACCATGCTGCCGATTCCTGAAATAAAAGCCGGAAATGCGGACGAATGGGAAAAAGAAAAAATCGGTTTGATGAAGATATTTCAAGAACAGCTTTACGGCCGGATCCCGCCCGATCCGGAAAAGATGGAGCTCAAACTTTTGAGCGAAAAAGATAATGCACTCAATGGTCTTGCCATCCGCCGGGAATACCGTTTGATCTTCACCAATAAAGGCAGAAAATTTGACTTTGACATGCTATTATATGTTCCGATGCATGTCAAAAAGCCGGTGCCGGTTTTTGTAGGCTTGAATTTTTCCGGCAATCAATACAACACTCCGGAGCCGGATGTACGGCAAACCCGCAGCACCTCGTGGAAAAAAGGCCGCTGGTATGCGGTCGGCAAGCCATCAAAAACCCGAGGAAAAGCGTTGGGAACATGGAACTATATAGAAACAGTCAAGCGCGGTTACGCCGCAGCTACCGCCTGTTACGGCGAACTGCATCCTGATAATCCCGAAGGATTGCGACAAAGCTGCTACACACTCTTTTATGACAAAAAAGATTTGCGTACAGATTACGAAATTACGCTGCCGGAATACAAACAGGTAGTACGGCGTACCCAGAGTTCGATCTGTGCCTGGGCCTGGGGCATGATACAAATGCGTAAAGCGTTGGAAAAAATAGATTTGGTCGATGCCTCCAAGGCGATCACCGTCGGACACAGCCGTCTGGGTAAAACCGCCATCTGGGCGGCAGCAAATGATCCTGAATTCGCCGGATGTATTTCCAACAACTCCGGTCACCTGGGGGCCAAGCTTTCCAAACGCCTCCGCGGCGAAGATATGATGATCGCCTACTTCGCCCACAGCTTTTGGTACAGCCACAACATTGTGCGCTTTATCAACAATGAAAAGGATATTCCGGTGGACCAGCACATGCTCCTTGCCATGATTGCGCCGCGCGGACTTTATGTGGCAAGTTCCACTCTGGACCACGGAGCTGATCCTGAAGGTGAGTTTATGAGTGCCCGTTTGGCGGGTAAAGTCTGGGGGTTTTACGGCAAAAATACGCTGCCGGAAAATCAGCCGGCGCCAGATACTCCTGTCGGTGAAACGCTGCGTTATCACGTAAAAACCGGCAAACACTCCATAACACCGTATGACTGGGAACAGTATTACAATTTTGCCGATTACCTTTTCAAGCAAAAATAATATGGCTGCCTGAAAAAAAACAAGGGGACTGTTGCAAAATTCACTGTTTTGCAACAGCCCTATATTTTTTATTTTTAAGTACACTTATCTGCAATTAAATACATCATTAACAGAAAAAAGTACCATCTTTTCCAGAATTTTTACTTTTCCTCAAACAATTTCTTTGAGCAACACAAAAAAGTCAGTGATGCGCG
>JAZTWG010000004.1:0-26242 GCA_045635745.1 Victivallaceae bacterium
CACAAGTTCTGCCGCCGCGTCGGTCAGTGCCTGTGGGGCGACCCCAAATGTCCGAGCGTCAAGCGTCCTTATCCGGCCGGTCCTCATGGTAAAGGCCGTCGTGCCAAGCTTTCCACCTACGGCGCCCTGTTGATGGAAAAGCAGAAGCTCCGCAACCACTATGCCATCAGCGAAAAGCAGCTGCGTATCGCTTATGCCAAAGCCAAGGCCGGTTTGGGCCAGACCCACGAACGTCTTTTCCGTTCGCTGGAACAGCGTTTGGATGCCATGGTTTATCGTGCCGGTTTTGCTCCGACCATTTTTGCAGCCAAGCAGATCGTCAACCATGGTCACATTCTGGTCGACGGCAAGCGTCTTGACCGCGCCAGCGCCATCGTCAAACCCGGCAGCGTGATCACCATCAAAGCCGAAAAATCTCCGGCAATCGCCGAAATGGCCAAAAAGAGCAACAGTGCCGTTCCCGCCTACATGGAAGTGGATCTGGAAGCTCTGAAAGCCACTCTGGTGCGTGAACCGAATCTCGATGAGATCCCGGTCAATGTCCAGATCATGAGCGTGATCGAATACTACGCCCGGTAATAAATACTGTGTGTATTGGAAAGCGGCAGTTTTCATAACTGCCGCTTTTTTCATTGAGGGGAACTGCAATGCTGAAAAAGTTTATGATCCGGGAATTTACCTGCTGGTATCCGACCGAATGGGCATGGATGATCTTTTGCACGCTGTTTACTGTTGTGCTGTCGCTTTATATGGGCGATACGCTCTTCGGTGCGGCAGCGGCAGTTACCGGCGTACTTTACAGCTTGTGGGCAGGCAAAGGGAAACTATCCTGCTATTTTTTCGGTATATTCAACAGTTTTGCCTATGGATTGCTGGCATTCAAAGCCACGCTTTACGGCGAAGTGGTGCTGAATTGGGGATGGTATTTTCCTATGATGTTTGTGGGATTGTTCTGCTGGAAACGCAATCTCAAAACTGATGTTCAGGAAATCATCAAGCGGCGCTTGAGCTGGGTACACCGGTTTCTGACTGCCGGTATTGCACTGGCGGGAACTGCCGCCGGAGCGTTTGTGCTGCATAAGCTGGGTGATCAGGCCCCGGTGCTGGATAGTTTTACTACGGTTCTGTCGGTGATTGCCATGGTGCTGACGGTCAAGCGGTGCGTGGAACAATGGGTATTGTGGACAATGGTCAACATTGCCTCGATATATATGTGGTACAAAGTTTATCTTACCGGTGCCGGCTCGATCGCTGTGCTGCTGATGTGGGTGCTGGCGCTGATAAACGGTTTGATATTCTACATTCTGTGGCAGCGGGAGATAAAAAATGAGCAGTATCAACAATGATTTGACCGTTATTCTTGCAGACGGGGCATTCCCGACCGGCCGCGAGGCGCTGGAGTATCTGGAAACAGCCGCCAGAGTGATCTGCTGCGATGGCGCTGCGCGCAGTCTGGTGGCATACGGTCGGGAGCCCGACCGGATCGTGGGCGATCTTGACAGTTTGAGCGATGAATTTAAAAAACGTTTTGCCGACCGGATCGAACACGTTTCCGAGCAGGAAAGCAATGATTTATCCAAAGCGTTCTGCTACTGCCGCCAGATGGGGTATAAAAATATAGTGATACTGGGCGCCACCGGCAAACGCGAAGATCACACGCTGGGTAATCTCTCGCTGTTGAGTATTTATGCAGAAAGCGTTCCGGAAATAAAAATTGTTACCGACTACGGATATTTTACGGTGGCCAAAAAGTCCGGTACCTTCCAATCTTTTTCCGGTATGCAGATATCTGTTGTGCCGCTGAAGGGTCAGGCAGTGGTAAGTTCGCAGTTTTTGAAATATCCGATGGATAAACTTGAGCTCAATTTGTGGTATCAGGCTACGCTCAACGAAGCGTTGTCCGACAGTTTTTCACTGGAGTTTCCGGCTGGTTGCGAACTTTTGATCTACCGTACTTTCAAAGGCAAATAAAAAATCAAATTGCGCCGCAGCATTGATGAAATGCCTTTCCCCGCAAAAAACTCAAAGCCAATTTGGATGTATGCTCTGCTGTTTGCATACGCAGGAAATAATAGAGAATAATTACTGTTGAAAGGGCTGCTGCAAAACCTCAAAAATGGTTTGCTGCAGCCCTTTTTTCAGCCGGAAAAATCCGCGCGCTGTTTTTTATATCTTACGCAAAAGCCTCCAGATTTATGCCGCTGAAGTCTGCCATGCGGTGTTCATCTTCGGCGGCATAAAGTTCCCAGATAACTTCCAGCCCCGCAAGACTTTCTTCGGGGTTGGTTTCGGGTTTGGAATTATTTTCCACACACTCGATAAAGTGGCGCATTTCCGCAACTGTGTGCTTGCCGGGACTTTTTTCCAGATCCAGGAGCACATATTCTTTGCAGTCTTCGGGCACACCGGGTACATGTTCGGCAATATTGCCGCGCAGCAGAAGTTTGTTTTCCTGCAGTTTGAAATCGATCAGGCCCTTTTCGCAATGTGCCTGAAAGCTGTATCCCATGCGGGTACCGCGTGCACCCCAGGTGCCGAAATGGTAGCCCAGAGCACCGTTCTCAAATTCAAGACAGACATTGCTGGTGCCTTCTCTATCCATCCACGGAGTGCAGAAATTTGTACTGCTGTGAGTTCCGCGGAGAGGCTTGCCCATCATCCAGAGCATCAGATCTATGTAGTGGCAGCCGTGGCTGAAAAGTTGTCCGCCGCCGAGAAGTTTGCGGTCGTGGATCCATGCGGCATCTTCTTTGATGGTCAGTTGTTCGGTCCAGATCGAAAGCTGGAAACATTCGCCGTAGACTTTTTCCGCGATCAGACGTTTCATTTCGCGCAATGCGGGGTGAAAACGCATGCAGTACGCCGTCATCAGAACCCGGTTGTTGCGTTTGGCAGCTTCCATCATGGCAAGACATTCTGCTTTGCTGTTGGCAAGCGGTTTTTCCGCCAGTACATGTTTACCGGCATTAAGGCAGTCAATGGTAATATCTGCGTGCAGGTGGTGAGGCAGCACCTGCAAGACCAGATCGCCATATTCCAGCGCATCGCGGTAGTCGGTAAAAACCGGCGGATGGTTGGGCAGCAGATCGGATACTGCCTGCGCCTTGGCCGGATCGATATCAACTACTGCCGCAACTTCCAGGCAATCTTCCAGGCTTTCAAAACGCGACACATGATTTTTGGCCATGCCGCCGCAACCGATAAGAATAAGCTTGTGCTTCATATGGACTCCTTGTTTTCGGATGTTGAATAAAAAAACTGTCGATAAAAGTTAATATATTCAATAATAACTTGAAAACAAATATTTTGCGTGGTATATTTATAGCAAATAGTTGAATAAATCAACTGAAAAATATGGTAAAAGATGCCTCAAGTAGAATTTTTTGACTGGAAGTTGAATATTGAACACCCGATTTCAGTGCAGAATATCGCAGTAACCCGTTTCAGCGGGACCCCGCATTTCGATATTCACAGTGCTTTGCATTTGCTGATCGTCAACCGGGGCGTTCATTACGGCCGATGCGGCAACTGGCAGCAGGAACTGCGCGCCGGAGATATATTTTTGAGTGCGCCGTGGGAACCGCATTGCAGTCTGCCGGGCGAAAGCAAAAGCATGGTTTTGATAAATATATCTCCGGATGCAGTAAAAAACTTTTTCTTTGCCGGATATGGAAAGATCGAGATTCTTTTGGCCATGCCGCCGGAAAAACGATTCGAATATCTGAATTCTCTGCCGGAAAAAAAGCACCATATCGATTTACTTAATACGCTTGCCGGCGAGTCGGCTGCTCCGGCAAGAGATGTAAAGCTGTGGCATGCGGTACTGGCTTTGCTGCTGGATTGTGACCCGCCGGAAGATGCTCAATATGTTGATCCCGGCACCAGATACCGTTTTTCGGGGGTATTGCAGAAGTTGAGCAATAAAGGTCTGGCACTGGAAGATGCCGCACGGCTCTGCAATTTGAGCGTCAGCCGGTTTTCGACGCTTTTCAAATCCTGTTTCGGCTTGAGCTATGCGCGTTACGAAAGGCTTTTCCGGCTGAACGGTGCCGCCGGGGCTTTGAGCCGGGGAGCCACACTCAAAGAAGCCGCTGCCGAGTGGGGGTTCTGCGACAAAAGTCATTTGGCCAGATTGCTCAAAGCGCAAAAAAGTCAACGTTGAAAGTCAGTGTATTGCTTCCGGCTGAAAGCAAAAAACATTGAAGCGGCATTGGTTGTTTTCTTTTTCGTCAGCCGGATTTTTTGCAGGGGATCAGCACTATTGGGCCGGTGGGGATTGCTGACTGCCGCGACAAAGTGCCGGCAGCGGCAGCTCTTCAGAAAAGTTGTTTCCTGAAACGCAATATCTCTGCTTAAAAATCACCGGAAACCCGGATTTGACTTGAAAAGGTACAACTCCGGCGTTATAGTATGTTATGATTTTACAATTTTCAAAGGCATTTATATGACAAACGGTTCAGCTAAACGCCGTCTGATATTTCTGACGGTCAACTGCTCATATTCGCACTCATCGCTGGCATTGCCGCTGTTGCACAGCCATTGCCGCGATCTTGACTCCTGGGAATGGGTGCGTTATGATATGACCACTACCGGCAATGTGATTGCAGCGGTGCGCGATATCTATGCTTTGCGCGGAGATCTGCTGGCGGCAGATCTTTACCTTTTCAACCGGCAGACTGCGCTGGATGTTCTGCAGCGTTATCACACCATTGATCCGGAATGCCGGATCGTGGCGGGCGGACCGGAAGCCCTGGGCGAAGGCGCAGAAGAGCTTTCGCAGCAGTATCCGTGGCTGGATTGTGTTTTCCGTGGCGAAGGCGAAGAAATTTTCCGTGAGTATCTTTTGAATTTTGAAAATAAAGAGTTTTGTGCCAAGCGTATTCTGCCGCTCTCCGGCAATGCTGTGTATGCAAATTGGGCGGCAAGTGCTCCGCCCGCCGCCGATCCGTTTTTTGTTGCCGATAAACCCTTTGTGCAGATCGAAACTTCGCGCGGATGCCCCATGAAATGTTTTTACTGCACCAGCGGCAATACGCTTACGCGCTACCGAGAACTTGAACAGGTTCGCAGCGAATTGAAGCTGCTGGCAGCAAAAGGCGTCAGGGAAGTGCGGGTTCTTGACCGGACGTTCAATCTGCCGCAGGAACGGGGGGCGGCACTGCTGCGGATGTTCCGGGAAGAGTTTGGCAATATGAAATTCCATCTGGAACTGCATCCGCAGTTTTTGGGTGAATTTCTGCGCGAAGAAATCCGTAAAGCCCTGCCGGGGCAGCTGCATGTGGAAGTCGGGATCCAATGCCTTGATAAAATGGTGCAGCAGCTTTCCGGCCGTCGCGGCGATACGCCGGCAGTGCTGGATGGGCTGAAATTTCTCTGCGAACAGAAAGCATTTGATACCCACGCCGATTTGCTGGCGGGGCTGCCGGGGCAGAGCTGGAGTCACATAATCAGCGATACAGCCAAACTCATGGAAATTGATACTGCCGAAATACAGCTGGAAGTACTGAAAGCGCTGCCCGGAACGCCTTTGCGGAAGATCGCAGCCGCTCATGGTATAAAATACAGCCGTTCCACCCCCTACGATGTAATGTTAAGCTGCAGTATGAGTATTGAAGATATCCAGTATGCGCGGGATCTTTCGCGCTTGCTGGATATTACTTATAATCACGAATTGCTGCATCCGGCAGTGCGGGCTATGAATGAAGAGTGTGAAAATTTTGTAAGTGAATTTCTGAATTTCTTCCATAAAGCCGATGGCGATGCAATGGTGCTGTGGGATTTGAAAAAGCGTTTTCTGTTTGTAAATGAATTCTGCCGGAGTTACAACTTGCTCCGCTCACACCGGATTCTGGCATATCAGTGGCTGCTGGCTGGCTATTTGCAGGGCCAGGGGCCGGATGAATACAGCCAAAAAGCTGTAAATATACCTGAAGACGCGCAATTCCTTACCGGCAGTAAAGAAGTGCTGGGTACCAGAGAGAGCCGTTATTGGAGTTTTGCCATGTCTGAAAAAACATATTTTCTGGCCTACAACCGGCAATACGCCTTGAACCGTCCCGCCGCAATCTGGGTAAAATCAAGTTCCTGATTATGATAAAAGCGAGTTTTTGAGCAAAAGAGCGTTCTTGCCCGGATCGGATTTCTTCTGCGGAGCAATTTTTTCTGATGATAGTGCAAGCTGCGGAATACCGGAATTGAAAACAAGGCAATGACAATCCGGAGTAATTGGGATGGAGTGACTGCTTACCGGATATTATGACATATCAGCAATGCGAAAATGGAACGTTTCAATATAAAATCAGCCGGCCGATAAAACAGTTATACGGCTTTAATGATCGGGAGTTCTTCAGTTGAAAAATGCATCAACTGCCGGAATTTTTAACTGCAAAAGAAATGCGGGTTTTATCACAACTTCCACAAAAAAGGCAAAAAAATGGCATCCCCACAGGGATTCGAACCCTGGTTGCCGGGATGAAAACCCGGTGTCCTAGGCCTCTAGACGATAGGGACGCGTTACAGACTGCTTGTTTTGTCTGTGCTTATAAGATACAACAAAATTTGAAAAATGCAAATTTTGATTTTAAAAAAATCCGGTTTTTCTTTAAAAAGCGGCCAAATCCAATAAAAACGCCTGCATTCCACCCCGTCTTGCGGCAGCTTGCAGGCGCTTTATTCCGGTCCGATACAGCTTAATATTTGAACGGATACGGGTTGTTTTTGTCGTAAATGAAGATGGGATCCACAAATTTGCGGTTATGTTCGCCGCCGAGCCAGAAGTTTTTGATTTTGCCTTCCAGTTTGAAGAGCGCCATTACCGCATACGCATTGGTTCTGATCTGCGTACAGGCCCGGGGATCGTCTTCCGGAGAGTATGGCATACCTTCAAAAGCGCCTTTCAACAGCGGGTCACTGCTTTCCATTATCTGCATATCCAGCAATTTATTGAAAGTGCGTTCTGCCGCATCGAGCAGCACCTGATCGTTGTAGTAGCGGCCCAATTCATCAAAATACATCAGAGCAATGGGCACGGCGCTGGTAACATATTTCACCCCATTGAAAAAGTTGCCGTCTTCCTGCTGATGGCGCACCAGCCAATGGCAGAATTTACGCGCCTGATCCCGGTATTTATCATCTTCAAAAAGATCGGATGCCGCCATAAGCATCTGATTACCGAAATCATCGTTGAATGCATGCATATCCAGCTCAACAACATCTTTGCGGGTTCGGCACACCTCTTTGTTGTTGAAAACGCCGATTTCGCGGATAATGCCGCCATCTTCATAGAAAAAGTTTTCTATATACAAGTCGGCAATGGGTTTCAAGCCCTGATCGATATACCGCGGATCGTTGGTGAAAAGGAACAGGTCATGATAAAAAAGACCGGTTCCGGACTGGAACGAACCTTTGTTGTAAAAGTTGGTATTGTCTTTATCCATCATCATCGCCCACATGGGCCAGTTGCCGGACATGGCATATTTCAAATGCCAGTTGGCAAAAAGCACCGCCCGGTCGAGATATTCGGACTTGCCGGTGGCTTCGTAGAGCCATACCAGACACCAGGCGGCGGTGGTGGCATCGCGGGGCAGGCACTCCATACTTTGCGGAGTGGTTTCGCGGAACATACCGTAATGGCGCATATCGCGGCTGTCGAGATACTGCAGACTCATGATGTATTGCGCGGCATGTTCTGCCCGGTCAAGATATTCGGACTTGCCGGTACGTTTATACATGGCGATCAGACACGCCATGAAAATTCCCGTACACCAGTTGCCGGAATAAAGTTTCAAGCCGGTGCGGGGATTATAGTCGCGTAAAGTTCTGCCGGAATTAGCATCAAGCCGGTTGATGATCTGGCCGGCGATCATATTATCTACCGCCAGAGTTATGCGGTCAAAAATCACTTCTTTATTCATAAGTATGTACCTTAAACATATTCCATGGGGTGCAGTTTACCAGCAATTTCAGTTGAAAAAATCAATCGTTATCCAGCGCTTCAACTTCCACGTCGCAGATTTCAACGGTGCCGGCGGCTTTAAGCCCGTAGAAGACCAGCCACGCCTGTTTTTTGAAATCCGGAGTGGTGTAAATTTCTTCGTATTCCTGCCATTTTTCAGTAACCTGAAGCTTGAAGTTGCCATTGGCTTTGCTCCAGCCTTCATTGATGAACGCCATACCCAGTACAGAAGCTTTGAAATTTTTGCCGCGGAGCTTGAAACTCACTTTATATTTGGTATTGGGCTGAAGAGCTTTTGTCATAAGCTGCCGGAGCGAAAATTTCCCTTGTTCCGGCAGAGTAAAAGTCACCGATCCGCCATCGGGCGCACCGGTTGTCACGGTTTTGCAGCTGCCGCCTTTAGGTACTGCAACGATCCAATTCGCGGGAGTACCATTGGCATTTGTACGCTCAAATTCACCATTTTTCAACAGATTATCTCCCATTACCGGAACAGACAAACCCAACATCGCGGCTAACAGGAATGCAAATTTTTTCATTTTTCCAACCTTTCTTTTTAATCGGTTATAATTAAAATGTATTTTTTATATATACTCTCAAAAACCGGATAATGTTCACAATGGATAACTGAACCCATCAGGCAGTTGAGTGTCGAAACTGGTCCAGCCCATGGCGCGTTCAAACTTGAAAAACGCCTCGGTGATATTCTCTGCTTCCACCGTTTCACCGGCTTTTTCCAGCGGCGGGCAATGATCCGGAGAATCATGCAAAACCAGAGTCAGCGGACCGGTAAGTTTGTAGGGTTTTACCGCATCGATGTTCCCCAAAGCGTCTTTTACTTTGCTGTAAATAAGCTCGCAGGATGCCTGCGGCACCATTGAACATGCCTGATAAGGCGAAAGCGCCTGTTTGACTTCGGCAACGGCAATCCCGGGGATCTTTTCCGCCATTTCGGCAGTTATTTTATCATCGCCGGAAACCATTACTGTCGGCACATCCAGATCGCCGGCAATGGCGGCGGCCATGGAGCACTCGCTCAAATAAACTTCGCCATTGTTAACATCCCACAAACTGTGCGGCGTTATACTGCACGGAGTGCCGCCCATGGCATGCATACCGATCATTACAACGGCATCAAAGCTGCTGTCCAGCAAAGGCAGCCAATGCGGACCGCTGCAGTTTTTGCCATGGATTATCCGGCAGCGGGGGTCGAGATCTTCGAACAGGATATTGTAGCCGCTGCCGTGACTGTCGTTGACAAGTACCTCATCGGCTCCGGCATCAAATGCCGCACGGACTGCGGCATTGACTTCAGCGGTCAGCAGTTTATACATGCGGTAACGGTGATTGATCACTTCATAATCCCGGCTCCGCCGGTTCTCAAAAAAGCAAAAACCTGCGACGCCTTCAATATCAGTTTGAACATAAACTTTCATATTCCACTTCCTTTTGAATTTGATCTTTGGTTTTAAGATACAGCAACGGACAGGTATTGCAAATTTTCTTTATTAAAAAGTTGCAGATATTTTATTGTATTCAGAACAGTTTGGTGTATTTTATAAAAAAGCTCTGCTCCCGATATCGGCTGATAAAATGTCGTTTACCCACAGGTCATGCGGCGGAACGCCGCAAGGCGCGGTCAGCGCCCGCCTTTGCCTGAAAGCTGTCAGGCAACTCGCGCCGGATGGTGCAGTTCAATGAGCAAAGGCTGTCGAGGAGGGGAAAGCAATCTCCTCTCCGGTAAATATTGCATATCAACCAATATCGGGAACAGCACAATAAAAAAAATGCAAATCTCAGAGGGGATTATGAAAATAGTAAAATTTTTTATTCTATTGCCGGTAATGTTGTTTTTACCGGGGATGACGGCCACAGAAAATCAGCCGGAAACAACATTTGTCAGTTATGAAAAATTCGGAGCCCGGGGCGATGGCAAAACCGATGATCAAGCAGCCATTGCCGCCGCTCACGCCTATGCCAATAAACACCGTTTGCCGGTAAAAGTCCGGAATAATGGCAGATATTATATCGGCGGCGGCAACAAAGTCATCGAGATTATGACCGATACCGATTTCGGTAATGCCGAGTTTATTATTGACGATACCAATGTGAAAAAACGCAACGCTCCGGTTTTTGGCGTCAGATCCCGCAAAAAACCTTACAATGTCAATGGCATTGCAAGCTTGAAAAAAAATCAGACTGTACTGCCTGTGCGCATCAGGAACAAAGCGCTGCTGGTTCTCCAGAACAACAAGGTAAAACATTTTATCCGCTACGGAGTCAATGCCAATAAAGGGGCACCCCAGACCGATATAGTTATTGCTTCGCCAGATGGCAATATCAGTCCGGATACCCCGCTGGCATGGGATTTTGAGCAGGTGACCTCGTGTATAGCCTATCCGATCGATAAGACTCTTTTGACTATTCGCGGCGGCACATTCATTACTATTGCCAATCAGGAGCCCGGCGCCCACAAATATTATTCGCGCAATATCCGCATAAACCGTTCCAACGTACTGGTAAGCGGTCTGACCCACAAAGTTATAGAGCCGACTAAACCACACAGTTTTCC
The DNA here is from genome assembly GCA_045635745.1 of Victivallaceae bacterium. Lineage (GTDB taxonomy): Bacteria > Verrucomicrobiota > Lentisphaeria > Victivallales > Victivallaceae > SIG78. Next base: position 10,527 of record JAZTWG010000004.1, read on the forward strand.
ATACAGCGGCTTTATCACCATAACCAACTGCTGCAATGTAACAGTGGAAAATTGTGTCCTTACCGGCAGAAAGGTCTATAAAACCGTAAAACCCAACAGCAAATCCATCACCACCGGCACTTACGATATATCAATATCCAGAGCGGCAAATGTAAAATTCATCAACTGCTCCCAGACCAACGATATTCTTGACAGTACCTACTGGGGCATAATGGGTTCCAATTACTGCAAAAACCTGGAATACGACCGCTGCAAGCTCTCCCGTTTCGATGCCCACTGCGGAGTGTATAATGCCGTGATCAGAAATTCGATCCTCGGCCGCGCCGGTATAAGCGTTACCGGATTCGGAACATTGTTGGTGGAAAACACCACCGTTTACGGCCGGCACTTTATCGGACTGCGTGTCGATTACGGCAGTTTCTGGCGGGGCAATATAATAATCCGCAACTGCACCTTCATCCCCGGCGCAGGCCGGAAAAACATACAGCCGGTCATCATCGGCGGCAGCAACAACTTTCAACACAACTTCGGCTACCGCTGTTTTATGCCGGATACAATTGAAATAGATAATCTGCAGATCAAAGACAACAATCACCCGAAAAAATACAAAGGCCCCATGCTCCTGTCCGCATATAACAATGATTGCAGATCCGACCGTTACAAAGCCCCCTACCGCTGCGTGGTGCCGCGGCAGATCACGGTCAGAGATCTGCAGACCGCCAGCGGCAGAAAGTTTCAGTTGAGCGCCAACGAGTATTTATTCAAAAAAGTGAAAGTGATCCGCAAATAAGAATATTTATTTCTTGCGGTTGAAGCCGGCCAGAAACTCCGGCAGGATAGGGAATTTGCGGAAATGCTCATCTTTGGCGCCAAGTTTACGCCATTGTGCGATTTCGGCAGTTATATCGACGGCGTCAGCGGGCACTGCCAGCACCGTGACCGGCTGCTGCGCCAGAAGTTCAGTTGTGTGACCCTGAAGCGAACGCTTTTCGATGAAACCAAGTATGGAATAGATTTCCGGAGCTTGCGGACTGCTGTTTACAGCCCACACCGTTGAGCGGCGGTATTCACGGCCGTCGGAGCAATATTTTACTGACTTCGCTCCGGCAGATATTGCCAGTCCGGCAAACTGCGGCACCAGCTGCTGACAGCGAAGCAATATACTGCGGCAAAAGATGAATTCTCCGGCCCGGCAGCCAAGCACAGCTTCGGTACGGCGCAGTGCCTGCAGCAGTTTGGCACGCAGAGTATCCGGTATAAGCTTGTTCAAGTCCAAATCCTGTTGCACTACATAAAGCAATTCCGGAAAATCCTTTTCCCGGCCGCTCCGGCACATTGTACCGAGCTTCAGAAGCAGCTTTTGCTTATAGCTTACCGGCAGTTTGCCCCGGGGGGAGCCATTGGCCATGGTGCCGGCAAAAAGATTGCCGTCCAGCATTATCTTGCCGGTACCGTTGGCGGTAAACTCCGCATAAAGTTTCCGACCGTCGATAAGGGTAAAGCGTATGTGGCAGATATTATCTTTATCGAATTCAGAAAAACGGGCATCATCCAACGTTTCAAAATGAAAGTATTCGTTAAAGCCGCTCTTGAGGATCAGTTCAAAAGAGCCGCTTTCAAGCTCTTTTGCGGTGATTTGCTCCAGCTCCCGGGCAAAAAGTTTTCTGGCACCGGCAAGATTTTTTTCCATATCATCCAACTGCTTTTGCAGTTCATCTTTATAGGGCCGATCAAGTAATGCAAGGTCGGATAACAGTTTTTTCAGCACCGCATTGTGCCGGCTTTGGGGATGATTCTGCAAAAAACTTTTTGCCGCCGCAGCGATATCTGCGGCATTCTGCTGCGTAAAAACTGCATTATACGCTGCATCCTCGCGCCGGAACACATTCTGCATATCATTTGCCAGCGCACTTTCCTGCGCCAGAATCTTTTGCGTTTTTTCAACGGCAGAAGCTATCTCCGGTAATGCCTGAAATTTTGCTGCCAGCGCTTCCGCACTTTTCTGCAGGGTTGTCAGCAAATTCCGGTGTGCGTTCCAATTTTTCTGGCGGCGCAACTCCGGCAATGACTCACATTTGCTTCGGAGTTTATCCAATGCCATGACCGCTTGTTGCGCCGCTGCAAGCATATTTTTCCGCATCAGCGTTTCGCAATGTTTCTGCAAAGAGCGCAGACGGGCGAGATCTTCTTCATCGGAGGCGTATCCGGCGGCATCGATCAGTGCCGCGGTCAATGCTTCACCTTGGTCGTTACCGGTTGACAACAGCTTTTGCAATGCCTGAAATTTCTGCTGAAACATCTTGCGCCGGTAGGCATTGGCTTGCTGGAGATTAAGCAATTCTTTCTGCCACAGGGTAAATTCCGGAGTTTCTGCCAGCTGCGGAGATTCGCGGCGGCAGGCGATCAGCAGCGCAGAAACTTTTTCCGCATTGCGTTCACGCAGCGCCGACTGAATGGCTTTGCGCCAGCGCATATTGCTGAAATGCAAAGTACAAGTATAAGCTGCCAGATAGATCACCAGCAGCACTATCGCCGCTCCGCCCCAGATCCAGGCAGAATGCACCCCGGCGCGACGGCGCCGTTCTGCACGGCAGCTGGCTGCATCCGGAGTGGCTGAGTCAAGCATGATTTTCTGCTTGTGTTTGAATTTACACGTTCACCGAATCGACATTGGCACCGGTCAATTCATAATCATACATGGCAAGTATGGGCGAAATATGTTCGCGGATGAAATCTTCGGTCTGCTCCGGCGCGCGGCCGACGAATTTGCGCGGATCCACCAGACTGTCGATCTTATCGGCAACTTTGGCAAAAGCCGGATCGGCCTTCAAACGATCCAGCAGATCGTTGTCTTTGCCTTCGGTTTTGATCATACGCGCAGCTTCCATGCTGTTGACACGGATTGCTTCGTGCAGTTCCTGACGGTCGCCGCCGGCTTTGACCGCTTCCATCATGATATTTTCTGTTGCCATAAAAGGCAGCTCGGCAGCCACGCGTTTGGCAATAACTGCGGGCCAAACCTGCAACCCATCGGTAATATTGATCAGCAGCGAAAGGATCACATCTACGCCCAGGAATGCTTCCGGCAACACCAGACGGCGGTTGGCCGAGTCGTCGAGCGTGCGTTCAAACCACTGGGTGGCGTGGGTGTGCGCGGCATTTACCGGCAGATCCATAACGTAACGCGCCAGCGAGCAGACACGTTCGCTGCGCATGGGGTTGCGCTTGTAGGCCATGGCCGAAGAACCGATCTGTTTCTTGCCGAAGGGTTCTTCGATTTCGCGCAAGTTCGCCAGCAAACGGATATCACCGGCCATCTTGTAAGCGCTCTGGGCAATGCCGGCAAGCAAAGTCAGAATATAATAATCGACCTTGCGGGTATAGGTCTGACCGGATACAGGAATGATCTTGTCGAAGCCCATTTTTTCGGCAACGCGTTTTTCCAACGCGCGGACTTTTTCGTGATTGCCGTCAAAAAGCTCCAGAAAACTCGCCTGCGTACCGGTGGTGCCTTTGACACTGCGGAACGGCAGATTGGCAAGTTCATTTTCCAGTCGTTCAAAGTCCAGCATGAAATCCTGCAGATAAAGACAGAAACGTTTGCCGACGGTCGTCAACTGCGCGGGCTGGTAATGGGTGAAGCCCAGCGTGGGCATATCTTTGTACTGCATGGCAAACTTGGCAAGGTTGTCAAAAAGCTTGAGCATCTTGCCGCGAACAAGTTTCAATCCGTCGCGCATCTGGATAAGTTCGGTATTGTCCGTTACATAGCAGCTGGTGGCGCCCAGGTGAATTATCGGCATAGCGCTGGGGCATTGAGTCCCGAAAACGTGGATATGGCTCATAACGTCATGACGGCGTTCGGCTTCTTCTTTAGCCACTGCTTCAAAGTCAATATCGTCGAGATGGGCGCGCATTTCGTTGATCTGCGTATCGGTAATTGCCAGACCCAATTCCTGTTCGGCTTCGGCCAGCGCCACCCAGAGCCGGCGCCAGGTGGAGTGCTTTTTCTGCGGCGACCAGTTGTAACTCATTTCGGCAGAGGCGTAGCGGTCGGTCAGCGGATTCTGATAAACATTGTGGTTGTCAGCCATAATAAACTCCTTAAAAGAAAAATTGCAATATTGTTTATATTATATATAATATAACCTGTCAAGGAGTTTTTGCCACTTTTTCTGTGTTTTCCCGCCGGATATTCCCGCTCCGGCGGCACAGTACTTTACGCTTTGGGGATTTTTTTGCCGCGATAGTATGGCGATTCGATGATCCGTTTGACCATATACATGACTATCGGAATCAGCAGAAAGGTCAGGATCGCCCCGGTCATAAATATACCGCGGGTGCCGATCATGCCGATGATCGCTCCGGCAATCAGCGATGAAGCCATATTGCCGGCGCCATTGAAGGTACTTGTCCAGCCGAAGACCTTTCCGCGCTTGCGTTTGGGCGTAATATTGGAAAGCAGTTTCTGATAAACCGGTGCCAGACCGCCGCCGGTAACAAACATCATTGTACGGGCAAAACCGAAGGTAAAGAGTCCTTCCGCCCGGGCTTGGATCACCAGGAATATCCCCGCCAGCGCCAGCGCCGGAACAATCAGTTTTTCCGGCGAAAAACGGTCTGCCAGATACCCGAAAAGCGCTCCGGAAACCAACGCCCCCAGCGAAACAAACGCGCTGATTATCCCCGTCCAGTAAGCAGCTTCTTTCATGCCGACGATCTGTTCAACCAGCATGGCCAGATAGTTGCCTTCAAAGGTACGCACAAAAGCATTGATAAGGAACATGGAAAGACAAATCCACACTGCCACTGTAAATACCGGAATAAGTTTGCTGCCCGGCGCCCGATGGACTTTTTTGAGCTTTGCCGCAGGAGAGGGCTTGAAATCTTCGTGGGCAAACAGCACCGCAATACCGCCGATAAAATAGAGTATGCCGCAGAACCAGAATGCCGAGGTAAAGCCCCAGTAATGCACCACCAGCCCGCCGACCACATTGCCCAGCATCATACCGCACCAGTAGGCGGTGCTGAATACGCCCATGGCAAAACCCATCCGGTTATCGGGTGTATTTTTGGCGATCAGAGCGTGTGCCGCGGCCGTTGTGCCGGCGCATGCTGCAGTAAGAAAGCGCAGCGCTATGAGCAGCCATGCATTATCCACATAACCCATGATCGGAAAGATGAATGCCGTACCGAAAGTACCGCGCAAAAGCATGATCTTGACTCCGAAACGGTCGGAAAGAGTTCCCCATATCGGCAGAAAGATTGCATATGCCAGGCTGCTGAAAAATGCAAAAAGCGACACATACATACCGCATTCGCCTTCATCAGTAAAGCCCATTTTCTGAAAAAACAGCGGAATAAACGGCACTGCTCCGGCAAAACCGGTAATAACCATAAGCTGTGAAAACCACATCATGGCAAGATTGAGCTTCCAATGGCGAGTATCAGAGTTTTCCATAATCCCGTACTTTGTATAGAGTAAATAAATAATCAGTTTTATATAATTTACAGCTGTTCAAGAGTTTTTACAACTGCCAAGAGCGGTTTTTATGCAAAAAACTGCCGGCAGAGAAAAAAAACACCCCTCCATTGAAAAAAACGAGAGCTGCGGCAAAACTCAACGCGTTTTGCCGCAGCCCCTGCAGAAATTGCCCGGATAATTATCTGACAAAGTTTTTCATCAGGTAATCAAAGCTGTCTTTGAGAGAATCAAAGGGATCCTTCTGGCACTGATCCTGTTCGATGATAAACCATTCCACACCGCCGGCTTCGGCTGCAGGCAGAATTTTTTCCCAATCAAGATTGCCGGAGCCTACCGGCACCATGATGGAAGTTCTGGGATAAACCACACCGAAATCCTTGAGGTGGAAAATTTCCTGCCGGCCGGCATATTTTTCCACATATTCCACCGGATTGCAGCCGCCCATCTGTACCCAATAGGTATCAATTTCCGCCTTCATGTGCGGGGCATTATCCAGAATGATATCAAAGATACGCTTGCCGTCGATCTTGCGGAATTCGATATTGTGGTTGTGGTAGCTCAAACACTTGCCGGCAGCTTCCATCTTGATGGCGGCTGCTTCGAGCGCATTGGCCAGATCCAGAGTCATGCCCATATCGATCACCTGTTTTTCAAACGGACAGGGAAACGCGGTATGGCGGCAGTTGTACAAATTGAGCTTTTCAATGACCGCATCGATATTGTTGAGGATACTGTCGCCGCCTTCATGGGTGGCGCAAATGGTCATGCCGTTAAGGTCGGCATATTTTTTGACTTCAGCGGGAGCCACCGGAACGCCGGAGATCTGCACGGCTTCAAAGCCGATTTCACGCAGTCTGGCAAAGGCGCGGTCCACACCGCCGGGGGTGTGCATAAAATCACGCAGCGTGTAGCACTGGGTTGCGATCTGACACTTCTTCATTTGGCAAGATCCTTATTGTAGAATGCACTCTGGCTCTTGACGATGTCGCAAATTTCCACCACGGCGAGAGCTTCGGCGAGTTTGATCGGATATTCTTTGCCGTCGCGGATGCTTTCGGCCACATAGCGGTAGCAGCTGTTCATATTCACCTTGAGCTTGGGCTCCACCATGATGGTGGCGCGGCGCCACGGAATATCGGCATTATCTGCAAACTTGAAACCAGCCGGATGACCGGTGTTGACCGGGTAGGGTTTGAGTTCATAATCCGGTTCGATATAGCGCAGTTTGATATCCTGCTCGTCGGCCACGGTCAGGGCGCCGCGGCTGCCGTAGACTTCGTAGACATTGTCGGGCAGAGCATTGCCGCCGAAAATTTCAATATCCACTGTCAAGCCGTCTTTGCCCTGCATGATGATTTTCACGCAGTCTTCGGCATCGCCCTGGGCAGCGATAAGTTTAAGTTCGCTCCAGACCGACTTGACTTCGTATTTCAGGAACTGCAAGGCATGGTCGATAAGGTGCGGACCCCAGTTGTTGAGCTGCCCGCCGTTGTTGGCCAGCAGAGTCTGCCAGTCGTCGCGGCGGGTGAAACTGTTGCGGCAGAGCTTGATGGTATGAACTTTGCCGAGAATGCCCGAATCGATGATTTCGCGCACATGCTGGAAGCAGGTTTCAAAACGGCGGTTCTGACGCACAAAGAGTTTGCCGGGATATTTTTTCTCAAGTTCCACGAGTTCTTCGGCTTCGGCGCGGCTGGCGGCGATCGGTTTTTCGATGAAAGCGCAGAAGCCGGCTTCCAGCGCCTGACGTGTGTGGCGGATGTGATCCAGCGAGAAGGTCGCTACCGACACCAGATCTATATTTTTATCGGCAAGAAATTTGGCCGGATCGCTGTAAAACGGCACATTGAGCTTTTTGCCGAAACTTTCGGCGCGTTCGGCATCAATATCGCAGACAGCCACGATTTCAAGCACGTCTTTGTTTGCTTCGATTTCACGCATGTGCATGCCGCCGCCGGCACGCCCCAGCCCCCAGATACCAACTTTTACTTTTTCGCTCATTGCAAGAGCCTTTCATTTTTGGCGGAACTTGTCTTTACGGCAACTGCCGGTAAAAATTTTGCCGCCGGTTGAAAAAATGGATTTTTTGTTTTTTATTATTTGACATAAAGTCGTTGTAAATTATCTTAATATAGACCACATTTCAAATTTATCAAATAGATTTTTTATGCGAAAGCATGGATTTTATGAGCATAGACTATTTTTCCGATATTGAGTTTGTCTGTCACGGAGATCTGCGGAACAGTTCATCTGTTACCCGGCGCGACAATTTTGATTACTGGGGAGTGCAGTTCAGCCGCCGCGGACATTTCATACTCAAGATCAACGGCAATGTTGAACAAACTGCCGATGCGTGCGTATTTGTTACGGCGCCCGGATTGAGTTTTTACTATGGTGCGGCCGAACCGGCAGTCGGGATCGAAGATAAAATATACATTTGTTTCAAAGGCAGCCGGGTCAAACGTTATATTGATGGCGGTCTGCTGGCGGTAAGAGAGAAAAATGCCCTGATAACTTTGAAAGAACCCGATAAATTCATGCGGCAGATGCGTTCGATCCGCGCCTTGCTCATGCTGCCTTATTCCGAAGAAAACCACGCCCGTGCGGTGATTGCGCTTGAGGAATTGCTGCTGACGATGCAATACTCGAGTCTTGGCAATATATCACGCACCGATGAGCGTTATCAGGCCTTTGCCCGATTGACCGAAAAGATCGGTTCCCGCCCGGAACTGTGTTGGGATTTTGAAAAAGAAGCGCGCAAGCTTTCCGTTAGTTATGCACATTTCCGGCGGCTGTTTGAACAGTTTTTCAAAGTTCCGCCGGGGGCGTTTCTGCTTGCTGCGCGGCTGGAGAAGGCCGCCGCATTGCTGGGCGGCACGGCTTTGCAGATCCGCGAGATAGCGCATGAATGCGGCTTTGAAGACGAGTTTTATTTTTCACGGATATTTAAAAAATACCGCAAACTCTCCCCCAAAGCCTACCGGGAAACTGTCGGCTGAAAAATATTCTGCTGCCGGATTATTTACGCAGTTGCCCGTTGCCTGTGGCTACCCATTTATAGGTGCAGAGTTCGGCGGGGCCCACCGGACCGCGGGCGTGGAGCCGGTCGGTACTGATACCGACTACCGCCCCCATGCCGTAATCGCCGCCGCCGGAAAGGCGTGTGGAGGCATTGACCAGAACCGAAGCAGAGTCCACATTGGCAATGAATATATCTGCAAGTTCCTGCGATGAAGTTATGATCCCGTCGGTATGGCCGGAACCGTGTTCGGCAATGTGTTTCATGGCTTCGTAAATATCGTCAACCAGTTTTATTGAAAGTATGTTGCCCAGATATTCGGTATCCCAGTCTTCAGCGGTTGCCGGCACACAAGCCGGGATCATACTGCACAGGGCTTCGCAGCCGCGGACTTCAATATTTTCGTTCTGCAAGGCTTGCACAATACCTTTTATGAGCGTTTCCGGAGCGCTCTTTTCCACCAGGAGCGTTTCCAAAGCATTGCACACGGCCACATTCTGACACTTGGAATTCACCACCAGCGGGATTGCGATTTTTTCATCGGCATCGGCCGCAACAAACAAATGACAGATGCCGTCGTAATGCTTGAGTACCGGTATGCGGGTGCCTTCGGCAATGGCTTTGATCAGGCTCTTGCCGCCGCGGGGGATTATGAGATCTATATATTTATCCTGTTGCAGCAGACTGGTCACGGCGGCACGGTCGGTGCTGGCAATCAACTGTACGGCATCTTCCGGCAGACCGGCTTCGCGTGCCGCCGAGCGCATGGCATCGGCCAGTACCAGATTGGTACGCAAAGATTCGGAACCGCCTTTGAGAATTACCGCATTGCCGCTTTTCAGCGCTACGGCCGCCGCATCGGTCGTTACATTGGGGCGTGCTTCATAGATCATGGCGATCACGCCGATGGGCACGGCCACCCGGCGCACCAGAAGTCCGCTGGGCATATTGCGTTCTTCCAGAATTTCGCCCACCGGATCGGGTAAAGCAGCGGCCTCGCGCAAACGCTTTACCATATAATCAAATACTTTATCATCAACTTTGAGCCGTTTTTGAAATGCCTCCGATAAATTGGCGGCTTCGGCCAGATCCAGAGCATTGGCGCTCAAAACCGCCTCCCGGCAGGCGATGAGTTTTTCGGCCATCAAATTCAGCGCACGGGCGCGGCTGGCAGGGGAAACGGTTCGCAATTTACAGCTTGCCTCGCGGGCACGGCGGGCGGTATCTTCGGCATTGAACATGAACTTGCTCCATTCGGTGATATTGAAATTTGTAAAATATATTTCTTTTAATGTAGCATCATTGCCGGGAAAATCAACTTTTGATAGTTGCAAGATCTCCGGAGCAGCGCTGCAAGTGCTGCAACGCCGCTCTGTCTGCCGTGGTATCCGCAGAATATTTCAAAGCTCATTGAGCAGAGTTTTTATTTCTTCGTACTGTCCGCGGAGTACACCTACCGGCAGAGTCAGCATTTTTGCAATTCCCCGCTGCGGAACAGTCATTTCACCGGTTTGAGCGTAATTTATCCAGCTGCGTAATGCTTCGGTGCGGTCATATTTGAAATACGCTCCGGTGGCCGAAATAGTGGTCAGACTGTGCGCGCGATAAAGGTCGTAGGCAAAAATCGCTTCGGCATAAGCAAATTTTTGGTTATTGACGGCAAATTTCGCCGCCTGCTGTCGGGCAAAATTCTGCAATGCAGCAAACTCGGGATCGCTGATTTTTTTACCGTTTTTAAGCATTTCAACAGTTTTGCACCAGAATTTGATCATCTTGGTCAGCATGACATCCGAAACCGCAGTTCCGTTAACGGCGCTGACCAGATTGAAATAAAGTTTGGAGTATTCCAGAGCATTTTTGCTGTCGTAACGCATTTCAGTAAGCAATGCAAACGCGGCACTGCGGAGAATCCGCAACTGGGGCTGTTTGAGTTCCAGGAGTTTGCCGTCGGTACATTCCAGCGGATATGCGGGGATTTCGCCGGCAACGAGTTTGTTGAGTTCGGCAAAAACAGCGGCATTCTTCGCAAAAGCTTCCTGACGCTTTTTCAGATCTTCCGCCGAGGGCTTGACAAACTTTTTATTTTTGCCCCGTTTGCCCCATGTGGATTGGTTGGTCTTGCGGGTCAAATCATTGAGTTTGTTATAAAAATCAGCATCGGCATTTCTGCCGTTCATATAAAGTTTTTTCAAGCCATCAGCAGAAAGCTCTCCGGCAAAGACTTTTTCGGCTTCAGCTTTAGTTGCTTCAAGGATTTTACCTTGCATTTTATCAGCGGCAACAGTGGCGATCACCGAAAGAACTGTAATGCTCCAGATGGCAACTGGTACGGGTTTACGCATAACGCTTTTGACTGACCAATTGCCATTGCCCAGCATCTTGCCGCGGGCAAACAAACCGGCGAGCGCCAGTATGCCGCAGATCATCAGAACCATATCGCAGCGGAAACTCGTGCCGGCAAACTCCCATTCGCCCAACAGCAGCGCTTTCAAAAGCAGCGCCAGCAGTACCGTACTGCAAAGTGCGGCAAATTCGCCGATCCCGGCAACGATACCCAGCCCCACGGTTTTGCCGTCTTTCCGGCCGCAGATCATCAGCGGTATGGTAATAAAAAGCACCGGCAGCGCCCATACGCACAGAATTAATGCCAGAGTTATAATTGCAGTTGCTCCGGCAAGATAGAGCCACTGGCGCACAGGTTTATCGGCATATTTGCTCTGAAACCAGCTGCCCATGAAAGTAATAAAATAAAACGCCCAGAGCATGGCAGTAAGCAGTGAATACCAGATAAAGAGAGTGTTGGACGCGATAAGTTTTTCCGGAATCCATGCTGCTGCCGCCAATGTCAGCAAAAAAAGCACCCAACTGGCAGTCAGCGCAAGTTGTCCCAAAATAAATGATTTGCAGCGCATGGAAGCATTTTCAGTAAGATTACTCATTTTTTTCTCCGTGGTAAAGATTTTTCTGAAAGCACTGATACAGTAGCACATATAAGTTGTAAATGCAAACACTGAAGTATTTATTCTGTATCAAAAGCCAATAATATACAAAATTTGCCAAAAAAAGCGGCAGAACCATTCTTTTTGTTCTGCCGCTGACGGGGGAAAAGCTTTTTATTTGGTTTCCACCAGGATCACCCGCTCAATAAATACACCGTTGGGCTTGGTTGAGCCGTCGACATACGCCGGACCGGTGATCTTTATCGATGCCCAGATCTCTTTGGGGAAGTTCTGGTCAATGCCGATAATGCCTTTACGCATGTAAATACGGCTCGCCCAGCGCTTGTGCCAATATATCCGCAGATTCTGGGTGATGACCGTTGTGCCGAGTTTGACCCAGTGATACTTTTCGTCGGTGGCGTAATCGCCTTTGTTCCACTCATAGTTGGCAATCAGCTTTTTGTCTTTGGGCGCGGTGCTGTCGTACAACCCGATATGGATGGGCAGAGTATGTTCAAGGTTCTTCTTTCGCTTGTCAAAACCGAATGTTCTGCCGCTGGCGGCCTCGGGATCATCGACCACATAACGGTTAAATCCACCCCACGGATCGAAGTCCGGCCAGTGGAAATCCTGAATTTTCTTGCCTTTGAACTGTTCGGGGATGCTGAAGGGCATGGCATTAAACAATCTTACATCATTTTTCAGATTTTCCAGCGCAGCTTTCAAACCTTCTCTGCGCCACTGGGTATCGGTCATGAAAGTTTTCAAAACCATTGCCGAGTTATCGTGCCAGCGTTTGATCACCTTATCCTTATCTTTGCCCAGCGGGAATTTATTCATACGGAGCAAACGGGAATGGTCTACGGGGATGCGTTCCCACTGCACGTGCTTCAGACTGCGGGCATCGCCGGCGACAGCTTTTTCGGCGGCATCGAGCAAGCGGTCGGCGGTGGCAAAGAATTCTGCATCGAGCAAACCGAATGCGTTGCCGCGCACCTGATAGGGCAATGCAAGCATGCGTTTTTCCAGATACTGACAGTATTCTTCCATGTAAGGAGCGGCTTTGCCGTAGTAGCCCTTGAAAAATTCATCCGAAAGTTTATCAATGTCGCAATCCGGGTCGATCATCAGATGGCTCCAGAGATAATACTGCAGGGGCCAGAAGTTGCGCAGATTGGGTCTTTCGTTTTCTGCATAATAGGTCAGCACATGGTTATCGCGGCAGAATTTGATTTCCTGTTGCATGACCTTGCGGGGCTTGATGTAGGGAGTTTCTTCCCCGGCGTAGGGCTTCCAGTACGCCCAAATCGCCAGATTTTCGGCCATATTCCGCCAGCCGGCAAGAATATCGCCCTGCGGAGTACCCGGCAGCAGCGGGGCAACGATTTCGCTGTTGCAGCTGCGGACGATCACATTTTTACGCGCCTTGATCTTTTTGGGCGGCTGCTGGGTGTGCTGATAGGCAAAAGTCTGCACCAATACTTCCGGATAATCCTTTTCGATCATTTCGGCAATGGCATTGGTAAAATCGATATTTGCATCGCTCACCGAGGGGAATTTGGCACAATCGGAGCATTTGCAGTTGTTGCCGAAGCCGTCGTTCTGGTCAACGCTGTAAAGTATGCGCCACTGGGATTTATCCACGCCCTTGCGGTCGGCTTCAATAAATCTTTTGAGCTGATCGGCAAAAGCTTTTCTGGCGGCCGGATCGCTGTAGCACGGAGCATTGGGATTGCCTTTGGCCCGCTTGAATTTGACATCTTTGGGGATGGCCGCAACGTATTTCCAGTAAGTGTGGCAGCCGTGCGGCGAACCGAAACGCATCCAGAGTTCAGTCGAAGGCGTGCGAGTGGATTCTTTGCGTTTCATCCGGAATGTGGGGGTGTTGAACCGGGGTTTGCCGCCGCTCATTTCCCGCCGGATGAACGGCGGGCGGTGCCGGACATTAACTTTGGGCAGCTGCCAATCGGGATTTTTCGGCACGATCTCTGTATCGTTGGCAAGGAAACGGCAGCCGAGGTATTTTTCGATAAACTCGTAAACGCCCCAGACCGTACCGCGCAAGTCGCCGGTGATCACCAGATCGTTGCCGTTGGAAACGATGTGCCACTCTTCAAATTTAAGGTCGGCAGGGCGTTTGTACCACTGCGCCTTATCGGCGGCTTTGCCGATGTAAACATTTACCGGCACATCGGAGCCGTAAATGCTTTTGCCGGTTACTGCTTTAAAATATTTGGCAAAATCAGTTTTAGCGGACTGTTCTGATTTTGACGCCCCTTTGTCAAGGGTAATACTTCCGGCAAAAACCGAACCGGCAGCGCAGCACAAGGCTGCAGAGAGTAACAATTTATTCATAAAAAATCCTTTTTTTTCAATCAGTTATGAAATTTCCAACGTCGTACATTCAATTCCGGCTTGTAAGAATCGCTCCATAAAGCTTCGTCCGGCGAAAAGCTTTCGACGTGACCGTCAGCCATACCGTAATTCTGTCTGCCGGCATGACGTCCGAAAAATTCTAAATAAGAAGTATTTGTAGAACCGTAATGTTTACCATTTAAAGCCCGGATATTTTGCGGCCCCTCACAATTGACAATAGTAGTGGAGGGATCAGGACAACTGGCGATCTGCATAACTTTATTGGCATAAGCAGTACCTGATCCTGAACCCCCGGCAAACTGGTTATATGAGGCAAGAGTATGATATGTAGGATTGTATGCCCCCGGACATTTCAGCATTTCCAGTTTACCCAATTCATCATTATCTTTGCCTTCTTTAGCCGGGTCGAGGTTGAAATAAGTCAGTATTACACTGGGGTAATAGAGGGGATTGGTACTTGCCGTAGAACTGCCGTAAATACCTTTGGCACCGGTATTGAGCCCCGGCGGTACATAGCCGTCATTATCAGTACTGTACATTTGAGTCGCCGCCAGATTGAGCTGTTTGACCATGCTCATACAGTTGGTGGCATTTGCCCGTTCGCGGGCGGCAGACAATGCGGGCAAAAGCATTGCCGCCAAGATGGCGATAATGGCAATTACTACGAGGAGTTCTATTAGGGTGAAGCAGTTACACTGCTTCACCCGCCAGCTGGCGGGTGCGGTACTTTCGATTGATTTTCTCATTTTTCTTCTCCGGTTAAATAATACAAATTTTACTATTGTTATTTTTCTTCTGCTTTGGGGATCATGAAGTCCCAGAATTTGTGATCGAGCGTTTCTCCGGCAGCGGTCATTTCTTTTGCCAGGAACTTGCCCCATTCGCCGGGGTTGTTGATCTGGCGGGCGCTGCGGAACGGCACTGCGGCAAAGTATACCACACTGCCCTTGCCGACTTTGCGTTCAAATGCCGCGGGGCTCTTATCCGCATAAGTGGCAATAACTTTAGCTCCGGCGGGAGCTTTGACCGAAAACGCGCCTTCTATCATGGTTTCTTTGCCGTTGAAAATAATGTTTTTATCGGAACGCACCTTGCCGATTTCAGCACCGATAAGTTTGGCGCGTTCGGCGGCAAGATCTTTGCCGTCGTTGGCAAAGGCAAAGGCTTCCGGATCCATAACGATCAATCTGCCGCCGTTTTCCACATATTCAACCAGCTTGGCAGCAACTTCGTGAGTCAGATACTTCAAGTTGGGGGCAATGAGTACTTTGTAATCAGCAGCCTTGGCACGACCATCGCCGATTTCGTAGTCGGAAACAAACTTGAAGTTGCCTTTAAGCTGTTCGCCCATCATTACATACAAGGTGTACTCGGCGTTCTGCTCAATATCGAACTTGCCCCAATGGGAGATATAGCAGTAAAGAATACCGACCGGGGATTTTTCCGGCAGCGCCAACGGTTTCATCTTGCGGACTATACGCGATACGCGAATCAATTCTTCGTAGCAGCCGGGTGCCGATTCGTGGTTGGCATCGGTGTACCAGCGCAGAATGTCGGCACCGTTTTTGATTGCCTGACTTGCCCATTCGCGCACGTTTTCTTTGGTGGGAGCTCTGCCGCAATAATTGAACGCTTGAGCGTAAACAGCAGTAAGTTTGTTGCCGTTCATATCTTTGAGAGTCTTGCCGCTGAATCCGGTGTGATAGAGTGCGCGCTCTCTGCCGCACTGCGCCAGCGTGCTGGTCGGATACGGGTCAACACAGCCGATGTCGGAAACTTCGGCAAAGTCCGGAAATACTTCAATACCGCGGAAAGTCGATACCGTATTGAACGCATTTACTGCCATAAACGGCGCGTTGGGTGCGTAATGTTTTACCAGATCGCGCTCGTTTTTCTT
>JAZTWG010000005.1:0-23247 GCA_045635745.1 Victivallaceae bacterium
ATTCTATTGTGAAGATATTGGTCTGCGGAATGTACGGCTGAATATGCGTCAGCAGGAAGAAACTCATATCATGGAAAATATTATCTACAATGACCTGCTTATCAAAGGCTATTCCGTGGATGTTGGCGTGGTAAAAATATCCGAAACAGGGGATGACGGCAAATCGCATCAGAAAAGTTGCGAAATTGATTTTATTGCCTGCAAAGGGATGAAGAAATATTATATTCAATCAGCATTAAATATCGCTGATCCGTATAAAGCAGCCCAGGAAGCCCGACCATTACTGGCGGTAAAAGACTTCTTTCAAAAAATTATTGTGACTAAAACCGCAATGAAACCATGGATCGATGAAAAAGGAGTTCTGCATATCGGACTGTACGATTTCCTGTTGCAGGATGATGTACTGAATTAGTTTTTTATTCAGTTTTTGTATTCTTCCAGAGCGATGGTGTTTATTGCCATTGTTTCTGTGTTTTTCCATGAACTTTTTGCTCCGTATTTTTTGAGAAGTTCCAGCTTGGCATCTACTCTGATATCATTCTCCGGAACATCGTAATCCAATGTGATTGAGTCATAAAATGAGTCACCGTCCGATTCCTTTATCAAATTTGGGTCTGCTCCACGTGGCAGATGTTGGAAAAATGCCGTAATATATCCATATTGAGCATTGATGAGAATCCCAGAGGTTTTGCGGACATCGTTCCCCAACTCAAGCAATGCCGGGACGAGGCAAGAACGTTTGAAATGACGTGGGACTTTCTCAAAAACCTGTTCGATATTCCAGAAGAGGAGATGCCGTATTTTCCAGCTCTGTTGGAAAAGCGTTATGGAGAATTCTCCTGGCACCCATACGTGTATTTCAAAAGTTTTTATACAGTCTTGCTGCCGGCACACTCTTTTCTATTTCGGCAAAACGCGTCAATGCGGTAGGCAAATCGTCAAAAATCCATTCACAGCAAACCGGATCATCCAGCTCACCGAGATCAAAAATCTGATAAAGCCCTGCTGCCTTGTAAATACGCTGTGTCCATCCGAGGCAATGCAAACAATATTTTGTGCAAACTCCGGCATCGTTATCAAGAGCTTTGGATAAACTTGGGCATTTGGTCATACGCAAGACTAATTCATGATCATCTAAAATTATGTCCATCTGGCAGTTTTCTTCGTGCCGGATCTTCAAGTAATAATCATAAACTCCCTGCAGTCCGTTATCTTTGAACTGCTGCAAGCAAAGAATTTCCTGATTTTTGGCTATTCTTGCAAAGTAGTCATCCAAAGCGTTCTGCTCATCCAGAAATTTAAAAACCTCGTTGTAAAAACGCACAAAGTGGTCGCTGGGAATCATTTTTTCACCACCTTCCGAAAAATTTGTCTGCACCGACCGGGAGCAATTATTTCCACTTCCGTTTCCCACCGCGTATCTTCGCACATACCAATATTGACTTCGCTGGTCTGTAAACAACTGTATTGTGAAATTTTCTGACCAAGTTTTTGCAAATGCCGATGTGCCGGGCACTCAAATACCTCAAAAACGATTTTATCTTCTTGTACAGTCAGTTGGTATTTTCCCTGTTCACGCATAAAAAACCAGTTGAGGTGTTCGACCAGTTCCGAGGCATCGCCCCGTGCCAGTTTATCATGAATCGATTTATATACTTTTCTACCGGTACGACGCAATATCATTTTGAGAGCTTCTACGCCGTACTTTTCGGCAATGTAGTCCAATGTCATATTCGTTGAACTGTGGAAATCACGGTGCAGTTCATTATCTTCCTGATAACGCA
This sequence comes from Victivallaceae bacterium, assembly GCA_045635745.1. GTDB lineage: Bacteria > Verrucomicrobiota > Lentisphaeria > Victivallales > Victivallaceae > SIG78. The sequence continues at coordinate 1,785 of JAZTWG010000005.1, forward strand.
ACATAATTCAATCCTTTATATGGCTGCGGTCAAAATCTGCCATCGGCAAATCCCATTTGCAAGAGCAGTGCGGGCAACAGCGTTGTTCACCAGAATATCCAATTGTCCGGATCGTTGAATGATTTGCGAAACTGTACGGTGAATATCGTTTTCTTTTTCCAAATCCATTTCAATTGTTTTCATACCAGGATAATTGCTTGCAAAAGTGGAAAGTTTTTCCAGATTTCGGGATGCTATATAAACCTCAGCTCCCGCTTCATACAACGCTTCGGCACATTGTGCACCATATCCATTACGATCACCGACTCCAGTAACCAGGGCTACTTTGCCGGCAAGAGAGAACATTTCCTGTACATGCATGATCAATCAAGTTCCGCTTTAAATTTGGCAAGGCAGTTGTCGATCCGGACTTTGGCGGCATCGGTGAGTGAATCCATCTCCTGGGCAATTGTAAAAGGTGATGCAATCAGCCCCAATTTCATCAAGGCATATTTCTGACCGTTCCAAACATTGGCAAGGTCAATACCATAGACCCCGTGAAAAAGTTTTATCATCCGGTTTTGAGCGGCAACTGCTCCGGCAATATCACCATTATCAACACAGCAGGCGAGTGTTTTCATCATCTTGGAGCAAAGAGCTCCCATTCCGCAAATCATACCATCACAGCCTGCGATAAGTGCTTCGTCAGCCGCCCATTCCTGTCCTTCAAAAAAGAGGGTGTTAAGCTGCTGTTCTTCCCGAAGTATGAGCAGTTCCCGCCGGAGCCACATATTTGAAGATGAATTTTTAATGCCTTTCAAATTGGGATGGCGCATAATAGTTTCAAACTGACCGAGCGAAAGATTGATTCCATTATTCGGAGGGCAGTGATAATAGTAAACTGGTTTTTCGGCTGCATCAAGCACAGTCAAAATTGATTTAACCGGATCAAGGGAAGAAGTTTTACCCGGAAGCATGAAAACATAAGCATCAACATCGTATTTAGCATAATCTTTCATGATTTTCAGAGAAAGCGGCAAGCTGGTGGCGTTGATACCGGCCAGCAGTTCCATACGTCCCTTGACACAATCAAGGGCGATTTCTACTGCTTCTGCCTTAAAGTTATTGGAAAAACTGCCCCATTCTCCCATAGAACCAAAGAGAAATACTCCATCAATACCATGGCTGATATTGCGTTCCAAAATATTTTTCAATCCGGTTTTGTCCAAAGTTCCGTTTTCAAGCAGCGGAGTAACAGTAGCACTTATAACTTTTTTCATATCTTCTCCTTTTTATACAATGTTATCTGTTGCATATTACAGATAGTACACTCTTTATAACTTTTTCGCACAGAGTGGCATTCGAAATGCCAATAGTGTAAATACATTCGTGAAATCATGGTATTGCGGTACGGTTTCAGCTTAAAGTTATTTTTCACTCAAACGTAACCTGCGCAGCAAGTCGCCGGGGGTTGAGTTAAAGTACTTGCTGGTCAAACTGTTCAGATACGTTATATTTTTAAGTCCGCATTGCCATGCTATCTCTTTGAGACTTAAATCAGACATCGAAATCAATTCTATTATTCTCGCCAAGCGTTGTTGGATGCGGTATTTTCCCGGAGATATGTTGAATTTTTCGATAAAGGCTTTCCGGGCAACATCACGACGCATTCCCAGCTTGGAACTCAATTCGTCAAGCGAAAATTCCCATTGAATATCAGAATCTATCAAATTCTTGAATCGTTCCGCCGGAGAACCGTTTTCCCAACTGAATTCTGCTTCCAGAAATCGGGCCAGCACTCCGCCTAAAATCAATTCGGCAGTGGCTTTACCTACAGCTGTTCCGGATTGCCAGGCAGCATAAATTTCGCTGAACTGATGGCGTACTGCCACTACCTCGGCAGGATCCAGCGGCAGTTCATCCTTAATGGGAATGGAGGTATCTTCCAACCGCAGCATAGCTCTCTTGCTGGAAAAATCATAGTAGACCGGTACTGGATCTGCAAAAGCTATCCACCAGTTTTCCCGTATATTTTCGTATTCGTACTCGCTGAAGCCGCCGGGGAAATAAAGCCGTAAAGCCGGCACACGGTAACTGGCATCCGGCGTTCTGATTCTACCATCAGGAAAGCGTTCCACGCTCTTTTTTAAACCTCCTACATACAATCCGATAGCACTGCCTTCAATAACATGCGAGTGCTGAATCTGTTCAGCATTAAAGCCCATAGAATAAATCGCTATATTCACAAAACAAATTCTCCACGGTTAGCGGCTGGTTCTCTTATTTACAGTAAAAATATCATGTTTGAAGTAAGATTGCAAATGTTTTTTTCAAAAACATAAAATTAGCAACATAAAACATAAATATTTGACTGGTAATACACTTGAAAAATAATTGATTTTTCTGTATTTTAATTGTGGAACCCAAAAGTTTTACAATAAACAAAGCAAATAGATAAAGTTTGCAGAAAGGATGAAGCTGAAATGTTGCAGAGGAGCAAGCAAGCTGTTACATTTTTGCAATATTGTGGACAATTGGGTTTACTGGTACTTTTACTGATGTCAGGTTGTCTGCAGGCTATGGAGTTCAATGTACCTGCAGATGGTGCAAAAGTCAGTCTTATGTCGCCAGATTGGCAAACGCAGATCATTAAACGCAGCCGCCGTCCTGTTAAAACACTGGATAAAGTCAATATGAATGATCGGATGGATTTGCCTGAAAAGATTGTTTTTGCCATCACAAATGGTACGCTGACATCTGATACGGTGTTGGAAATTGCCCGCGACCCCAAGTTTGTTCAGATCGTTCAAACATTTTCTTTTGCCCAAAAAAAGCATTTGCAGGTTACTAACTTGGAAGTAAACTGTACCTATTATTGGCGTCTCCGTTGCGGCAGAAAAGTTTTACTGAACCGGCATTTTTACACATTATCGGATACCCCCCGTTTTATTGCAGTGCCTGGCGGTAAGCCTGCTAATGTTCGCGATCTTGGAGGCAAAAAGACTCTTGATGGCAATAGGACAGTTCAAGGAAAGATTTATCGGGGAACGGAAATGCATAATCATTTTGCCATAACTGCCGAAGGTAAAAGTTTTATGTTAGATTTTCTCAAAATCAGAAGTGATTTGGATTTCCGTTATCCTCATGAGGTTGTTCAATACACCCAGTCGGCTTTAGGTCCACAAGTTAAATGGATTACGATTCCGATCAATGCTTACAAGAGTTTTACTCCTGAACAGAATGACCTGTTCAGGGATGCCATAAAATTCTTTGCTGATCCGGCATATTATCCGATTTATATGCACTGTTCCGGCGGAGTTGACCGTACAGGTGAGATAGCATATCTTTTGAACATGATCTTGAATGTGGATGAAGAAACTGCCCTGCTGGATTATGAAGCCAGTAGTCTGTCATTTTTTCCGCGTAAACGTTCGATTACCTACTTTGAGAAGTGGCGTAAAACTATTGCCAATATGTCGCCCCCGGGAACCTCCCCACAGCAGCAGGCAGTTAACTATTTGAAAAAAATCGGTGTTACCGATCAGGATATAGAATCAATTCGAAACATTATGATAGAGGGATCAAATATATAATCAGAGCAAAAAATAACCATCTTAAAGTACAAGGAAAAAAAATGAAAAAAAGTTTTACACTAATTGAACTGTTGGTTGTCATTGCCATCATCGCAATTCTTGCAGCTATGCTGTTGCCTGCTTTGTCGGCAGCACGTGCCCGGGCTCGTGCCAGCAACTGCATCAGCAACCTGAAAACCAACATGCTGGCAATGACTATGTATGCCGGAGATAATGATGGCTTCATCAGTACATATAATTCGCAGGCATTCACCGGTACTGACAACTATCTTACCTGGGCAGGTATCATGTTCGGCACTCAATATCTGCCGGATAAATCCCAGACCGTCAGCTGTCCCGAAATAAACAGTAAAATCAAGGCAGTCAGCAATCTTTACTCAACTTGTACTTATGGAGCTCTGACCGGTACAGTAGCCTTGAATGGCAATACAGTTTCTCCGCAGTTCCTTTATCTCAATAACAATGGAAGTCGATTTATTGTCACTGGCAAAGTAGTTAACCCCACCGGATTTTTTGTTCTGGGCGACAGCTACTACAAAAGTAAGAATTCAGAGGCTTATGCGATTACTTTTTCCAGCGACGACCTGAATATTATTGCCCGGCACGCCGGGCGGATCCAGGCTGCCTTTGTTGATGGCCATGCCGGAGCTTACACGCCGTCTGAATTTCAGCAGAATTGCGAATCCAGCGATATGCTCCATTCCGGCAATGCGGGGCAGAAGGCAAACTGGAAATACTTTGACGAAAATGGTAATATCAAGACCTTTTTCTGATAAACTACTGTGGAGATTGTATTATGTATAAGTTACTTTGGGGTATGGCAGCTGCTTGTTTGCTGTGGGGAATTAATCTTTCCGGGGCTGTTACCGCTGAAGAATATGCCAAATTACGCAAGGAGGCCCGGGAAAAACGGCCACGTAAGGTGATTTTCAATAACGATGGCTGCGATATAATGTATTTTCCCAAAGATTGGCCGGCCACCAAAGAAAATTTCCTTAAACTGCGCACATCATATCTCAAGGGGTATTGCGACACTTTGACTTATTGTCCGGTATCAGCCGGGATGGGGCATTTTACTCTGCAATTACCGGGAGCAGACTTTTTGACCGCCAACCCGCCGGTCAGAAATGCACGTAATATTGCCAAAGAGCTGGCAGATGCGGGGCAGGACTATTTCCAGTGGTTGATCGATTTCTGCCGAGAAAACAAGATGGAAATATTCTTTTGTTTTCGCTTAAATGATACACACGATGTGCGTCACACTCCGCAGAAACCCAATATCTTTTTCGCACCGTGGAAAGAAAAAAACCGTCATCTGCTCTTTGCTCCTGATCCGGCCCGCAGTACCAAAAATGCCGCTTGGAGTGCCGTGGACTTTACCCATAAAGAAGTCCGTGACCGCCAGCTGGCACTGACCCGGGCAGTGCTGGAAAAATACGACATCGATGGTATAGACTTGGATTTCAGCCGTTATCTGCCGATTTTCCGAACGACCGGACTGGGTATGTCAGTCAAAACCGAAGAGATCGAAATGATGAACGATCTGATGCGCAAAACCCGCAAACTGCTCGATGAATATGGCATGAAGCGCGGCAAAGCGATACTGCTTTCGGTCGTGCTGCCGGATTCGCAAAAACGCTGTTACAATTTGGGCTATGACATAGAAACCTGGTTTAAGGAAGGCTTAATCGATATTTGGCAGCAAGAGGATTGCGGTCCTTCTGCTCCGGTAGCAGAAGCTGTTGCATTGGCTCACAAATATAATGTAAAATATTATGCTTTCAATGGCAAACCATACCCCTTTGGCGGCAACGAAAAAGCCAGCTATCTGAACCGCAACATGGATGCCGCGAATATAGCTATGGCGCACACAGCCATTCATTCCGGTGCTGATGGAGTATACTTGTATAACTACGCCAATGAAGGTGCTGTAAAAATAGCCAGCCAGACCGATCCGGCAGTTCTGAATAGCAAGTCACGGCGATATTTTATGACCAGCTTCAACTGGGCACTTCCACGTGCCTACGCATATTCTCCGGAAGACTATCAACTTTTTCGCAATTTGAATGCCTTTACCCACTGGCAAATAGCCCCCGGGGATGAAATAAATCACTATCTTGAAATGGGGACTGTTCCGCAAAAAGGCGATCGGGTAGTTGCCTATCTTGACCGATGGGACGGTACGCCCGGAGCCATAAAAATCGAATCCAACTCTGTGCAGTGGAAGCCCGCAGCGATTGATGGTCGTTACGAGGTTTTTGAAGTACCGCATGATGCGTTGAAGAAAGGCATAAACAGTGTAAGAATTTACAACGATGCCACCGACGGCAAAGAGATCGTCAATTTCCAGCCCCAAAAGCTGGGCGATTTTGAAGTCCGCTTCTTTGGAGGAGCTGCCATCAAAGCCTTTAACAAAGATAAAGACGGCAGTTTTACGGTGGACAACAGCAAGGGTTTTGCCGCATTGGTCAAGCGGTTAGGCAACAACGAATATACCCGGCTGAATATATCCTGTAAGGTTAAAATAACTGATGGTAAAGGCTTTATCCGCATATCCAACTGCGGCTATCTCAAGGTCATCAACTTTACGCCTGACCGGATCTCAGCGGCACCGGATCTGGACAAGTCCGGGAATTTCAGCGATTACCGGGATGTACATATTACTGTAAGGGGCAAAACCTTGACTTGTAAAATTGACGGTGTGGAAGTCTGCAAAACCGATACGATGGAGTCCGCATTTGCACCGGAAGTAAACAAGATGTTTCCGGATGCCAGCCGACTTTTTTCGGCCACTCCGACAGTGATGTTCGGTCATCACGGCGACGGAAATACCGGGGCAAAAATCCACTTTAAAGATCTCAAGGTCAGCAACCCCGCCGGTTCAGCTGAAATCCTTAATATCATGCTGGAAGTCGATCCCGCTATCGACATAAAAAAGAATTTGGCACTGCAGGATATATCCAAGGTGGTAAAATCCACTTCTCGGGGCATACAGGGCAGGATCTCCAATCCAGGCAGCGTTATGGCTTCGGAAATCGTGATTGAACCTAATCACAAGCCGGTCTACTGGTTTATTTCGGACGGCAAGCAGGTTGCGGCGTGGACTCTGGATAACAAGATTGTCCGCAAATATCCCAATTCGCTGGCCCGTATCGACATCAACCGCACCGGTAAACCGGTGACTTACACTATGGTAATGGGGCATGGCGAACCTGCCCTCTACCGGGATGGCTGCATCTTTTATCAGACCAATGATCTGGGTTCTATAACATGGAAAAACTATGTTTTCTCCTGCTCCAAAGAAGTTTACACCGTAGATAAATTTATGGCGGAACACGGAAAAAAATTCTCCGCAGTCCAACAGGATATATTGCGTAACGGCGGATGTATTGCCCAAAGTGCCGGTCAGATCAAAAGAGTAAAACTTTTTGAACAAAATCAAAAGTAACTATCCTGGATCAAAACTATGAGCATAATCATTCGTAATGGACTGACCGTATGCGGATATCCGGTTCAGGAGCAGATCCAGGATTTGCTGATCGAAGATGGGGTGATCAGCCAACTCGGCAATGTGTCCCCCCTCAGTGATGCCCAAGTCATAGATGCCACCGGCAAAGTCGTATTGCCGGGGCTGATCGACCCGCACACCCATTTTATTGAAGGTCCGACCGATGCTGGATACTACATGCTGACTAAAGCAGGAGTTACCACTGCGTTGGACACTATCATCTGTGAATGTGGTTTTACATTGGATTGTATGTGCCAGACTCCCATGGGGCTGAATATCGGATTTATGGGGCTGATATTGCCGGGGATGACTGTTTCCTGTGAAGAGCCGGCAGAAGCTGAACTGCGTTCGGTAATGCTTGGCTTCATTGAAAAGGGTGCATGGGGAGTCAAACTGGCAGGTGCACATTACCCGCTGACTCCTGTCGGTACTGCACGGGCTATTGAGGTGGCAGCCAAAAATAATATACCGCTTATGTTCCATGCAGGAACTACCTGTAATCGAGATGATTTCAAAGGTTTTAGCGAAGCGTTGCAATGCAGTGAACATAATCCGCTGATTCTTGCACACATCAACTGTTATTGCCGTGGCGAGGAAGCTGCCCAGGCTTTGGATATGCTGCAAAGTTATCCGGAGATCGTGTCGGAATCCAACCTAAGTGATATCAGCTGTATCGGGTGTAAAATCGTCGACGGACGCCCTGCCAGCCTGTGTGTATGCGATACTTTAGAGCATTACGGTCATCCTGCCTCTTATCTTGGCTTGCAGGATGCCGTTGCTGCCGGGCACATAAGCGTGCTGATCCCCGATGATAAAGCCATGCGTCTTTCTTCTCCGGAAGAAGGATTGCAGCACTGTTTGAAGATGCAGGGCAAAGTCAGTATTGCCTATTGTGCCGATCGCATGAAAGAAAATATGGTATTGGCATCCGGACGCAATGCTGCCGGTGAATTTGTAATTGACGCATTTTCTTCCGACGGCGGTGTGTTGCCGCGTAATATAACATTGAGCATAGGCTGTCAACTGATCAGGAGTGGGGCATGGTCATGGGAAGATTTTGTTTTAAAAGCTTCCGTCGCAGGCAGTCGGATACTTGGATTGGAAAATCGCAAGGGAATTCTCGCTCCAGGATTTGATGCCGATGTGGTGATTGCCGATAGCCAGAGTGGTGAAGCCGAAGTGGTTATCTCCAATGGCAAGATCATTTTTGATCATGGTGTATTCCATGATCATGCCAACAGCATGTACGCTTTGCGAAGTGGAAAATTCGGCAGTTTTGATGCCGTATTGACTCAACCTCGCTGGTTGCAGGAAACCGGTTTTGTCCGTAAAAATAGAAAAAGATAATATGAAATATAACAATTTGGAAACATTCCGCAGGAAATTACAGGAACATAAACTTTGTAAGGGTATGATCATTACCATGACCGATCCGATTGTCAGTGAAATCGCCAGCGAGCTGGATTTTGATTTTACCTGGATCGATACCGAACATAATCTTTTGAATCAGGAAACCATTTTCAGGCATATCATGGCTGTTCGCGGCAGTGATTGTGCCCCGTTGGTTCGGGTTCAATGGAATGAATGGGGCGTAATCAAACCGATTTTGGACGCTGCACCAGCCGGAGTCATAATCCCTATGATCAATTCGGTTGCCGAAGCCGCTGAAGCTGTCAGCTCTTGTAAATATCCACCACATGGGAAACGCGGATTCGGGGTGAAACGCTGTTCATGCTACGGCAAAATACCCTTTAATGAGTATCTCAAGCAGGCTCAAAACGAACCGATGGTAATATTGCAGATAGAACATGTTTCTGTACTCAAAGAGTTGGATAACATATTACAAATACCGGGTATTGACAGTATTTGCATTGGACCGGCAGACCTCTCAGGATCAATGGGCAAACCATGCGAGTATGATGATCCTGAAATAAAGAAAATTTTAGATGAAATTGCTTACAAAGTAAAAAAAGCAGGCTTATACTTAGGTACGGCTGAAGGTTTGACCGATGACTGGTTGCTGCGAAAAATTGATTGGATCGCCTGCACCAGCGATTGTGGAGCACTCATTGCCGGAGCAAAAATGTAACTTAATCGAGATAATTTCAAAACTCCTCAAAAGTCGTCAAAGGCACAACCTTCGCCCAGTACAAGGAGTGTTTTCGGCGGTTATCTTTCAGATAGCCACCTCAAACTACCTTATCCGGTGCTGTGGTTTTGCTCTTTGCCTTTGTTTTGAATGACTTTTGAAATTACCTCAATCAAAAAGAAGGCTTTTAATGTATGGAAAAAGTTCGTTATGCTTTGATCGGTTTCGGTGGCATTGCCGAAAACCGTATCGCAAAAGAAGGTTTTGGCTGCGACTTAAGCCGTTTCAATGGTGTGGATGGTGCGGAACTTATCGGAGCGTTTGATCTGATGTCGCAACGCAGAAATGCAGTTGAAAAATTAAACCTTAAATGGTATGAATCGTTAGATGCAATATGGCAGGATCCCACAATAGAAGCTGTCTACATTGCAACTAATAATGCTTCACACGCCACTCTTGCTTTGGAAGCAATGAATCACGGCAAGCATGTTATTGTAGAGAAACCGGTTGCCACATCGATTGAAGATGCCGAAAAAATGGTTGCTCTTGCCCGAAGCAAAAAACTTTCGCTGATGGTTGACCACATGATGATCAACAATGTTTACAATATCAAAGCTGCCCGGATTATTCAAACCGGTCAATTAGGAACAGTAAACGATGGTTGTTTCCACATGGAATTTGCATTTGGTTTTACTCCAGAGGAAGCCGCTACATGGCGTTGCAGTAAGCTCGAAGAAATGGGCGGTCCAATCGGTGATGTGGCGAGTCACTGCTTTTATATGGCGGAATTTCTGTTTCAAAAGCCGATTGAATGGGTAGCTGCCTGTTATATGCCCAAAATTCTGCCGATAGCAGTTGAAGACGGAGCATATATAAAATTCGGCATGGCTGGAGAAGTGATGGGATCTGTAAGAGTATCTTTTGCGGAAAAACGCGGAGGACTGGCAGGCACTCTGACTTCCAATGGTTACGAAATTTACGGTTCACAGGCAGTTCTGCGTGGCTGCGGTACCATGACCCAGCTTTCCGGTTTGCCCGGGGAACCGATAGGTATACGTTTGGAACTGGATAACGGTATAGAACAGCAGTGTGTCGCTGTTGATGAAGCTAAAAACATCTATCAGACTTTGATCACCAAACACGCCTCTTCGATACGCTGCAATACACCGGATGATGGCAACGATGGTCTGCGGAATCTTAAACTGTGTGCTCTTGCTCATCAGTCTGCACAGGATTCCGGACGTAAGATTTCAGTAATCTGAAGGGTTAAAAGAATGATAACCTTGAACGTAAAAACTATCAACGATGATCCTGCACTGCAATTTGCTGCTTCAGAATTGAACTATTTTCTCAAGAGTGTAAAAAGCGTTGAACCGAGTATCAATGCTCAAATCACCCTGAGTGCTGACAATAAAATCAATGAGCCGGATAGTTTTTCGTTTAACATTGATTTAAGTAATGGCGGCGGTACGATTTACGGCAGTAATCCACGTTCGGTCATCTTTGGTGTTTACAGATTTCTGGAAATGCTTGGTTTCCGTTGGATACGTCCTGGGCGCAGCGGTGAATATATTCCTGAACAGATAAATTGTCAGCAGTGTTATGCGTTGACATCCACTGCCGGATACCGTCATCGCGGTCAGTGCATTGAAGGAGCCTTATCTCAAAAGAATGTGCTCGAAGCGATTGAATGGATGATGCGTTTGGGGTTTAATACTTTTTTCATTCAATTCCGTAATGCCTATACCTTTTTTGACCGTTGGTACAGCCATAATGAAAATCCTCTGCTGCAGCCGGAAATGTTCGATGAAGAACGTGCCCGTACAATTACCAGTACCATCCGGCAGGAACTTCTCCGCCGTGGCATGGATCTGCATACTGTTGGTCATGGCTGGACTTGTGAACCCCTGGGGATCCCCGGCCCCGGCTGGACGCAGCATCAAGGCGAGATCGCTCCGGAAATCAAAGCGTATTTTGCTGAAGTTGACGGTAAACGTGAGTTATGGGGGGGGATTGCGCTTAATACAAATTTGTGCTACGGCAATCCGGAGGTACGGGAAAAAATCACCGACGACATAGTACAATATGCGTTGGACAATTCCGATGTAAACACAATTCATTTCTGGCTGGCAGATGGTTACAACAATCAGTGCGAATGTCCGACATGTACCGTTCAGCGTCCGGCTGACTGGTACATTGATCTCTTAAATCTGGCTGACGAAAAACTTACCGCTGCTGAATTGCCTGCCAAACTGGTCTTTTTGATTTATGTTGATTTGCTGTGGCCGCCGGAAAAGAAGCGTTTGCGTAACCCTGACCGTTTTATATTGATGTTTGCACCGATTACCAGAAGTTACACCAGACCGTTTACGACTGGAGGTTGTATTGACAATATCGAATTGCCGCCATTTGACCGCAATCATTTAACTATGCCGGAATCACCTGATCTTAATATGGCGTTTCTGAAAGCATGGCAAAAGCTGTGTCCAGCCAGCAGCAGTTTTGATTTTGATTATCACTTTATGTGGGATCACCACAAAGATCCGGGCTTTTATCAGGCAGCTGTGATTCTGCATCAGGATTGCCGTAACCTCAAAGCCATGCAGTTGGATGGTTTGGTCAGTTGTCAGAGCCAGCGGGTGAGTTTTCCGCATGGGTTAGGGGTGACTACCATGGGCAGGACATTGTGGAATCCACAAATAAGTTTCAGCGAAATCGCCAATGATTATTTCAGTCATGCCTATGGAACCGGCTGGCAGGAAGTACAGGATTATTTCCAAAAATGTTCGGAGTTGTTTCATCCGCCGTTAATCCGCAACGAAGGCTCTGAGACAGAAAAATTTGCTGCTGTGGAAGATTTGAAAAAATATGCACAGCTATCCCGAGATATTCAACCGGTTATGGAATGCGGTTTGCGTTCACATTCGTTGTGCCAGCGTGAATCATGGTCGCAATTACAACTGCATATAGAATTAAGTCATTTATTGGTCAACTTCTTGACTGCGGCATGGAGTGGTGGAGACCAGACAGGTGAGGCTGTAAAATTGTTTGACTGGGTACGCTGTCACGAGATGCGTTTGCAGAGTGTATTTGATGTTTATGAATATATCTACACAATAAAAACAGTTTTCAAATTACCTTTTGATTTATAAAACTTCAGTTCGCAGATAAAATTGAATTGTCCGCTGTCAATAAAAAACAGCATACTTGCAGCTTTTTTAATATTTCTTAAGCTGCACAGTATGCTGTTGTTTTATCTTGCTTTTTATGTTATTCGTTTTTCATGGAAATATTTATCCTACTGATTCTTGGCGTGCGCAATGCGTTTATTGCACCCAAAGCCAGTTCATATTGCCAATAAAATCCAGCTTTAAGTTCCGGCAGGGTATTTTCGTCGGGTTGAACTTTATACCATGAACTCCACGGAGCATCGTTCAAACCCTCTTCACGGTCAGCACTGCGGAAACGGATATTTACCCAGCACTTGTCCGGCAACTCCATTGCCATGTGTACACTTGCCGGTGCGGCAGATTGTGCTGTTGTAAAGGGGGTGGATGTGTAGTATTCTTCCGGACCGCGATTTTTGATGTTGCCGGGATTGATAGAGGTCATTCCGTGTGGTCCATTAGTCGGGAGTTTAGTACATCTTGATGGATTAAATCCTTCCGGGCCATTCCACCATACCGCAGACCACCCGTGATGATCTCCGTTAACTTTATGATTTGCCACTGCAAGGTCGATATATCCATCTTCATTGAAGTCAGCCGCCACGCAACCGGATGCAGAGTGCGTGTAAAGCAGCTCCCGGTCAAGTTCATCAAACTTACCATTGCGGTTCCAATACAAGAACGAATTGATATCTCTATCTTTTCCGCCGTGATAACTGCCAACAAAAAGATCCAGCCATCCGTCGTTGTTGAAATCAGCAATCGCAAAACTGTCAGCCGCATCCCCCCTGAGCACACATTTGCGCTGTTCGCTAAATCCTTCCGGACCTCCCCAATAAATATATACATAACTGTGATGCGGCTGCTTGAGCTTGAGATAACCTTCACTCGGAGTCTCTGTATGACCGCCAATAACTAAATCCAAATAGCCGTTGCCGGTAAAATCAGCAGCAGCACAACTCAAGCTAAAATAACAGTTCAACAGGGTAGAGCGTTCCAATGAATAACCTTCCGGACCTCCCCAAAGAATAAGCGGATTGTTTTTGCGCGGGATCACCAAATCCAGATAACCATTGTTATTGAGGTCATAAGCACCGATCCAGCGCAGAGCCCACTCTGCATTTATTTTTATATCTTCCCATGTCTGGAAGTTATCGCATCCGTGATAAATACGCAGATCGCTCCATTTGTTGCAAGAGGTGATAATATCCAAATAGCCGTCATGATTGAAGTCACCGGCAATCACCCCCCAGCCCAGATCTGTTTGAAGTCTGCGGGTCTTTTCCGGGATAAAACCATTGGCTCCAAAGTAATGCAAGTGGTGTCCGCGATCAAGCCACATGGAGTTTTCGGAGTTATTGCCGATAAGAAGTTCAGCCCATCCATCATCATCGAAGTCCGCACACAACGAATCTACTGCACACCAGCCGGGAACTTCCTGCCGGTTTTCCGAATCATAGCCGTCTTTGCTGCCCCAGTATATATAGCATTTGTCAAACCCAACAGAGGAACGCGAATAGCGGTTGATCAGCAGAACCGCCGGTTCCTGCTGCGGATCAACTATCGGAATGATCCGGCGGGTATCTTCTCCCTCAAAGTTCTGCAATATTTCACCATTTTCGCTGCATCTCACACAATTGCATGTATAAGTTTTATCGCCACCATTGTTGGCAAACAACACACTTTCGTCAGGCATAAGTGCAGCATCAGATGCCTGAGGAGTAGCTATTTTCCCAACCAATTTTTTATTGCGATAAATCCGGCTTTCCGGTCTGGCTGCAGCAGCGATCAAATCATTGGAAACAACCCCCGCCAACACTCCCGGGACTTCCAACTCATCCAGCCGGAAGATTTTCCGCTGCTTATTTGAAGCATACATGATAAGTTTTCTGCCGGTCGCCAACACTGCTACATTGTGTTTCTGACAAACTCCTTTGCGGATTTGCGGAAAGATATTCACATCTTTCTCCATTTGGCTTTTGAGGTTATCAGAATATTGCAGAAACTGTATTTCATCAGCTTGTGGCAGCGGCAGATCCGTATAATTATTTTCATTAATCCCTTCAATGCCGCCCCAGTAGACCCGTCCGAAAGTCAAATCATTGTTGACCACGATCAATTCATCAAAGCCGTCACCATCCAAGTCTACCGCCAGCACTTGCTGGGCATGAACATTCCAATCCACAAAACCATCCCATGTAAAGCCGGTATCAGTCTGGTCAAAAATGCGGATATGCTTGTAAATTGGCATGGCAAAAACCAGCGACTTTCTGCCGGGCTTGAAGCGTCCGGAGGTAACATTTTCGCTCCATGGGGTTGGAATCCTTATATGATACTTGCTGCTGTAGCCTTCCGGACTGCCAAAGTAAATATCACTTGTGGCATAAGGTGCTGCCATATCATATCTGCCGGCGATGACAATATCCTGATAACCGCTGTCAAAGAGGTCATCGACCACCCCGGAAACAGCCCCTTGCCCCGGAAGAACAGAACGTTCGCCCTTAAGAGAATAAACATAACTTTCGGCAGATTCATGGTGATTCTGACAGTTTGCAAAGACCAGATCAAAAAAACCATTGTGGTTCAAATCATGCTGAAAAATACGCTGCAATATACCTTTACGCGATACATAAATATTTTGTCCGCCGTTACCGAATGTTCCGGCACGAAAAGCTTCAAAACCTTCTGTTAACCAACTGAATGTTGCCATAACCAGCTATCTCCACAGTGTATTGTATTATTTTTTGATTACTTCGCCGGAATCAAAAAGCGTCAGACCTTTATATTTTTCTTCAGGCTGTTCCGGACCAAATTTCAGCCAACTCCAACCGATGATTATATAACTTACAATACTGGGCAGACCTAACCAGGTAAAACTTAAAGCCTTACCTTCGCCAGACTCCAGCAAACTATTGCTTACAATATACCAGATAATCCCGCCTATAGTTGCACCAATAGATGAAGAAGCTAACAGCAAAGCCACTAAATGCCGCTTGGCAGGTTTGGACTTTTTCAGCACAACGAAGATAATACTCAATACCACTGCAAAAAACAACGGAATAAATATGATCTCCAAATTTTGTGCACCCGCCCAGGAAGGATCGCTCCCCGGCTTGAAAGTTTTCATGACATAACTACTGGCGGAAAACCAGCCAATAAGCATCAATTTGATTCCCCAGATTATTCCGGCAGTAAACCAAACCAGCACAGTAGAGGCTCTTTTACCAAGTACTGCAAATACAAAGGCTGGAATAACGATGGCTTCAAATGCATTGAAAATCGTAGAGGCTTCCACCACGCTCTGACGCAGAACGCCGGCAGTTGTAGAAATCAGCAGTCCCAGACCGATTGCCAATACCCCGATCAATATCGTTGCAATTCTTGAAAGGCGTACCTGGCCTTTTTCATCCAATGACTTATTGATATAGCGGATATGAAATTCTTTGCAGTAAACTGTAGCCAAACTGTTGAATACAGCGTTCAATGTAGAGATTACTGCCGCCAACATACCCGCTAAAACCAATCCGGGCAGAGGGCTGGGCAGCTGCAGGGATATAAAATTGAAAAGTGCCGTATCACCGCTGGCAGGCTTGAATTGCGGATTCTGGTGAAAATAAGTAAAAACACAAAGCCCGATAACAAAAAGAATAATCAAGGTGGGGATTGTCAGCATCGTATTGCTCAACTGAGTTTTCTGAGCCTTTTCATAGCTGCCGGAAGCCAGCAACCGTTGTACAGTCATTTGGTCACTGGCCATAACGGAAATCGGTGCCATGAACGATCCGAGCAGCAAAAGCCAAATCGATAATCGTGTGTATGGCCCAAGCAGATAAAATTCTGGTTTTGCCAAATCATTGAATCCATGCCCATTGCGGAACGCACAAGCAATACCTTCGATAATGCCACCGTCGATCTTGTAAAACAGAAAGCCGAGGATACAGAACAATCCGCCAACCAGCACAATAAATTGCATGACATCTGTCCAGACTACAGCTTTGAGTCCGCCACTGGAAGTAAAAATCAAAGATATCAAACCCACCAGTGGAATACTGAGCCACGGCGACCACCCGGCGGCTCCTTCAAAAACCTTACTGGTGGAAAAAAAGACCATTCCCAGATAGATCATTCTCAGATAGATTGTCAAACCGGCAATTAAACAACGCACCGTACTATCATAACGATATTCCAAATATTCAAAAGGCGTAAAACTACCTAATTTGAAATAAAATTTCATAAAAATCC
Organism: Victivallaceae bacterium; assembly: GCA_045635745.1. Classification (GTDB taxonomy): domain Bacteria; phylum Verrucomicrobiota; class Lentisphaeria; order Victivallales; family Victivallaceae; genus SIG78. Next base: position 18,363 of record JAZTWG010000005.1, read on the forward strand.
GGCAAGTAACCAAAGTGAAGATCGGCGTAATCAAACTGAATATAAAGAAGTTCAGTCCATGGTTATAAATTTCACCGGGGATCATCACCAGAGAAAATGCACTTAACGCAGCCATTAAGCAGGATATCCCCAATGCGAACCATGGCATCTTACCGCCGCCCAGCAAAAAGTCTCTGGTATCTTTTTTGCGTCCTGAACAAAGTATCCCAATAACTACAAGTGCAACCAAATAACCGATCATTACGGTGTAGTCCAAAACAGTCAATTTGATATTGTCCATTTTTCATCCTTTTATTTATTTGATTTTTGCCGATATCCTCTGCGAATCAGATTTACTCACAACTGAATTTCTCACTGTTAATTTACATTCTGAACAAATGCTTTCAAATGCTTGACAGCCATTTTTTTTATTTTTATGATAGCCATTTTTATGTTTTTGGAAAAGTTTTTCATCAGCTCTATAATGTCACATCCGATGATTTTATAAAACTCCTGCTGAATGCTGTTGTGATTTTTCTTAAGTTCACTTTCCGTGACCGTCCGGCTGACGGGATCGATTTTTACTGCGCGCATAGTTCTGCTCCTTATTTTACGATGACATATTCCATCACACGGCAGAGTGCCTCCTCGTAGGAACTGCTGCTGGTGATATAATCGGTAAATTCTTTGATGAGATTGGAGCGTCCGTTCCGGCGGAGAGCTTCCCGGACTTTGCCGATTACACAAAAAATGTTCCCGTCAGTACCGGTGAGCTGCACGATGATGTTGGTCTTGGTATCAGCCATTATTTCACCCTCCCGTTTTTGCCGGGCCATCCGATGCCTTCAAAATTACGGTTTCCTGCGCGGAGTACCGCAAGCTCGGCATCCACCGCTTTCTGGTAGTCCGGATGCTGACGCTCCTCTTCAAGGCAGTCAAAACACAAGGCACTGGTATCAAATCTACTCATAGAAAAGCCGCCCGCCAAGGATTTGTGACAGCGGTCACAGAATTTTCTGTTGAACCACGGATCCATAATTCATTACTCTCCGAGGATTTCTTTGAGGGTGTCGCGGCGAGCGATAAGTTCCTTGAGCGTACTTTCGCTCTGGGCGATCATTCGGCTTGGGCAGTGGAAGGTGATGCTGTCGGCATCATCTGCCTTGGCAAGCAGCCAGTTGGCAAGGTTCTTGATTTCTGTCAGTTCGATCTCAATCTTGTGGTTCAGCCGGGCGATCTCTTTTTGCATCTGTTCTTTAGTCATTTTTATGTATCTCCTTGTATGTTAAGGTTTTGCTTTGCACTATACATAATTAAGCGTAGTATTCTGATATATCCATGGTTTATAAAATTGACCGCTTATCCCGCTCGATTTTTGATTTTGGAGAACTGCAATCGGTCTTTGATGAGTACGGCGTATCATTCTGTTCGGTAACGCAGGAAATCAATACCCGGACGAGTTCCGGACGGATGATGTTGAATATTCTGATGACATTCGCTCAATTTGAGCGCGAAATTTTGACCGAAAGGGTTCGTGATAAAGTTTCTGCTGCAAAAAAGCGTGGCAAACATTGTGGAGGCTATCCGGTTCTCGGATATGATTCTGACCCCATTACCAAAAAACTGCACATCAACGAAGCAGAAGCGGAAACGGTCAAGTTCGTATTTGAAGAATACCTGCGTACCGGCTCGGCAAAGGCAGTGGCAACAACATTGGAATTGAAAGGCATCCGCGGCAAGGTCTGGACAACTAAAAAGGGTGTCAAGCATGACGGGCAGAAGGTCAATAACCAGATGATTTACCGGATGTTGAAAAATCCGCTCTACATCGGACGCGTTCCGCATAAGGAAACCAGTTACCCGGGTGAACATCAGGCGATCATCGAACAGGGACTTGGGGATCAGGTTCAAAATCTGCTCAATGGCAATCTGCGGCACGACCCCAAGCAGCACCGTTCCAAACAGAATCCGTTTATCGGTATGCTCTATTGCGGCACTTGCGGCGGTGCGATGGGGTTGGTACATACGAAAAAAGGCAATAAGCGGTATCATTATTATATATGTACAGAAGACACCAAGCGAAACTTCAGCACTTGCCCTGTCAAGCGGATTCCGGCAGATGCCCTGCAAAAAGCGGTTCTTGATCAGGTTGGGGAACTGTTGCAATCAACCACGCTTATCGCTCAAATGGCGAAAGTTGACAAATCAATGACCGCTCCGAAGCTCCGGGCGGTATTGAAAAACATTCACGGAATATGGAGTGTGATGTGCCACTATGAGCGATGCAGGTTGCTGCAGAACATCATCAGCCGGATTCTGATATTTGAAGACCGCTTGGAAATCGAGCCGAAAGTTGACGGAATAAAAGCCCTGCTTAAGGATGTGGGCGTGGTGGTGAAATAATGGATAATGTGAAATATCGTGAAGACGGCACTCCGGTCATTGTAGTGCCGTTCAAACTGCGGCATTTGGGATATAAGCAGACCATCGTGGTGGATGAGCAGAACCGCAAATTGGAAGATATTGCTCAAGAGCCGTTGCCCAGAGCATTGATTCTGGCACACCAGTACGCCGACATGATGGAATCCGGCAAGTTTTCCACCGTATTGGAGCTTGCTCAATACCTCAAATCTGACCGTTCCCATGTGGCACGAATTTTGTCACTGGTCAACCTTGCTCCCGACAGCGTCACGGCAGTAATGACCGGCAAAGCCCCCGAAAGTGTAACGCTGACCAAGGTGTTGTACAAACTCCCCGACAGCTGGCAGGAGCAACGCAAATTAGTCGGTATGGCGTAAAGAGTAAAAAATAATCTCGGCGTGGTATCAAAAAATGGTACTGTGTCGGGATTTTTTATTGTCACAAAGCGTGTCCGCCGGAAACCTTTATGACTTGTCCTGTAATCATTTTTGCTTGTCGGCTGGCTAAAAACAGAATCGTTTCTGCAATATCTTCCGGCTGAATAAGCTGGTTCATAGGAATGAGCGGGATGACTGATTTTTCCAACTCCTCATCAATCCATCCGGTTTGAGTCGGTCCGGGAGCAACGCAATTTACGGTAATACCATACTTTGCCGTTTCAAGTGCAATACTGCGGGTAAGTGCTTCCACACTTGCTTTGCTTGCTCCGTAAGTGATTTGTCCTGCGAAAATTTGTGCGGCATCGGTGGAAAGATTGATAACTCTGCCGTAATCTCCGCGTTGTTTGATAAATTCTCTGGTCATCAAAAGCATTCCCCGGACATTAACCGCAAAGGTGTCATCTATTATCTTCGGAGTGATTTCTTCAACAGTATCAAACCCATCACAATCGCAATCGGCGGCATTATTGACCAATATATCAACTTTTCCGTATCGCTCAAGGGCGGTCGAAAAGATTTGTTTGACCGACTCTTCATCGGAAATATCGCTTTCCAATACAAGATAATCAGCGTTTATTGCTTGCAGATTGTTTTCAACGATATCGGCGTTTCCGGCATTGGCGGCGAAATATCTGTCAGCTCCGTTGCGGTCGATCTTATTTTCATCAAACGCTCTTGCGATTCTCTTATATACCAGAATCACCTTTGCTCCCTCACGGGCAAAAGCCAGTGCTGCAGTTGCACCAATGCCCTGTGGGTTGTTTGCTCCGGTAATCAACACAACTTTATCTTTCAATCCATAATCGATCATTGCATACCTCTTTCAAGTTTTTCAGCAATCGTATTCCAACAAATCTTCAATGTTGCAATATAGCACTTGAGCGAGCTGCAATAAGGTTTCGGCAGCGGCTTTATTGATGTTTTTGGCACGCATCTCATATTGTTGAATAGTCCGCAGTTTCACTCCGGAGCGTTCGGCAAGTTCTTTTTGCGTCAGTCCGGCTGCTTTGCGGCGTTTCTGCAAGCGGGTAGGCAGATTTTTGTTGCAGATGATCCGGTTGATCGTTTCCACAAACTTTTCTTCCGATGCTTCGTGAAGCGTTGGATAAAGTTGCAGTATCTCCTGCATGGTCACGCACTCTGCGATATTTTTGAATGGACGTTTGGTGAACCATTGGAAATATGCCAATGCCCAGCCAGTCCAGTACTCCGGCGAATAATCGTATTCAACTTGAGCTTGTAAACCATCAGTATTCAAGCCGCTTTTCCACATAACTTCCAAGGCAAGTTCTGTTCCGGAAAGTCCGGCAACATACTTTGGGTGAGCATTTCCGAACAAATCTGCAATACCGGAATTGATGAACATAGCAAAAAAGCTGTCTAAATCCAAATGGCAGACTGCATGGGCAAAGTCAAAAGCTTCGCCCAAGTTCCGCATCGCATCATCAAGATAATTTTCACTGTAAGCGTGGATCATCGGGCAATATTCCCTCTTTAATGATGTCACGGATGAACAAGCCGGAAAGGTCTTCCGCTTCCAATTCAGCACGGTAGGCGGCTCTGGCATTGTCATCACGCTTTTGCCGCAATGAAGCGTAAACCGCATTAGCGACTTCAATGCCTGAAACAAAGCGGATACGGTCAAAAGCCTTTTGAGTTTTCAAGACAAATTGTTCGCCCAGTTCACCGAGTTTCATAGCACGGCTCAACTGGTGCAGAGAAATTTCATTACTGACAAATGCTCTGGCAAATGAAAAATAAGAATCATCTGCTCGATAACCGATAATTACATCGTAGCGATTTATGTCCAGCAGATAATGCTCCATCAGATATGCGTGAGCCTGCTTCATGATTGGCGTGGATAAACGGATCGTGCGGTACTTCATCAGCAAGGCAAGCCAGTGCAGAATAGTGTACTGCGGAGCGGAAAGGTTCAATATTTCAAGACCATCCGTATCAAGCTCATAACAGTTTGCCACGCCGTTATTATTCCCAGCCGAAGCCCATTCCTTTGCCAATTCCAGATTTTCGGTACAATAGAACCC
>JAZTWG010000006.1:0-1522 GCA_045635745.1 Victivallaceae bacterium
TTGGTGCTGGTCCGCAACAGTACGCGCGCTTTTTCCACCGCAGCTCCATGGCGATCGTAAAGACGTTTTTCCAATGCGGCAAGTTTATCTGCCGGCAGGAGCGGCTGATTTTTATCCATAAGAACAAAAGAACGCATACTGAAAGAACCGTCCAGAATCGATTCGGGTATATACTGCAAACTCATCGGCACCGGCAGATAACATGAACTTGCCGGCGAAGCAAAAACCATATATGCTGAACTCAAGTAATCCGGATACTCCTTATCGATCACAAAAGTCGTAGCCGAAATAGTGCTCTTTCCGCAAGGAGGATAACATCCAGAATCGCCATCAACCTTATTTATACGCGAAGCCGCCGCATTGTCAAGCGCCGTAATAACACCGTTTTTTCGCCAGATATTGTTTACAAGATAATCGCGGACTGCAAACTCCCGGCGGCTGTGCGCTATCAAACCTTTATAAGAACGCAAACTGAAAATCTGCATTTCCGGGTAATGAAAAGCATTGGCCCGGGCGATAAAACCCGAATTGACCGGCTTGGCAATCAGTTTTCGGTTGCTGTGTTCAACGATATAAACATTTTTATGATCGCCGATAAACCATATCGATCCGCATTCAACATGAGTGTGAGCATCGTCATAAATGATCTTTTCCAGCAATTTTACTGCTTCTTCGGCCGTGCAGCTCTCTTCAAGCAATATCCGACAGATCAAAAACACGCCAAAACCATATTGACTGTTTTCAGCTTCCGGCAATGCATCCCCGGCATTCATCATTACCACCACGCCCCGATCATTGATCCCCTGCGACGGGCTGAGGCCATATTGCGGTCCATTGCCGATCCATGCATGTTTACCGGGTACAGCCCGGCGCTGTATGGCAACCGGTCGGCCGCGGGAATCCCGGTTTTTGTGCATAATTACAGCTCTGCCGCCGGTCATATTATCCATGGAAACCCAGCTGGTACATTCATGATCCGGCTTGGGGACATCTTTAATCGGTTTGATATTGCGTCCGCCAAAGCGTAATACTCCAAGATAAGTGCCTTTTTTCCACCCCAAAGCCTCATCCACCACAAAAGTCTCGCTGACTATATGCGGAGCAAATTTGCTCAACATGGCCTTAAAGTGTTCAAGACGCTCTCGTTTCAACTCCGGCGTGAGCGGCCAGCGTTTATCGCCATCGCCGATTTCAATATTGCGGTTATGCCAAAATTTCCAGTATTTTTTTACATGATCCGCCAAATCAATATCTTTGGCAGATGTTGCCGATATTACCGAAAACAACAAGGCCAATATCGAAAATACTCGCATTATTCAATACCTTAATTTACAGATATTTGAGTATTTACTGTTGCTTGCAGATCTTTGAAGTTTTCCTCAAAGGCATCATTCAATATCTTGGCAACATCAGTTTTTACTGTATGTTTGGTGCTGGTCCGCAACAGTACGCGCGCTTTTTCCACCGCAGCTCCATGGCGATCGTAAAGACGTTTTTCCAATGCGGCAAGTTTATCTGCCGG
>JAZTWG010000007.1:0-9962 GCA_045635745.1 Victivallaceae bacterium
ATAAAACAATTTTTGAGATTACTTTATATAGCGTTATCAATATTTGCTATATCGGTAATCGTTGTTTATATTTTTTACTTTGCGAAATTCTGAGTTTATTTTTTCAAAAGTGAAGTGCTTTTTACAAATTCGTTTCACAGCAAATTTCTGAGTTTTTAAGCTCAAAAAGCATTTCAGAATGGCGGGGGAAGATAAAAAAGCGAGCCGCCATTTTTATTTTAAACGACAAAAATCACGACGTAAAGCAAAGAGCAAATTCACAAGCAAGCTTGCAAGTTGTTCTTTTTTCTTTACGCCTGATGCACTCTTTGCGGAAAACCCGCAAGAGCGCGTGATTTTTTAAGTGGGTTGCCGGCGGCAGGTGCCGCCCGGCTCACGGCATAATAATTCAATAGTACTTTATACGAACTATTTTATGTATCAGGCACGTGCAAACGCCTGATCTGCAAAGTCAAGCATCCACTGCCAATCGTATGCGGAAATACCGTGTGCTTCCGAACGGCGCACATATCCCAGATAAGGTCCGATGCAGCTCGTATCATAATCCTCCGGATAACCATCACCGGGCATACCGGTCTTTCCGAGAAACTCCCAAACCGGAGATGCCGCCTTACAAGCCAGATATTCACTTTCCGGTGCCATCCATGGGCTGGAACTGAATCCCTGCACCAGTACCGGACGGGGAGCGATCGCAGCAAGGAATAAATGCTGATCAAATGTCAGCAACGCTGCAGGATTGGTACGGTATTTGTGATAAGCCTTGCAATACCAGTGACGGAAATATGTCGTTTCTGTCGCAATATTTTCTCCATAATCTCGTTTGGCAAGACATATCCCGCCGCCACCGCATTGATTCGGAACACAAACGGCAAATCGTTCATCCCGGGCGGCTGCGATCAATGCGGCTTTGCCAAGACGTGAACAACCAGTTACCACTGATTTGGCAATATTCAGTGCCGGATTCTGTGCGGCAAGATCCAAGCCGCGGGAAAGCGCCCAAGCCCAGGCGCCTAATGACGTGATATTATCTGTGCGGTTCTCATCCCGTTCCCCCCAAAGCGTGAACACGCCATTGTAAGCAAATTGTTCCTGCTTGAATTCTTCTTTCGGCTCCCAAATGGAACAATCAGAAGAAACTTCGGCATAGCATGATGTCAAAACAGCATATCCGCGTGCAATGATCATGCCGATGGGAAATACAGAATCGGAATTTGGGTTGCACTGTGAGCCTCTGTTTTCTTCCTTGGGGCGATTATCTCTGGTTTCCGGACCAGTACGCACCCAGGAATCCATAAACGGAATTTCAGGATCATACGTCAGTTCAAAATTACCGCGGTAGTTAAGGAATAAAATGACAGGAACCGGCTTTTTAACATGACGCGGACGGTACAGAAGCCAGTTGATACAAGGACCGGTCCGATCCGCTTTGAAATACATCCGGTATTGTGTACGGACAGCAAATCCGGCCAGCGACCCGTCTTTTTCTTCAACGACATCGATTACCATTTCTTCCGGTACCGGCGGTTCTGCGCCGTACATTTCGCGGGAAAAGATCTCAAGGATCTCTTTGCGGCGGGCAGCCCAGTCAGCAGGCGATTTCAATGGCGTGCCATCGGCAAAACACAAAGGATCTTCCAAGGTATAAGGCGCAATTTTACTGACATCATAATTCGGTTCTTCAAAATTCAAACGAATCGGGGGGACTTGATTCATCGTTCATACCTTTTGTTAATTGAAAAAAAACCGTAATATCATTTATTTTTACCTGCTGTCGGTAAAGATATTCAAACTTGATTTAAGCTCAAATCATTGATGCAAAATACAACGGTCCCGAGCAATGCATTACAATAGCATACATTCTTAATTTTTCAACCTCCTCTCCCGATACCATTTCAAAAGAACACAAAAAAATGATACGGATAGTAATGACACAACTTTGCGTGGGTTTTCGTGAAGATATCCCTCGCAAAGTTGTTTTTTTGTGTTTATTTAACCAGTAGGAGCATCAAGGCGCTGAGTTTTTCTGCAGCTCAATTTTTCAAAGCTTGAAGCTGTGAACTCCAGCTTTGAACTCGCCGGTTTGGGCGATAGCGGTTGTTTCTGGCGGTACCGTAAGTTGGCAAGAGCCGTCTTTGTATTTCAACTCGATCGTTCCATATGGTGTCGGGTGTTTGCAGTAAAACTCTTTGAGATTGCCCGGATGCGGAGTTACAGAGAATTTGCGGAAGCCCGGCTCCAACGGCTTGATCCCGGCTATACAGCGGGGAATAAGATTGGCGGGCGCCGCGCCCCAGGCGTGGTTCCAGTCCTGATTGGGCTTCAATGTATCGTCCCACGCTTCCATGGCAATGGTGGCACCCTTGTTGATCATATTGTTCCAGCTTTTGAGATCGTTGCTCAAAAGCAAATTGTATGCGTGATCCGCCAGTCCGTTGTCAAAGCAGTATTCCAAAAGGAAGTGAGCGGTGTATACGCTGCACGACATGCCTTTGGCGATCAGAGTATTTTTCATGCTTTCGCTTAAATCGGCGATCTTGAAGTATGCCGGATAAAGCAAGCTGTGCAGTGCCGTGTGGCTGCTGCCGATGCTGTCAACAAAATCTTCGCCATTGCGGAAGTTTTTCAGAATGGCAGCTTTGACCTTTTCTGTTGCAATCTTATATTCGTTTTTGCCGGTAAGCTCATACATTACCTGCATAGCTTCAAAATAGTAGCAGTTGGGAGTTAAGTTGAATTTACCAAGCTCATAATCATCCCGCTCTCTCGGCGGCCAGTCGACCAAGTCCCGCGGGAGGCGTTGGGCTATTTCTTCCTGGTCAGCATCCCGCCGCAAATCATTTTCTTCCAAAGTAAACTTGGCTATATGTTTTTCCAGTTGCGGGAGCCACTGGTTTACGCTGGCTTGATCGCCGGTGTAGAGCAGATAATCCCGCACCAATATAGCTGTAATAAGCTGCCACTCGTTGAACCAGGTCGGCACTTTCAAAAGCCAGTCAATGGTGCGTTTGGCCGTATTTGCCGAGCCTCCACAGCAAAGATCGCCTAAAAGATTGCTCAAAGAATCACCTTCATAGGGCTGCCGCTCCCGCTCGCCATCAATGTAATAGCCGAAAGCAGAAGTGGCTTTCATAGTATATTTGCAGAACTGCCAGATCTTGTTGAGCTGGGTGTTGTCAGAAACAAAATCTGCGGCATTGTCGTCAAATTCGCCATAAAATGCCTTGCGGATAAGTTTTGCTTTGCCTTTGCCACCAACTATTTCCACATAGCGGAAGGGAACGATTTCCCGGTTGCCGGCTTCGGGGGGCAGCGGCACACTGGTGTTGCTTGCACCGTATGGAGATTGGTGACTGGGCAATTCAAAAGCAAAGGAGCTTTTGCCGGAGGAGCAATCTTTCTGCATAGTGCGGATGATCCGGAAGCCGCCGGGTTCACGATTTACCCGGTTGCCGGAAGTTACTTCGCCCAGAGCCATATCCAGAGTCGCCGGAGCTTCCAGTTCAAGTTCAATATCCAGCTGACTGAAAGCATCTAGCTCAAAGTCAGCAAAGGCACAATTTCCATCAAGGGAAAGGACTTTTTCAGTTATTTGAATCATAAATATTCCAGATTTTAAAGTTTGGTACGGTTTTCCCGATTAATATACACCAATTTTTCAAAATATTTCTTTTAATACCGAAACAAAGTGCAAATTTATTTTACTTTTGGGCGGATTTATGTGATATGCTTTCAGTTTGTGGCGGTTTTCAATAGTTACCCCCAGCCGGTAAAATATTTTTGTTCCGGAAGCAATAATACCTTTTATGTAAGCATCGGTAAAAGCAAAATCATAAGATGCCGGATCATTTTCATCTGCATCCATATCGGGGAAAATATTTGATACATCAATAAATCTTGCACCGCCAAATGTTCCGCCAGTGTCGTGAGTCCGCATAAACGGGATCCCTGCTTCGGTAAATTCCGGCAATGCTTCGCCATAGGTGACAGGTGAATTGTTTACGCCATGGAGCGGTTTTATTTTACCAAGATTTTTACTGAAATCAACCTTTAATTCCATGGCTCTGCCCAAATCGGTATCTAAACTGTTGGCATATCCAGCCTTTGAAAAAGTTATCACGGTATCTTTTCCGGCAACGGCAGCCGGATCATCAGTCAATCCGGGGCAGTTGGTTACAGTGCCATTACTGGCAATTATCGTTGCTGTTGCCAGCGAACAAGTTGCAGAAGCAATATTTTTGATTTTATTCATAACACAGAACAACTCCTGATTTTATTTATATTGCAAAACAAAATATAAACAAATTTTTATTGAAAACCTTGACAATAATTCAAAATATTTGCAAGGGGTTTTATATGCAGCGATTTAAATTTGATAACATGGCCCATATTGACCGTTTCAAGTTGACGGTCAAGCGGATGAAGGCGGGAAAAAATCGCAATCTGAACTTTCATGATCACGATTTTTCTGAAATCGTTGTTATTACAGAAGGTTCTGATTCTCTGCATTGGTGCAACGGCAGGGCGGCAAAAATTTCTCCCGGCGATGTGATGCTTCTGCACCCCGGAATTATTCATGCTTATGAAAATACTGAAAATCTGGGCTTGGTGAACATAATTTTTGATGCATCCTCACTGCCGCTGCCGCAACTGGATGGGGGAAATCTCAAAGTTTTTCAATATCTGGTCGATAAGCATTATCAATCACCCACACCGGAAAAGCCGCTTTTGCATCTGGATGAAAAAGCGTTGCAGCGGGTAAATTCAAAGATACGATCCATGGAGCATGAGATCCAGTTCGGATTACCGGGTAACCGGCTTTGTGTTTATGGCCTTTTTCTTACAGTTTTAACTCTCATTGCCCGTGGCGGAGGCAATGAGAGTAAGGAACACTTTGAAATTTCTGCGACCAAAGCACTGCATTATTTGAATTTGCATTTCAAAGAAGATATCAGCGTAGATTTTCTTGTCCGCTTGTGCCATATGTCCCGAACCGGATTCTTTTCCGCATTCAGATCGCTTACCGGATATACTCCAATTGAATATCAGCAGGAAAAACGCCTTGCGCTGGCAGTTGAACTTTTGCAAAATTCAGATAAAACAATAGGCGAGATCGCCAATGAATGCGGTTTTTGCGATTCCAATTATTTAAGCAAACTCTTCAGTCGTAAATTCGGTATCAGTCCGGGAAAAATGCGTAATGGAGTTTCAGGGTATAGCAGCAGAGACTGGTGATGGGAGTAAGGCGCTGATCATTGAAAAATAATTTTGCGGTGCTGCATTATCGGAGTGTAAAGTTGTTTGCCGAAATATCCCAAGCGGGGGGGGGGAATATTTCGCTATAAGTAAGTTATCGTTTCAGGCATTTTTACAGGTAAGGCAGCTTATATATCCGGTAAAACAAGATTTTTAATATGCAAATATCTGACCGATTATATCATGGCTGACATTATATCTTGCCATTGAGAGGCCGGCTTGTCAAGCTGTCAGGCATTATGGCGACAGACCTGTATTGCGGGAGATCAATCTTTGCCGGAGGGAATGAAGTCATTTTCCAGCGAATCGCACAGTTTGCGTTTTTCGGCAGCATGCCAGATCGCCAGATGGATGCACGGCTGATTGCCGGTTTCGCACAGACCATTATCCCGCACACCGCCGCAGATACCATTGGCAAGGCGTTTGGGGCAGCGATCCGGACAATAAAATTGTGTTTTCGGCAAGCGGCATTTCTGACAGCCGCGACAGCCGGCGAGCAATTTTTTCAGCCAGCGGCGCTCGTGGGCTTCCTGCGTATCGGCTTCCGGGAAGAGAAAACGGCGCGCCTGATCGCCGCAACGTTTGAAAAAACTCATTTCCGGCAGCGTGAATTCCGTCAACGGCGGTATTGCTGTATCGCCGGTTTTGCCGGAAAGCAGATTTTCAAAGAGATAAAAATGTTTATCAGCCGGTGCCATATCGGTTCTGGCCATATAAAATTTGTATTCATCGACCCATTGCTGCAGAGTGGTGAATTCTTTCAGTGCCCGGGCAATACGCTCCGTGGCGATGGCGATCTTGGAAGGCGTATCGGCACCGGAAATCTGTATGCCGCTGTAACCTAAAAGTTTGCATCCGGCCGCCTGCAGCTCCAGCCGGCGGTATTGGGCGGCTTCGAACTGGCTGGCGGAAAATTGCAGTTCTTTTTCCAGAATGGCCAGAAAATCTTCGGAAATAGTGATCCCCGGCATGGCGTTGGCAATGATCTTTTCCACCTTTTCCGGCGTAAGGATCATCAATCGGGCAATCAGCGGGTGATGGTAGCCGCGCCACGAAAGATATTTACGCACGGCATCCAGCTGGGCCATATCAAATCCCGCCTGCGTTACAGCAAATTCAGCACCGGAATTGAATTTTTTTATCAGCTTGAACAAACTGCTGTAAAGTGCCGGCGCTGAATTCAAGTGGCCGTTGACTGCTGCCCCCGGAAAAAACGGCTGCGGCGCGGCGATATTCTGCATCATGCGCAGTGTATTCACGCTTTCGCAAAACTCCATGCCGCTCAAAGTGCGGGCTGTTTCGCCGGGATGACTTTCGCCGGAAACTGCTGCCAGGTTGGATATATTGCTGCTTACTGCTTGCGCGATCAGACTGCGCATGCCTTCAGGCGAAGTATTGCGTCCCGAGAGATAGACCAAATGGGCATTGCGGTTTTTTTCCGGCAGCAATGCAGCATATTCTACGGCGCGGCGGCCGTTATCGGAACGGTTGCGGTCGGTCAGCGCCAGTGCCACCGGCATATCTTTGCAGCCAAGCAGTTGTTTTTCCAATTCAGCCAGCCGGCGGGCGGCTTCCTGATCGGAAAGCTCCATACCGGGAGCGGCATGCTCAAAAAGCACCGTGAACACACCACGCTCCAGACAGCGGCGGAACCGGTTGCCGGATGGCATGTTGAAATTCATTTCCAACTGTATATTGGCTTGTTCTTCGGGCATATTTCTCAAATTGGTTTACTGATTGCAAGACAAGTTGTCATGAGAATTAATTTAGCATCATATATTGAGAGTTTCAATTCGTAAAAAGAGCTGTTTGGAAAAAAAATCGGACTTTTCGCATCTTGCGGCTTTTAAAATCAGCGATCAGCGGTTATATTACCTTGCAATACTTTTGCCGGAATACTTTATCCCGGCTGGAATAAACAGAGGAACTTATGGCAGTCAGTCGCAAAACTAAAAACAGCAGTCAATCCGCCACCCCGGCAGTGCGGCAGGAAAAGAAAAAATTGCTTCGCGGTATTATCCTGCTGGCAGTGCTGGTGTTGCTGATCGCCGGCGGTGTGGCGGCACTTTTCTGGCTGCAAGACCGTATGTTCAAAGGCAATGACCACTTTGTACTGCGGCATGTGAATATTGAATCCAGCGGCTATTGGGGCAAGGGTATTGAAAACCGCCGGGTACTGTTGGGCAAACTCAACTTGCAGGCGGGCAAAGATAATCTTTTTGAGCTGGATATGCGTAAAATCAGATCTGTGCTGCGCGCCATACCCAATATTGCCGATGCCCGGGTAAGCAAAACCCTGCCGGATACTTTGAATCTGCATATTGAAGAACGCATACCGCGCGCTTTTGTCGGCAGACCCAATTCGCCGCAGGTGGTCGATGCCAACTGTGTGGTGATGAATTCACGGGAGTGTTTCGGCGTGCATCCACGGCTGCCGGTGATCAACGGCATGAAACATACTTACCTGAAAGTCGGCGAACAGCACCGTGCTCTGCAGGAAGCTTTGAATCTGATAATGACCGTACAGCGCTATCCGTGTTTTTCGGTGGTGATGGTCAATTTGAGCCAGGCGGATAAACTGGTTGTTTATATGGATTATCATGTGCGCCACATGGTGCGTCGTTATCACGTTACCATGCCGGTCGGCAATTACACCGAATGGCTGGATACATTGAAAAGTGCTATCGAAAATGCCCGCCGTCACGGCAACGATCACAACCGGATCAACCTGACTTTTCAGGATCAGGTGGTTTTGAGCCGTTGAGCCGCTTTACGGGCCGGTCAGTAAAACACGATCGCCTGACCGGCAAATTCTTTTTTCATGACTTCTGTCAGGTATGCCTTGGCCAGCGCATCATAAAGTGCATTGCCGATGGCTTGCTGCAATGCTTCATCCAGCGGTATATAGGTGTAAGATATTCCGTTGCCGCGAAGCAGTATGAGATAGTTTGCAGTAACGATTTTTATAAAGTTGTTTTCCAGCTTTTCCCGGTGTACAGAGCTGCTGTGCAGTTCATCGAGAACCGGATCCATTGCAAGATTTAAGGCGTACTTTTTACGCACCGTTTGTGCCGGGATACCCTGCAGCAGTGCTGCCTGCGCCTGACGGAGCGCAGTTTCGCTGCCGGGGGCAAATACCCACAGCTGTTCCGGATCCAGATTGATCCGGCGGAATATATCCATGTTACGGTAATACCACGATCTGATATGCTCACGGGTTATAGGCGAAGTTGAGCCGTTGCGTTTTATATACCAGCGGCGCAAGGCATCGTTGAGTTGATTTTCCAAGCGTACTTTTTCACGGTCGAGCCATTGTTCAACGGTAAGATTCTGTGATTGAAGCCCGGAAATGAATTTACTTTTTGCTTCCGGCGGCATCAAAAGCAAAGTTTGTTCCAATGTCCGTCGTGTGTGTTCAGTTGATAATCCGATATTTTCCCGGCCGCAGAGCACTATTGCTGCTGCGGCAGCATAATTTGCCTGAACAGCGCTGGCGAGATCACTTTTGCCATTGGCAAGCAATTCGGCCTCGGCGCGTGTAAAATCCCGTCCGGCAAGGTGAAAGAATTTTTCATTTTCCGCCGCCGCATTTGCACAACAGAATATACCCAGGAGAAAAATGAAAAAGTTTTTTCTCATAACCCGGTTTTTTCTCCTGCCGTTTTTTTGTTTTCTCCGGCAGGCACGGCTGCTGAAGTTCCGGCGGCAGCTTTTTTCAACGCTTCTGCCGCGGCTTTACGCATAGCGGCAAGTTCACTCCGGCGCTTCCGGATATCCTGCTGCAGGAGCACTGCAGATTTTTCTGCGGCCGCCAGCGGGGTGATCTTTTCCAGTGCGGCAGTCAGTTCAACAATGGTTCGGGCGCGGGCAAGTTCCGCCGCTGCATCGCGCAGGGTTATCAGGCTGGTCACTTCCGATTCCAGTATCTGCAAACGGGGGAGCATGGGGTATTGCCGGCGCTGTTTTTTTACATAAGCAAGCGCTTTATCCAGATTTTTGCTGTCTATATAACTTTGGGCCTTTTCCACGCAGATATTGCTGATGATGCGGTCGCGCATTTCCATAAGGTCTGCATCATCGGGATCCAGCGCCAGAAGCTTGTCGATAATGGATGCAGCTTCGCTGTAACGGGAGAGCTTCAACGCTTCGTTGAGTCTGACCGTCAGCTCTGCACGGGCCAGCGGCGGATCGGGCGCTTCTTCCTGCGAACAGCCGGAGCAGAGCGCCAGCAATACAGCAAATACCGGCAATATAAGAAATCTGTATAACATAAAACAATACTCCTTTCATTACTTTAACACGCTGTATACATTACAGGCAAAAGCACCAAGTTGCAATTATCAAAGATGAAAAAAGCAAAAAAAAATGCGGCAAATATTTGCAAAAGTGCCTTATTGGAGCTATTTTAAATGCTCTGAAGTTGCAGTCAGGCCCCATGTTTGTGATTTATGGGCTTGACACCTGATTGCAGGGGAATGGTTTTTTGCCGGCAGCCGGCAGAGTTCCCGACTTCATAAACAATACTTTAAGAAAGGGATAGATCAATGTCTACCGCAAGTCAAGCCAAGCACAAGTTCTGCCGCCGCGTCGGTCAGTGCCTGTGGGGCGACCCCAAATGTCCGAGCGTCAAGCGTCCTTATCCGGCCGGTCCTCATGGTAAAGGCCGTCGTGCCAAGCTTTCCACCTACGGCGCCCTGTTGATGGAAAAG
>JAZTWG010000008.1:0-82528 GCA_045635745.1 Victivallaceae bacterium
ATTTGCGTTTTTGCGGAACTTTTCCCCTCAACGACTGTTGGTTTTATGCCGCTTGCTTTAAAAATATAATCGGCCATTTCCCGGGCGGCAAGATGTATGGATTCCACCGCCCGGCTGCTGATAACGATTTGAGTATTGCCGGTGATCTCAAAAGCACCCAGCGTACAACCGGCAAACAGAATAAACAGTGCGGTAAGAAAAAAGTTTGTTCTCATTTTTATCTACTGTTATATGGATAAACTTATTTAACTGAACAACAATAGCGTAAAATCACAAGAGATGCAATTTATTTATTATAAATTTATTAAAAATTTTCACGCAGCAGCATATTGTATTCCTGCGTTCCAACAGTACACCCCAATACAGTATTGCAAGAGAACTGTATTTTACGATCATATATTACCCGGATATTGCAACAGTTAAATTTTATTCCGTAAGTTTCCACACGATAAATAAAACAGCAACAATCAAACCGAATGCCAATGCGCCAGTAATATTTTTACCAACTTCGGCACTTCCCGGCTGCCGCCGACTTCATCCGCAGCCATACCAAACAGCATGCAGAAAAATTCACCGATGATTTCAAGCAATATCCACATAGTTCAACTCCAAACATTTCAACAGGCAAATGCATGAGCAAAAATTGTGGATATTGCCATGGATTTGCTTGCTTACAGTTCTTCGTCAGCACCGACTAATCCGGGGCCGAAAAGCGTTACGCGGCCGGCCCGTTCTATGGGTACTTGAATAAGATCGCCCGGCTTCATGCCTTCGGAGTAACTGAACACCACAGTTCTGGCGGTGGAAGTTCTGCCCGACCAGCGGGCCGGATTACGTGGGCTTACTCCATCGACCATCACTTCCAGCGTTCTGCCAACGCAGGCAAGATTACCGGCAATGGAACGCTTTTCCAAGTCAGCAAGCAATATTTGATTGCGTTCTTCCTTGACCTCCTGCGGCACGTCATCAACCCATTCGGCGGATTTGGCTCCGGCACGCGGAGAATATTTGAAGATGAATGCGTGGTCGAAACCGACAGTATTCATCAAATCTTTTGTGCAGAGAAAATCTTCTTTCGTTTCGCCGGGAAAACCTACGATCACATCGGTGGAGAAAGTCAATTCGCCTACTTTATCTTTCAATTTATTGACAATATCCAGATAGCTATCTGCCGTGTACTGCCGGTTCATATTTTTCAGCACCCGGTCGGAACCGCTTTGCAGCGGCAGATGCACATTGCGGCAGATCTTGGGTTCACCAGCGATTATGTCAATAAGTTTATCAGTAAAAAATGTCGGATAAGGCGAGGTGTAACGGATGCGTTTGATGCCGTCGATCTTTGCTATATCAAGCAAAAGATCACCGAATGGCGATACATCTGCTGCCGGGGGATTCACATTCCCGCCGCAGCCGTAAGCCGCCACATTCTGCCCCAGCAACATGATTTCGCGCACGCCCTGACCGGCGAGCATTTTTGCCTCTTCAACAATATCTTCAGCATTACGGCTGAATTCGCGACCGCGCACATACGGTACAATGCAGTACGAGCAGAAACGGTTGCATCCGCGGGTAATGGCAATCATGCCGGTGTGCGGACGGGTATTGAAAAAATCGTCGTGCATCCCCATAGCTTCGAGCACATCGCTGCCTTCTTCCAGCAAAGCTATTTTGCGGCGGTTTTTCTTTACATCGTCAATGACTTCCAGCAGGCGGTGCAGCTGCCCGGTGCCCAGCGCAAAATCCAGATGCGCTATTTTATCCAGCAATTCCTGTCCGCGGTGCTGTGCCATACAACCGATGACCCCTACGACCAGTTCCGGCTTGAACTTTTTGTATTTTTTCATGAAAGTGATCTTGCCGATAGCTTTGCGCTCGGCCTGATCACGCACACTGCAAGTATTGAAAATCATCACATCGGCTTCGGCCTCGGAAGCGGTGAGCTCCGCTCCGGCCCGGGTCAGCATACCCGCCAGCGCCTCGCTGTCGCGCACATTCATCTGGCAGCCGTAAGTTTTGATGAAAACTTTCACTTGATCAATCCTTTCAACTCTGGAGCCAGCACCAGATTATCGCGGTGAACAAATTCTTCATCGGCGGCACTGCCGAGTTTTTCAAGCAGTTCATCGTGATGCTTGCCCATAAGCTCCAGACACTCGCTTGATGAGTAATTGCTCAAACCGCGGGCAATAACTTCGCCTTTAGATGTACAGAGTTCCACCGTATCGCCGCGCTTGAAACTGCCGAAAACCCCGGTAACCCCGGAGGGCAGTAAACTTTTTCCACCAGTTTTCACCGCTTTGATCGCCCCGACATCCAGCGTAAGCGAACCGGAAGCTTTGGCGAAGAATTTGATCCAGCATTGCTTGGAGTGCAATTTGCTGCGGCGGGGGCAGAAAAGCGTGCCCACATCTTCGCCGGCAATGATCTTTTCCAATATCCCCGGCTCTCTGCCGTCGGCTATCCAGAGATGCGAACCGGCTTCGGTAACCAGATTGGCGGCGCGGAGTTTGGAGATCATACCGCCCACACTCATGGCATTATTATCGGTATCTCCCGCCGAAGCGATCATTTCCGGAGTAAGCTTTTCCACCAGCGAAATACGTTCGCCCAGCGTGCCGTCGGCATTACGCTTCCGCAAGCCCTGTTCTGTGGTCAATATAACGGTCAATTCAGCGCCCAGCACGGCGCCAAGCATACCGGCGAGGGTATCGTTATCGCCGAATTTGAGTTCGGCAATCGAAACGGAGTCGTGTTCGTTGATGATCGGCAACACGTTATGGCACAACAAGGCATTGATGCAGTTAGCCGCATTGATATAACGCGAACGCTGACGCAGATCATCGGCCGTCAACAGCAGCTGAGCGGTATGAAAACCGTATTTGCGGCACTCGGCATCATAAAGCGCCATAAGTTTGCCCTGCCCGATGGATGCAAGCGCCTGCACTTCGGAGAGCTGCTTGGGGCGTTTTTCCAAACCCAACGCAGTCATACCGGTACCGACTGCACCGGAAGATATGAGCATAACTTTATAATTTTTTTCCCGCAAAGCCGCAATCCCGGCAATAAGCTCGCTGAACCGGCGGGGATCAGTCAACAGCCGGGTTCCGGCCTTGACCACAATAAGACGGGTGTTTTTGATCAGTTCTTTTCTGACCGCTGAAACATCTGCAACCATACAAACAAAAATCCCTTGAAAAAGTTTTACACAACACTATTACAATATATAATATAGCGTACAAAACTACTTTTTCAAGGGTTTTCCCCGGATTGCCGGATTTTTTTTCAGCAACTGGCCTCCAAACGGCGCATGTTCACCAAACTGGTGGTGATTCCCTGCCGCGGATCGCCGATGCCGCACTCATATTCCAAGCTCAAATAGCCATCATAACCGGAATCTTTCAGCGCCCGGAAACAGCTGCGGAAATCGATCACACCTTCGCCGGAAGGACACGCCACCGGTTTGTTATTGATAAAAACGTAGTCTTTAACATGCACCATTGATACATATTCAGCAATACTGCTTACCCCCACAATGGGCAGCTCGCCGCCGGGCAGCCAGTAATTACCGATATCAGCAGTGGCGCGCAGATAGGGCGAATTGACTTCGCTGATGTAAAAAAGCTGTTCAGCAGAGTTTTTGCAAAGCGCCCCATGGTCTTCGATTGCCATAACTACATTGCATTTTTCCGCAGTTTCCACACAAGCATTCAGAGCTTCGGCTATCTTGGGACTGTAAGTGGCCCAGTCAAGGTTGTAACCGCCGCCGAAAACCCGCAGCGCTTTGCAGCCGAAAGAGGCGGCTTCGTTCAAAGCCGTTTTTACTTTTTCGATTTCATCCGGCAAACGATCCTCGGCGGCAGCATTGCCGAAGTTATTGCCTACAATGTAGTTGGCTATGGCAATACCCTCGCCGTCGGCAACTTTTACAGCTTCGGCGAATTCGGATGTTTTATCCTCGCCCCAATAATACCCCAAATCGATACCGTCAAACCCGACATGCGCGGCAGCGCGAATGATATTGGCAACAGTTCTCTTTTCTTCCGGAACCAGAAGGTGGGCTCCGTACACAGTAATACCCATTTTCATAAATAATATCCTTTATACTAAACTTTCATAAGTTTGGTTTAAGTTAACATTATTTTTACCTTTTTGCAAATCTCCGGATCAAAGTTTTTAATTTTTCAGCTCTGCCCAACCTGCAAACATTGCTTTAACTGCCGAAAAAAACAGAGGCGGATAAACTTATCCAACTCTGCAACTGAAACACATTGTTATTTTTTTATCTTGCCATCGGTTCCGGTCAGCACCATTTTCAGGATATTTTCCTGACGGCGGCCTTTCCACGGCGTGGTGTTGTTCAAACTGGTCATGGCTTCCTGCACAAAGTCTTTGTCGGAGTCAGATATATGCACATCCACGCCAAATACCATTCCGGCAGTTACATTGCCTTTTATTCCAAGCACTTTCCACGGAATACGCGCTTCAAGTACATAACCATCCTCGGTGATGCTTGACCCCACATCCACGCCGCTGAAATCCAAGCCGGCGGGGAAGGCAGCAACAGCGTTGGCTTCCATATCAGCCAGCGGATCGCCGGAATCCTCTACCGTACCCGGAGTAAATCCGAGCACACGCCAGCTATTCTGCCGCGGTCCTTGGGCGTTATCTTTGTAAACCGGAGCAAAGTCCAGCTCCACATGGTCGGAAACAAAAATGCCTTTGTCGCTGGCGGTTTTG
Source organism: Victivallaceae bacterium (assembly GCA_045635745.1). Classification (GTDB taxonomy): domain Bacteria; phylum Verrucomicrobiota; class Lentisphaeria; order Victivallales; family Victivallaceae; genus SIG78. Next base: position 4,738 of record JAZTWG010000008.1, read on the forward strand.
ATTGCTTCGTCAACAACTTCCACGAGTAAATAGAGATAATTATTATCAAATGAAAGGAAGGAACAAGAATTGTTTCCTTCCCCTTTGACGGAAGAACAAGGTAGCGCCAGCAATGAAAAAAGTCAAGTGTCAAAACATATAAATCTCGCGAAGCGATGGTTTTATGCTGTTTTGATCACTTTACTTTTGGCAGCTGGTACTATTTACCTCTGCGCGTGTAATTCCCCTTTTATTAACATTGAAGGTATTGAAAATGGCCATCTTTTTTGATTTGTACAATACACGCCCCCCCCGTCCAAAAACCAATACTCCTGACCCTGTTCATACTAAAGTGCAGCAGCATTTTGCAGAACAGCTTGAAATCAATCGTATTATGAAGCGTGCAGTGAATGGCGGTTCTCTGCCTGCGCCTACTTCTCCACCGATTTATGGTGATTTTACGGTTACATCTTTGCAAGATGCTTACGCTTTGATTGAAAAGGCTGAAACGGTCTTTAATTCAATGGAAAGCGGTGTCAGAGCGCGTTTCCGTAATAACCCGATAGAATTGGTGGATTTTGTGCAAAACCCCGATAATCGCGAAGAAGCTATTCGTATTGGCCTTTTGCCGAAGCCTGTGAAGCCTGAACCGGTGCCGGTTGTGATCGCGCCGGTGGAAGGTTCAGAAGTTACTTCGTAAAACGAAGTTGGCACCCTATATTCTTGACTATAGGGTGCCAACTGACACACAACGTGTGGCAGTACACCCATTAATGGGATTTTTTATGACAATTTATTTGATTATTTTTCAATTTGTGCTATCCTTTTAATTGGAGTTTTTTTTATGCGTCTTTTTGATATTCTTTTGTTGCATTCGCTTTTCGATAAGGAAAGTGAAGACTGTGAAGATCAGTTTGATTTTCCTGATCCGGTGTGCTTCTCTGAAGTTGATCCCATTTCAAAGCTCTATTCTGACGCAGATGTTTGTTCTTTGATTTGTGATAAGCTTTGTCGTGAACGTGGTGTTGATGCCATTGTTCAACCCGTTTTTTTCAAAAATTGTGATTCTCTTTTTTATTGTGTAGTCCTCGCATAACTATGTTAATTATGCGAAGTTATCGCAACAGTCAGTAAAAAGAGACAAACTCTTTGTTTACATCATTTCATACCAATTATCAAAAACAAAAAATAAAAGCCGCTTATACGATATAGTGCTTACTGTATTAAAATTTTACAAAATAGCAGATTGCGCTTCGTATTTGCTGGGTCCGCAAACAATATTGCCTTCCGAATCTTTGATCAATCCATTGCCGGAACCGGGAGAACCATTCAGGCTCGACATGGTTATCGGACGGACTGAACCGGAAATGTAAAGCACATTGCACAAACCGCCAGGGCCGGCAACCTGATCGGTTTTATAGGTTTTCCCATCATCTTCCAATTCTCTGGTATCGCCGGAGCCATGACGGAAACTCAAAAGCGCTATGAAAGTAGCAGCACTGCCATCCAGTCGGAATCCATCCATGACCAGCATTACTTTATCAGGTTCTTCGAAAATTGCGCGCTTGTAAACCCGGTCGCGTTTACTGGATGTTCCTTTAGAGCCCATTACATATACATTGCCCAAATAATGACCGTATTGAGCTTTTTTGTCGTTGTGACCGCCAAATCTTGTAGCTTCAGCCGGGCAATGAAATGAGCTCGGCGTATCTTTGCTGTGATTGAATATCAATCCATTGGAGTCTTTGAGCTCTGCAATATACTCCATCCAGCTGTCACCCTTTTTCATGGATGACGGCGGAAAGTAATCGTCGTTTTCATCAGCATACAGGTTAAGTGCAATATTGATCTGCTTGAGGTTGTTCATGCATCCAGCGCTTTTTGCTGCGGCTCTGGCACTGCTCAACGCCGGCAGCAGCATCGCCGCCAGAATGGCGATAATGGCAATTACGACAAGCAGCTCTATCAAGGTGAAGCAGTACTGCTTCACCTGCCTGCAGGCAGGTGAATAACACCTTTTCGCAACTCTGTTTCTTTTCATAAGACCGCTGATCCAACTGCAGCAGAAACGTGAAGCTATTACCAGAAGTTCGAGCAGATTAGGGTTCAGTTGCTTCGCATAATGTACATCATATGAAGTTTTTGCACTTACATGAAAATGTTTCATCATAAAATCAACACCTTTCTTTGTTTTTATACTCCAAACCTTTTTGATTGCAAATCACCTGTTGTCTCACTTAACATATTGCATAATGCATATTACGCAAAGCTGCGGCTGCAGCCGGCCGGAGAGACAAACCCACCGTTATATTAATATACAGTATTCTGCGCCGCTTGTCAAGGGTAAAAATAAAAAATCCGCCAATTTGCAGCTTATACGATGAGGTTTGAATAATGAGTGCTAAATTAATATGCACGCAGATTGAAAAACTTTGTTTTTGGTGGTATATTACTCCGAAGTATACATTTTGATAATTTATCAAGGAATTTTCCGTGAAAAGCTATGATGTTGTTGTAATCGGTGCCGGTCATGCCGGATGTGAGGCAGCGTTTGCTGCTGCCAGACTGGGTGCCAGTACGCTTTTGATCACTTTGAACATGGATCATATTGCCCAGATGAGCTGCAATCCGGCAATCGGCGGCGTGGGTAAAGGTCAGGTTGTGCGCGAAATCGATGCCTGCGGCGGTGCCCAGGGATTTGTGACTGATGCCGCAGCGGTACAGTTCCGCTTGCTCAACCGCGGAAAAGGTCCGGCAGTACGCAGTCCGCGGGCACAATGTGATAAAGTATGCTACCAGCGCGGGATGAAATATCTGCTCGAGATAACCGAAAATCTGGATATACTGCAAAGCGAAGCGGTGGATTTTCAGGTCGATGAAAAATCCCGACGTATCACCGGAGTGATAACTCAATTCGGCATAACAGTACCCTGCAGAAGTGTGGTTTTATCTTCCGGAACGTTTCTGCGGGGAAAACTGCACTTCGGCTTGCAGGATTTCCCCGGCGGGCGCGTGGGCGATGCCGCCGCTTCAAAAATGAGCGAAGCATTGGAAAACACCCTCAAACTCCGGCTTGGCCGACTCAAAACCGGTACTCCGTCGCGGATTCTGGAAAAAACTATCGACTTCAAAAGCATGGAAAAACAGCCTGCTGAAGAACAGGGCGATCATTTCAGTTTCTGGGGCGATTTGAACAAATCGCTCCCCCTGCCCCGCACCAGAGAACGCGAAATGCCCTGCTACATGGTTTATACCAACAACAAAACGGCCGAAATAGTGCGCGAAAATCTCCAGCAGGCACCGCTCTATCAGGGCAAGATCGAAGGCATCGGTGCGCGCTACTGCCCGAGTTTTGAAGATAAAGTGGTGCGTTTTGCCCACCATGAACGGCATTTGCTCTTTCTGGAACCGGAAGGCGAATTTACCGGAGAATACTATATCAACGGCTTTTCCACCAGTCTGCCGCCTTATATTCAGGAGCAGATGATCAAAACACTGCCGGGATTTGAAAATGCGGTCATCTCGCGCTATGCGTATGCTATTGAATACGATTTTGTGTTTCCGGACCAGACTGAACGGACTTTGCGGTCGCGTTACTGGGAAAACTTCTTTACCGCCGGTCAGATCAACGGCACCAGCGGTTACGAAGAAGCCGCCGGTCAGGGGCTGGTTGCCGGATGCAATGCCGCACTTTATTCTGCCGGCAGAGAACCGGTGGAGTTCCCGCGCGACAAAAGCTATATCGGTGTGATGATCGACGATCTTATCAGCAAAGAGATCGTGGAACCCTACCGGCTCTTCACCAGCCGCGCCGAATACCGTTTGCATTTGCGGCAGGACAATGCTGATTTGCGGTTGTGCGATTTTGCACACGATCTCGGCTTGCTGCCGGAAAACAAATATCAGCAGTTTGCCGCTTACCGCAATCTGATCAATAAAACCGAAAATATCGCCCGCAGCACCATGTACAAAGGCAAATCCATACTCGACCACTTCAAAAAGTATTCCGGCGAGTTTGAAAATAATGTGGAAATGCCGTGTACCGCCGGGGTATTGGATTTTCTGGATAACGATCCATTGCGCGAAAAAGTGCTGCAGCAGCTGGCCATCACCGCCCATTACGACGGCTATCTGGCAAGAGAAAGCGAATCGATCAAACGGCTGCAGAAACTTGAGCTGTGGAAAATCCCTGCCGATTTTGATTACGAAAGTCTGCCCGGATTGCGCAACGAAGCCCGGGCAAAACTCATCAAAGCCGCACCATCGACTCTGGCTCAAGCGGCACGGCTGGATGGTGTTACACCATCGGAGATCGGGTTGCTGCAAATCCATCTGACCCGGCTGAAACATCAGAAAAAAGAGAGTAAATAATGGGTTTTACTGCCGGCTCCGGAGCATTTTTCAAAAAGCTGTTCCACCACCGGAGCGCCTTTGCGGCGTTCGTTGTGGTAATGCTTTATATTGCCGTGGCGGTCGGTTTTGAAATCTATTCGGTGATCTGCCAATACAGCAATACGATCCCCGTTTATGCCCTTGAGCACCCCGGTGAAATATTTGCTTCTCCCTCGGCAGCACATTGGCTGGGCACCGATTACCTGGGTCGGGATTGTTTTTTCCGTGCGCTGGGGGGGATATCCACGGCAGTAAAAGTAGGGGTAACAGCTTCGGTGATTGCGGCAGTTATCGGGGTGACAGCCGGACTGCTTGCCGGATACTACGGCGGCAAGACCGACAGTTTCATTATGTGGCTTTACAGCACATTTGCTGCCATGCCGACATTGCTTTTCATACTGGCATTTGCGCTGCTTTTCACCAAAGACTATCTGGCAGAAAGTCTGACCATGCCGCTCAAGATTTGCGCCAAAGCACTCAATACCGAACCGGGGATGCTGGCAGTTTATCTGGCGATCGGGCTGACCGGCTGGGTATCGCTCTGCCGGATCGCGCGTGCCGAAACCATGAAACTGAAAAATCACACTTTTGTTCAGGCGGCAAAGGTCTGCGGAGTAAGCAATACGGTGATAATCTTCAAACACATACTGCCCAATATCATGCACCTGGTGATAATCTATTTTACGCTGCGTTTTGCTTATGCTGTAATGACCGAAGTTCTGGTCAGCTATCTGGGGCTTGGCGTACAGAGCGCGCCCAGCTGGGGCGTAATGATTTCCGATGGTCAGGAGCGTTTGTGGCGCGGCGTGTGGTGGGAAGTGGCCGCAGCCAGCGGATTTATGTTCATATTGGTTTTAAGTTTGAATCTGTTAGGCGACGGCTTGAGAGATATCTCCGACCCCAAAAACTTTGTTTCTGATAAAGGTTGATATAGGAAACTTGGGGAAGAGGGAAAAACCTTTTCAGGAAAGGTTCTTTCCCTCTTCCCCAAACCCCATCACCCTTTTCCAAACCTTTTCCCGGCATTTATCTTTTTGCACAGCAAAAAGATAAATGCCCTTTAAGTTTTGAGAAAGCTTTATCAGTAACTCATTCTTTTATCTTCCGGGCTATGTAGTCCAATTGTTTTTTGATTTCTTCAAACGGCTGGTTCAAGTCAAGAGTTTTCACAGAAATTTTATTGCCGCTCATGGAAAAATCACCATCCGGCTGGATTTCATCGGCAGTCCGTGCATACAGCAACAATCCGGAAATTTCGTGATCTGTAAAGCCATCCTGCAAAGTTTTATTCTTTACATAAGTAAAAATCTGATAGAGGTTGCCGGAGTGGATCGTCCGCTTATCATGTTGACTTTGAGTGTTTTTGCTGTAATATTTTGCATCAATGATCAAAGTCTTTTTGCCGTATGTAAGTGTGATATCGCTTTCCATTTTCGGCAGCATTGTAGTACACTCATCATCCAACGCCCACGGAATTTGTGAAGCATTGGCGTTCAGTTCCGGATAATGCTTTTTGTAAAACTCCAATATGAACTTCTCATACAAACGGCTTCTGCTGTGTTCATCCTCAAAAGAAGTAACTTTCCGCTCGCCGGAATCTTTACTTAACAACATGCCTTCCCAAATAAATTGGCACAAACTTATCAATATCCGGTAAGTGTGATTGTTGCGTTGGAATCGCAGCTGCGACCAGTTTATCAGCCACGGGTCAATTATATCCACATTGGCAAAAAACAACATTTTCTTTTTCAAATCATTCCGGTATACAGTGTCAACTTCATTGTGTTTTATAAGCAGCATTACCGTAGTTTTCAGGATTTGATTAAATATATTATTTTCTGACAACTCATCAAATTCACAAGTGATCTTGTTGGTAAAACTGATACGATTTTTGATCGTACCCGGCAAGTTTATTTTGCCCCGCACCACCGACAGATTTTCCGTTTTATTGATATATTCCCGATGCAATCCCCGCTTGAGCTGCTGCCCTATACCGTTGGCAAGAATAGCGGCAAAAAGATTGTGGATGTTATCAAATACTTCCCCGCTGACCTTTTCGATACTGGATTCTTTCAATATGGAAAAGGCATAAGAAAGCATGTAATAAATATTTTTTATAAGAATAGGGGATTCGCTCATTTTACAGCTTCCAACAGGCGTTTTTCCCAATCGTTATATTTAGTCAACTCATCAAACCAATACTCCTCAAGCATTGGCAATATATCAAACTCCACAACATTTTTCAAGTTGTTATCCGTACAATTTTCTTTATCGCAAAGATAGCTGTGCCCAATGCAAAAACCTTTGCCAAGTGATTTGTCATCTTTGATAGCTTCATTCAAAGCAATGATTTCTTTTACCAGATTATCAAACTTTTCGCTGTGAAAGCTCTGTTGATGGGATTTAAATCCATCAGAGGCAAATCCCGGTTCCATATAAAAAAAGCTGAAACGGCGGCGCAAGGCGTAATCGATCATCGCCAAACTACGGTCGGCAGTGTTCATCATGCCGATAATATACAGATTTTCAGGCACGCTGAACGGCTCATCGCTGTAAGCAAGTTTTATGGTTTCGTCCCGATAATCTTTCTCTATAAGCATTAAGAGTTCCCCAAAAATCTTGCTCATGTTGCCCCGATTGATTTCATCAATGATAAAGAAATAATCGTTTTCCGGATCACCGGCAGCCTTTTGACAGAATTTGTAAAAAATCCCATCTTTGAGTGTGAAAGTATCGCCATCTGGTTTGTAGCCCATTACAAAATCTTCATAGGAGTAGTTTTGATGAAACTGCACAAATTCAATGCGGCTGTCATCTTTTACCCCCATAATAGAGTAAGCCAATCGTTTGGCGGCAAAAGTTTTGCCAACGCCCGGAGCCCCCTGCAAGATAATATTCTTCTTGCTTTGCAGCATTCGCACAAGCGAATTGTATTTACCTTCAGTTATAAAAACCTCTTTCAAAAACTCCTGTTTGGTGTATTTCTCTACGACGACTTTTTTTATAGTATGTGCATGAGCATAATGTTTGGTATCTGGCATATTAATATTTCTCTCTACTGCATAAAGTTTAATACCAGATAAATCAATTTGCTGCAACGCCTTTGCCAAATTATCTCGTAGTATCCAAGTGGATGAACCGGGAACTTCTTTTTTGTATAATACAGACCACCAATGGATAGAGCCATCGGCTCTTCTATAGACTGGACAGTTTGTCGCGTTAACAATGCGTTCCGCCAATGCAGTGGAAACATTTTTGTAAAAATTTGTGCTTTCTCCGTATTCATCTGCAAGTTGAGTGCAAGTCGCTGCGTTCCCATAGTCAAGAAATCGTTTCATAACTTCAAGGCTATTGATATTAAAAATCTCAGTATTGCCAAGTAATTCCTTCCATTTTTCTACGGAAAATTCAGGATCATAAACATCAGATTTATAATTATTTTCAGCAACAATTATGGCCGCTTTTTCATTAGACTCTACAACGTTATCTATAACATCTTTTACTGAAACAATATCTTCATTTTGAAATAATGGTTTTTGATAAAATTTATAAATTTCGTTTTTTTGAATAATGCTTAGTTCCGGATCATCATGTAAAAATTTTTCTATAATTGAATCTAATTCACTTCGAGTAAATACAAACTCACCATATCTCTTATCTGCAGCATAATATTTTAGACGTTTTACATATAACAATCTTGCTTCAAGAGTATCTTGACAATTCAATCCTCCGGCCTTGAACCATGAGCCTAAATAAAATCTATCTTCTTGCTTGCCATCCTGATTTTGCGCCACAAACTTTTTTACACTGTCATGAGAAACATGAACTTTAATTCTATTTAGAATACTTGAAATCCGTTCACATTTTCTCTTACCATGCAATGCATACGCAACAAGAATATATTTTATATGAGTTATGCTAATATTTATTTTCATAAATCTCACCTTGCTAAATTTTAGTTAAAATTATTTACATATTTCTGGTTCAATATTAATTATTTCAAACTCATGTTCCGCATATGGTAATTGGCGTAGTATTAGTTCTTTTTTATCTTGCCAAGAATAAGAAACAGTATGATATTGTTCAAATTTTGTTATAGTAGAATCCAATTTGGTAATGATCTTGTTTGTGTTACACTGTATTTCTGCAAGATTTTTTATTATATCTCCCAAATCCTGGTTAGTTAATTTTTTATTGCTTATCATCTTTTTGTATATTAAAATTTTACTTTCATTAAGTAGAATGGATAATTGAAACGATTGTAAAAAAACGAGTAGTTCAGAAAAGAAAAAAATTTTTTTAGACGATTTTAAGACCTCAGAATAACAATAAATGTATTGATTAGGTTTTTCATTTTCTATTTCGTTGGCAATTTTACAGCAAAGAGTTATATCACAACATTCTCCCCGTACAAATTTTTTTATAGCTATTTTGAGAATATTGTTTAAAATCGCAGTGTCATGGTACATTTGAATTAAATGAGAATGTATTTTGTGGAGTAGCTTGTCTTTGTAATGTAAATAATTTACTAAAGAAATTAATGTAGTTACTAATAAGCTACAAAAAATCCCAAGAGTGATATTACACCAAAAAGCAGAAAGATTACTCAAATTAATAATGTAGCTTACTACAAAAAAAATAAATTCAAGCGGCAATGTAAATAGTATAATATTCTTGTTCAATTTCATATATACCTCTTTCGTTTCAACATGTCAAATATTGACATCAACTAAAACGAAGGGGAGCTTGGCAAGTTTTTGCAAATGCTTTTCAAGATCCCCTATTTTTCGAAAAACATGTTTATTGACAATATAGCATAAATATTGCTTAAAACAAGTAAAAAGATTGGAATTGCTTTTATTACCTGTAATAAAAGCAATTCCGACGAAAAGGTTTGGAAAAAGGTGTTGGGGTTTGGGGAAGAGGAAAAGAACCTTTCCTCCAAAAGGTTTTTTCCTCTTCCCCAAGTTCTTCCATTCACTTACTTTACTCGCCGCAGGCGGTGTTTACGGTAAAGGAGCGTACTGCCAGTTTTTCGTCTACTTGGAAGCGTAATCTGTATAGAAGTTTTTCGGCTTCGGTCATTGCCCGTTTGGCGGTTATGGGGTCGGGTGTTTCCGGCAGAGCGGTATTTTTGAAAAGTTCCGGATTGCTTATGGATTTTTTGTCGCCGGTTTGGCTCCACAGCCACACTTGCGCACAAAAGGTGTGGATCAAGCTCAAAAACTGTTTTCGGAGCATCAAATAATAGCTGGCGGCTGCGTTATCGCGCTGTTCAGTGATGCGTTTTAAAAGCGATTTATCTTCGGCATTGCCGGCCTGTTCCAGACGCTTTGCCCAGCTTTTATCAGCTTTGGCGGAACTGTCTTCAGAAAGTTTTTCGGTAAGTTCCAGCATTTCATCGGCTAAATTGGAAGCCTTGACGATATCCCCGGCAGCATTGAAAACAAGTTCGCCCAAAAGCTCACACAGCTCCCCTGCCCCCGAAAAATCATACTTCATAGAGTTGGTCAAAAGCGGCAAAAGCTGACAGCGCGAACGGGTTGTGGCCAGCAATGCCGAGGGGTTGCCGGTAAGCAATATAAAAATCACGCCCGGGTCGGGTTCTTCGAGCGTTTTCAAGAACGCATTTTGAGCTTCGCTGTTCATAGCATCGCAATTATGGATCACGCCGATCTTGCGGCCGTCCGGATTACTGCTGGCAAGCTCAAACTGCTGAACAAACCAGCGGAGTGTGTTCGGTTCGGGAGCATTTTCGTCGCCAATACGGATGAAGCCGGCTTTACCGGAAGGCGACAATTCAAACATCTCCGGATAAGTATGTTCCGAAATCAACCGGCAGTTGCGGCACTCGCCGCAGGGTTCGCCGCCGAAACCGGGAGCCTGACAAACGGTCATTGCCGCCAGGTACATTGCCCCGGCCTCGCGCCATGCCGGATCATCGCCATACAAGAGATACGCTCCGCCGAGTTTTTTATTTTTGGCGGCGTTGAGCAAGCCGGCGGCAAGATTTGGGAACTGTTCTTCAAAATCACGATAAAGCATTGTCCACCAACACCTTTACTGCGGCAAAAAGTTCTTCGATAGATTGAGTGGCATCCAGCACCTTTACCCGAGCTGGCTCCCGCTCCGCAATTTTCAAAAAAGACTCGCGCACCCGGTAATGAAAGTCGATCTTTTCAGCTTCCAGCCGGTCATTGTGATCCGCTATGTGAGCTACGCGGGCGCGGGCCCGTGCCATGCCGACTTCCACCGGCAGATCAAAAAGCAATGTCAGATCGGGTTTGCACTCTGCCATGGCAAATTCGTTGAGCCGCTGCAGAAAATCCATATCCAGCGAGCGTCCCGCCCCCTGATACGCTTCGGTCGAGTCGGCAAAACGGTCGCATAAAACAACAGTACCCGCAGCCAGCGCCGGAGCTATCACATATCTCGTATGCTGGGCTCTGGCGGCTTCAAACAGCAAAAGTTCGGTGGCCGGATACAGCGGTTCTTCCCCCTGATAATGCTTGACCGTATTGCGGAACTCTTCCGCCAGCGGCGTGCCGCCCGGTTCACGGGTTATCAAGACCTGCCGTCCCAGACTTTCCAGATACTCTTTCAAGAGTTTGATCTGGGTACTTTTGCCCGCACCTTCCGGGCCTTCAAAAGTTATAAAAAGCGCTTTACGCTCCATTTTCTGCTCCAATGACAAATTAAATAAAATTTTGCATGAATAGACTATACATTCATTTGCCAAAATGTGCAAACTCCTGTATATTATTTAGCAAGCTTTTATCTTGAATTTTTTATTTATCCAAGGAGAAAATCATGGCAGAAGTAAAAAGCGGACTGGGCAGATCCAGTTATCTTTCGCAAAATCTTGGAGATTTTGCCGGCGAAATCATTATCAATGGCCGCAGTTTTGAGAAAGTCACCGACTTGCGTTACGGCACCAACCCCCATCAGACCGCAGCTTACTACCGCCCGGTAGATAATGCCGGAGTCATCGGCGGCATGGAAATACTCAAAAATGGCAAGAGCGGTCTTTCGCAGACCAATTTGGAAGATATTTCTTATGCTCTGAATATCGTAAAATTCTTTGACCGCAGCGCCTGCGCGGTTATGAAACACGTCAATCCCTCCGGTGCTGCAGTTGCCGTGGATGGCGATACTTTGAAAGATGTTTACCTGAAAGCACGCGATGCCGATGCCCGTGCCGCATTCGGCAGTGTGATCGCATTCAATACTGAAGTCGATTGCGATACCGCCCGCGAAATCATGAGCAGCTTTGTGGAATGTGTGGTCGCTCCCGCATTTGCCGATGGCGTGCTGGAAATCTTCAACGATGGTGAAACCTACAAACTCAACAAACATGTGCGTATCATCAAATGCGGCAATCCGGCCGATCTGCCCCGTTACGTGGGCGATGACCGCGCCGCCCAGACGATCAAAGTGCTTGCCGATGGCTCACTGGTGATCGCCGATCCGCTGCTGACCGCGCTCAAGAGCGTGGAAGATATGAAAGTAGCCGAAGCAGAAAACAAAGCCTGCGGTTATCAGAAATCCACTTGCGAAGCCACTGCCCAGCAGCTGGACGACCTGCTGTTTGCCTGGTATGTCAATTTGAACGTCCGTTCCAACGGCGTAGTTATTGCCCAGAATGGTCAGACCCTCTCGGTCGGTACCGGCGAGCAGGACCGCGTCGGAGCCATTGAACAGGCAGTTGCCAAATTCAGTCAGAAGTATACCGGTAATGGTACGCTGAAAGGCGCCGTTATGGCCAGTGACGGATTCTTCCCCTTTGCTGACGGTGTGGAAGTCGCCGCTGCCGCCGGTATCACTGCGATCATCGCGCCTGCCGGCAGCTTGAAAGATGCCGACGTAATCAAACGCGCCAATGAATTGGGTGTGGCTCTCTATCACGCACCTGAACGCATTTTCTCGCATCATTGATCCAGCAGCTAAAAAAGGGTTGCCGCTTACCTGTTTTGAGGTTTTGCAGCAACCCTTTTTTTATTACTCCGCTGTAAGATTATCCGATGAAAGCAGTACCAATCTTCAGGATGGTGCCGCCCCAGTAGACTATGCCGGTAATTATATAAGCCAGCGCAAACAACCCCACAGCTTCTATAACCGCCATTTTCCACGAGTTCAACTCACGCTTGATCACTGCCAGCGTGGCCAGACACGGTATGCTCAACAAGATAAAAAGCATAATGCAGAACCCCTGCAGCGGAGTATAATTACGGATCAGGTGATTACGCAGCGGCTCGGAGTCCTCGCTGCTTTCCCCCTCGTGATAAAGCACCCCCAGCTGAGCCACAAAAACTTCTTTGGCGGCCAGTGCTCCGATGGAAGCCGTCGTTATCTTCCAATCAAACCCGATGGGGCGGAATACCGGCTCCAGAATCTTGCCGAGACGTCCGGAAATGGTATATTCCATAAGTTCAGCCTGTTTTTCAAAACCGATTTTTTCAATAGCGCTCTGGCGTTCCTGTTCACCGGTAATTTTTTCCGCAACCGCCAGCCGGGCTGAATAATCCTGCGAAAAATGTTTTTTCTGCGGCAGAGTATTGCATATATAAAGTATTACCGTAGCGCCCAGAATTACCGTACCGGCTTTCTGCACATACATCTTGCCGCGATCCCACATATGCAGAAGCAGACTTTTGATCATAGGCATACGGTATGGAGGCAATTCCATAAGGTACACTTCGCCATCGCCTTTGAAAAGAGTGGAACGCATCACCCGCGCCGCAATCAGCGCTATTGCCACACCGATAATGTAGATGAGCCACATGATAAAAGCCTGATATTTAACTGCAAAAAATGCCGGAATTATCATAGCATAAACCGGCAGTCTTGCACTGCAGCTCATCAGCGGCAAAACCATAATCGTAACCGTTCTGTCCCGCTCGGATTCGATAGTGCGTGTAGCCATGATCGCCGGTACGGTGCATCCGAATCCCAGCACAAGCGGCACAAAAGATTTACCCTGCAAACCGAATTTGCGCATCACACCATCCATGACAAACGCCGCACGCGCCATGTAGCCGGAATCTTCCAATATGGCAATGGCAAAGAACAAAAAGAGTATGTTCGGCAAAAAGACCAGTACACCGCCCACACCGCCGATCAGACCATCGATCACAAAATCGCGCAGATAAGAAAATTTATCGGGCAGCCACAAATTTGTGATGATTTCCGCCAGCCAGGCAAAGAAACTTTCAATGAACCCCATCAAAGGAGCTGCAAGCACAAACGTAAAATAAAACGTTCCATACATGATCAGCAGAAATATCGGCAAGCCCAGATATTTATTGGTCATAACCGAATCGATCTTGTCGGAGATCTCCCGACGGCGTTCCTGTGTCATGGTTATCGAGCCGGAACAAGCCCCCGCCAGCATGGCATAGCGGCGGTCGGCCATAAAAGTATCGGCTTCGATGGCATGTTTTTTCCGCAAATGGTCGATCTCTTCGGCCACCTTGCCGTGGACCGGGAAAAATTCCGGCAAACTCATGGCTGCTGTATCGTGTTCCAGAAGTTTTATGGCAAAAAAACGTGACGGAATATGTGCATATTTTTTTACCTCAAGCCGGTCGATTTCTGCAGAAACCGCATTTATCGCATCATCGATATCGCCGCCGTAGATCAGCATGGGCACACCGTGATCTTCCAGATTCTGCAAAGTTTCGCTCAACTTGCCCAGCAGCGGCCTGACCCCGCCGGCATTGCAGCCGATGGTCTGGACGATCGGCGAACCGAAATATGTTTCCAGCCTGGGTATATTATAGCGTAAACCTTTCTTTTCGGCATCATCGCTCATATTGAAGACCAGCAGCATGGGTATATGCAGTTCGGCCAGCTGGGTGGTCAGGTAAAGACTCCGCCGGGGAATGGTGGAATCGACCACATTCAATATAAGGTCGATCCCCGGCTTGGTCAGTTCTTTGAAAACCACATCCTCTTCCGGCGAAGATGATGAAAGAGAATAGACTCCTGGCAGATCTACAAGCTCGATATCGAACTCATTGAGCGTAAAACTGCCGGACTTGCTTTCTACAGTGACCCCGGGATAATTCCCAACATGCTGCCGGGCGCCGGTAAGCGCATTAAATATACTCGTTTTGCCGCAGTTGGGATTGCCGGCCAAAGCTATACGGATCTTTTTTCCCATTTATTTTACCAGTATTTATTATATTTGTTACTTTATTTTTTCTTTTTCAAAGCATGGGGTCCGCCAATCAAATAAAATTAGACAAAACTAACTGACTGAATAAAAAAAATCAACCCCCAAGCGCATCCATTGCAGGAACAAAAAAAATTCAGCAATGTCTCTCTCTGCAGAGATATTACTTTACAGCATAAATTTAATTTTGCAAGTTAGACACAACGAATTTTTTACTTTTTTCAGGAGATTTTTGTTATGAAGAAAACTGCTCGGACTCAATCAGCCGCCAATCTGGAAAATTACAACATTGCCAATGAAGATCCCTCTCTTGAATACATTCTGCCGGGGTTGTGGCACGCCTCGCGCAAAGTAATGATTCTGCGTGGCATCCTGCTGCTGGCCGCCGGCACCATGTTTCTGCTGTTTCCGGCAGCTGCAACAGTTGTCGGCATTGCCATCGGCGGAGTGTATATGATCGCTGAATCATTGGTTTTTATGCTGCGGACACAGCAACTGCCCCGGAAGCTGAAACTCTGGGGGTATTTGAATTCGATCATTTTGCTGCTGCTCGGAATTGGAGCAATCGCCTTCCCGATACTCATGGGGCAATATGCAGTGCTGTTTGCCGGAGCATGGCTGCTGGTGGGCGGTATCCAGCAAATGTGGCTGCTGAAAGCGCCGGGACACCGGATCAAGATCATAGTTTCCGGAATTTTTTCCATACTTGCGGGTATATTTCTGATTATTGCTCCGCTGGCAGGATTACTGGTTTTAAGCTGGCTGCTGGCGATCATGCTCTGGGCCGCCGGCTGCAGTCTGATCACCGCCGCATACAGTATAAATCCGGCGTATCAATCAGAAGATATTTGAGAACAGCTCAATTTTTCAATTTGCGGAAAAATTCCAACCGTTCAAAAAGCATGCTGCCCAGTGCCAGCAAAACTATCAATGATGACAATGCAGCGATCCAGTCGCCGTAGCGGCTGTAAAAAGTCATACGGCATTGATCTTCTCCGGGGACTGCAACCGTTATGGTTGCTGCACCGGCTCCGCGCCGGTGCGGGTGTCCGTCACCAAACTGCATAACTTCAGCCAGACTCCAAATGATCTCACCGCCGGGAGAAATCAGACAAGTTGCACTGTCGTTGCCGCAACGCACCATAGGCAGATTATTTTCAATAGCCCGGGCAATGGAATTAGCCAGATGCTGTTCGGGTTCTGAACTTGTCGGATACCACGAATCGTCGGCAATCACCAGCAGCAAATTGGCCTTGCGCATGAATTCCGCCCGCGATATATACGCAAAAACATCCTCAAAACAAATGCTTATGCCCAATAATACATTTTCATTGAGTTTGATCGGATCCAGACTTTTGCCCGGAGTCAGATCGCGCTGCATATCGATTATTTTTATCACCCACTCCGGCAGATAGCGCCGCATGGGTACAAATTCACCGAACGGCACCGGATGAACTTTACTGTATATGGCCTTGTAGCCATAATAGAGTATATCCCGCGTATCAGTAAGCACGGCGCTGTTGAGCGAGCCGGGCGGATTGGTAGATTCATCATACTCCAGAGTACCCAGCAGCATAGGTGCCTGCATTTCCTGCGACAGCACCCGGACTGTTGCCCGGTAAAGCCGCCCAAAATCTCCCCTGCCGCGCAAAGGATAAGCTACCGCCGTTTCGGGCCACACCACCACATCGGTCGGAACTCCTTTCTGGGTTCTGGTCAAAGCAGTATAAACAGTCAATGCTTTACGGACGGCACTTTCTCCGGCATAGCGCTGTTGGGGCAAATTGCCCTGCACCAGCGTAAGTCGGGTACGGTTTTTGTAGGCAGCATACTCTCTGCGCCGTTCGCGCAATGAAATAATGCCATATATCATAATCAGCGCCAACAGCAACATTGAAATCAAAAGCGGCCACGGCCGGTTGTATACGATCCTGCCTTTTTCCTCATCGCGCCCGGCAACGGTCAGGACGGCCAGTGCCAGTGCCGCATTGATAAGCGCGGCGGCAAAAGAAAGACCAAGCACACCGGTAATACGCACCAGTTGCATCAACACCGTATTTTTGTAAAACGCCACCCCCAAATAGTTCCATGGCAGAACATTACTGCGTAAATACTCGACGGTCACCAGAGTTCCGGCCATGACCAGCACCCACGCCATCTGCCGCCAAAACGGAAATTTCCGGCAGCTCTTTTGTGCTGAAAATCCCGCTTTGCGTACTTGCGGCGGCAAAAGTATGTACCGGTTGGCCATCGCAGCCATCCACCCCAGCGGAATATAATAGGCCCCCAGCACAAACATCATCAGCCACGGTATGAGCACATTGATCTCGCGCAGCCAGAAAAATCCGCACAAAGCATATCCCATACCCCAAACCCAACCGGCTGCAGCCGCTTTCCATGCAGTATAGTTGCGCGCCATCAGAAAGAGTATTGCCAATGAGGTAAACGCTGCGATCGACCAGTTCAAAGGCGGAAAAGCCGCCGCCGCAAAACACCCCGCCAGAAAAATAACCAGCCAGCGGGAAAACGTCCGTAAACGCGATAAAGTGTTCAGTTCACTCTTTTCCAACAGTTTCTGCGGCGAAAAAAATTGCCTTATTGCATAAAAAATCTTCATAAATATCTATTTGAGTTTGAAATATTACAGTTTTAAGTGTAATTTAATATAATAAAATTTATTTTCCACTCCGGCAGAGTTTTTTTCCGGAAAAAAATAGTTTCAATCAGGTGGATTTTATGAAAAGCAATTCTGAAATCATCGAATTTGACCATTTGGTCGTCGGCAGCGGTCTGGCCGGACTCATGTCCGCTTTGAAATTGGCTGAATCCGGCGGCACGGTCGCTATTTTGACCAAACGCAATATCAACGAAGGCAGCACCCCCCATGCCCAGGGCGGAATCGCCTGCGTTACCGATTCGCTGGATACTTTTGATGAACATGTGCGCGATACGCTCGAAGCCGGCGCCGGACTCTGCCGGGAAAATGTGGTGCGCGCCATTGTGGAAGCCGGACCTGATGCTGTAGCCGATCTTATCAAGCGCGGAGTGCACTTTACCACCCGCGGCGAAATGGGTAAAGAAGGCGATGCCAACGAGCTGGATCTGGGGCGCGAGGGCGGCCATCACAAGCGGAGAATCCTCCATGCCGGAGATATTTCCGGAGCTGAAATCGAACGCGCACTGGTCGAAGCCTGCTATGCCAATAAAAATATTGCGGTTTTTGAACACCACATGGCAATAGATGTTATTGTAACGGCGCGGCTGGGGCTGCCCGGAGCAAACCGCTGTCTGGGGCTTTATGCATTGGATATACAAAGCGGTCAAGTCAAATCGTTCCGCGGCTTGAGCACCACGATCGCCTGCGGAGGGGTAGGTAAAGTCTACCTGTACACCAGTAACCCGGATGTGGCATGCGGCGGAGGCGTGGCAATGTGTTACCGGGCGGGCGCGGAAATAGCCAATATGGAATTCATCCAGTTCCACCCGACTATTCTCTATCACCCGCAGCAGCGCAGTTTCCTTATTTCCGAAGCAGTACGCGGCGAAGGCGCTATCCTCAAAATCCGCAACAAAGCCGGAAAACTCGTGGAGTTCATGGATAAATACCACCCCATGAAAAGTCTTGCCCCGCGGGATGTTGTGGCGCGGGCCATAGATAACGAAATGAAGCGTTCAGGCGAAGAGTGCGTTTTTCTGGATATAACGCATCACAGTGAAGAAACTCTGCGGAGAAGATTTCCCAATATTTTTGAAAAATGTCTGGAAATCGGGGTCAATATGGCCAAAGATCCGATTCCGGTAGTACCTGCAGAGCATTACTCCTGCGGCGGGGTAAAAACCGATGTGAATGGGGCAACCAATATCGCCGGGCTCTATGCTGTGGGCGAAAGTGCATGCACCGGCTTGCACGGCGCCAACCGTCTGGCCAGCAACAGTTTGCTCGAAGCGGTGGTGTGTGCGCTCTTCTCGTCCAGACATATCCGTGAACATCTTGACGAACTGCGGAAAAATCAGTTCGACGGATTCGTGCCGCCGTGGCACTGCGGTAACGCTGTAAATTCCGATGAACAGGTGGTGATCGCTCATAACTGGGATGAAATACGCCGCTTCATGTGGGACTATGTAGGGATCTTCCGGACCAACAAACGACTGGAACGTGCTAAAGCACGAATCGTTCTGATCCGCAAAGAGATAGAAAAATATTACTGGGATTTTCTTGTAACACCGGATCTGATCGAACTGCGGAATATCGCCACGGTTGCCGAGTTGATTATCGATTCATCGCTGGCGCGCCGCGAAAGCCGCGGCCTGCATTACAATTCAGACTATCCGGAGACCGATCCGGAACTGGCAAAAATCGATACTGTCCTTTGCCGGAAACTTTAAGCCTTTTGCAGGGGTGGGAAAAGAAACATGTTGAAAAATTTTGATATCGAAGAAAATGTATACAATGCAGTAGCCGATCTGCAGGAAGCCGGCTACGAGACATATATTGTCGGCGGCGCCATCCGCGATCTTTTACTGAACCGCGTACCGAAAGATTACGATATCTCCACTGCTGCCACACCCGAACAGGTGCGTGAAGTTTTCGGCCGCCGCCGCGCCAGAATCATCGGCCGCCGCTTTCAGCTGGTTCATGTACGCAGCGGCAAAGAAATCTTTGAAGTAAGCACGTTCCGCCGCGCGCCGGCAGAAAAAAGTCACGAACCGCAAACGCCCGGAGCCAGGAAGATCGCAGCGCTGGAAGAGGCTGAAAATATGATCTTCAACGACAATGACTTCGGAACTTCGGAACAAGATGCATGGCGGCGGGATTTTACAATAAATGCGTTGTTCTACGATCCGGTTGCCGATGAACTTATCGATTACACCGGCAGCGGCATAGCGGATATCGAAAATGGCCTGATCCGGGCAATCGGCGATGCCAAACTGCGTTTTGAAGAAGACCCCGTGCGTATGCTGCGGGCACTCAAACTGGTGGGGCAGTACGGTTTCAAATTGGAACGCAAAACTGAAAGTGCCTTGCTTGCAACGCTGCCGCTGCTGGAGCTTGCTTCGGTTTCGCGGCTTTCGCTGGAGCTGGAAAAAATCTTCAATTCCAACTACACCGGTTCCATTATGCAAGTATTTGCCGACTACGGATTGCTGAAACATTTTCTACCCTATCTGGCCAAAGACTGGGAAAAAGAACATTTGCAGGAAGCGTTGAATCTGCTGAAAATGCGCGATAAACGCGTAGCCGCCGGTTATTACCGCAACAGCGCATCGGTGGCCATGGCAACTCTGGCGCTGCCGTTTATAGATGCCATGCTCGATGGCAATCACCGGAAAGATTGCATTGCTGATTTCCGCAACAACACGCGCGCTTTGCCGGATATGTGGGACGAAGAAACTCTCCGCCAGGCCTTGCTGACAATCTATCACCCGCTGGCGATCATCAAACGCTTGAGCTGTTCGGCATGCCGTATGCTGGCTATCCAGCCCATGCTCAATGGACGGAGCAATCTGCGCAAGATCGTGCGGCTGAAAGGTTTTGCCCATGCTATGGAATTATTCAAGATTCAATGTGAAAGTAATTATCTGCAATGCGATAACGAGGTGATCGCCCAATACCGCGATTTGATCAAATCGCTTGGTGGTGTGAATCATCTGGCAGAAAAAGGAAGTCAGGGAAACGGAATGCAGGAGCGCAAACGCCGCCGCGGCAACCGGTCACGCCGCAGAAAAGAAAAGCAGATGCTTTCAGATATACCCGATACAGCACCGATTTCTGGAGAGCTTGGCTGATAAAGAGTGTTTTTGCCGGTAATTTTTCAAATTGCTGGCAATTTTTTATATCGCCGGAACAAATTGTATTTTATGTTGCTCTAATACGCTGGAGATCCCCCATCCCCTGCCGGTCCGGCTCAAGCGTTGCTTATTACCAAGCCGGACCGGTTCTTTTTTACCGGAAATCACGATGAGATTTATTTGCAAAAGAAAAGTGTTGTGCTATATTCATTGCCAAATAAGATAAATGATCAAATTCCGGGATCAGACTATTTATGAAAGACCAGAATAAAAGTTTTGAAGAAGCCGTCAACGAGCTCGAAGCTCTTTTGGATGAAGTGGAAAACGGAACCATGCCGTTAGAAAAAATGGTTGAACGCATCAGCCATGGAGCAAAACTGGTGAAATATTGCCAGCAGAAGCTCAAAACGCTCAACGGTCAAGTGGAACTGCTGTTCAAAGATGATGGTGCGGCCGGAGAATTTGAAGAATTTGATCTTTCCAGCGAACGCGCCAAAGCCGCCGGAGCCCAAGCCGCGCCGGGAAAAAAGTACCAAACAGAACAGCAGGATAATCTGCCCTTCTGAAAAAATCCTCTCGCTGTACCCCTTAATAAACAGAAAAAGGGGGGGAAACCATTTGCAAGGCTCCCCGCCCGGTTTTTACCATTTATTCCCTTTGGCAGTGAATCGTAAGACAAGCCGGACATCTCTCCGGCTTGCCCACTGTAAAATCACTCCCAGAATCCTTCGCCGGTTTCGGCATATTTGCGCAAGATATCGCGCTTGATTTTGCCGGAAAAAGTCTTGGGCAAACTGTGCACAAATTCGATTTCGCGCGGATACTTGTAAGGAGCAGTAATGCGCTTGCAATGCTGCTGCAGCTCTTTTACCAGCGATTCGGTAGCTTCCCAGCCATCATGCAGAACAATGTAGGCTTTGACCTTGGCTCCACGCATGGGGTCGGGGGCACCTACAACTGCAACTTCGTGTACAGCATCGTGCTGCATCATAGCTTCTTCAACTTCCAGCGGACCGATACGGTAGCCGGAACTTTTGATGATATCATCGCTGCGGCCCATGTACCAGTAATATCCGTTTTTATCTTTGCGAGCTTTATCGCCGGTGTAGTAATAGTCGCCGATAAAACATTCGTCATTATCTTTTTTGGCTTGCAGATAGCCGTTGAACAAACCGAGCGGTCGATCCGGCTTGATCCGTACCGCCACGCGGCCGTCTTCGCCGTCGGGCACAACATTGCCGTCATCATCGTGCAGTTCGATCTGCCAGCCGGGGGATGCCTTGCCCATGGAGCCGGGACAGGCCTCAAAACCGGCATGATTGCTGATAAGGCAAACAGTTTCGGTCTGGCCGTAACCTTCGCGGATCGTTATACCGGTGCCTTCTTTCCAAAGCCGGATGGTTTCAGTATGCAAAGCTTCTCCTGCGGAGGTACACTGCCGGAGACAGCTCAAATCAAATTTATGCAGATCGTTGAGCACCAGCATACGGTAAACCGTCGGCGGCGCACAGAAACTGGTAATGGAGTATTTTTCCAGCATGGGCAACACCAGATCCGGGTCAAATTTACCGCGGATATCGAAGATGAACACACAGGCACCCACGATCCATTGACCGAAATAGTTGCCCCACAGATTCTTGGCCCAGCCGGTATCGGATGCAGCATAGTGCAGATCGTCGCTGTTAAGTCCGTGCCACAATTCGGCGGTTATCCGGTGCGCCAGCGGGTAACTGCAGGGGTGCTGCACCAGCTTGGGATTTTTACTGGTGCCGGAGGTAAAGATCAAAAGCAGCGGATCGGTGGCTTTGGTTACCAGATCGCGAGCCCGGGTAACGGAAGTAGATGAAAGTTTGACCGGATAAAGGATATCGGTCGGATAATTTATCCAGCCTTCGCGCACGCCATCGACCAGAACTTTATCACTCAAACTGGGACATTCATCGCAGATAGCTTCGATTTTATCGGCATTGGTCGTATCGGCAATGATCATCTTGAATTTTCCGAATCTGATCCGCTGTTTGAGGTCAGTAGGAGTCAGCAGGGTCGGCACATGGCCCTGCACCGCCCCCAGCCGGATCAAAGCCAGCGAAAAGACCCACCACTCCGGCAGACGCGGCAGCATCATTATTACCCTGTCCCCTTTGGTAATACCGTGTTTCATGAGCAGATTTGCCGCCTGGATCGAAAGGCGTTTCATATCGTGGAAAGTATACTTCTTCTCATTGCCATGCTGGTCGACCCAGATCATCGCCAGTTTATTGCGGTCGCGCTCGGCCCACACATCGACTACATCGGTAGCAAAGTTGAAATATTCAGGACACTCTATCTTGAAATTTTCGAGCCGGCGGACAAAGTCGCGCTCCGGAGCTTCGAGCTCATATTTTTTATTGACAACAGCCATAAATCACCCTTTACTTTTAGGAAATAAAGAAAATTCTTTATAATTTAGCATTTAACTGGGTATTTTGCAATAAAAAAGCAGTTATTTCGCTTAATAAAGTATTTATTGGTTGAAAAATATTTTTTTGGGAGTAATTTATCAAATTGACAAATATTATTTTTTTTACTGTTTATTGTTTATGGAATTATTTGATACACATTTTCATCTGCCCGAAGAGGGCGATTTAAGTAATTATCTGGATGCGCTCTACGATGATCACTCGTATCGCATGCTGGCGCTGGGCGGCAGTCTTGCCGGCAGCCGGCGTGCGCTGGATTTTGCCCGCAATCACGATAATGTATGGTGTGCATGCGGGGTACATCCGCATGATGCCGAAGAGTTTTCCGGCGATATAGCACCTTTTGCCGAAATGCTTTCCGACAAAAAAGTACGGGCAGTCGGTGAAATCGGACTTGACTATTTTTATGATCTTTCGCCGCGGAATATTCAGCGGAAGACCTTTGAAAAATTCCTCGCGCTGGCATTGGAACACAAAAAAGTTGTCTGCGTACATTGCCGCGATCAGGAAGACCGTTTTGATGCCTACAATGATTGTTACGCTATGCTCAAAGATTTTGCCTCCGCCGCCGGCGATGGCCGGATAATTCTGCATTGTTATGCCGGAAATCTGGAGTATTTGGAAAAATTCATGGAATTTGATGCCTACTTCGGCGTAACCGGTATGGTAACATTTCCGAAGAGCGGCAATATCCGTGAAATACTGAAACATATCCCGCACCACCGGCTTTTGTTTGAGACCGATGCGCCATACCTTGCCCCGGTACCGTTCCGCGGCAAACCCAATCATCCGGCGCTGGTGGCACATACGGTGATGTATGCGGCTGCTTTTCTGCAAGTCCCCATGGCACAACTGGCAGCACAAACTACCGCTAACGCCTTGCGGGTGTTTGATTTGGAGGCATAAAGCTATGAGTTTCGTCCCGTTATATAAATTGCGCCGGAGCGTACCGGCAGCAGATGAAAAACTGCTGATCCTCGATCGCAAAGGCAAAACCTATCTGCAAGTCGACAGCAACGGGAAATTATCCATTCCGCAAGCTGGAAATTTCCCGGAGCTATTAAGTGTGGAGCTGCCGGAACTGGGGGTTTTCCGCGATAAGAAATGTTTCGGATTCCGCTGGGATATAGAAAAAACTCCAACCGAAGATTTGCTGGGTATAGATGTACGCGAAGCCATGAGTCAGGTGGACAACGCCACAAAAAATCTGCTTTTGCGCGGCAAACCGATCCTCGAATGGCTCTCTTTGCGGAGATATTGCAGCGTTTGCGGCTGTGAACTGGTGGATCATGAACATGAAGAAGCCCGCACTTGTCCAAACTGCAGCATGCTCTTTTTTCCCAAGATCAGTCCGGCGATCATCGTAATGATCAAACGGGAAGACGGCAAAATACTGCTGGCTTACAACCGGCATTTCAAACACAAGTGTTACAGCCTGATCGCCGGCTTTGTAGAAGCCGGTGAAAGTGCCGAAGATGCAGTCCGGCGGGAAGTCCGGGAAGAAGTCGGTCTGGAGGTCAGAAATATCCGCTATCTTTACAGTCAGAGCTGGCCGTTTCCGGACTCGCTGATGCTGGGTTTTGTGGCGGAT
The DNA here is from genome assembly GCA_045635745.1 of Victivallaceae bacterium. Taxonomy (GTDB): domain Bacteria; phylum Verrucomicrobiota; class Lentisphaeria; order Victivallales; family Victivallaceae; genus SIG78. The sequence continues at coordinate 29,123 of JAZTWG010000008.1, forward strand.
TACGCCGGGGGCGAGATAACCGTTGACGGTGAAGAGATCGCCGAGGCGGATTTTTACAGCCCGGATGCCCTGCCCGTACTCCCCGGCCATGGAAGCATTGCCCGCAGAATAATTGAAGAATATATTGCAGAATTTAAGAATAAGTGATTTCAAGGAGTAAAATATTATGGAAAAAATCGTCATTATCGGCAGCGGCCCGGCCGGTTATACCGCTGCAGTTTATGCCGCCAGGGCCAACCTGGAGCCGCTGGTTATTTCCGGCAACACTATTGGCGGCTTGCTGACCCAGACCAGCGAAGTGGAAAACTTCCCCGGTTTTCCCGAAGGGATCAACGGTTACGAATTGACCATGAAAATGCAGCAGCAGGCCGAAAAATTCGGTGCCCGCCTTGAAATCGCCGCAGTAGAAAAACTTGACCTCTCCGATGGCGGAGTACATAAAATCACCCTTGATAATGGCAATGTTATTGAAACCAGGGCGCTGATCATAGCCACAGGAGCCACCCCGCGCTGGCTGGGGCTGGAATCTGAAGAACGGCTGAAAAACTGCGGTGTTTCAGCTTGCGCCACCTGCGACGGAGCTTTTTTTGAAGATATGAAAGTGGTGGTCGCCGGCGGCGGCGATTCAGCTATGGAAGAAGCGCTCTTTCTGACCAAATTTGCCAGCGAAGTGATCGTAGTGCACCGCCGCAACGAACTGCGCGCCTCCAAGATCATGGCAGAACGCGCCATGAACAATGAAAAAATCAGATTTGTCTGGAATTCGCAAATCGTGGAAGTGCTGGGCGACAGTGAAGTTACCGGGATCAAAGTCCGTAATAATGCCGATAACAGCGAAAGCGTTATCGAGTGTCAGGGATTGTTTGTGGCGCTCGGTCATGTGCCGGCAACCGCGCTTGTAAAAGGTCAGATCGATATGGATGAAGCCGGTTTTATCAAACTGCAGGGCGGCACCAGCCTGACCAATCTTGCCGGAGTTTTTGCCGCCGGAGATTGCGCCGATCACCGTTACCGCCAGGCAATAACCGCCGCCGGCGCCGGATGCCGTGCAGCAATCGATGCAGAGCGTTATCTGGGGTGAAAATATGACGAAAGAATCTTTGGAATTTGATAATCCTGATAATAACGGACGCCGCTTGCGCTGCCCGCGCTGCAAAGAGTATCTTTATCCGGCAGATCTGGAAACATTTTGTGTGTGCCCATATTGCGAAACCAAAATCGGCAACAGCGAAGAGCTGGAAGATTTTGTGATCGACCCCATGGTCAGACAATGGATCGAACGTTACAAATAATTCTTTATGAGCAAGTTATGTAATATATGCCCCCGCAAATGCAATATAGAGCGGGGCATTTCGACTCCGGGTAAACATCTCCCCGGAATTTGCCGCACCCCGGCAGAACCGATGGTTGCACGCGCCGGATTGCATCATTGGGAAGAACCGGTGATCAGCGGCAGCCGCGGATCGGGAACGGTGTTTTTTTCCGGCTGCAATCTGAATTGCGTTTTCTGCCAGAACTACAACATCAGCAGTCAGGTGGAAGGAAAAGTTATCTCCACAGAACGGTTGAAGGCGATCTATCAGGAGCTGATAGGGTTGGGGGCACACAATATAAATCTGGTAACACCGACCCATTACAGCGAAGCGATACTGGAAAGCCTTACCGAACCGTTGAGCGTGCCTGTAGTGTATAACTCCAATGGCTACGACAGTGTGGAAACTTTGCGTAAATTTGAAAATAAAGTGCAAATATATCTGCCGGATTATAAATATGCGGATAATGCGCTGGGGCGCCGTTACAGTAAAGTAAATGACTATGCCGAAGTAGCGCTGGCGGCGATAAAAGAAATGTACCGCCAGACCGGGCCTTATGTTATTGATGACTCCGGAATTATGCAGAAAGGTGTAATAATCCGGCATTTGATTCTGCCCGGAGCGGTGGAAAATACGCTCAAAGTTATTGAGCTTACAGCCAAAACATTCCAGCCGGGCGAGGTAATGTTCAGCTTGATGCGCCAATATCTGCCCTGCGGAGAGGTTTCTGAAGATGCTTATCCGGAACTCAACCGGCGCGTTACCGATGAAGAATATGCGATCATCGAAGAAGCGCTTTACAGTTCAGGTATTGAAGATGGCTTTGTTCAGGACGAAAGTTCCGCTTCCGGAGAATTTATCCCATGTTTTGACAACTCAGGCGTTTGAAAAACTCTCACCCTGAAACTGCATACGGTGATATTTGGCATAAATACCGTTCAGCGCAATTAATTCGTCATGCGTACCGATTTCAGCAACTCTGCCATCGTCCACAGCTATGATCTTGTCGGCATGCCGGATAGTGCTCAAACGGTGGGCAATGACCAGCGTGGTTCTATCTTTTGAAAGCTCGGTCAGCGCAGTTTGAATATGCTGTTCGCTTTCGTTATCCAGCGCACTGGTGGCTTCGTCCAGAATGAGTATGGCCGGATTTTTCAGAAACACGCGGGCGATGGCAACCCGCTGCTTCTGCCCGCCGGAAAGCCGTACTCCGCGTTCGCCGACATGGCTGTTATACTGTTCGGGCAGAGTCATGATAAAGTCATGGATATTGGCGCGTCTGGCGGCGGCGATCACCTCTTCGTCAGAAGCATCGGGCTTGCCGTAGAGTATGTTGTCTTTTATGGTGCCGGAAAACATATAGAGATCCTGCTGGACAATACCGATACGGCTGCGTAAAGCTTTGAGCTGCCACTTTTTCACATCCATACCGTCGATTGTCACCGCCCCGGATAATACCTCATAAAATCTGGGCAGCAGTGCACAAATCGTACTTTTTCCGCCGCCGGAGGGCCCGACCAGAGCAACTGTACTGCCCGGTTCAACGGTAAAAGAGACATTATTAAGTACCGGCAAATCTGCATCATAAGCAAAAGAGACATTTTTATATTCGATTCTGCCGACACAACTGCCGGGAGCTGAAGCATCCGCGCTGTCAGATATATCCGGAACCGTAGCCAATACTTCCGCAAAGCGCCGGAATCCCGACCAGCCGCGTTGAAAAGCTTCGGCAAAGTTTATAAGCATTTCCAACGGGTGAATGAATATACCTATATACAGTGCATAAATCGCCAGCTCGCCGGGCGTGATGATCTTGCGGGCTATGAATATGCCGCCGAACAGCAGGATCGTTACATAAAGCAGACCGTGAAAAAACGAGTTTCCGGCATGAAACTGCCCCATGACCCGGTAATTATCCACCTTGGAGCCGAGGAACGCCTGATTGCAATGGTCAAATTTTTTCTGCTCCACATTTTCATTGGCAAAAGATTTCACCACCCGGATACCGGCCAGAGAATCCTGTATCTGCGAATTTACAACCGCGATCTTTTTACGGTTGTCGGCAAAAACCTGACGCATACGCTTACGCATAAATATACAGTACAAAGTCATCATCAGCGTAACAACCAGCAGAATACCGGTAAGTTTGGCATTGATGGAAAAAATTATGATAAATGCACCGATGATCTTCAGAGTGGAAATCAGCAATATCTCCGGTCCGTGATGCGCCAGTTCGGTTATATCAAACAAATCCCCCACGATCCGGGACATCATTTCGCCGGTATTGTTGCGGTCGAAATATGAAAAGCTCAATTTCTGGTAGTGCGTAAATATATCCTGACGCATATCAGTTTCCATTTTGGCCCCCATGATATGCCCCCAGCAGGTGATGAAATATTGAGCAAAAAATCTTATCAGATAAAGTACCGCCAGACCGCCGGCGATCCAGAGAATGACCCGGATTATCTCGCCGGAAGATTGCTCAAAAACATTTTTATTGAGTACATTCAATATCTGCGGAAAAGCCAGATCTACTGCCGATACCACAAGCGCACAGAGCATATCCAGCAAAAATAATCCTTTGTACGGCTTGTAATAATTTATAAAGCGGCGGAAAAGTGATAAGTTTTCTGTTTCGTTATTCATTATTTACCAATAAAAAAAGAGAAATGCAGCAAAACTGTTTGTGGGGAAAAACTTTTTGAAACAAAGTTCTTTCCCCCACTTTGTTCCGCCATAACCTCCGGCGATGACGGAACCATATTTACCAAAAAATTTCGCAGGAATTGTTTTTATTTTTAAGCTCTGTTTCCAATACAGATTATTTTTACCTGCCCTTATTGGGGACAGAGCGTATTTTTAATAAATAAGATGCAAAAAATGGGTTGCCTCTTACCCCTTTTGAGTTTTTGCAACATTCTCCTGCTTGAATTTTATTCTATTTCGATACGCAAATTATCCAAATATACCATCGAATTCAAAAATACACCGGCCTGCAGATCGAGAGTATTCAAACCCTCTTCAACCAATCTGGTTATATCAAGTTTGAAATCAAAGGGATTGCCATTTTCCAGCGTCAGGGGATGATAGTTGTTGTGCGGTGGTATGGGGGCACAAGTATTGCTGTAAAACAATACAAAGCCATTGTTGTTGGCAATGTTGACTTTTTTATTGGGCGAAGATTTCAGCGCAATAACCTTGCCGGGCTTGACCACATTGCTCATGCTGGTTGCCTTGCCGTTGATTTTCACTTTAAGAGCGTTGGTGTAGCCGGCCACACCGGTTTTGCGTTCCAGACGGCCGGTGAAACACAAATACGCCTTTTTACCTGCCATTGCCGGCATGGCAAAAGTAAAACTGTCGGTAGTTTTGACCGGCATGATCACCCGCTTTACCGGAGTAAGCGGTATGATATTATCACTGGCGGCAACGTTTGAATCCACATCGGCCGGATAAAGTTTGCCGGTGGTTTCGCCGGTGCGGTCGAGCACCTCCACGGAGTTGCTTCCGAATGCGGGAACTTTGACTTTTTTGCTGTATTCCGAACCATTGATCTTTTCTTTAAGCACAGTACCGGTTACGGAATTACGCACCACGATCTGCTGCAGCCCCTGTCCTTTGACTGTAATATCCAGCTCGGCCCAGCCGTGACGGAATTCCAATTTGTCATAAAGTGTATACCCTGTCTGCTTATAGTAGCACATATAGATCGTGCCGTATGACGAATCAACCGGCATCACTCCATGATAAGAGTATTCGGCCCAGCCGCAATCACCGGCAATGTGTTCCGGCATGGGCGCATACCGGTATTTGCCGCCGGCAGCCGGGGTAAACGCCAGCGCTCCGCCGCTGCGGTACTTGATATTGGAGCCGATCCGTTTGGAGTAGTAGCGGACAAAGTACGGTTCGCCGGCTTTGAACGGTACAGCGGGACGCAAACGGTGATAAGCATTTGGACTGCGGGCCGGATCGCCGGCGATCTTCATGGAGTTTTTATCACCGATACCTTCGGTTTTATCGATCGAAACAAGTGCGCGGTTGTCAGGCGTATTAATACTCCATGACCCCAGCACGCCCTGGGAAAAATCCGATGTAGAAAGCAGATTTTTAGTCGGCAGAGCCGGATTGCTGTTTATCGTGATCTCCGGAGCGGAAAATCCCGTGGCGGCAGCTGCAATAATTGCAGAACTAAACAAAAGCTTTTTATTCATTTTTTTACCCTTTTTAAAGTATAATCATTTATCTATTTCAAAATCATAGAAGCGATTCACGCCTTCAGCAGCAACGATCCCGGCATAAAATTCCCGGGGCATAAGATCATCGATAAATCCGAACTCGTGCCCGCCGCAGCGGACGGTCCAGACCGGGCCGCGCCCGGTAAACTGGATATTGACAACAAGCTGATATTGGGTATTGGCTTTGAAATTGCACTTGAGAAATCCAACCTTGCGCCAGATTTGCTTGCCATCTTTGAACCAATGGCGCCAGACATTCAACCCTTGATCGAACAATACGATCTCATAATGGGTACGGAATTCCGGAAATCCTTTGCTGCTGACACCCGGTTTTTCGGCAATAACAATACTCGGTGCCATGCGGTAATCAAAACTCATAGTGGATTTGATTGTTACATTATTGCCTTTGATGGGAGTTTTCCAGATCATTGCGGCATAAGTTTCGGGCGCACGCTTGCTCAGCAGATCAAGTTTGGTGGCGTTTTCAGGACAGACATTGACAATATGACTCTTTTCCTGACGGAAAGTATTCACATTTTCCCAACGGGAACTTTTAACTTCAATAAAATCGTTTTTGTCCCACTTTCCGGGTTCAAAATCGCAGTTGAAAATATTTTTGGCCCATGCAGTACTGCCGGCCAGAACCGCAGCAGTGATAATGATAAATCTTTTGTACATTACTCTAACCCTTACTGTTATTTATAACTTAATGAAAAAATTTGCTTTTCCGCATTACAAACTTCAATTCTTCAAAGTCATAGCTGTCGCTCCACCAGGTGGGATGCTGCAAAAAAATGACTACATCGCCAGGCTTGCTTGCCTGCAGACCGGCAACAAACTCATCACCGCCGATAAAGCGGCTTTCTATGATATAGAAACAGCGCTCTTTGCCATACTCTTTCTGGAGCCGGGCGAAAAAGGCATACAGTTCGCCGGATTCAGGTAAGCCGCATGCTTTGATTAGTTCTTCGCTGTATGATCCATCCGGATTTTTCACCAGCGCTGCGGAATCGATCCCGGATTGAAATACACCGTGACCGAAGGCAAAACGCACATCAGGAAAAAACTCCCGGACATACTGCATATTGGATTTGAAACTCTCGATCGCTGCTGCATGATCACCTTTGCAAATAACCAGATCTTCGTGCTGATACTGTATTTCGTGGCCCAGCTCGCAGATCCGGAACAGTTCATCGCGCCACGAAGGCTCTATCAGTGACACCAGCCGGATATTGTAGGTAGTGCGGAACCCGGCTTCATGTTCCATTTCCGCCATGCGCCGGGCCAGAAAATTATCGCTGGGGCGCTCAATATCGTGCAGCCAGATCACTCTGACCTTATCTGGCACGACCAGTTCACCCTTGAAGTAGAGATCGTACGCTTCGGATACATTCACTGCATCGTAACGATCTTTGCTGATTTCATCCAATATCTTGCGGTATTCCCGGATATTGAGATCGTGTCTGATGCGAGAATAATGCTCAAAACCGAGATCTATAGGTATATAGCATTCACTCATACAACCACTTTCCTCCCTGAAAAGCCCCTGTCGGGCTGATAATGTCCCCCATTTTGTGATGAGACAAGTTGCTTGACAATAATGTATCCGACCTTTATTTTTAAGTAAACAAACAAAAAAATAAATGAATGATAAGATTTTCAATAAAATTACTATGGAAATGTCGATTTGTCAAGCGTAAAAAGGATTTTCTTTGGAGATTTAGTAAAAAAGTTGGCCGCTGCTTTTGAAAATAAGGTTCCTTGGAGATAATGAAGACAAATCTGCCGCTGATACAAGAGGTTTTAATGCTCAAATTTTCAACAATTAAAAGATATACACCTTTTTCCTGATAAAAGCGAGTGTTTCAGTAAATAAGCCAATCCAGAAATGTTACGGTTTTGCCTTCGCGGCCAGTAATTCCCGGATCGTTGAAAGTTGCATCCATCCGGACCGAACCGGCATTGCCGCCGGCAGCATTTTCAATGGTCACGCGGTAACAGCCGGAGTTGGTTATGGAAAAGTAATTTTTCAGGGTCTGCAGCAAAAGCGGATCAAACTCTTCTGCAAGGATGGCAGGTTCCTGCTTGAACGATTTGATCGTCTTCAATGTTTCCATTGCATCTTCATGACTCAAATTGGCATAATTGGTCAACAATGCGTAGTTGGCCTGCAAAAGATCGGGGCGGCTGCGGCGGTTGCCGGAGATGGTCAGCGGATTGATCAACGTCATCCGGCCATTGCGGTCGGCGGGGAAAAATTTTATGCCATCGGGTATATAATAGAGTTCTTCCCGGAACTGCAGCGATTTATTACGCGGCAATGGGGTATTTTCTTCCAGTTCTTCATATTCTTCGGTCTCCATACCATCTTCGCCAACCATATCGTTACTGTCCACATAGTCGTTGAAACGGGTACGGAAAATCGTTACGGCATCGCTCAAATCCTCCTCATTAGTCTGGCGGACACGGGTCAGATTGTTCAATGCTGTATTGATATTACTGCCGGTTACACTGATACCTCCGGCGCCGTTTTCTATGCGGTATTTTACAATAGTACCGTAATAATCAAGTTCCCGGAGCCGTCCGTCGGGAATAAAGCGCTCTTCCTCGTATTCGCTGTAATCAAAATTTTCGAGCGAAGAAGTCCGGTATTCATTATTATCAGCTGCCAGCAGAAAGATTATCCGGTTGAGTGCGCCTTCGGCAACATATCTGCTGCGTAAAGCATCGGTATCATTGCGTATGCCGTAGGTCGAAAGCTGCGAATAGACCACCATGCTCATAACCAGCAAACTTACTGAACTTAAAAGAGCCAGCACCGCCACCAGCGCCACACCTGATTCGCGTTCTTCAAGAATACACTTTTTCATAATGCCATCCCCGAAAATGCGGAAAGCGCTGCGGTTCGCCGGAGATACGAAACTCTTTCGCCGCTTTCAAACTCAATGGTAAAACCTACCGCTGCCGGCAGCCGGTCCTCGTAGTCGCTGTCTTCCTGATCCCAGACTTCCAGCCATTCGATCTCGTCATCATCATCGTAATCGGCGTAGGTAAAAGTAAGACTTGCCACATTTTCTGCCAATACAATACTTTTTATATTGCTCTGCTCTTCCATTTCAAGCCACGGCAAAAGCGGTGTATCTTTGTAGTCGCAAACCAGCGCGTTATCGTCGTTAAGGTAAAGTCTTACAAAGATAAATGCGCCCTTCCCCGCGCTGTCCGGCAGCCGCATGGCAGTAAAATAAAGTTCATCTTCCAAACCATCAAAGACCAGATGCTCCTGATTATCGTCGGTTTCGTCACGCCAGAAAAACGGTATCATATTACCCATAAGTTCGGCAACTTTATCCAGCTTGCGGTTACGCTCCAATCTTTCGGAAAGCACAGCAACTTTATTGTGACTGCGCTGAAAACCGGCCAATGCCGCTGCCGAGGCCGAACCGATCAAAGCTAATACAGCCATGGCGGCAATCAATTCTACCAGTGTAAAATGCAGCTTTTTCATTCGTCCATATCTCCGGATTTTTCCCAATCAATACGGTCGATTTTCAGAGTATCCACAACCTCACGGCTGCCGGGAATCACCAAATCGATTATCAGGGTCCGCAAAGGCGCCTGCCCGGAGAGTTCATTGAGTTCTTCAGGCAGATTTTCGGCATCTTCGTAACGCATTTCCACATCATAAGAGCTGCTTTCAAAAATATCTGCTGGTATATCCGGCGGCTCTTCGTCGGCAAAAAGCAGATAATATTCAGCCGCCTGACTTAATAAATGCGTGCGCTCCCAGTTGGCATAGGCTTTATCTATCCGGTTGACCGCCGATTGCGAAAGCGCAAAAAAAGCCGTCAGCGCCAATGCCATGACCGCCATTGCCACTATGACTTCCACCAGTGTAAAATCTTTTTTCACAATACGATCTGCCCCTGTTCGGTATCGGTTTTGACAATTTCCACCAAACCGGTAAAATCCGATACTGTTATTGTGCGCATATCACTCTCCAGCTGAACAGTCAATGAATAGGTCAACCGCGCTGAACCGTTGCGGGAAAAGCGCCACATTTCCAGACTTTCTTCAGTAAATTCCACGCCGTGCATATCGGGCAGTTCCACTGTTACGCCCAATTTCGGCGGAAATCGCCATACCCGTTCCGGCTCATTTTCCGTATCAGGCAAGGATTCGTTATCAGACTGCAGTTTGAGTTTCTGCTCGGCTTCCCAATCGGCATCTATGGCATCAAGCACGACGTAAGGTATATTGCCTTCTTCCACGGCTTCGGCAGGAACTACGGCATCGCTTTCGCCCCAGGATTCGACTTTTTCGATGCGGAAAAGATTTTCATCGGGATAAAAGACCACTTTGCGGATCACGCCATCGCGCATACTGTCAGTACGGGCTTTGGCACAGAACACCTGAAAATCACGCAATGCGCGTTCAAACTCCGGCATTTTACGCGCTCTGCCGATGTAAACACCCGAAACGGCAGTCAGCAATACAAGTATGGCTATGACTGCCGCCAGTTCAAGCAAAGTAAAATTTTTGCGCCGGAGCGTATTCAATTATTCCTCGTCTTTGGCTACGTAGTTGGTAATATCGGCATTTTCGCCTTCGCCGCCTTCTACGCCGTCAGCCCCCAGACTGGAAAGGTCAAATTCGCCATGTTCGCCGGGACACACATAAATGTAATCATTGCCCCAGGGATCTTTGGGCACAGCGGGTTTGATGTAAGGGCCATCCCACTTTTCCACATCGTTGCTATTTTCGACCAGCACTTGCAGACCATCATCGGTTTCCGGAAATTTACCGGTATCAAGTTTATAGTCGGTCAGTGCCTGTTCCAGCAGTTTTATCTGTGTCTTGGCGGTGGTTATGCGCGCGCTGCGGATGTGTTTGAAAACCATCGGGGCGGCAAAACTTGTGAGCATGACCAGGATCACGATCACCACCATAAGTTCGGTCAGAGTAAAATTACTGCGACGGATTTTTCTTTTTCTGTTCATTTTGATTTCTCCTGTATTTATTAATTTTTTACTTATATGTATATAGTGAAATAAAAATCACCTGCTTTTACGCTTCTATGCTGTTGAGTTCCATAATTGCCATAAAAATCGCCAGCACCACGGTCATGACCACTAATGCCAACCCCACGATAACCAATGGTTCAAACATGCTCAACAGCCGCTTGATCTGCCGCCGGGTATCTTCTTCCACATGGGCAGCAGCTTTCATAAGCATGGCACCGGATGTACCGGATTCCTCCCCTACCCTCAAACGGCTGGCAAGACCTTTGGGCAGATATTGGTTATCTTCGATAGCAGCAGAGAGCTTGAGTCCGCTTTTTAGTTTATTTTCCAAATCATTGAAACTGTAGCGGATTATCGGATTTTGTATCACCTTGCCGGCAATACGCACCGTTTTGATTATATCCACATGATTGCTTATAAGGATTGCCAGCGTACGGACAAATTTCCCCATTTCCACAGAAGTATGCAATGCACCGAAAAGCGGCAGACTCAATATCACCTGTGCCTTGATCTCTGCCAGCCGTTCACGCCCCAGCATGTGCGGCAGAGCTATGATCCCGGCGATCACCGCAATCACCAGCGCTATACCGCCATAAACAATGACATTGCTCATATTCATCAGAAAGATCATGGAGCCGGGCAGATCCCGCCCCATATTTTCAAACTGCGTAACGAACCGCGGCACAAACACCGCAAACATCAGAATCGTTACCAGTATGGCCACAGCCAGCACCACTATCGGATAAATGGAGCTTGTAACGATAAAATCTTTGAGTTCCCGGCTTTCGGCCATAAAGCGGCGCAATTCTTCCAATACTTCCGGCAATCTGCCGGTTTCTTCGCCGGTTTCGATCAAATTAGCGTAATATCCGGGAAACAGTGCTCCGTAACTGCGGATGAGTTCCGAAAATTTTCTGCCCTCGTGCAAGCCCTGACGCAAAGTCTGGATAAATTCGTGCTGCTCGGCATTGGCGCTGCCTTCGGCAATGATCCCCAGCGCTCTTTCCAGCGGAATAGCCGAGTTGAGCAATGCCGAAAGCTGTTCGGTCATATCCAGCACATCGATCTTGCTGCGGTGCAAAAAACCGCGTTCGCTCTGTGCCGGATCGACTTCCCGGATAAATTTTACCGGCAACAGATTCAACCGCCGGAGCTTCTGTTCTGCTTCGCGCAGATTTTCGGCTTCGACCGTTACCTCTTTTGCCGCTTCGCCGGGAGCGATGGCTTTGTACAAATATAATGCCATAAAAAATTAACCTTCAGCTGTTGAACGCAGCAGTTCCTCGGCGGTGGTTATACCGGAAGCAACCTTTTCTCGACCATCTTCCAACAGCGTTTTCATACCGTTTTTGACCGCTATTTTTTCCAGTACCGAGCTGGGCTGATTGTGACTGATCGCTTCGCGCAATTCATCATTCACCCGCAGAAATTCGTAAATACCGGTTCTGCCGCGAAATCCGGTGCCGTTGCAGTTGCGGCAGCGGCCGTTGGGCATAGATTCATCTTTACCGGTTCCATTGCATACAGTACACACTTTGCGCACCAGCCGCTGACTCATCACACCGAAAAGCGCCGAGGCCACCAGAAAGCCTTCCACATTCATATCGATCAGGCGCGTAACTGCCCCCACAGCATCGTTGGTGTGCAAAGTACTCAAGACCAAATGCCCGGTCAGAGCGGCATTGATGGCAATATCCGCTGTTTCGCGGTCGCGGATTTCCCCCACCAGAATCACATCCGGGTCCTGTCGAACAATGGAACGCAAGCCGGAAGCAAAATCTACGCCGATCTGACTGTTTACCTGCATCTGGCACAATCCGGGCATCTGATATTCCACCGGGTCTTCCACGGTAATGATCTTGCGTTTCTGATCGTTGAGCTGATTTATTACACTGTAAAGTGTGGTGGTCTTACCGGAACCGGTAGGACCCACCACCAGAATCATGCCATGCGGTATCTGGATAAGTTCATTGAAATCATTGAGCATTGTTTGCGACATACCCAGCGCCCGCAAATCATACGCCACCGAAGCTTTGTTGAGTAAACGCAATACAATACTTTCGCCGGTCAGGATAGGTATGGTGCTTACACGCATATCCAGCTCGATGCGCCCCAGCTGGAATGTAGTACGCCCGTCCTGCGGCAGCCGGCTTTCGGCAATGTTCAAACCGGAAATAAGTTTTATGCGCGAGGCAATCGCCGGAAAATCTCTTATGGGTGCGGAAAGTATCTCCGTAAGCACGCCATCGACCCGGCAGCGTACCACCACCCGGTCTTCGCCGGGTTCCACATGTATATCGCTGGCAGAAAGTTCCACCGCCCGCGAAAATATATCGTTGACCATGCGCACGATCCGGGCCTCGCCGGCCATGGAGCGCAGAGCATCTTCGCTGTCGGCATTGAGTTGCAGATCTTCTTCGGCATCTTTATAGACGCTGTTTATCAAACGCTCAAGCAAGGTACGCCGGATCAGTATGAATTCCATCTGCTTTTTATACTGACGGGCGATAAAGTAGCTGTTCTGCTCCAGTTTATACGGATTGCAGCAATAAACTTTAAGCGTTTTTTCGTCCCATTCGGCTGGAATAATACCGTTTTCGCTCAAATATTCGGCGGAAATCCCGGCGTAACGTTCCGGCGAAGTTATCAATTCCTCATCCGGCATTTCAAGGCCGAAACATCCGGTATAGATCTTCAACAGTTCTGCTTCAGTGCACAATCCTTTTTCCACCATTGCAAAATCTGCAGCAGCGGCATCGCCATTGAGCGAAGTTATAATCGAAGTGTATTCATCAAAGTCGGCCGTCAGCTTCTGCTGCAGCTTTTTCAGCTTGTCAGCTATATTGTCCAGCTCCCGGCAATACACCATATAATCAGGATTTTCCTGCTGTATATCAGAAGTCATAAAATCACTCGCTTTTTTTGTTTTCTGCGGCTTGAGTTTTTCCAGCATCGGCCGCAGCTTTTTTCTTGAGCGCTTCGGCTTCCTTCTCCAGTTTACGGGCAGCTTTTTCGCGCTTGATGCGTGCTTCGCGTTCCATATCGGTTTTATGAGTTTCAGCGATTTTGCCTTCAAATTTGCTCAACTCTTTCACTGCCTGATTGTACCGCTTGATCATATCTTCGACTTTGCCTTTTTCATCTACGATATAACCGGTAACCAGCACCAGCATCTCGGTGCGGGATTTGGATTGATCAGTATGTCCGAAAAGTCTGCCGAGGAAAGGTATATCGGAAATGATCGGTATGCTGTTAAGATCGTCGGAGTGTTTTTCCTGGATCATACCGCCCATGATCATGGTCTTGCCGTTGCCGATAGTCATAGAAGTTTCGATTTCCCGCTTCTGGATAACCGGCGTATCTTTGGCAGTAGAAATAGTGTTGGTTACCGGTTCGGAAACTTCCTGCTTGATTTCCAGCGCGATCAGATCGCTGCTGGTCACTTGCGGAGTCATGGTCATGATAATACCGGTTTCGCGGTAATTGTAGGTATTGGTAACCTGTCCGGCGACCGATTCGGAACTGCTTACCGAGCCGGTGATCAGCGGCACATCGTCGCCGATTTGTATTTTTGCTTCGGTATTGCTGGTCACCAGCAGCTGCGGACTGGAAATGATCTTGATCTTGTTGCGTTGAGCCAGGGCCCGGATGTAAGCAAATTTTTCATCCGGATTATTGGGGTTGGCAATGTAGAAATTACCGCCCATTTCGTTGGGTCGCACGCCGGGATTGAGTTTATCAAAATTTGTCCCGATCGAAGTCATTGCAGTACCGCCGGAACCTTTGAAGTTGAATTCCACCCCAAACTCGTTGCCATCGTTGAGTGCAACTTCCACGATCAACACCTGCAAAAGCACCTGTGCCGGCACTGAATCCAACCGGTTGAGCAGAGCTTTCATCACCCGGTAGACACGGGGCGTGGTGCGGATGACCAGGCGGTTGTAAATACCATCGGCAAAAATTCGTACCGGAGTAGTAAATATATTGCTCCTTACAGTAGTTGTAGTGTTCAAGTCGTTATTGGTTCCGGCACGGCTGAATGCGGCGCTGCCGGTGTTGCCGGCATTGGCAACTTTGGTGGTTTGAGTTGTCAACTGCTGGGTACGGGAGTTGCCGCTGGAAGTATCGACCGTAAGCGAAGCGCCCTGGGTGGTAAAAATCACCGACAGCGCCTGTGCCAGCTGTTGAGCTTTGCTGTTGGCCACTTTGTATACATAAACGCGTTCTTCCTCTTCGTTGTCACTGGAATCCAGAGTATTGACCCACTCGCGCACCATATCCACCACTTCCTGCGTTGCGGCCGAAGTCACCAGCAGCTGCAGACGATCGATACCGGTAATGTAGACCGATCCGGGTGTTTCGCCGCGAGTATTGGCAGTTGCAGCAGTAAAGCCCAGCACCGGCAGTACCTGCGCCAGATCAGCAGCGATTTTGGAAGGCTGAACATTTTCGCAGGGAATCACGGCACGGGGCCAGTTGCGGCGGCCGGGATTATCGATTATTTCAAGAATACTCTGCAGTTTGGGTATATTGTCGCTGGAGTCACAAATAACCACCATGGCGGGACGGGAACCTTCTGCCACCGTGCCGCCGACCATCAGAAATGGACGCAGCTGTGTCAGCGCTTCGCGGGCGGTGATGTTTTTGAGCATGTGAAAAACTATTTCGCTGTTGCCCACGCCTTTGTTGGCCACCCGCAGACTGCCCTGCCGGGGAGTTTGCGCAGCAGAAACTATCCGCAACAGCTGGCCATCTTTGTAAGCAGCGGCATTGGCCAACTGCAGCATGCGGTCAAAAGTTTCCCAGAGTTCCCGGCGGGTCAAGGTGGAGTTTACATTGAGTGTTACCGTAGTCCGCAGATCGCTTCCGGCAACGTAGTTGAATTCCAGAACATCGGCAAATGCCGACAGCACATCCAGTATGGGTGCCGAAGCAAAACTCATGGAAACTTCCACTTTATCATCGGCATCAAACAGAATAAAATCTTCATAAAAACGGCTTTTTCTGGCACCTGGCTCGCCTTTATGAGAGGCTTCGGCAGTTTTTTCAGCCGGAGATTTTTTGTATTTGTCCTCATAGGGAGATTTGGAAAGTTTTTCCGCCTGAGCCGCCCGTTGGGCTTTTTTAACGGTATCGGTATTTATATCGACTTCATCAGGATGAGTTTTATCGGGCTCTTTGTAACTTTCGGTATTGTTGCGTTCCACAAAGTCAAATTTTTCATCCGGATCGGAACTTTTTTCTTTTTGCAGATTTTCCAAAGCTTCGCAAGAAGTGAGGAACGGCAGCAGAATCGCAGCAAGCAATACTGCAAAACTTGATTGAATGTATCGGTTTTTCATTGATCAGTTAATCCTATATAATTAATTTTACTTGATATACACTTTCACTTCAACGTCCGCGGCGGTTGGTTGAACCGCGCGATGAACTGCTGTTTGAGTTATTCTGCTGCATCATGCGCATCATATTCATCTGCTGACGCTGCTGCATACCGATCGACTGCTGCATTAAATTGAGCATCTGCTGCATGGGATTGGCATTGTTGCGGCGAACCGTTCCGCGCGAACTGTTGCTTTCCGAAGCTTGTGCCATATCCAAAGTCATACGGCTGGCACCGCGCATAAGTATTGCCTGATTATTGCTGATTTCCGCTAAAGTATAGCCGTTGGGCAATGTATCACCCACCCGGAAAAACTGCTGCACAGGCATATTTCCCCGGCGGAACCCGCCTTTGGAAGTAATGATCGCCCCCTGGGTTTTGTTGACCTTGTATATACCCACAAGCGTATAAGTTGCCACCCCCCTGCCGCCGGTGGCCCCACCGACACGCTGCGAGTCAAAGATATTTTTTCTTACAATAACCGAAACGGCTTCTTCGCTGCCGGCAACTTTGAATTTAGCCGGTGCAGCCGGTGCGACCGGAGCGGCACTCTTGCGAGAGTTTTTCTTTTTGCCCACTTCAAGTTTTACATTTCCGGTGCCGCCAAAAGCGCCCCAAAGCGAAAGCACCAGCAGAAAAGCAAGCACTGTATTTACACAAATCAGAAGTTTTTTCATTCAGCCTGCCCCTTTTCTCTTTTTTCCGACACCGGGCGCGGTTTTCTCACTGCTTCCGGCCGTTCATCGTTGGCACAGCGCAGAGTTCCGGAAAAATTAACTCCCATCATGCCGAACATATTGGCGGTACGGCACTCAAAACGCCGCCAGTAAAGTTTGGGTTCCAACTTATCGACCGCCAACAGAAATTTCATAAGTGTATCAATATCGGTCATTACCGACACATCCACTTCCAGCAGCGACAGATCCTTGTTGAAATTGCTTTTGCGTACCGTGCTTAT
Source organism: Victivallaceae bacterium (assembly GCA_045635745.1). Taxonomy (GTDB): domain Bacteria; phylum Verrucomicrobiota; class Lentisphaeria; order Victivallales; family Victivallaceae; genus SIG78. The sequence goes on from JAZTWG010000008.1 coordinate 46,030, forward strand.
ATTGTTCAAACGCAGTTCCATATCTTTGGCTGTCTTTTCGATCATGGCACGCAGTTCCACTTCCGGCTCACCATTTTTAACCAACGCCCAGGCGCCGTTTAATTTACTGTCGGCAATCGAACTTACAGACTCCAATTCGGCAAGTTCGCCTTTGAGTTTTTCCTGATCCTGCTGAAGTTTTTTCAATTCGCGTTCCAGCGCGGCCTTACTGCCGCTGCCGGGAAAAATATTGCCCAGACTGCCGCCGAATTGTGAAAGTAAAAACAGCACACTTGCCAACAGCCCTGCCACGCAAAATATCCGCTGACCGCGCCGGGATTTCCAAAAAGCTTTGCTCAACATGTTATTATTTGTTCTGCTCATTTTTTCGCCTTTGCTTTGCTTTTGGTTTTACGCAGCGGCAACGCCGGCGGCTCGATGATCGCAAGTTTGACGTTGGCATTGGTAAAGTTATTCCCCGGATTGATTCGCTGTGAAGCACTCAAAACCTTGAATCCCGGCAAACGGTTGAAGAACGATACCAGATCGATTTCCGCAGAGGTGGTCTGCAAATTCATATCGATCGTGCCTTCGTTCCAACGGAAATTATTGACCAATACATCATCCGGCAGCTTGCTTGAAAGATACCCCAGATATCCCAGACACTCCCGGCTGCCCAGCTTGAGTTCTGCCATACGCTGGGTCTCCTTGAGCTGTTTTTCGCCGGTTTTGACTTTTTTACGCAGATCCTGAACTTTGACCCGCAGATTTTTCACCTGATTGTTCAGCCGGTTCTGCTCACGGAAAGAACTCATAAAATCTCCGGCGTAGCGGAAAATATTCACCGCCACCAGCAATACGACCAGCAACAACATGACCCGCAACTGGGTACGAAATCTGGCAGGACGCAGAAAATCCGGCAAAACGATCACTCCGGAGAGTATAGAATTGCGTACAAAAAGTGATTTTGCCGCATATATTGCCGCCATCAGCGCTGTGCGGTATTCCATATGCCAGCTGCCGGAACAAAAACGGGAGATAAAATCATCCAATTCAATATTACACGCTTTATTTCCGGCAATCTGCCAGCGGCCGTTCTGCCAGCAGAAACCTTCTTCCATAAAAGGCAGTTCCACTGCCGCACCTGCCGGCAGATCTTCCGGCAGAGTCAACAGCGGGTTTATCATTACATCGGGCTTGTTACGCAAAGGCGCTATCTGATTGCAGATCTTGTGCAGACTGCTTTCCGGAAACACTGCACAGCGCACTTTTACCGTGCCGTTTTCGCTGTTTTCAGCAACCGGTACAAACTGCAAACGGAAATCTTCGGGTACGCTCATAAGCTGACGAGGCACTTCAAACCGCAGCGCCTCGCGCATAATTTCTGCCGATGCCCGCGGCAGAGTACACTCAAAAACTTCGCTGGCATCCGGCTGCAGGGCAAGCACCAGATATGCGGAGTTATTCACCGAGAGTTCTTTAAGCACCACATCAGCGGCACGCTGCCACTCAACATGTTCGCTTGAAGCACATTTTATGATTTCAAATTCACCGCGGTTTTTCTGGCGTATCCGAACTCCGAAAACTTTATGGAGTTTGTGATCCCAGGAAAGAGCCGCGATTTCAGGCGATCCCAGCAAGCTCATTATCTTATCTCCTGCCGCCCCACGGCCCCATCATCCGGCCGCCGCCCCACGGAAAATTGCCCCGGTTCATCATCATACCATTGCGGGAATTCTGCATCTGCTGTGGCGGAACATATTCATAATTGAGTTCCCGATGGCCGCTCGGCATACGCATATTGGCATCGGCAAAAAGTTTCCGCAACTCAGCCCGGGCGGTATCCGGATCGGTCTTCTGCAGTTTTTCAATTTCCTGCATTTTTTCCGGATAGCGGCGCTTGAGTTCACCGATCACATAACTTGTGGCGCGTCGGTTGCGGTCGCGCAAAAGTTTGTCATTTGCTGCAGCATTTTCCCCGAAAGCTTTTTTCAGCAGTGACTGCAATCTGGCTTTTGCTTTTTCGGGATCAGAACTTTTAAGTTTCTCATATTCCGCAAACTCGGCCGGATATTTGGCCTTGAGTTCTTTAAGCTGTTCTTCAGACGGTTCTGCCGCAGGTGCAAAAGGTCCGCGGCCGCCCATGCCGTTTTCCGACATATTTTTACGCATCAGATCGCGCATCTTGTCGCGGGCCTTTTCCGGATCGCTTTCGCGCAATTTTTCGATTTCAGCAAACTCTTTGGGATATTTGTTCTTGATCTGTTCCATAAAACCGCCGCCGCGACGCATCATGCCGGATCCGCGGCCGCCCCGCCCCCGAAAACGTTCGCGCCCGGAATTGCCGCCGGATTTTTCACCGGAAACAGATTTTTCTGCCGCAACTGTCAGCGACAGACTGCTGATCATAAACAATACAATAAAGAAGGATCGCATTATTTTCTCCCTGTTAAAAAACATTTTTACATTAAGTTAATGTATGCCAGACTTGATTTATTGCAAATAAAAGTTATATTTTTATATAAAAACAACTGATTTTTTGATTATTTATTTATGAACAACCGATTTGATGTTATTTTTCCGGAAAAAATCCGCTGTATAGCCGTGGTTGCCCCGGCTGGTCTGCCTGACCGGTGCAAACTTACTGCAGCGCTTGAAAAGCTGGGAAAAACTGTAAAGGTCAAAAATTTTACAGCCTCCAGATCTGATGATACTCCAGCCTATCTGGCGGCAGATGCTGCCGTCCGGAGCGCCGGAATGAATGCGGCAATAAACGATCCGGAAGTGGATCTTATTCTGGCGGCACGCGGCGGTTTCGGCTCGGTGCATATTCTGCCGGATATTGACTACGCTGCCCTGCGCCGCCGCAATCTGCCGGTTATGGGGTACAGCGATATAACCGCCATACATTGTGCCATGCTGGCAAAAAATGCCGGTATTCCGATCGCCGGGAGCAATCTGCTGCAGCTGGATGAAGTCATAACTGATAAAGCAAGTACCGCAAGCCATCATCTGGCATTGCAGAACGATTTACCGCTTCAATCGCTGCCTTTTCCGGAGTTGGAAGCTGTAAACGTTCAAGCATCAGAGAAAACTGTTTCCGGACATGCTTATGCCGGCAACCTTACAGTTTTATCTTCGTTATGCGGCACAGAGTTTATGCCGGACTTCAGCAATTTCATATTGATCGCAGAAGATGTCAACGAACCGGTTTACAAGATCGACCGAATGCTCGAACAACTGCGTTTGAGCGGAGTATTGAAAAATCTGCAGGCTCTGATATTCGGAAAATTCACCGGTTGTGATAATTCCGGCGGGGAATTGTCACAGCTCATGACAAGATTTGCCGGCAAGCTCGATTGCCCCTGTTTCAAAAACTTTGTTTTCGGGCATGAATTTCCCATGTGTGCGGTAAACTCATCGCATAAATTCACCATATGCGCTGGACGGAAGCTTTCAATTTCCGTTTGAAGTCATATTTTTCCGCCCCTTGCACACATAGTAGTCAAAGGCGATCAATCCGGCCAGCAGCAGATAGCAAACCGGCACGGCCAGAAATGCCATCCGCAATCCCCATAAATCACCGGCTTTACCCATTACCACGCTCAAAACACCGCAGCCGGGCACTCCGGCACAGGAAAGCAATATGTAAAGCGTGGTACTGTCGAGATGACTCAAGCGGTCAACACAGTAACTCTGCACACTCGGCCAGAACGGCGCGCTTGCCAACCCTGTAAAAAAGAGCAGAATCATCACTCCGGCAATACTTCCGATTACGGTAAAAAAGCTGGAAAGCACAGCTCCGGCAAGAGCCATTACCATAACCAGACGCGGCAGATTTTTCTGACTTATGAGCAGACCGCTGCCGGTACGTCCGATCATCATACCGGCAGAAAAAACTGCCGCTGCCAAGCCGCCGATCCACGGCGAAGCATTATAATCTATCCGCAAAAGCGAAGCACACCAGAAAGTAGCACCAAATTCACCGCCGCCAGCAACAAACATGGCGCAAAAGAACACCCAGAACTGGCGGCATTTGAGAATATCCAACGCTTTTTTCACCGCGCCGGAGGCATCAAACCGCCCCGTCCCCTCCAGTCGTTCAATGCGTTTTCTACCGGAAAAAAACAGCATAACTCCGGGAATCATTGCCCCGATTGCCACCAACAGACAAAGTATCCGCCATGATACATTACAGTTCAAAAGCCAGCCCAACAGCGGTATACACCCGAAAATCCCCACCGACCAGAACCCGTGGGAAAAATTTATATACCTTCCCGGCTCATAATCTTTATGCAGTTCTCCCACAAACGGTGTAGCCAGCCCTTCGACCAATCCTTCGCCGATCCCGGCAATGATCAGTACCACCAGCAGCATCCAATACCATTGACTCAATGCCGCCAGCGTTATACCTATTGCCATAAATATCGCCGCCAGCGCCAGTGATCGGCGCAAGCCGAAACGGCAGGCCAGCATACTGCAAACCAGCATAGCACCCACCATGGTTGCACTGCGTCCTGCCTGCAATATACCGCCGGCAGACATACCGCCTTTATCCAGATCAAAGTTAAGATCCTGTGCAACCTCCACCAACACAACCGGAATAATCAGCGAACACACGGCATATGCCATAAAAAGTATAAAAACAGCATAATCAAATCGGCCGAACTTCATTATTCAGAAACATCCTTTTATTCTTCACTCCAGCTCAATACATCCATTGCCGCATCATCCCAGAACAGCAATCCGTTTTCAGTAAGAGCTATGTGCTCTTCTTCCACCAGCCACACTCCGGGCTGAGTGGATGCTCTTTGCAGACTTTTAACATACAAATCATTCCAACTGCCCGGATAAAGCTTTTCCCAGTTATTTTTCCGCCACCCCTCCACGGTACGCAGATTTACGGCAAAAATTTCCATCATGCGTTCTCCGGCGGCTATCCGGTCAAATTCCGGGGCATTGCCGGCAATAAAATCTTTTACGCTTTCTTTAAAATTGTACCGGTCAAGACCGTTGAATCCGGCGGCCGCGGCACCCGCTCCAAGCAGAGTTTCGCCCTGCCAAACATTTACATTGTGCTGACAATGACAATCACGCCGGGCGTAATTGGATACCTCGTAACGACTTATACCGTACTTTTCCAGATATTCGCCGATAAAAAGCCAGCGATCGGCACCGGTAATATCATCGGCAACCGGGGAATCCAACCCCAGACGGCTGTTTTCTTCAGCAGTAAGCGAGTAGCAGGACAAATGATCCACGCCCTGCTCAACGGCACATTGCAAATCATGGGCAAGAACCGATTCAGGAACCCCTTCAACGCCGTAAATCAGATCGATATTAAAGTGTTCAGCCCGGCGTTTCTCCAACAGCTTCAGAGCTTTTTTCAAGTGTTCGCCGCTGCATTTGCGCATCAGTTTCCGGCGGACACCCTCATCAAAACTCTGCACGCCAAGACTCAAACGGCTGGCGTAAGTATTAAGTACCGAAAGCTTATCTTCTGTCAGCAATTCAGGGTTGAGTTCACAGCTTATTTCGCAATTTTCGCTTAAAGGAACATGCGAAACGACCGCCTCAAAGAGTTCAGCCATTTCTCCTGCGGTCAGGAAATTTGGAGTTCCTCCGCCGATATACACGGTAGAAAGCGCCTGACCGAATTCCTGTTCAAGCAGAAATCTTTTAACTGCCGAAAGATATTCCCGGCGCAAAGTCTGATTGCTTTGCGTTTCCGAGTAAAATGCACAATAACCGCACTTGCCGGCGCAAAATGGTATGTGTATATACAGATTGCGCCAGCATTTTTCAGCCGCAAGTTTCATAGATCAGAATTCGCGGTATACCCACTCGCCATTGACCATGGTACCAACCGCCTTGCCTTTGCATTTTTTGCCGTCAAAAGGTGTATTGCGGCTCTGGGTACGGAAGGTATTTTTATCCACAGTAAACTCAAGCTCCGGATCTATGATGGTTATATCCGCAACCTTGCCTTCGGCCAGATCATAATCCTTCATCAGCAATACATCGGCCGGGCCGGTGGTGAATTTAGCCACCCATTGCGGCAGAGTAAGCACTCCGGTATGCACCAGTTCTGTAAGCGTTACCGGAACCGCAGTCTCCAGACCGATGATCCCGAAAGGCGCATAGTCAAATTCCACCGTTTTGCTGGTCGCTGTATGCGGCGCATGGTCGGTGGCAATAACTGTGATCGTATCATCGGCCAGACCTTCGAGCAATGCCTGCCGGTCAGCTTCCGAACGCAGCGGCGGATTCATTTTGTAGTTGGTATCAAAACTCTTGATACATTCATCGGTCAGCGCCACATGATGCGGCGTGGCTTCGGCTGTAACTTTAATATTGCGCTTGCGGGCTTCACGCACCATACGCACACTTTCTGCAGTACTCAAGTGCTGCAGATGCACATGCCAGTCAATAGCGCGGGCAAGCATGATATCGCGCGCCACGATCAATTCCTCCGCCAGCGCCGACATACCTTTGAAGCCCAGCAGAACCGACCACTGCCCTTCGTGCATAACACCGCCGGCAGCCATATTTTTTTCTTCGCAATGATCCATGATCGGCAGATTGAAACTCTTGGCATATTCCATAACATGCCGCATCAGCGCGCTGTTCTGAATACATTTTCCGTCATCAGTAAGCGCCACGACTCCGGCACTTTTAAGTCCGCCGATAGGCGCCATCTCTTCGCCGGCAAGATTTTTGGTCATACAGCCTGATGCCAGAACACGCACCACCCCCTTGCTGTTGGCTATACTGCGAAGATATTCAATCGCACCGGGAGTATCTGCCGCCGGACTGGTATTGGGCATAGCCACCACGGCGGTAAAACCGCCGGCGGCCGCAGCTGCGGTACCGCTGGCAATGGTTTCTGCCGCAGTATTGCCCGGCTGACGCAAGTGCACATGCAGATCAATAAAACCGGGAGCTGCGACTTTACCGGTCATATCAATGACTTCCGAAGCTTTCAACATTGCCGGATCGCACATCTTGCCATTTGCCACACCCAGATCGCACACCTGATCGATCTTGCGGGCCGGATCGATCAGCCGGACATTCTTCAAAAGATACTCTTTCATAAAATTTTCCCTGTATTTATTAGGTTTGATACCATAATTATCACTTCAAAATACCGTTTATACGGTAGATTTCCACAAGTTCATCGATGCGTTTTTCCCAAACGAGCTTCATGGCTTCCGCCCGGCCGGCAGAACGTATTTTTTCATTTGCCGAGCGGTTTCGTTCACTCAAAAGATCCTCGCAGCACTTCACCCAATCAGCAAATTTACCAGGTTCAGCAACTCTGCCGTTTACATTATCGGTAATCATACCGCCGCCGCCCACCGGCGAAGCCACCACCGGCACACCGGCAGCCCATGCTTCCAGCACCGCTGACGATGATACATCATCCATTGCCGGCAAAAGCACCAGCGATGCAGCATGAAACGCCGCCCGGAACCGTTCATCTCCCGGCGGCAGCCCCGGTATTATCAGAACCGAAGATTCCAACTCACACCTCCTGACCGCTTTTCTGAAATCATCCATGATCTCATCACATGCAGCCCAGCCGATCACCACCAGAATACAATTCAATTTACGCTTTTTGAGTACACTCAGAACTTCCAGCAGCATTTTCTGTTTTCTGCGTTCTGCTACTTCTCCAACAGTCAGCAGCAGCGGCATTGACTGCGGCAACTGAAACACCTGCCTGAAATCCACATCCCCGGGCGTAAAAAAGAACTCTCTGGCTACGCCGTTTAACCAGCCAACCAGTTTACGATCCCCCAATGCTGATGCCAATGCCCGGCGCAACGCACGGTCTCCGCAAAAGATCAACGCGGCATTTTTAAGCATATCCTGATATTCTTTGAAATGCTTTTCAAAGTTCCAGGCCGTTTTGCCTGCCGCATCAGCTCCGGACAGATCCCGACGGCGCAAAGTCAGCACATAAGGTACACCTTTCCGACGGGCAGCGGATGCCGCCTGCACTGCCACTTTATTTGCCCCAACGATATGCACCAGATCAAAAGCATTTTTGCTCAAATATATATCCAGCCCCGGCAATTGAAAATTACCGCTGCTCAAACATTGGCGCTGTCTGCCCAGAAAAATGCTCCAGCGCGATATTGCCGGTGTAAACCTTCTGATCGGCACCCCGCTGACTTCTTCAAGCGCCGGCTCTCCCTCGCCGCGAACAGATGCAATAACACACTGAATGTGTTTATCGCCCGTCAGACGCCGGGCAATATTCCAAGCCTGTTCGCTTGAAGAATTCCATTTTTTGCGGTTAAAATCCGCAAGCACCAACAATATTTTCATATCACATAAAAGGGCAACAGGTTCGTATTGTACTCTCCCAAAAACTGTTATCCGACAAAATATAATCCGTTGATCTGATAAATACAAACGAAAAAACATAAAAAAATGCTTCTGAATGGTGCAAACTTGCCTTAAATGTGTTATATTACCAGTGCAATGGATTTTATTATATTTATTGAATAAGGATTTTTCCCATGCGCGAAAAAATCGTTGCGCTGATCGTATGCCTGATAATCTTTGCAGTTGTATTGAGTTTTGCCATTACAACTGCAGTAAGAAGTTCCGCCCGCACCCAGGAAACAGTCTCCGGCCGATCCGATGCTGAAAAACCCCGGGCAAATCCCCCGGTTGCGTCGGCACCGGCTACTGTACAGCAGCCGGAAATACAACTGCCGCCACCGCCGGTAAAACCGCAAAAAAAATACCGGTTCAAGCGTGCCGGGGCTCAGTTGCCCATGCAGGATTTCAGTCCCGCAAAAAGGAAAAAAATCCCGCCGGCACTTGCAGGAAGTCAGTTTAAAGCCGGTATTCTGGTGGATCTGGATACAAGGGAAATCCTCTGGGAGAAAAACAGCAATCAAAGCGTTCCGATCGCCTCGCTTACTAAACTGCTGACCATATATACAGCTTTTGAAGAGTTGGAGCGCAAACCGGAAATAAATCTGGATACCCCGGTAACAGTTTCCACCGAATGCACACTGACTGCCCCGGTAAAAATAAAACTCAGACCGGGAGAAAAAGTCACACTGCACGAGCTTTTTTTGTACGCCATGCTCCGGAGCGCTAACGATGCGGCACATCTGATCGCTGAGTATTTTGGCAATGGCAACAGTCGGGAATTTATAAAACTGATGAATAAAAAAGCCTTGGAAACCGGCATGACTTCGGCAAAATTTTTCAACGCCAATGGTCTGCCGATCTACGGCAAAAGCGCCCAAAATACGGTTATGAATATGGCAAGCTGTCAGGATATGGCAAAACTCATTGAGCGGCTTTATGATTACCCGATGATCCTGCGTTACACAGCATGCAAAGAACGCAATTCCCGCCATGGTCCGCTGCGCAACGGCAATCAGCTGTTGGGTAAAGTCAAGGGCATGGAAGGTTTGAAAACCGGTTATACCAATGCCGCCGGTCATTGTCTGGCATTCAGCTGCCGACGCAACGGCAGAAGGCTGGCCGGAGTCGTAACCGGGTTCAAAAAGCGCCAGAACTGCTTTTCATTCACAGCGCAACTGCTGGAATGGGGGTTCAAAAACTGAATACGCTGACATCAAATCAATCACCAAACAGATGATTTGATTGAATAAATTGCAGAAAAAATTACTTTTTTCTCAAAAAATCCCCCCTTTTTTAAAAAAAAACGGCTTTAAAATCAAAAAAAACCATATTTAAGTGTTTGAAAAGTAGGCATAAAGATTTTTGTGGACTATATTACGACATGTATTGTATTTTTTCGATTCATTAAAACCGGGAGTGATTTATGATCCGTTTTCAATGTCCGCACTGCAGCGGCATTATTGCGTCCGAAATCTGGGAACCGGGGGGCGCTACCGAATGCGCCTGCTGCTCTAAACAGGTTAATATGCCGGCTGAACGTCTGGCACCGGGTATGCTGCTGGGAGATTTTTTGATTATACGCAAACATGGTGCCGGCGGTATGGGAATAGTTTACTTTGCCCACCAGATATCGCTTGACCGCCCGGCGGCAATCAAGGTACTCAATTCCGAATTTGCCAAAGATTCTGAATCTGTAAAGGCGTTTATCCGGGAAGCGCGTTCTGCAGCCAAACTCAATCACCCCAATATCGTACAGGCCTACGCGGTGGGAGAAGAAGACGGCATATTCTACTTTGCCATGGAGTTTATCTACGGCAAAACCATGAAAGAAGTTTTGCAGGAAAATAAAAAACTTGATCCCCGCGTTGCCGCAAAAATCATATTGCAGGTATCCGATGCCCTTGATTGCGCCTGGAAAGAACAGAAGATCATCCACCGCGATATCAAGCCCGACAACATCATGCAATGCGCCGTTGACAACAACGATAAGGTCAAGCTTGCAGACCTGGGGCTCTCCGGAGTGTTCGGCGACGATGCCAATGATGACAGCGATGAAGTAGTAGGTACTCCGCAGTACATCAGTCCTGAACAGCTCACCGGTGTCGTGACCGATACCCGCAGCGACATTTACAGTCTGGGTGCAACGTTCTATCATCTGGTGACCGGGCAGTTCCCATACAATGCAGAAAACACCGACGAAATCGCCCGGCAGCATGTTTACGGAACATTGACTCCGCCTAAAAGCGTCAATGCCGATATTCCGCAGGAGTTGAACGATATCATAGTAAAAATGATGGACAAAACCCCGGAAGGGCGCTATCAGAACTGTTCAGAACTTTCGCAGACATTGAAAGAATTTCTGAAAAATGCAGATAAACCCGCTGGGGGACTTTCCGGCAATAAGTTGAATTCAAGCTCCGGCGTGCAGCCCAAACTCGGCGGCGGACTTTCCGGTGCCGGAGCTCAACAGCGGATCGTTGTACCGGCAAGTCCGACTAAATTGACGCTGAAAATTGCCGATAAAAAAGCTGATCCGGTACCGGAAGAAAAAAAACAAAAAGCGCCGGAAACTCCGGTTGCAACTCCGGAACCTCCCCCGAAGCCCACAATCAAACTGGGGGTCAAGCCGCCTGTGCAGGGAAGTGAGTCCAAGCTTACGCTGGCAATGAATCAGAAGCGCAGCGAAAGTGCTCCGGAAAGCGTCGAAGCTATAAAAATCAAATCGCAGGATACCCCGGAAGAACCGGCTGCCGAAGCAGAAAAAACGGCTTCCGTCCCAGCAGAAGCCGCCCCGGCGCCGGAAACAGCAGATGTTCCGGCAGAAACGCCGGCAGCTGCTGCCGAAGAAAAAGCCAATGCAACACCGGCAGAAACTGAAACACCGGCAGAAACTGCTGAAGCGGAAAATGTCGAAACTTCTGAAGCCGCCACAGAAAAGAAATCCGGTAAACTGTGGGCAATAATCGCTGCAGTTGTAATCGTACTCGCACTTGCCGGTGCCGCTGCGTGGTACTTTATGATCTTTAAAAAGGCGGAAAAGAAAGCCGCTCCGCCGGCGGTGACAACTCCGGCCAAACCGAAACCGGTAAAACCGGCTGAAGCGCCGGCAAAGCCTGAAGTGCCGGAAGAACCGGTTATCGTGCCGGCAGCAGCCCTCCCCAATACTCCGGTTTACAAAACGCCGGAAGCCAAGGTGGAGAAAGTTTCGCCTTTCATGCAGGAAGCCAGTAAGCTTGAAGATCTTTATTTCAGCAACGAAGCCGCTTTTGTGCAGACCTGGAAACAGCGTTACAACAAGCTGAAACCCGCCAACGCGGCAGAAAAGAAATTCTACAATTCACTGGAAGAAAGCTTTATCAACGCCGATGAGAGCGTGTATGTAAAACCATCGCGCCAGACCCTGATTCAAGCCTACGAAAAACAAGTTGCAGTGCTCGCCCAGCAGCAGGCAGCCAAAGCATACCGCGAACGGATAATCAATGCCGAAAAAGAGGCGCTGGAATTCTCGGAGGCTTCGGCAGAAAATTACGCAGCTGATCTTGAGCGCAAGATGGGCCTGCTGGATTATGTTATGATTTCTGCCGCCAGAAGCGGACGCGCGGCAGATTGGCAGAAGTTCCAAAAGGCGCTGGAGTTGGCCAAAGCCGAACCGCAACGGGTGGCCGGCCGTAACGGATTCGGCAAAACAGCGGAAAAATTTGCGGATTATGCCAAGCGGCTCGAAGTCGTTGCCGTACAGGGTAAATTCATCAGCGATCTGCTGGTAAAGAATAAGCTCAAGGGCAAAGTTATTGAATTGGAAAACTCCACGGTTACAGTTTTGGCAACCAACCGCAGTTTGATAACACTGCTGCAGAAATTCAAACCGCAGGAAGTCAAATCCAAGACCGCGCCGCAAGGCCCGAAAAAGCCCAAACCTGTATCGCAAGCCAAAACCAAAGGCAAAACAGCTAAAAAAGCACCGGCTAAAAAAGCGCCGGCTAAAGCCAAACCAAGAATGGTTACCCCGAAACCCAAAACGCACAAGATATCATTGTTTGACAAAGATGTTGCTAAAGTGGGTAACTTCATGAAGATAGTGGAAACCTCGCTCGGACGCAGCGACCAGTTCTTCTATTACATGCTTTTCAACGGCAATTTCCAGAATGATCTTTCTCCGATAGCACCGGATAAATTCTGGAAGCAGCAAGTCAATTTGATGGCAAAAAGATATTTTGCCCGGGTGCTGTTTCTGGCCACAGATCAGCAGCTTGTACAGCTGAAAAAATCCTATGGCAATATTCCGGCATTCAATGCAGCGCTGCAGGAATTTGAAAAGAAATAACAAGTACATTATTATGAAAATAGTTCACTTTTCAGATCCTCATGCCGGCGGCTCTGCCGAAGATTGGATGGCATATTTTGATAAACGCTGGGTCGGAGTTTTCAACTACCGCTTCCGCCGCAGATTCCGGCATGATTTGAAACTGCTGGAAAAAGCGGTTGATTACATCCTTACGGTGCGCCCCGATGCTGCAGTCTGCACCGGAGATCTCACATCCACCGGTCAGCCGGGCGAATTTGAGCGCACACTGGCAATACTGGAACCATTGGTAAAATCCGGTATTCCCCTGATTTATCTGCCGGGTAATCACGATTGCTATGTCAAGCGGAGCAAGTGCGTTAAAGCTATGAAACACGCCGTAAGTTGCCTCAACGGCAGCGGTTATGAATTCGATCAGCTGCCGAAAGTGCGGAGTATCGGCGATGTGGATTTTCTGATGCTGAATACCAGCAGGCCCTCCAATCTGCTCTGTTCATGGGGTTTTGTCAGCAAGTCCGACGATCAATGGCTGCAGAATGTGTGCAGGGAAAAATCCGCCCGGCCGCGGATACTGGTAACTCATTACCCGATGTTTGAAGATCACCCGGTATTGCGGATGCGGCACCGGCTTTTCGGACAGAAAAACATACTCAAGCAACTGGAACAAGGTCTGCTCGATCTTGTCTTGTGCGGTCATGTGCACAAACCTTACTGCAGAGTGAATGCCGGCGGACGCGGCGAAAATTGTGCCGGCAGCGTTACCCGTAACGGAGTTATAAGCTCAATAGATTACGATCCGGCGCAGAACAGATTTTCGTTTGAAAGTATAGACCTTGCCCAATGGAATAAGCCCGAACAATGAAAAGTCTGGTCAAACAAAGTCAGCTTTATTTTATTTTTTCCTTTGTATTGCTGATGATTATCGGTACATTGGTTCTGAAAATGCCTTTCTGCTACCGGGGGGCCGGAGCATTATCCTGGAGCGATGCGGCATTTATGGCCACCAGTGCCTCATGCATAACCGGTTTGACCAGCGTGCCGATCTCACAATTTACGCTTGCGGGTCAGATCATTATACTTTTGATGGTGCAGATCGGCGGTATCGGCATTATGGGTCTTACAGCTTCGATCGTGCTGTTTCTCGGCCGCGGCATGAGTCTGGGCAATACGATGATGATGTCCAACCTGAGCGATAATTTCTCTTTGCGCAATACCGAAGGTCTGCTGAAAATGATCATCAGCTACATGCTGCACATTGAAGCGATCGGGGCAATATTGCTGACCGGAGCATTTGCTCTGGAAGGCAGATTTTCTTTCTGGGAGTGTATATATTATGGTATATTCCACTCCATTGCCGGCTTCTGTAATGCAGGATTCAGTCCGTTTGACGACAGTCTGCAGAGTTTCGGCCCCGCAATCAAGCTCATAGTAGCATTTCTGATCATCGCCGGCGGTATTGGTATTTATGTTATTTACGACTTGCTGCAGAGCGGCCGCAAAGTGGCTCTGCTCAAGATTCACACCCGGCTGGTGATGATAAGTTCTATTGCGCTGATCGTGCTGGGTACATTGCTTATAAAGCTTTTTGAACACCTTGAAGGCAATGCGCCGATAGCATGGGTCGATGCCTTTTTCATGTCGGTATCGTCCCGTACCGCCGGATATATTGCCGTACCTTTGAGCGAATTATCACCCAACAGCATTTCCATGATCATAATTTTCATGATGATCGGAGCCGCACCCGGCTCCACTGGCGGCGGCATGAAAGTTACAGTTGTGGGTGTGGCTGTTCTGGCGATCATAAACACCTTTCTGGGGAATCGCCGGGTACTGCTTTTCCGCCGCGAGATAGCAATGGATAACATTCTTAAATCATTTACTATCATCGTAACCTTTGTGCTTTTGGTGGCAGTTGGCGCGGCGGTACTTTCGCCCATGCTTTCGCATACCGAACAGGCGGTGTGGTTTGAAGCAGCCTCCGCACTGTCGACCACAGGTATGAGTATGGATGTAACAGGAGCTTTGCCCACCCCGGCAAAGATGCTTATAATAACATTTATGTTTATCGGCAGAATCGGCCCGTTCACAATCTTCCTCTTTTTGCTGGACCGGGAAAAGATCAGCCGTATAAGTTATCCGGAAGAACGAATAATAATCGGTTGAAAATATTTATGGAAAGGTTTATGGTATGAAAGGAGCATACGCCGTTTTCGGAGCCGGCTCGTTCGGCAGCAAAGTAGCATCCGAGTTGAGCGATGCCGGACATCAGGTGGTAGTAGTGGATTGCGACCGCGAAGCAGTCATGGCGATCCGGGAAAAGGTTACCGAAGCACTGGTTGCCGATGTAAGTAATCCCGATGTGATACGCGAGCTTGATGTAAAAAAATTCGATGCAGTAATCATCGGCATGAGCTCACATTTTGAAGATCTTATTCTGGCCCTGACCCTTATCAAACAGGAAGGCGCAAAAAATATCTATGTAAAAGCCAACAGCGCCATACAGAAACGCATCCTGCTGCGTCTGGGAGCCGATCATGTTATCCAGCCCGACCAGGATGTGGCAGAACGTTTGAGCGCCCAGTTGAGCATGAGCAAAGTATCGGATATGTTTGAGTTCAAAGGTTCATTCATAGCCGAAGTGGGCATTCCCGAAAAAATGATCCACAAAACCATCCGTTCGCTGGATTTGCGAAATAAATACAACATCACTATATTGCTGGTAAAAAAGCCCGGACAGGAGATGACAACGGTCTGGGACCCCAATATGGTTTTGCAGGAAGAAGACCGGCTGATCGTCATTGGTTCTGAAAAAGCGATCATAGATGTGTTTAAATAACGCTTCTTAACTTGCAAAATGTGCATTCCGGCGGTAAATTATCAGGAAACCATTTTTTTATAAAAATTCAAATATAACGAGGTGCTATCGTGAGTGGAAATGTCAAAAGTGATCTTTATAAATCTGCAGGTGTGGATATTGACCTGGCGCAGAATCTTCTTGCCCAGGTGAAAGGCCGTATTTCAGCGACCCGCCGACCTGAAATGCTTTCGCCCATCGGCGGTTTCGGCGGTCTGTTCCAGATCGATCTGGCTAAATACAAACACCCGGTAATGGTGTCGAGTATTGACGGCGTGGGCACCAAGCTGATGATCGCGGCAATGATGCAGAAATATGACACCGTGGGTTTTGATATTGTCAACCATTGCATAAACGATATTTCTGTACAGGGTGCCGAACCGGTCTACTTTATGGACTACATCGGTATCGGCAAACTGCGTTCACCCCTTTACGAAGAAGTTCTCGGCGGTATTGCCGATGCCTGTAAGGCTGCCAACTGCGCGGTGCTGGGCGGCGAAACAGCCGAAATGCCCGGCATGTACGGCGATGACTTTGACCTGGTCGGTGTAATCACCGGTATTGTGGAAAAAGAAGAGATCATTACCGGCGAAAAGATTGCTCCCGGCCATGTTGCCATCGGTCTTGCCTCCAACGGTCTGCACACCAATGGATTCAGTCTGGCGCGCAAGATCGTCTTCGATATCTGCAACTATACGGTAGATACCGTGCTGGATGAACTCAACGGCGAAAGCGTTGGCGAAGCCTTGCTCAAGCCGCACATCTGCTACTATCCGGCTATCCGCGAAGCGCAGCAGAGCAAGATTGCGCTGGATGGTATAGCCCATATCACCGGCGGCGGTCTTTACGACAATGTACCGCGTATCCTGCCCGAAGGTATCGGTGTGGTGTTCGATAAAGTCAAGAATCTGCCCATGCCGCCGATTTTCAAACTGTTGGTGGAAAAAGGCAATGTGAGCCATCAGGAAGCCTACCGCGTCTTCAATATGGGCGTGGGTATGGTTTGGTTCGTGCCGGCTGCCGATGAAGCCAAAGCTTTGGAAATCGCCCGTAAAAACGGTTACATTGCCGAAACAGTCGGTTATGTGGAAAAGAGCGATGTACCGGTAACGGTCGCAGAATAATAAATTCGTGCAGGGAAAAGCAACATGTTCAAGTCGGCATCGAAAAAAGTCCGTAAAATATTTGAGCAGCCGGTCAATAAAGCTATTGATACGGTAGCAGGAATTTTTACCCATGCCGACCAGTTGAGTGACAACGATAAAACTTTGCTGGCACTGATCAAAGCGGTATTGCCGACCGAACCGGCGGCAATGGAAAAATCGCTGGGAAAAATCAGAAATCATCTGGAAAAACGTTCTGTAAGCGAGCGGCGGATAGAAAATCTGCAGACATTTTTGCGGCAAGTCGCTCCCGGCACACCGGATGCGGCGATCGCAGTATTTTCCCAACTTGATACGGTCCAGCAAAAGAGTTTTATAAACGACTTGCTTGCGCTCTCGCTTGAACACGGAGAATACCGCAGCGAAGCATTGGAAACAGTACGCGATCTCGCCGGTAAAAGCGGCATCAGCGCTGAAGAGTTTGAAACAATGCTTCTGGATGTACGCAATACCCATAACAACCGGGTCAAGATAATCCGTTCCGGTACCGGGATCATATTGGCACTGATAGTTATCGGGGTGTTCATCTTGATCGCCAGTTGGTTGAGCTCTCTGCTCTTCGGTTTGGCACTGGCTTATATCTTTTTGCCGCTGGAGCAGTATTTTGAGCGAAGATTACGCCGACCTGCGGGAAAAATCTCGCGTATTGTAAAAAGCCTCAATCCGTTTGCAAACTGGAAAAAACATCTTCAGCGGCAGGAAAAGTTTGAACTTTCGGCCGATGAAGTAAAGCGGCGCGAAGAGTTGGCCCTGACGACCAAAGCAACAACCTTGACTGTATCCTGTGTAGTATCGGGCTGTTTGATTTTGCTGCTGGCGGTGATTCTGCTGCTGAACAGCTATGTGGGGTCTTTGCGTACCAGATTGCATAACGATCCGGCCGGACTCCAAACTCAAACTACCCGGCAAACCACACCAGTTCGAGTAGCGTGGAACAGCTCCGGCCAGACAATGCCGGTCGTCACCGGAGATACCACCGGTCAATCAGTAAAAGAAACCGATAAATCCTGGTGGAGCAGCGTAAAACAAAATGTCCGCAAATGGGGCTGGGTGCAGCGCTTGTGGCCGGAAAAACCTGCAGTATTACCGAAACAGGAAAAAAAGCAGAGCGTGCTGGGTGAGAATATCAGCAATAAACTTATAAAAGTACTTGATAATCTCAAACAGAGATTCCAGAAACTGCCGCTGGTGCAAAATATATTAAACGAACTGTCGAATTATCTGGCAGAAGGCAAAGCCGAAAAGCAGTTGACCGATCTGGTGCTGAAAAAATCCGGAGGTGTATTCGCGTTTCTGACTAAATTTGTGGCAATGTTTGCAGCATTTCTGCTGAATGTATTGCTGACATTCTTTTTCTTCTCGTTATTGCTGGGGAAATTGGCCGGCTTTGTCAAGTCCCGCAATAATGACGAAAAAACCTCCGGTAATAAACAGCCGACCAGCTATCTTGTGAGAACCATTTTCAATGGTAAATGGCTGCCGCAAATGTCGGAAGAAAATCTGCAGGAAGGCGACCGGATCGTAAACGAAGTGATCAATAAACTGCGGATCTGGCTGCGTGGTTATATGACCATGGTGGCAATCGACTACTGTGTGTATACAACGGTCTTTACCCTGCTGAAAGTGCCGTATGCGCCGATTCTGGGAGCGGTGGCGGCAGTGGGCATACTGCTGCCTTACATCGGGCCGGTTTCCAGTGCATTGCTGACGGTGCTGGTGACTCTGGCGGTAGGCGGTGCAGAGGTATCTGTAATGCAAATTGCCGGAGTGATCGGCATTTACCTGCTGCACAATGGTATCATCGAACAATTCTTTATATATCCCATGGTCATCGGAGAATCACTGGGGTTGACTACGCTTGAAACGATCATCGTTGTATTGCTTGGCGGTATACTTGCGGGCATACCTGGCATGATCTTTGCGCTGCCGACTGCCTCGGTGATAAAATATCTGGTGCCGCAAATCTACCGTTGCTGGAAATAGGAGAAATCATGAAAAAATCAATTTTTGCAGTTATTGCAGCCATTGCAATCGCGTTTGTTACAGGCGGTTGCGGTATCGGCACTCAATACGATAATTTTGAAAACGCCGCCAAACTGCGCGTAGGTATGAGTAAAGCTCAGGTCCGGACAATCATGGGAGAACCATTGAACGCCGTGTTTGCCAAACCGGATGTCTGGTATTATTACATAGAAACCCGTTGGCACGATGGGCAGGAAACGATCGACGAATGTATGCCTGTAGTGTTCAAGCAGGGAAAACTTGCCGGCTGGGGCAATGATTATTATAAACGCGAAAAACTGCAGAAAGAGCAATACAAACGCCCGGCGATTGAAGGGTTGAAATAAGTTCAGAAACAAGCCGCTGCCATAAAAAGACAGCGGCTTGTTCGTTTTTTTATCCGGCAGTACTTAATTCTTTGATTTCTTCATCAGACAAAGCATTATTGAATCCGAGCGCCCACTGTACAACATGTTTGGCAGTCGTATTCTTAAAATTATTTACGCAAACTCCGACAGTGGGATGCAACCCCATATCGGAATCCTTCGGGGTACTCCATTGCCAGAACACATTAGCTTGAGCATCTCCTTTGCCAGATCCGATCAGTTCACCATTCAAATATGTATAAACCATAGGGCAGTCAACGCTGCTGGTGTCCAAAGTGTATTTGGGAGCTACAATTTTCATTGCAAATACATTAAAACGATCGAATAAATCGTTTCTGGACATCTCTTTCATACATCTCGATGCGTATACCCTTTCCACATCAGGAGATTCAAAAACCAACATTCCCGTATAACGCGGAGCAGCAGAATCCTGGTTATATCCCCATACAGATAAATTGAAACATTGCTTTTTCAATCCTGAATATGTAACTGAATTATCCGATAAAACACCGTCTTTGTAGTAAGAGCCGATTCCTTGCGAAATAAGGTCATACCCCCAGCTTGCGTTGCTGTCCGACACCTCGCCGGCCTGCCACGGACACATCGCTTTTACCAAAAAAGTTCTCGACAGCAATATTGTAGTTTCCCGAAAATCCAATTTAGTATATATGCCGGATAATTCATTGCTCTTATCAACAGTGAACCCCTCTGGAGTGCGTTTGATATTTTCAAATTTCAGCAAGCCGTTCTTTACAGCCCAGCTTCCGGAATCAGCACTGCCGGGTTCCGGATTTGCATATTGGCCTTTTTGAATCAGAACCGGCCAGCAGCCTCCGCCCCACGGAACTACCGCCATAACACACGTTCTGCGATTGGCAAAAGTCATAATTTTCTGCATTTCCTGTGTTATCATTGCCATTTATGCCACCTGCCAATCAGTTGCAATAACAGTTCCATCAAAAGTATCCCGTGCATCATTGACCAACCGCACAACGGAAATAATACCGGAAACAGGATTGTTCAATATTAAAGAATGTTTGACCAGTTCCGCTGTTACCGGCACGACAAAAACATTATCTCCACATTGCAAAACAATATCTCCGGCGGCTGTGTTCAAATCAAGTTGCGTGATCCATAAATCCACAAGCGAAATATTCTCTGCATTGTACCCGATGCCGGTAATCGAATTATCTGCATCAAGATAACAAACAGTATCGTACGTCTTATGATAATAAATATGATCCACCATAGGCGTGTAACTCTGGCGGGCAGTTATTACCCCATTGCCGATTTTTCCGCCCAAACCTTCAGGCAGAAAAGTGGTTTTATTTTCCTGAACAATCTTCACTACGCGCTGTCCGGCAGCAGCATTGGAAACCGGGATCGTGATTTTATTTTTTTGATTGATCTCATTCATGACAATTTATCCTTTTAAAATTCTGCAGCTAATTAAACTCAATGATTATTTGCAGCAACCGATACTTGCAAAGTTGTATCAGCTGAATAAAACTTACCGACTTCCGGCGTATAGCCTTTGATGGTCAGTTTTTCAGTTAAAGACTCTGCCGTGTACCACCCGGCAGGAGACCCGGCGGTTACTTCTTGCATCTCAAATTCAGGAAACTCGCCACCACCGGCAGAAAAGTCACCAAATGGTGTATCGCACCAATCTGTAACATCAGCGGGGGTGGCAGCAGAAGAGCCAAAGAAACAAGCAGAGCCTAAAGTATCAGGTCGGTAATCGTTGGTATATATCACCCAATAATCGCCTTCTTCGGTGCCGCAATCTTCATCCGCAGCCATGTGCATCAGTTCTATTGACCACTTTTTTATGACATATTCGCTCATGGTATCAGGGTCATAAGCGCCGGCATTTGCAGTAATCTCAAAGTCAGTACATGTGTACAAGACATCAGAGTGTTTAGTAAATACTCCTTTGCAAGTACATTTCAGCACAAGTTCCTCGTCATTAACATACTCACCGGTATACATATACAGATAGCCTTCAACCCCCACAAGATTCTGTTCAGTTGTAACCGACCCTTCTTGCCAAACCATTTCATAACCAGACCATGTGGGTTCCGGTGCAGGTGTATCGGCAACAACAGGTGCGGGAGCTGTTCCATCATCGGCAACAGTCCAAGCATACCCCTCAAGATCAGCGGCGCTCCTTATTTCATAATCCCAACCAATATCCGGCATAGGAAGATTATACACCTCTTTACCTTCACAGCGCAGATAGATACAGGGCAGCTCCGTGTCATTCTCGTCATCCCACAGCCAGTCAAATGACAAAACAAGTTTTGCCTTGCCATCTTCGCTTACCCAAGCTCCGGCACATCCGGCGCTTTCGTAGTCCATTGTCCCATTAGTTCGACCGTACACGCCATTGGCGGCGGCAACGCCAGCACCGGACAAAGTAAGAAAATTTCCTGAACCATAGGAAATAAATCTTGCATCGTAGTACGGAAATTCAGCATCAAATTCATCCACTGAAGTCCCCTGATACATACTGCCCCAGTAGTCCCCCGTCCAAACGTCCCATATAGCATCATTTTTGCTGATCGGCGCAGTAGAGCAGATAATGACACCATCGCTGATACGGGTAATGGCAATCCGCGCCATAGTTTCATCATCAGGCTCGTCAATAACTGAAAGTTTGTAAGCGCCATCTTTTCTTTTGTACTCCCGCTGCAAGGGATTTACGGAAAGATCAACCGGGTAGTAAACCCCGAAAGCCCCCGGATTACTCCCTCCCGCAGAAGTATCAAGATCCCAGTCTTGCCCGTCAATAGCGACAGCGTGATAGTCGGAATTGATACTGGCGCACTCATAGATCTTTATACCTTCGCTATTACCGCCTGCAGAGTAGTCAGGCTCGTTATACCCCGTCTTGTACAATACCAACTCTGCTATACGCTGCGGAGCTCCGCTATCGCTCGGAACATCGCCGGAAAGATCGAGTGCTTGAAACATTCCTTGAGCATTAATGTAGCCATGCTCAATGGTTATATCGGAACCCGGTTGCAATTTGCTTACAGCTGCAGTCATATCGGCTATTTTCAAAGGTCCGGCAATACCGGCTTTAGCCTGAACAGCGGCGGAAAGTTCACCCAGAACAGATTTTATGCTCATACTCACCACTCCCCATTGACTATGGCATCATTGATATACTCTTTGAGTTCATCAATGTCTTCAGCAGTCCAGTAATCCACGCCACGTTCCGGAGTATATCCATCTTCGCCGGGCCTGCCTGTTTGCCCCTGAACACCCTGAATTCCCTGCGGACCGGTGGGCAGATCAAAAACAAAATGCATAGTTGAAATGTTATCGGCAGTAGAAATATCAACCGCCACCGCCGCCGGTGCACCAGCGGGTAAAGTATTTACCTCGACTTGCGGAGCAGCAAAAGAAAACGATTGCTGATAGGCTTTCAAAAGCTGATCGATCTCTTTTTTGTTATAAAAACTTTGCAGCGGCTCGGGCGGCATACCATCAATATTCAAACGGGCATCGGCGATGGCGTGAAAACGCACCAACCGGGTGAAAAACTCATCGCCGGAACGTTTGAAACATATATCAATCAGGCATGGTGTATTGCTGACATGAACGCGCTGACAATATTCCTGTGTGTAGGTATCTATAACAAATTTTACCGACTGTCGATTTTCCGCCAACGTTCCACAGGCCATAAACATAACCCCCGGATTGTGTTCGCACACATCTCCGGAAATTACAAATTCTGCATCATCCGGCAGAGTATAAATCTCCTTGTTACGGATAAACGCAAATTCAAACTCCTGCTTTTGCGCTTCCACCAAATGCATCTGATTTGGGGATTTTCTGCCGGCGGGAGTTACGATTGCGCCGGCGGCAAGATCAATAAAATACATTCTTCATCCTCCTTTGACACGATGAGTGTTGCTTGTGCATGCCAGAAAAAAGCATGATCACGATAAGGAGGATTTGTCAATAAAAGAAGATGCAATAGTTTGTATATCAAAGAGTTGATATGTTTTATTCTGCGCCGGACTGTTCCACGCTCTGCAAAGTGGGTTCAGCTGCAGCTGCCGACTTGTTTTTCAGTTCGCGGGTCATCCAGCGCGAATCCCGCAAAGTCAGAAAACTGTAAATATAAAGTATGGCCAGCATCATAGGGCAGAATGCGCCGTAGATAAAAGCCCATACTGCCTTGCGAATATTGGTGTTCCGTGCGTAAATGATCGCAGGTATCGAAGCCCAACTCAAAGAAAGCAGCGCATTGGCCGCCAGAAAAATCACCGGATTTTTCGCGCCGTAAAAAAGCATATAAAAGAAAGACGGCACAAAGAAAAACGGCAGTATCAAATTCTGGGTAAGCGCCACCCAGTAAGCTATCAGTACCCATCCGCGGACATTGCGCGGGGGAAAGTTTCTGAATGTAAATTTGGTCATCATCAGATTTTCCCGGATATCGCCGCGTGTCCAGCGCAACAGCATTTTACATGCTCCGACCACCGTTTTCGGCACACAGGTAGTCGCCTGTGCAGTACTCTGATGAATAATCTTGTAATTGCTGCGGAGGATCAATGTTGCCAGCGCCCGGTCTTCACCGATTCTGGCGGGTCTGCCCATAAAGGACTGCTCCAGCCACTCATCAATAACCGGCATAAGCGCGCTCTTGCGGTAAGCGCTCAACGCCCCCGGAGTACAGAGCACCAGAGAAGTTACACTCTGAGCGGCACGCAAAAACTCACAACCGAATACCAGCAGCACATCCAGCAGCGAAGTAATGAAACTCTGTTCCGGAGTTTTGACCCGGATAGCTCCGGCAACCGCCCCGATCTCCGGATCAGCCATCGGCGACACCAGTGCCCGCAAAGTATTCGACTTTACCGATGAATCGCTGTCAACAGTAACGATAACTTCGCCGCGGGCAGCTTTGGTCCCAATGTAAATAGCGTGTTTCTTGCCTTTGTTTTCCGGCAGATTTATGGTTACCACCTGTCCGGGAGAGTAATTGGCACCACGGCAGATATATTCCCAGGTATTATCTTTGGAGCCATCGTTGATGGCAATGATCTCAAGTTTATCAGCAGGGTAATCGCTGTAAAGCAGGCTCTTGATGGTCCGCTCCACATAAGCGCCTTCATTATATGCCGGCACAATCACAGTACACACGGGCAGCTTTTCATCATCCTGTTCACTCTTTACCGGGCGGTAAAAACAGCAGAGAATACCGGTGGCAAGCAAATACAGATAAGTTACCCCCATGATACAAACCGCCCCTGCCGACAGCTCAGGATGCAGCGAATTGCGGTAAAATACCAGCAGCTGCGGATCCTTAGCGGCCAACAAGCCGAGGATTACCAGATAAATCAGCAGCAATCCCCATAAAATAAAATCCCGTCTGCGCGGGTGTTTAAAAAAGCGAAACATAGGTTTGTTCTGTACAAAAAATAAAATTATCATTCATAATATACAGCTTCGCGCAAATATTACAAATTTACATTTGCATTTAATGCCCTTTTTTGCCGGATTTAACAATAAAAAAATGTTAAAGCAACAGAAGCTTGCAATATAAAATTACTTTGCCGATATCTTCAATACAGCAGGATTTTCAGCGGCACAATTCCGTAAAAACGCCAAAACCTCGTTTTTATGTGGTATTTCAACATTTTTTCTGCTCAAAAGACAATGAGCGGCAACCAGAGGATAGCGACCGGAAACGATATGTTCTCGCGCCGGATACACACCATTGATCTTCAAGATCTTATAAGATTTTGTATCATCCGTTGCCAGCTGATGCGAACCGAAAACAATGATCCCCGGCTGGATTTTCAAAAGCGCAGCGGCACCGGCCACATCACCGCAGTCAATAAAACCGGGAGCGATCTCGTTCTGAATTGATTTTTCAGCAGCAAAAAGATCCTGCTCCATAACCAGCGCTTTAAATGCACGGAACACGCTCTTTTCGCCGGAACTTCCGGCATAATACAGCTTGATATTTTTTCCGCCCAGCCGCTGCCACGATCCGATTTTGCCGCTGTAAATACGTTTCAGATCTTCTACCGAAATATCCTCCAGCGGATTATCACTGCTTACGGCCAATATCACCGGCACAAGAGCAAAAACATCGCAGTTGAATTTTTCACGGTCTGCCGGCAAAAAACTCTCGACTGCGGCAACCTGAAATCCTGACGTCTGCGCCCACCTGCTGCCGGCAATATTTTTAATTGCAATATCCAGGTTTTCCGGCAGCAACCCGGCCTTTGTTCCCTGAGCAGCAGTGAAGTATTTTTGAATATCCATATTCCCGTCTGAAGTATCCGCCAGAGAAAATTCCGCCGCAGCAACAGATGCCGCAGCCAGTAATAGAAACGGTATGCCCAATAATCTGTAAAACATGTGCTGAATCTCCACAAAAAAACTGATTGTTTTAATACAAATTTAACGCAGTATTGCCCCCTTGTCAAGTTTTTAAACAAAAATAGCCTATTGCCAACTAAAGAGTTTGCAAAAAACGTATTGGGAACTATATTAAGGAATATTTATTTCTTTGAGCTGACAGAGAGAACAAGGAGAGTAAACAATATGGAAAAAATAAAAGCCTGCCTGCAGGCAATCGCCCCGGAGCCGGGCAATCTGATCCGCGGTCTGCAAGCGATTCAGACCAGCGAAGGCTATGTATCAGACGATGCAATCAGAATTGCGGCAGAATACTTTCAGGTCGCTGCAGTGGAAATCGAAGGCGTATTGAGTTTCTATGCCCAATTCAAACGGGTCAAACCCGGCAGATTCACCGTTGCGGTCTGCGATGGCACTGCATGTCATATCAAAGGCTCGCCGCTTATCATGGAGTGGTTGAGCGATGTGCTCAAGATCCGCCCCGGCGAAACCGATGCCGAAGGTAATTTCACCATCGAAAAAGTCTCTTGTCTGGGTTGCTGCAGTTTGGCTCCGGTGATGGCGGTCAATGGTACCGTTTATGGCAAACTTGACCGCAAAAAGGTCATCCGAATTCTCAAGGAGTACCAGAACAAATGATCAACGAAAATATTGCAGAAATCCGTCTGGGCACCGCCAGCTGCGGTATAGCCTCCGGAGCAGAAGCGGTTCTTGAAAAAATGCAGGCCATGGCCGGCGATTTTGCCATTACTGAAGTCGGCTGTGTGGGCTGCTGTTACGCCGAACCGCTGGCTGAAGTTATCACCAAAGATGGCCAGTCCATCTTCTACGGCAATTTGACTGCCGACGAAAAATGCCTTGCCAATATCTTTTCCTTGAGCGAAGATGGCCGTTTTATTGAACCTGAAGCCCGCAAAAACAAAACTCTGCCCAAAGTACTGAAACTGGCCGGACGCATCAATCCGGTAAGTCTCGAAGCATATAAAGCTGTCGGCGGCTACGAAGCATTGACCAAAGCCCAGAATATGGCGCCCGAAGCGATCGTCAATGCCATCAAGTCTTCCGGGTTGCGCGGCCGTGGGGGCGGCGGTTTCCCGACCGGCATGAAGTGGGGATTTCTGGCGGCTAAAAATTCGCCGGAAAAAATCATAATCTGCAATGCTGATGAAGGCGATCCCGGAGCATTCATGGACCGCTCCCTCATGGAAAGCGTGCCACATCAGGTTCTGGAAGGCATGCTCATTGCCGCGGCCGCCACCGAAGCTACCAAACTTTTCATCTACTGCCGGGCAGAATACCCCATGGCGATCAGAAATTTGAAGATCGCCATTGAACAGATCAAAGCCAACCGGCTCAATATCGTTCACGGCCGGGAACTGGAAATAATCATCAAAGAAGGCGCCGGAGCATTTGTCTGCGGCGAAGAAACCGCTTTGATCGCTTCGCTCGAAGGCAAGCGCGGCACCCCCCGTTTCCGCCCGCCCTTCCCGACCGACAGCGGCTACCATGATATGCCCACAATGATCAACAACGTGGAAACCTTCGGCAACGTGCCGTGCATTATTGCCGAAGGCGCCGAAGCCTACGCCGCTGTAGGTACCGAAAACAGCAAAGGCACCAAGATCTTTGCTCTCGCCGGCGACTTGAAATACCCCGGTCTGGTGGAAGTACCTATGGGTATAACTCTGCGCGAAATAGTTTTTGAAATCGGCGGTGCAGATCCCGAGCATGTTAAAGCCGTACAGACCGGCGGGCCTTCCGGCGGCTGTATACCCGTAGAACTTTTTGACACCCCCGTGGATTACGACAGCTTGCGCAGTCTGGGCGCTATTATGGGTTCCGGCGGTATGATCGTTATCGGCAAAAACCGCTGTATGGTGGAAACCGCCCGTTATTTTCTGGACTTCACCCGCCGTGAATCCTGCGGCAAATGCACCTTCTGCCGGGTGGGAACCACCCGCATGTTTGAAACGCTGGAACGCATCACTCAGGGCGAAGGCACGCTCGAAGATATTGATTTTCTGGAAACGCTGGGCAATCAGGTCCGCAAGGGTTCGCTCTGCGGTCTGGGTCAAACCGCCCCCAATCCGGTATTGGCGACTTTGCGTTATTTCAAAAATGAATATCTCGACCATGTGGAAAAGAAAACCTGTACAGCGCTGGAATGCAATGCTCTGGTCAAGGTAAAACTCGACCAATCCAAGTGCGTAAAATGCAAACTCTGTATCAAGACATGCCCCACCGGAGCGATTTCCGATGGATTTGTTATCGATCCGGAAAAATGCACCCGCTGCAACAGCTGCATAGAAATCTGCCCCAAAAAGGCAATCAGCCGCTGCCCCAACGAGTAAGATTTACAGAAAGTTTACAATATGAGCAATTCTGCTGAAAATACTTTTGAGTTCATCCTTGACGGCAAAACCGTTCAAGCCAAGGTTGGCGAAACCGTGCTTGAAGTGGCGCGCCGCGAAGGAATCACCATCCCCAGTTTGTGTTTCAACGGCAAAGTTTCGCACACTACCAGCTGTTTTGTCTGCGTGGTCAAAGATTGCAAAACCGGAAAATTCCTGCCCTCCTGTGCGGCGCGTCCGGCACCGGGTCAGGAAATCGATGCCTCCGGCGACGAAGTCAAATCCATGCGTAAAACCGCTCTGGAACTACTTTTGAGCGAACACTCCGGCGACTGTGAAGCACCCTGCACCATGGCCTGCCCCGCACATGCTGCAGTCGAAGAATATGTGCGTGCCGGAAAAGAAGGCAACTGGCTTGAAGCGTTGAAAATCATCAAAGAACGCATTCCGCTGCCGATGAGTATCGGGAGAGTCTGCCCGCGCTTCTGCGAAAAAGAGTGTCGTAAGAATCTTTACGGCAAAGCGGTGTCGATCAACGACTTCAAGCGCTATGCCGCCGACCTTTATTACCGCGAATACGTTGAAGAGCTGCCGCCGGAAACCGGCAGAAAAGTTGCTATTGTAGGAGCCGGACCGGCCGGTTTGAGCGCGGCATATTTTTTGCGTAGAATGGGTGTTGCGGTCAAAGTTTTTGATCAGATGCCCGAAGCCGGCGGCATGATCCGCTACGGCATACCCGAATACCGTCTGCCCAAACGCGATGTACTGGATGTGGAACTTGCCCACTTCAAAAAACTGGGTGTAGAATTTGAATTCAACGCCAAACTGGGCGAAAATCTTGATCTTGAAATGCTGAAAAAAGAGTTTGATGCCGTGGGTATCGCCGTCGGTTGCTGGCAGTCGTCGGGCATCCGTTGCGAAGGCGAAGAACTTGCCTCAGCCGGTATCGACTTTTTGCGCGAAAATATCCTGAAAGATTGCAAAGCCGCCAATCCCGGCAAAACCATCGTTATCGGCGGCGGCAATACTGCCATGGACTGCGTGCGGACAGCGGTGCGGCTGGGCGCGGAAGAAGTCAGCTGCTTCTACCGCCGTACAGAAAACGAAATGCCTGCCGAAAAAATTGAGATCCACGAAGCCAAAGAAGAAGGCGTCAAATTCGAATTTCTGGTTGCGCCGGTTAAACTGCGTAAAGAAAACGGCAAACTTATTCTGACCTGTCAGCGCATGATGCTGGGAGAGCCGGATGCATCCGGCCGCCGCCGTCCGGTGCCGCAGCCGGGCAGTGAGTTCGATACCGTTGCCGATACAGTTATCGCGGCAGTTGGTCAGAGCACAGTAATGCCCGCCGGAGTCAAAGTCAATAAATATGGCTATGCTGAAGTTGCTTCCGGCAATCAGGTGGAAGCTAATGTATTCAGCGCCGGCGATTGCGTTTCCGGAGCCGCCACGGTGGTCGAAGCGGTTGCCGGCGGCCGGATAATGGCACTCGGCATGCAGGCTATGTTTGAAGGCAGAGAATTTGCTGAAGATTACAAGATCAACGTCTCGCGCGGCGCCTGGCGCAGCATGAGTACTGATGATGTGGTAAAAATCAACGAAGCGGTTTCCGAAGCCGAACGCGCTGCTCTCCCGCTGATAAGTCTGGAAGAACGCAAAACCACGTTCAAAGAAGTTGCCGGCACCATGAGTGCAGAAGTTCTGCAGGCTGAAGGCAAACGCTGTATCGAATGCTCGTGTACCGATAAACACGATTGCCGGTTGAAAAAGAGCGCCGAACTTTGCGGTGCCTGCCCCACGGCGATCTGCGGCAGCAAAAATGCCAAACGTATCGATACCAGACACCCGGAAATACTGCAGGATACCGGCAAATGCATCAAGTGCGGTATTTGCGTAAAGACCTGTAAAGAGATCATCGGCAAAACGCTGTTGAGCGCCCAGAGTCGCGGATTCCTGACCACGATCGGCACAGCATTCAACGCCGGGTTACCGGTCAGTTGCGCCGAATGCGGCGAGTGCATCAATGCCTGTCCAACCGGAGCGCTGGACTGGAAAGATAAAAATCGCCGTAAGAAATAGCCGGAGAAAAACAATACGGGGGTGCTGCAAAACGGGCTCTGAGTTTTTTGCACTACCCCCTTTTTTTGCAAAAGTATGGGTTTGGCAGTATATTACTCTGCTTTAACTTAATATTACGGAATCTACATAATTATGGCAGAACAAGTTATCTGGTCGGCCAAAGCAATGGATTTTTCTATCGGCACCCAGAATATTTTTAACGGAGCGGAATTTTCCATTGCCGAAGGCGAAAAAGTCGCACTGGTCGGGCGCAACGGTTGCGGCAAATCCACACTTTTGAGCGTGATAAAAGGCGATTTATTGCTGCACGATGCCGAGATAAATAAGATGCGTAATCTGCGTATTGCCTCGCTGGATCAGGATTTCACCCTGCCGGAAGAACTTACAGTACGCCAATGCGTGGAAAGCGGTCAGGAGTTTATCCACAATCTGCTGGACGAATACGCCAACAGCAATACCACCCAATCCCGCCATGAAGAGCTGGAGCATTATCTGAATTTGCACGAAGCGTGGCATCCGGAAGTTCTGCTGGCAGAAGTAATGGATAAACTTCAGCTCAAATTTCCGGAAAAAACCATCGCGGCACTCTCCGGTGGTGAAAAACGGCGCGTATCGCTGGCCCGGGCGATAGTTTCGCAGCCGGACTTGCTTTTGCTGGACGAACCAACCAACCATCTTGATATTGAAACGGTCAAATGGATCGAAGATTTTCTGGCCGCCTATAACGGCACGACCTTACTGGTAACCCACGACCGTTTTTTCCTTGACCGGGTGGCTAACCGTATTGTGGAACTTGATCATGGCAAATTTTACAGTGTCGAGGGGTCCTACGCCGATTTTCTGGCATACAAAGCCGAGCGCGAAGCCAACGAAGATGCATTGGAAGCCAAGCGCAAACATTTTCTGCGGTCGGAAATCGAATGGGTCCGCCGTTCGCCCAAGGCACGTCTTCGCCGTAATCTGGGGAGATTGCGCCGTTATAACGAGATCGCCGCACAGTCCGGCCCGGAACGTACCGGCGAAGTAGAACTGGTGATCCCGCCGGGGGCGCGGCTGGGGAATATGTGTCTGGAATTGAAAGATATATCCAAAACGCTGGGCGGAAAAACGCTTTTTGAGCCGTTCAGTCTGGAAATAACACCCGGCAGAAAGATCGGCATCGTCGGAGCCAACGGCTGCGGCAAAACCACACTGCTGCGGGTGATAACCGGTGCGCTGGCACCGGACAGCGGCTCAATAAAAATGGCGCCGCAGGTGGAGTTCAACTATGTGGATCAGAACCGCATGGCGCTCAATGAAGAACATACTGTATACGAAGAAGTTGCCGAAGGGCGTGACACGATCAGGTTCGGGGGGGCCAGTCTGACTGTCCGGAGTTATCTGAGAAGATTTCTCTTTGAAGATGACCGGATCAACACACATATAAAGTACCTTTCAGGCGGCGAAAAAGCCCGTATCATGCTGGCAAAAATACTCAAACGCGGAGGAAATTTTCTGATCCTCGACGAGCCGACCAACGATCTGGATCTTTCGACATTGCGTTTGCTCGAAGAAGCGCTGGCTGAATACGACGGCACCATATTGCTTGTAAGCCACGACCGCTATTTTCTGAACCGGATTTGCGATGGCATCATCGGCATGGACGGCTCCGGCAAGATATTCTACACTCCCGGTGATTACGATTATTATTTGCAGAAGCGCCCTGCTCCGACAGCAGAAAATAAAAAAGTTGCCGAAAAAACCGCCGAACCGGTAAAAGTAGAAGCGCCGGTAAAAGAAAAACCCAAAAAGCTCTCGTTCAAAGAACAGACCGAGTTCAAAAAACTCGAAGAAGATATGCCCAAGCTGGAAGAACGCATAGCCGAAATCGAAGCAATGTTTCAGGATGCGGATTTTTTCAATAAATACGGTTCGCAAACCAACGAGCTAAATACCGAACTCGAAAGTCTGAAAAAAGCGCTCGATGCAGCCGCCGAACGCTGGCTGGAACTCGCTGAAAGAGCCTGAAATTTTTACGCAAAGGAGAAAATCATGAAGAATAGCACGGTGCAGCTTCCGGAAGATTCCTGGTGTAATCCGCTGGTGTTGGAAAATTATCCGATTGGCTTTCTGGCTCCCGGCAGAAGAACATTATCACCGAAAGCCGTCATGGATTATTCCGGTCCACCGCGCGATTTCCGCGAAATGGCCGACCCGGAAGTGCTTTACGATAACGGCAAGTGGTATATGTTCCCCTCGGTGGGCGAAGTTTATGTTTCTGAAGATCTGGCCCATTGGCAATATCATAAGCTCCAGTTTACCAATGGCGAAAAACTCGGTTACGCTCCCACCATCACCAAGTGCAAAGGCAAATATCTTTTGAGCAGCAGCTGGCCTTTTGCCGGCAAAGCCGAAATTCTGGCAGCCGATTCGCCGCTGGGGCCTTACAGTTCGTTAGGCACACCGGTGGATGGCGACAATATTCCACTCGGTCCGGAATGGCTCGACCCGATGCTTTTTACTGATGAAGATGATCGTTTGTACGCATATTGGTACTACGGCGGTACCGGCGAAGGTATTTTTGCCATAGAACTTGACTCCGATAATCCCGTGCAGGGCATCGGCAAGCCGGTAAAAGTACTGGGTTTCACGCCGGAAAATATTTTTGAGCGATACGGGGATTTCAACGAACACCCGGATATGGCGTGGATCGAAGGCGAATCCATGTTCAAGCACAATAACGAATACTATTTTCAATATGCTGCGTGCGGTACACAATTCCGGGCGTATACTGTAGGCGTGGCGCGCGGAAAATCTCCTCTTGGACCATTTACCAAACAGACAACTCCGGTGGCAAGAGAAAAATATGGCAGAGTTTGCGGTACCGGTCACGGCTGCTGGTGCCAAGGTCCGGACAATACAGTCTGGCAGTTTTACACCGCCCTCACCCGCCGCATACACATGTTTGAGCGGCGCATAGGCATGGATAAAGTAGAGTTTGATCAAGCGGGCAATGCTCATGTAAAAATCACCTCCACCCCGCAATCAGTAAGCGCCGGAGATCTTGATTTACTGCCGGTTTCGGT
The DNA here is from genome assembly GCA_045635745.1 of Victivallaceae bacterium. Classification (GTDB taxonomy): domain Bacteria; phylum Verrucomicrobiota; class Lentisphaeria; order Victivallales; family Victivallaceae; genus SIG78. Next base: position 78,992 of record JAZTWG010000008.1, read on the forward strand.
CTTAAAAAAGGCACAGGCCTCCAGCAGTTACGGCTGCTGCTACGCGAATTTTGCCTTTGACGACTGTACGCACACCTGGTGGATGCCGGAATTCAACGACCAGGCTCCGTGGATAGAAGTAAATCTGCAACAGGAATTTGATATTCAAGCATTTCAGGTGATCTGGGCAGAAGAAGGCGTGGATTTGAAAAATCAAATACTGCCGGAGCCGGCAAGATACAAGCTGGAATTTTTCAGCGGCAACGACGATAAAACTCCGGTTGCGGTCTGGGATTACAGTCAAAACGACAAAGATCTGCTGATCGATTTCCGAATCAACACAGTTGTGCGTGCTCAATATATAAAATTAAGCTTTGCCGTTCCGGAAAATCCCGCGCTGCACCGCGGAGTAAATAACTTTACGCTGTTCGGCAAAAAATAAAATAAAGGACAACAAATGAATAAAGCATACGAACTTTTTACCGCCATACCCAAACTGCACAACTGCGCTCAAGCCGTTGCCGATGGCGCGGGCAATAAAGCATTAGCATTCGAAATGGCTTCGTGCGGCGGTGGCAAAGCTCCGCAGGGCCGCTGCGGAGCACTTCATGCGGCATTGTGCCTGACCGACCCGGCAAAACATGATGCTTTGATCGCAGAATTTGTAAAAGCCGCCGGGGCGGAAACCTGCCGCGAAATCAAGGGGGCGGCAAAACCGTATCCCTGTGCAGAGTGTGTAAAAACAGCAGCTGAACTCGCAGAAAAATACCATTGAAACTATTCAGAATAATCAAAAATTCAATTATCGGAGTGCTGCTGATCACTCTTGCTATCCTGCTTTTATCCGGCGGCAGGGCGGCTAATGACATTTCGGTTCTGGAAAAATTGCCGGATCACGATTATGTTGCTGAAATCCGTAATTTGATGCAGCATCACCGCTGGGGCGAAGCTCAGACTCTTTGCGAAGATGTTATAGCTTTAGAGCTGCCTTGCGCCGCAGAAATTCCTGCACTTCAGGCTCAATGCCGGAGAGAATCCGGAAAAATCAGCAGCCGGCTTTACAAAGCCGGCAAAGGCTTTATTACCGGGGCGCCGGATAACTCGCTCGAAGAACTCGGCGGCAGCGTGGTTTCGGATATGCTTATGTATGGCGATATACGGGATCTGGCAAAACAGGGTTGGTATAAAATCACCGGCAAAGAAACCGATCCGGTTATCGCCAGTCTGGCGGCGTTGGGTCTGCTGACCGAATTTGTCGATATAGCCGACTGGGCTCCGGCGGCGTTGAAAGCGTTCCGGAAAGTCGGCGCAATGACCGATTCCATGGGTAAATACATTCTGAAAATGTCTGCTGACATACTTAAAACAAAAAAAATCGATCCGGCGGCCAAAGCATTTTTCAGCAATCTTAAAAACATGCTCAATTCAAGCGGATTCATCCGCTCCGGCAGAATGATAAAATATGCCGATAATGCCGATGATATAGCCCTTTTGGCTAAAAGTGCAGCCCCAAACCCGCACGCTGCACATCTGGTGGCACGCGCTGCCGATAAGCGGACTTGCGAAATTATCAAAGCCGTAAACAAACACCCGGATTCACCGGCACTTATGAAAAAAATCGCACAAAAAGGCGCAGGATCATTAAAACTCATCACCAGAACCGGTAAGATACTGTACAAAAGACATCTGGCACAATTTCTGCGAATACTCATGGGCAAATATTTTTATTTGCTGTGTATAGCGCTTGCTCTTGGCGGTGGATTTTTGATTTACCGTGCGATCAAAAATATCAAAACAATATTACCGCACTCCAGAAAAACTGCGGCTTGACTCCGGTTATTTTCTGCGTTTGCGCCCGAAAAGCATCGGCAAAGCAAATAATACACCAAAACTTCCGGTCATATACATAACAGCGGTAAATACCAGCGGAATAACTGCTGCGGCCTCTTTCCCCAAGCCGCAGGCTTTGAAGCATTGGGCAAATACAGCATCCCGCACCCCGACCGCCCCCGGAGTCAGCGGCAGTAAGCCGGAGAGTTCACCGGCGCTGCCGGATAAAACAGAGCCATACCAGATTGCCGAAGAACTGCCGGCAAAACTGCTTCCGATAAGATATACCGAAAGAATTATCAAAGGGAATGTGACAAATGCTGAAAATAATATGCAGCCTATGACCGCCCGTTTGGCACACTGGCACGCGGCAAGATTTTCCACGATCTTCCTGAAAAAATCTTTACTCCACAAATTACACCAATCGTAAACTCTTTTCACCCAAGCAAATTTCAGCAGTTTATTGCAATGAAAAGCCCCATAGATCAATATCAGCATTGCCGGAGCAAAAATCACAACTGCTTTCAAAAGCCACCAAACCTCGCCGATCAGCGGATATTGTGCATAGCTCCAATAATAAAAAACGGCAAAAAACGAAAGAATCAACAGTCCGGCAAGCCCGCACACCCGATCCAGAACTACCGTAAAAGCGGCATCAAATCGCCGTCCGTCAGCTGATTTTCCCGCCGTCAAAGCCGCTTTGCACAAATCGGCCGAAACAGTTCCACCGGGCAGAAAAAGCATATAAAAAAGTCCTTGCATAGTAAGCGAAAGTGCCGTAAAAAATGTAATTTTTATATTCAAAGAGCGCAGCAGCAGCCACCAGCGCAGCGCCACAAAAACATTCTGCAGCAGCAGCACCGCCCCAGCCCCCGCAACAAAACGCCAATCCATTCCGGCAAACTGCTGAATTTTGACACCGCTGTATTTTATCAGCATCCCGATCAGGAAAAAGCCCAACATCACCTTGCCGGCAAAATAGAGTTTTCTGCCAACAGAAGTACGGACAACAGCTGAAATTTGCTCAAATGTAATTTTAAACATAAACCACCCGGGATTGTATCTTACTAAATATAACACACAAAAAAAGGAATACCATCTTGCAGAGCAAAAATAAAAAAAATAATTTTTTTGCATTTTTTTAACAATATTTTTTATCCGGTAAACATTTTATTCAGCAGAAAGCAGCTTTCGGAACTGTATTTTGTTGACAACTCAAAGAAAGGATAATATTTATGAAAGTAAAATCCCTGACTACTCTTCTGCTGATTTGCGGCATGATTTTTTCCACCGCCGCACTTACTGCCGACGAAGCTCCCGCCAAATCCCGCAAAGCCAACACCCGCAATAAAGGCAATATGCGCCGCGGCGGTCAGAAGCGTTTTGACCCCAATATGCTCATTGCCTTCCAAGTCCGCGAAGAGCTGAAGGCGTATAACGAAAACAAGACCGATGAAAATTACAAAAAGCTCGAAGCTGCGGTAAAAAAAGTTTCTGCCGAGATAACTGAAAAAATTCGCGCCGAACTGAAAAAACAGTTGGAAAATCTGGACAAAAATCAAGCAAAAACCACCGAAGAATTTTTGCAGAAAGCTAAAAACGGCGAACTCAAATTCCCCGCGCCCCCCAATGGTAAACGCCCACCAAGAGGCCCCTGGGGCGGCAAACGCGGCAAACGCCCCGCCCCCAATCAGGATTGACCCCTCCCAACAAACACCGGATCACCGA
>JAZTWG010000009.1:0-28776 GCA_045635745.1 Victivallaceae bacterium
AGACCGGGAGGTGAACTCCCGGGGTGCGTTGATACTTCCAAAGGTGCACCGCTACTTTGAAAGCCAGGTCGGGCTTCTGGATTACCAAAGTTCAGGACGGTGACCGTCAAGACCAAAGCAGCGATTGAGCGCAGTATAGGAGTGGTCAACTCTCAACGGCGTGTACTTTTTGATCGTCTCCGTAAAAGCGTTGAGCAGCGAATACCGTGTCGGTTCAGCGAATTCCGGATGCCGCGGATTCTTGAACTCTTTGAAAACCGGTACGATATCGGAACTGTTGATCGCGCCCATTTCGGCGGCTCTGACGATTCTTGATCTGGCTTCATCATCATTTTTCAGATAAATGATCTTCAAATCTTCGCAAACCGTTTCCAATATCAGAAATTCATTCTCCAACTCATTCATCGCCACGTCCACCAGTTCGGTCAGTTCTATCCGTGAGGTATGACGGCGCTTGATGACGGTAGTTCCTCCGAAAGCCAGATTGCTGCATACAGTAACGCTGATACCAGCAGACAATCCGACTGCGAAACTTTTGTCGTGGCTGTTCCGCAGACCAATACAGCGTGACCAGTCGGAACTGTTGCTTTTATTGATCCGCATAACGCCGAACATCTTTTGACCTTCACGAGCGAGACCAAAGTTTTCATCAAGGATCTGCCAGTTGTGAGCATTGACCACATCGGTCACGGCTTCAATGACTTCCATGTGAGGAACCGGCTTCCAACTGTCGGTACCGCTGGGTGTCGGCACCATTGCGACTTCATCACGGCTCACGAACTTTCCATCGCACATCATAAGTCCCATAGTTACCTCCACTTTTTGCAACGGTCACGGTACGGGCATTCTCCGCACCCGAAACCGCTTTCGTTGGGATAGAAGTTGCCGCTGATAACGCTCTTTTCGATACCATTGGCAAGCGAAACAAAACGGTCAAGTTCGTTGTCTGTCCGCAACGTGTAATAGTTGTTGACGGTTGGAGTTTTGGCTTTGGTGAAAACATCGAAGCGGAACAGCGGTTTTTCTCCGTACTTCTGCTTAAAGGCATAGCAAAACGCTGTGGCTTGCAAGTCCTTATCGGCTTTGCCAATTGCCCATTTTGCAGATGCGGTCTTCCAATCAACGATGCAGTTATCGTGTCCGTCTGTCACTACGCAGTCAAACTCTCCAATTAACGGCTTGCTCAAACCGGGTACATTGACAGAAAAGGTTTCTGCCACCCGCTGAACAGCGAAATCATCCTGCCAGTATTTACAAGCAACCTCCACCATCTTGAAGCCGGTCTGCAACATTGAATCGTAGTCTTCGTTGGCTTTATAAACGAGGTTTTCGGCGGCATCGGTCTCTGCTTGGAAATAATCTTCAAAGACATCGCAGACTTCACGCTCCGACATATCCTTACCGATTCTGGCACGTTCAGACAAAGCCGCATGGAACGCTCTGCCAAAAGGAAAGCAGGAGCCGGTACGTTCCGGCTCTGCGTTGTCAATATAGCGAAACTTATACTTCAGCGGACAGGTGAGAAAACAATTCAGAGAACTGTAACTCCAATGCGGCATCTCTTTCAGCTTATCGATTCTCATGCTGCGTTCCTCCACTGTTCGATCAAAGCCGAGCACTGCTTCTTGCTCAACTGGTTGATGTTGGCGACATTGTTCTGGGCCGCGATCTGTGCTGGAGTGATGCCACGACGGCTTGCTAACGTCAACAGATAATTGATCTGTTTTGTACTGGCAGGGGTAGTGCCTTGCTGACCGTTATTAATGGTGTTTGCAGCACCGTTACCACCTTGCTGGTTGGCGGTATTTCCGTGTAATTCCGCTTCGACAGAATTACGCACCATTTCAAAAGTTTCGTGGATTTTGCTGTTGAGCTGCTCCGAACTCAAACCGTCCGGAAGCTCAACTTCGATACTGGCGTGGTAACTCTGACTGGTGTACTCTCCCTCTGCAGGAACTTTCTTTGAATAACTTGCATTTAATTTCAACATAATTTTTTCTCCTTAAAAAAGCGAAGGACAGGCGGCACGATACCGTCTGTCCTTCATCATGGGTTATTGTTTGTTCAGATCGCCATGCGGATACGTTCGATGGCACGGCGGGCTTGGATGAAGTCACGTTCCTTCTGCTTCTGGATGAGTGCGACCTCTTTAACCTTACGGCTCAACGCGGTTGATTCATCAAACATCGCTTTAATCTTGAGTTTGAATTCCTCGACCGCGGCACCGAGTTCATCCAACGGATTAACGACCGGAGCGGCGTTCTGCTGCTCCACAACATTGTTTTCGATTTCCATTTTCTTTTCCTCCTGTTTAGGTTGAATGGGATTTTTGTTAATTGTACGAATTGGCATGGCGATATACTGACCGGAACCGCCACTGGCAATGACCGGAACCAGACCGTCTGAATGAGCGGAGAAAGTATTGTAACCCTGCAATAACATCCGCAGAATGATTTCACGATCAAGCGTCAGCACGGCACGAGGATGGACGCCGGTAACAGTCGCAGAAGTATTCAGTTCAAAATTCGGCTGAATACACGAAACAAGCGTAACTGAACCATCGGGCATCACGTTCAATTCCACGCCATTGGTGCTCTTCTGGTTGGGGATCATTTTCACCCATGCGATCACTTTTTCAGTTTCGTGCAGGGTAATGCTGTAATCGTGACTTTCAGCAGATGGTATCACACCGCGCCAGTTTGGATACTGACCTTCCAACAGTTTACCATGCCAACTGACGTTCCCGATCTCGATAAGGAAACGGTTGCCCCAGGCTTGAAGCGTTCCCATTTTAGAAATTTTGGCTGCCAGCAACGCCGATGGGAACGGAATAGTCACGTCTTTTGCCAGAGACAGTACGCATGGCAGATGAAGTAACTGCTTACCATCCGTTGCAGTCACGCCTGCATTGGAAAGATTGATACCTTGCAGCAACCCCCGATAGTTGGAGCGATCGACAACCGAAGCCGCCTGCGAAACCAGCTCTCCAAAGTTCACTGGGAGTATCGCTGAAATCGCATCCGCTGTCGGCTCTTCCAATTCCGGAAACTCAATAAACTTTCCAGTCAGTTCTAAGGTTTCAGAGCGACCCATGCGAACCTGATCTTTCAACTCCTTGAACGGCACACAGAAGTCCATTTCAGTTTCAGCGAAAGCCTCCATCGCCACCGAAACGGTCTCCACGCCATCTGTCGCCATCGCCCGGATGCCATTCTCATCACCAACGAACCGCACTGACCGGTACAGCTCCACCGGTGAAGTCTGGCACACCACCTTGCCCAGCACCCGCAGGGCATCATTCAACGTCTTCTTTTCAATTCTCATATTTACCTCCATGAGTTTGTTAGGAACATAAAAACAGTTCAGCCCCACCGATCAAAAGACAGATGAGGCTGTATTCGTGGAGGTAATATATAGGCAAAATGGCATGAAATACAACTTGACTTGAATTCATGATTCAGTGCTTCTATTGTAAGTATATACAGTTTGTATTATTGTCAGATGGCAGTAAGCTGTATAAAACTTTTTCATATGGAGGTTATATTGAAAGATAACCCAATGTATTCAGGGGTTGATAATTATTATATCAACCGAGAGCAACCTTATGAAGTCACTTATGCAATCAATCATTGTCTTGAGTTAGAAGGGGTAAAAAAGGCACCACTCAAGCTACGAGGAATCCTGCGAATACTCCTACTGAAGATGAAACACGATCAAGCTGGACATTGTATTCGCTTGAAGGCCTATGCTGAACTGCGATGCTTTATCAGGAAATACAAGTACTTTCTATGGCGCGCCTTGATTCTCTTCAATCAGCAGTAACAATTCGTATAACGCATATGAGAGATTTAGGTTAGTGTTTGGGTGGAAGAGTTGCAGACTACAAGTTCCTTCATTATTTGTCAACCAGTGGTTGACATTTTTAGATGGTTGTGCTCAGTAGACCAGATGAAGTAAAATGGTGGTAGTTTGGTAGGTGCTACCCCATTGATTTGTTATAGTTTTTGGGCTTTATTTGTTGAAGTTGCAAACTGGTGTTGCTCCAAAAGCAACACCAGTTTGCTGTGGTTTCATCAAAAGGCTACGCGTTGTTGAAGCTTCAAAAGAAATTATCTTTGACTTTCTCTTGAAGTTCAGGAATCCATTTTTTGCAATGTCCTCCTGTGATGCTGTTTTCGTCAACTCCTTTGCTCTGACACCATTTTTTTAGGGTTGTATTGCATTTGCCCGTCAAGTCCTTCAAAAACTTAAGTTGCCCCGGGGTGGCTAGACCAGTAGGCAACTGTTTGGAAGCTTGAACATCTGTAGAGACAGTCTTTGGTTGACTCAATGTCATCGCTTCGTTGACCATTGTTTTCAGCGCAGTCACAGCCTTGTTGGTTTTTGAACTGATTTCTGCCATGTCAGCATCATCGTCGAATTCAAGTTCGACCCCGAACTGCAAGTTTCTGTTATCCATTGTAAAATTGAGATTTGATGTAAGTTTCATTTTTGATATTCCTCTTTGTTGGTTGAATTGTCGAAACTAACTCTGCCCATAATATAACTGTGACTGTTATTTTTAACCTCAAAATCAATCAACCAAGGAGTACAAGTATGGTCGAACTAACTTCAAAAGTCAATCGCATTACGGAACAATATCTTGAACGTTTCGGCAGGGTGAGAATTGCAATTTATCATTTGGTAATTTCCCAACAAGAACCATTCAGCAGCTTTATCAATTCATTGATGATAACGCTTCGCAGGAGAGATCAGATGCCTTGTTTCGCATGGTTCTCAACAACTGCTCCAAATGTCAGATATTTAATTCTCTGGTGCAACGGCTACTTCAAAATTGATCTTTCTGACATAACTCCAATTGTCAGCAGTTTGGGAGCATTGCATTTTTTTGCAAACATCTCCTTGACAGATTGCATAATCGGAGATGTCTCATCCCGCAGCAATATCAATTTCAAACTTAACAACCTGATCGCATTAAACTATTCTCCATTGGACCAGTTTCATCAACGCTCTTTCGGAACGTCTGCAGCTCTGTAAACAAGAGTTTACATTTTGTGAAATTATAAAACTAATTCAACCAACATATTATGAACAAAATACCTTGAAAAGTCTGTTTGCAGATGGAGACAATAACATCTTGAGCAGTATGCTTTTCACTCGGTATTATTGTATTACTATTTCAGAGAAATAAAGCTGAAGGAGAAAAGTAGATGAGAAAGAGAAACACGATCACAGGCAACAGGTTCAATGGGAAAGAAATCTTGAAATACAAACACAAGGACATCGGTATGGATACCCAGATTCTGGAAACGATTGATGAACATTTGCAAGATGCTCTGAAAAGACACAGCAAGGTTCTGGTCGTGAGATTTGATGTTCGTTTTCCGGAAGATGAGAGCAACAGGAGTTTCAGTAAGTTCCAAGCTGAGTTTATGAGAAAAGAGAGACGTGCAGGTTACGATCCCAGTTACGTTGCAGTCAGAGAGGTCGGAGAACGTGAAGGTCATCCGCACTATCATGAAGTATTGTTAGTCAATGGAAACAATACGCAGAGTATTCACAAGCACATCGAAAATGCCAATGCTGCGATGAACTTGACTCTGGGATTAGAGCATAACGAGCCAACAGGACTTGTTCACAGCTGCACTGACAGAAAAGGTCCTTTGAGAAATGGTATTATGATACACCGGGATGCTCTCTTTCCTGACGATGAGAACGAGGCTTTCAGATCTGCAAGCTACCTCGCCAAAGAGAGTCAGAAAGACGCTCCCAATGGCATGAGAGAAGTCTTTGCTTCTAATTTGAAACGCCGAAAAGATAAGTGATTACTCCTTCTTGCGTTTCAGCTTAAAATTCAGTTGGCGAACGTAGTCTGGTGAAGTACCGGTTAAGGTTGCAATGACTGCATGTGGAGGTATCTTCTTTCCTGTAAGATACAGTACAGCTTCATCTGAACGAGTATTTTGATCTTTGTTCAGACCGACAACACGGAATACCGGTTTTGCATTTCCTCTTGCTGGAAGCTGCAGTTCAACAGTAAAAGGTGCTGGTATATTTTCAATGTCACGACCTTTCTCTACCGTAACTTTAAAAGCTACAGAATTTGCTGTTGTGCATTCCTGTGCTTCAAGTTTTATGACATTATCAACGGTAGCTGTCTTGGCACTGGTTCCGCGCTGATCACCCTTTTTGTTGGAGTGATGAACCACCAGTACAGAACAGGGATGCTTACGCTTTTCTTTAAGTGTCTTCATCCATGAGAACAGCGTATTCCATGATTTTGCAGAGTCATTAAATCCTGTCAGTGTAGAGAGATTGTCCAGAATCAATAAGTCAACAGGTCGTCCAGCATCGGCTTCATCATTAAGCCATTGGGTAATTTGATCGCAGTATCCACTCTCTTCATCTGCAAGATTCATATTCTCATCGGCAACAAGCCTGAAACTCAAGTTTTGATGATCTGACTGGTACATCTGACTTAATATCTGCAGTCGTTTCTTGAAGTGATATTCAGTCATTTCGCTGTCTATATACACAACTCTCCGTGGTTTGGGAGCAAGCCAAGATGTCTTCGTGTTGGAGAAAATAGGTTTCCCATTGCTTGCTGCAAGAGCTATGCACATCGAAAACCACGTCTTTCCAATGCCGGTAGGTGCGTACATCAGCGTTATGCTTTTTTCACTGATTATCGGATCAATAATGTATTCCTGCAATGGGGGTAAAGCAGCATTTGGATCGAAAGTCTCAAATATCGAAGCATATTCTTTTTTAGAATCAAGCTTCTCTGGAGACATATTCCACTTATTCAAAGCCAAGTCAAGAAACTCTTGAGCAGACTTGATTTCGTTCTTGATCACGAAACGGATGCTGCTGCAAATTCTCTTGGTTCTGACATAAACCTTCAGCGCCGTTCTGAATGATTGTTCCTCTTCATCGGTCAGGACATAAACAACATCGCGTTTACGCAGTTCGCGCCAGTTGACATCAGCAAGAGCCTCCTCGCTGCCGAACCAGGAGCTCCAACAGAATTTTTGTTCCTTATTCAACCTGGACTTGAGCTTTTCGTATTGTATTCTGTCATCCTCTTTCCAGTTTTCTATGACATCGCACAGCGTTTTATAGACAGAATCAAGATATGTAATAAAATAACGCCCCAGACAGTGTTCAATATTATCTGAAGAAGGCATCTCAAGCCAGTAGATATTCTGAAGCTGCGAAAATCCCATAACTTTGTAGAGTTCTGCTGCTGATTGAGCCATGACATTGCCTCTCACAGCATTGCACACGTGGATCAAATTTGCCAATATCCCTTTGGCTTTTTTTGATGCATAGGCCTTCGAAGGACTATCAAACTCAGGAGTATAGATATAAAGCAGCCTTGCGGTAATCCAGGCAATATCTTGAGAAGATACATTACCGAACTGCAGATTATACGTTTGATCATCGTTTAACTGCTCCAATACCTGCGCATATTGAGCTTTTGTTCTGCACTGCACCTCTTTTCGCAATGCTTGTTCAAAATCATCGTTCCAATCGTTTTTACGGGAATACAGTTCAGATCTATCTTTTGCTCTCCATTCTGAATCTGTGATCTTTTGAATACTTTGATCTACTTTTTGTTGCTGCAGGTGAGCCTGATACAAATTGTCTGTTAGGAAAACGATGCGATCTTTGCTGTACTGGATTGCTGGCAAGTTCCATAGAGGATAGGGTTTTGCAAAAGGAATGCTGATATCTGCGCCGTGGTACTCATGGATGCTTTTTACCCACTGAGTATGAGGAATCAATGTCTTTGCTTTGTCGTTGATCTCCACTTCGCCCAAGACGCATTGCTGATCTCTGAATTCGATTCTCTGTTGCTTGTCATAATGAGAGAAGTATTGATCTTTCGGGCAGGAGACCATCCCCCAGTGAGTACGGTCATCAATTTGTACTGGTTCAAATGTTTTGGCAGGGATGTTGAAATCAGAGCAGATTCTTTCAAGAGCTTCTTCTTCATCAACATAGTGGTTGACAATGGAATAAAGTTTGACCAGATCCATATTTGGCAACAGTTCATCGTTAACATCACATATTTCTCCAATATAGTGCATACGTTCCTTGGACAAATTGGCAGCACATGCCAACATAAGAGGAGTCAGACGATGTATGCTGGCTACCAATTCTTTTTGGAGCTCACATGGACCAGGGATGCTTGCATAAGGATTTTTCTTTTGTATTTCAGCAAGTTTTCTTTCCAGCCTATTTAAATTGTCGATTTCAGTTTGAGGTATGGTAATGGGAGGTTTGGAGACATTTCTTCTGTAGACTCGGTATCCACAGTATTCAAAGAAGTTGTGTGAAGGGAACTTGCCAATAAACCAGTCGTAGTGGTCTGCTGTGGTCAAGGTCATCATTAATGCAAGGTTCGCTTTACCACGCCTGATAGCCTGGTGGTCTACTGCATAGGGTTTGACTTTGTCGCCCCCCTTGATTTGTTTCAATATTTCTTTGTCTGTCATATTCTCACCTCTCATATCGTAATATAACACGAATTGGCTGTAAACGCAAGTTGTTCCCCATAGCAGAGGACAAAACCGTCCTCTGCTATGGTAATTGGTTTAATCTCATGGCTGTATCAATGTGGTTGCTGCGGGGTGGAGCAGTGGTAGCACGTCAGGTGAATAACCGGGCTTGACTTTTGGGGACAACTGTGGTATCTTGGGTTGTTGCTTACAATTTTGCTTACATTTTGCTTACATTTCGTGTAAGCAAATCGTAAGCAGAGAGTCAAATCATCAACCTTAACCAATAGATACCAGAGTTGTCAAGAGTGGTGAGATGTAAGCTTAAATCGTTGATTTCAAGCAAGAAAAAAGGACTTGCGTTAACAAGTCCTGTAAATTCATTTGGTAGCGGGGTGTGGAATCGAACCACAGACCTTCAGGTTATGAGCCTGATAAGCTACCACTGCTCTACCCCGCAATGTTTTCATATAATATATCGCACTTTCACTGCTTTGTCAAATATTTTTTTGATGTTTTTTTATTTTTTTGATGTTTTAGTCCTTTTATTCTTCGCTTTTTTGCTGTATCAGGTATGTTTATGGAAAATTTGGCTTTTTTATTGTCGGGATTCTTGTAACGTTATATTTTGAGAATTATATTATCATTAGTCGGATTCATTGAGGTCAAATGTAAATTGTATGAGGTTTTTTATGAAAAAGTTCTTCTTTTCCGCAATCTTTGCTTGGGCGACCCTTTCGCTTGTCGCTGCCAGGCTCGATATGATGCCATCCGAATTCAGAACTTACAAGGTCGGCGAAACTGTAACCTTTATTGCCACCGCGTGGGAAAGCAAGGATAAAAAACTTGCGGCCGGTACTTGTGTGGTCACTCTCAAGGAAAATGGCGGCAGGATCATTCGCAAGGATATTATGCTTGACTTTGCCAGAAATAATCCCGCAACTTTTACTGTCAGTCTTGATCGCCCCGGTTTTATTTTTGCCGAGGCCGGTATCTGCAATTTGCCCGATGGCAAAAAAGTCAAGTGGAATGTTAAACCTTTGCCGCCTAATGGAGGGGCCGCGGTGGAACCGGAAAAAATTAAAACCATGACTGCTGTTCCCGCGGATTTTGACGAATTCTGGGCAAAGGGCGTGAAAGAATTTGAAAAAGCTGAAGTCATCATTACTCCCGCTGATGACATCGAGCGCTCCGGGTATAAGGTCTCGCGCGTTTTGGTCAAATTTCCGGACAACAGCGGGGCCATCGACGGCTTTTTAAGCGTGCCGAGCAATCCCGGCAAATATCCTGCCATCATCGGAGTCCCCGGGGCCGGGCCCGGAACTACCGGGCCGGTTCCCTATCTGGCAAGCAGTATAAAGGCTGTTCAGCTGTGGATGAATGTCCATACTTTCCGCACCGAAAAAAATATAATTTTGCAGCGCAAGCATTATGCTCAATACAACAAATCCTTTAAGAGCGGTGCTTATTTCAGGGAAAATGCCGATAATCGTGATAAGTACCTGTACCGCAATGTCTGGCTGGCGGTCAGCCGTGCCGCTGATTATGTGGCAAAAATGCCGGAATTCAATGGCAAGATGGCTGCTGTGGGCAACAGTCAGGGCGGAGGTACTGCTATTGTGATGGCTTATTTGAACAAAAATGTTACGGTTGCTGCTGCCAGCGTGCCGGCTCTGGCTGATCATGACGGATGGAAAGACAAACGGCAGGCGGGATGGCCCCAACTTCACAAAGTTTCCAATGGCAAGGCCGATAAGGCTTATGCTTACTTTGATGTGGCGGTTTTTGCTTCCAGAGTCAATGTTCCGGTATTGGTTTCGGTGGGGTTTGTGGATACTACTTGTGCACCGTCATCGGTTTACTCTGCTTACAATGCGCTGGCCGGCGAAAAAGAGATTTTCCACATGTATCGCAACAGCCATTCGATTTCTGAAGAATCAAAAGAAAAGATCACTTCGTTTATCGGTAAGCATTTGAAGTGATCCGGTAAAGCGTGCCGCAGCAATGCGTGCTGCAGTAAAGTGCGGTCAGCGTGTTCGGGTCTGCTGGTAACTGTTTTAACAGTTTTGCAGCAGACCCGAATATATTATTTAAGCATAAATTTCAATTTAAACGATCCATTCGTAAAACAATATGCTCAAATTGTTTTTGCCGCGCAATCAATGGCTGCTTTTGAGTTTTTCGATTCGCCGGGCGGTCAGCTTGTAGGGATACAGCTGATTTTCTGTGTCCTTGCTGAACGTGCCGACAACGCGTACTCTGCCTTCGGAGACCTTCACTTTTTCCGGTACTGCAACGGTGATTTGAGCGTTATTCTTGCCGGTAAGGATGTATTTTCCGGCATTGTTGCTCAAGGTTCCGGAAAGTTCTCCGACAAACTCTTCAGCATGAGGTACATAACCGGATGAGGCCGACAATTTTTCAAAAGTGATTTTGTGGTCGGGCATAAAAGGTGTCATTGCCAACACCGCTCCCACCGCCAGAGCCCCCGAGACCACTGTACAGAGCAAGCCGATCTTGAACCATTGGAAAAAGCTTATCTGACTGCCGCCATGTTTTTCGAGCATGCCCAGCGCCACGATGTTGGCCGTACTGCCGATCATGGTGATGTTGCCGCCGAAGCACGCCCCGAAAAGCAGCGCCCACCAGAGCGGCAAATCCTTGATCGTAACGGACAATTGCTCGATTACCGGACTGAATGCCGCTACAAAGATCACATTGTCAACAAATGCCGAACCGAATGCCGATACGGTGAAAATAAACGGTACCAGCGTCTCCGGCGTTTTCCCCGCTATTTTAGAGAATCCATTGGCAAGAACCTGATCTACATGGGTGTGTTCCAGCGTGCCTGCCACTGCAAAAAGCAGCATGAAGAAGATCAGGGTCCACCAATCCACTTCGCGCTCGATGTAGTGCCTTGCACGGGTGGGTTTCAGGATCATCACCACTCCGGCGCAAATCAGCGGCATTACCAGCAGCACGCTGTTTTTATCCAGCCCCAGCATTTCTTCGGTCTGATGGTGCGAGGCGATCGCAACTACGGTCAGAACAATAAGGATAAGTCCGCGCATGTAGGGAACTTTTACTGTCGGGGCAATGGAAAGACCGCGTTCGAGCCGTTCTTTCAGGTTGATATCAAACTGCTTGAGATCTTTGCGGAAATACCACAGCAGCAGAAAGATCGTCAACAGCAAACCCACGATCATCACCGGAAACGACCAGAGCATGAAGTCGCCGAAAGTCAGCTGCCCTTTGGTACCGATAAAGATCCCCACCGGATTGCCCATCATGGTACCGGCGCTGCCAATATTGGTGGCAAGCACCGAAATGAGAATGTACACTGTGGGATTGAGTTTGAGCCGATCGCAGACCTGAAAGATCAGCGTGCTGGTGAAGATGATGGATGTTACTTCATCGACTGCACACGCCAGCAGCGCGCTGGCTGCCGAGGTGACAAAAATAAACTTTTTTCCGTTGAGCCGGGGCATGGAAACGATCAGCTGAACGATCCAGGTAAAGAAACCCAGATCGCGCAACGCTCCTACGATCACCATCATCCCCACCAGGAACATGATAACTTCCAGCGAAGATGAGTTTACGAAAGTCGGTATATCCAGCGATTTGCTGAACATGAGTACCGACAAACCCAGAAAGGCGATCGCCAATCGGAAACCCCAGAAAAAGAGCGTGCCGAAAATAATGGAAATAAATACTGCGCAGGCAGTAGATTGTTCAGATGTCATAATGCCACTGCCGGAACAACCGAACCCCACAGCACAGGCTGCAGCCAGCATGATGGCAAAACGAACGATCATGCTTTTTGCAGACAGAGTTTCATTGGATCCTTCGTGCATATGTATTACTCCCAGAAAAGTTTGGCGGAAAAGTTTTTCAATGTCACCATTCCGGCGGGTTTGTTTTCCTGATCCACAATGATCAGTAAATTGAGTTTGTCGGTCAGAAAAGTCTTGGCCAGTTTAACGGCCGGATCGCAGGTGCAGGCCTTGACGAAATCTTCGCGCATGACGTCGGCAACTTTGGTTTCGCCGGCTGTTTTGAGCATATCCGAAAACGGCTGCAGTTTATAGATCGGCGAAAGATCTTCCAGCCACAAAAGATGCTGCGGCAGACTGAAGCCCAGCAGATCGTTCAGAGTCAGCAAACCGCGCAGATCGCCGGTATTATCCACCACCGGCAGTTCTTCACTGCGGGTAACGGCAAATTTTTTGATGGCCTCCAGCAGCGATTCGCTTTCTTCGAGCGTTGCCGGAAATTTTTCCATCAGGTCGGCAGCGGTAAGGTAATCGGGTATGGCATTTACCCCCCGGGCAAAGTGATTGATAAGATCCTGTGCTGTGGCGCACTGGGCTATCTTATCGGCTGCCATTGGTTCTTTGAACTCGTTGGCCAGCGCTGCCAGCAGCTGGATGTGCAGCGTGGGGTTGTCTACCGGCGTGAGCAGCAGAATCATGACTTTGGCTTTATCCTGACCGCCGAAATCGCAGCCGTCAGGGATACATGCTACTGCCGTAAGAGCTTCTTTCAATCCGGGGATTCGGGCGTGGGGCAATGCCAGACCGGGCGCGATCATGGTAGGATAGAGCTGCTCGCGGCTTTCGACCTCACGCCGGGTATAATCTATATCCAATGCAGGAAAATGTCGGGTCAGCAGGGTTATAAGTTTTTCCAGAACGGCTTTGCCGTCGGTCTCGCTGACTTGGCAGATAATGTTATTTACTTGCAAAAAATCGCAGAAGTTTTTCTGATCTCTGTTCATTCAGCCTCCTTTCTTAATGTTTTTGTTTGTTGTTTTATTTTTTAAGGGCTTTATCAGCCATTTGATACTTGAGCCATGCGTAATAGGTGTCGCCCATCTGCCGGTACCCGGCGGGGGCGGGGTGTACGCCGTTATTCTGTTTGAGTACGGTTACTTGCATATTGCGGGCGTTGACAGCCGCATTGCGGGCCGGGAAGTTATTTTCGCAATCCAGATTGGTGTTGGTGGGGATCATGACCACTTTTTTATCGGTATAAGCGGCAAAATGTTTGGCCATGGCCTGATTGAGCCGGAAGCTGTTGCGGTAATAGCCCCATGCAGTCTGATTGCATTTGTAGTTGTGTCCGAAAGCATCCTGATCGGCTCCGGCGGTAACGAAACCCACTCCGATCAGGGCATTGGGGGCTTCTTTCCGGAATGCGGCAATAAGTTTGTCGGCATTGGCAAGAATGTCGGCTATCGATTTATCCAGATTGGAAGCCTGGGCGCTGAAAACATCGTTTACGCCCAGCTGGAAGGTTATTACATCGGGCACGGCACTTTGATTATATTTTTCCAGATACTTTTTCAAACTGAACTCCACACCGCTGTTGTCCGCTTTCGGGAAAAGAAATTTACTGCTTGCGGCGTAGGCAAGACGCGCATTGGCTGCCGGTTTTGAGGTGTATTTGGTCAGAAAACTTGACCAGCGCCAGCCGCCGTAGCCTTCGTGCGCCACTCCGCCGGGCAGCACTTTCCGGCCGCTGCCGGCATGGGAGCCGATCATGTGCAGCAGGGGCGCTTTGCTCTGCAAACAGAGGTCAAGCAGACGGTTGGGGTAATGCGTGGCATTGGTCAGGCTGTCGCCCACCATCAGGATCGAAACTTTTTTATTTCCGGCCGCATCGGCCCTGGAGACATGCACGGTGGTGTGATCTTCTGCGACCAATTCTTCGCGGCAGTTGTAAACCCGGATCGTCAGCTTGAAGCTTTTGCCACCATCTGCAGGGGCAGGTATATAGGTCCAGCGTTTGTTTTCCTGTTTGCCGATCTTGGCGGATACATCAAAAATAAAGTTGCTGTGATTGACTGCCAGAAAAATATTTTTGAAGTAGATATTACATTCTTCTCCCACCACCGCATAAATATCTTCAGGTATAAAGATATTTTTCTGCTGGCACAACTCCCGGGGGCGGGTAACTGCTTTTTCCGGTGCTTTTCCGGCAAAAGTACTGCATCCGGCAGACAGCAGCACGGCTGCGGAAAGGCCGCAGACGGCAAAAAATTGTTTTTTCATTTGGTCTTACTCCTTAATTTTTATTGCCTTTTAATGTTATGACTGTTATTTCTGATCTCCGTCCCAACCGCACCGGGAAACCGCTCCAGATGCCGGTACCGTTGGAAATATAAAGCTGCATATCATTTAACTGATACAGCCCTGAAACCAATCCGTTGTTGTATCGCGCTACGATTTGATCGAATCCGCGCACCATGCCGCCGTGGGTGTGCCCGGAGAGCTGCAGATCCACTCCCGCCGCCGCTGCTTGTGCCGCGCCGCCGGGACGGTGCGCGAGAAGTATGACAAACTTTCCGGGATCAACTCCCTGCAGCGTTTTGGCAATATCGGGCATGGCTCCGGGAATACGCAGCCGCCGCGCGGCAGGGTCGGTGATGCCGGCCAGAGAGACCGCGTTGCCAAGGCGCACATGTTCATTGAGCAGCATTTTTATGCCGAGATCATTGAGAAAATCTTTCCAGACCATTCCGCCCGAAAAATACTCATGATTGCCCATGATGCCGTACACCCCCAGCGGCGCACACAATTTGCCTAGAAGTGCCACATTGCTGCCGAGTTCTGTTACTCTGCCATCGACAATATCGCCGGCCAACACCACCAGATCGCATTGCAAATCATTGGTCATATCCACGATCTTGCGGATTTTTTCCGGATCACTTGCCCGGTCGATATGCAGATCGGCCAGCAGTGCGATCCGGCAGTTTTCGGCTTCGGCGGGCAGGGCGGCAAAATGCAGCTCCACATGTTTGATTTGCGGCAGTTCTCCGGCGTAATACATGCCGCTGGCGGTAAATGCCATTGCCAGCAGCAGCGATGCCCAATTAAAGTAATTCAAGCTTGTGCTCCAGATTGCCGGAAAATCGCGTTTCCGGAATTTGAATACGCTCCATGCTGCCAGCCGGACCAGCGTTGAAGCCAGAAGTATGAATATCCAGAAAAAAGCAGTAACGTGCAGCCAGGTGAGTATCTGCAAGAACCATCCGGGCAGATCGGGCGCAAAAAACATCGGCCCGCCGAACAGGCGGATTATTTCAAACTTCGCAGTCATTGCCATAACCGGCAGCACCAGCAGAAGTTTGATGTGAGTTTTGAGTTTGAGCGGCAGAACAGCGCAGCAAACGATCAGGATTGTCATAAGCAAAGCAAATGGCAACATCATACATTGCCCCGACGGGCAGCTCCTTTTAAGTTAAGTCCATCAGGATCATTTTATAGCAATTAATATAGCCTGACAACGTGATAAATCAAATTATCTTGGATTTTTTTCTGTCGTTGCGGCGTGTTTGAGCTTAATGGCGCAAAATGATTACGGAAAATTGAAAAATGCCATCCTTGTGCTATCTTAAAAGCATGAAAAATATTAAAAACAATCAATTCGTTCGGCTCGATATATCTGCTGCCACGGGAAAAAACTGGCAGCGGCTCCGGAGTTCTGCCGCCGGACGGCTCGTAAAATATGCCAACAAAAGCTGTTCGCAAAAAAAGATATTGCCTGTTGAATATATTTCAAGTCATGCAGCAATAGATTTTCTGCTGGAATTCGGAAAATGGTTTGAAAGTGCCGGTGTGGGCATGGCGGAAGTATTGAGCTTTTTTGCAGCACAGCTGCTGGCGGAAAAAAATATTTTCGAACGGGCGCACGTTCAACAGATATTCTGCCGGGAAAATCCTGCCGGAAGTGCCGCTGTTTCCATTGCTCCGCCGCCGCTGCCCGCAGGACTTCAGGAGCCGGATATATTGGGCCTGATATATCAGGTGATGCTCACAGAAGGGGCTAAAAACCGCTCCGGAGCATATTACACACCGCGCAATATTGTGCGGAATATGCTGAATTCTGCCGGGTGCACCGCCGGAGATATTTTTGACCCCTGCTGCGGCAGCGGCAGTATATTGCTGACTGCTGCTGAAATGTTCAACCTGCCGCCGGAAAAGCTCTGCGGTGTGGATAATGACCCGCTGGCGGTGTTTATTGCCCGGGTTAATTTACTGCTGGCTTTTCCCGGTCTGGTATTTACGCCCCGGATATATTGTGCGGATTATTGCCGGAACAGCGGGCAGTTTGAATTGCTGCAAAAAAAATTTGATCTTATTGTTACCAATCCGCCGTGGGGAGCGGCAGGGGAAAATGATTTTTCCGAAAGTTTTGCCGGGGTTTTTCACCGGGCAGCGCAACAGCTTGCTCCCGGCGGAAAAATGGTGTTTCTGCTGCCGGAAGCGGTGTTGAATGTAAAAAAGCATTCGGCGTTGCGCCGGTATATATTAAATGAACTTGATTTGCGCTCCATACGGCTCTATAAAAAGCTTTTTTCCGGTGTTGCGACCGGTTTTGTGGAAATTTTCTGCCGGAATGGATCTCCCGGTAAAAATATCATTCTTTCGCTGCCTGACGGTACAGTACATCAGGTGCCGCGGGCCCGTTATATTGAAAATGCCAACTGCAATTTTTCACTCCACAGCAATGAAACAGAAACTTTGCTCAAACATATCGAAAAGCAGAAAAAACACACCCTGAAAGCAAGCCGATGGGCGTTGGGGATCGTGACCGGCAACAACAGCAAACTGATTTCAACCCGGAAAACTTCCGGAACTGAAGCTGTTTTCTGCGGACGGGATATTACTCCTTACTGCATAGCACCGGCAAGCAGATATATTGGGTTCGATCGCAGTAAATTTCAGCAATGCGCTCCGGATGAACTCTACCGGGCTCCGGAAAAACTCGTCTACCGTTTTATCGCAGAAAAACCGGTTTTTGCGCTGGATGATCAACAGCATTTATTTCTCAACAGCGCCAATATACTTATACCGCAGATCCCCGGTATGAGTATAAAAACTGTTATGGCACTGCTCAACAGCAAAGTGCTGGCGTTTTATTACCGTTACCGCTGCGGAGGCAGAAAAGTCCTGAAAAGCCATCTGGAAATGCTGCCGTTTCCGGAGGTCGATGAAGCCGCCGACCGCCGGTTGACTGCGTTGTGCAGCCGTCTGGCCGCCGGAGAAAATGAGTGCGCCGGCGAAATCGACCGGATCATCTGGGCATTGTACAACATTTCTCCGGCGGAGCAGAAATTTATCGAAAGCAGTTTTTTGCCTTGCTGATTTGTAAAAAGCGTTTTGCGGCTGTAACTTAATATAATGAGATTTTTTAATTATGTTACCCAATGCAGGATTTTATTCAACGATGTATAGAAAATTAAGTATTATACTACTGATGTTTGCCATGCTGCTGCTGACCGGATGCGGCAAGTCCGACCGGAAAAAGCTGATCATGGTGACCAATGCGGAATTTCCGCCCTATGAGTATATCCATCACGGCGAGATCGATGGTATTGACCCCGCGATCATCCGGCATATTGCCGGCGAATTGGGCTATGAGCTGGAAATACATAATATGAACTTCGATTCGGTCATTGCCTCCATTCAAACCGGCAAGGGCGATATTGCAGCTTCGGGCATCACGGTTACTGAAGACAGGAAAAAGAAAGTGCTTTTCTCTTCGCCTTATGTGGTTTCCGAACAGGTGGTGATCTTGCCCCGCAAGAGTAAGATCACAAAACTCGAAGAGTTGAAAAAAGCCCGTGTCGGCGTACAGCACGGCACTACCGGCGATTCTTATGTAAGCAGCAATGTCTGCGAACCCCAGCGTTATGCCAACGGGGCGCTGGCAGTTGCCGCATTGATTTCGGGCAAGCTGGATGCTGTGGTCATCGACCGGGAACCGGCGGAAGTTTATGTAAATCAGAAAATCAATCTCAAACTGCTGGATAAACCCCTTACCAGCGAAGAATACGCTTTTGCCATCAGCAAACGCAATCCTGAACTGCTTGCTCAAGTAAATGCAGAGCTCGAAAGGATGCGGAGCAGCGGCCGGCTTCAGCAGATAATCGAGTATTACCGGCAGTTCAACAGCGAAGAAGCGATCAAAAATCAGGCGGTTCATAATGGCTTTTTCAGTAAATTCAAAGAGTCATTTCAGCTCAATTTTATCAAAAATAAGCGCTACATGTATTTGCTGGAAGGTTTCGGTATAACGCTTTACATAAGCTTTTTTTCCGTGATTTTCGGCGTGATAATCGGTTTTGCTGTGGCGGTGATCCGTACTACCTGCGATCAGACTGGCAAATTCAAGCTTCTGAATGTGCTCTGCCGAGTGTATCTTACGGTGATCCGCGGTACTCCGGTGGTGGTGCAGCTGCTGATAATCTATTTTGTGATCTTCGGTTCTGTGGATATAGATAAAGTGCTGGTGGCGGTCATAGCTTTCAGTATCAACTCGGGTGCATATGTTGCGGAAATCATCCGCGGCGGCATCATGTCCATCGACCGGGGACAGATGGAAGCCGGCCGCAGTCTGGGATTGTCTTACAATCAGACCATGTGGGAAGTCATATTGCCGCAGGCGTTCAAAAATGTATTGCCGGCGCTGGGCAATGAGTTTATTGTTCTCCTGAAAGAAACCAGTATTGCCGGATATATTGCGCTGCAGGATCTGACCAAAGGCGGCGATATTATCCGCAGTCAGACCTACGACGCATTTATGCCGCTTATTGCGGTGGCGCTGATTTATCTGGCGGTGGTAATGCTGTTGAGCGGGCTGTTGACCCGGCTGGAAAAGAGGTTGAAGAAAAATGAGTGATGCAGTTTTTGAAATCCGCGATCTGGTCAAGAAATTCGGCGAACTTAAAGCCGTCGATCATGCCGGCACCACGATCAACCGGGGCGAAGCGGTTTTTATTGTGGGCCCTTCCGGTTCGGGAAAAAGTACCTTTTTACGCTGTTTGAATCTGCTGGAAATACCGGATTCCGGCGATATAATTTTTGACGGACAAAGCATACTTAACGGTAAGCTGAAGCTCAATAAATACCGCCGCAAAGTGGGGATGGTTTTTCAGCACTTCAATCTGTTCCCCAATCTTACGATCCGGAAAAATATTACTCTGGCACCGGTCAAGACCCGACAGATGACGTTGCAGCAGGCCAACGAGAAGGCCGATGCTTTGCTCAAGCGTATCGGCCTTTATGAAAAACGTCATGCTTATCCGGCCCAGCTTTCCGGCGGGCAGAAGCAGCGCGTGGCAATCGTGCGGGCGCTGGCAATGAATCCGGAAGTACTGCTCTTTGACGAACCGACTTCGGCTCTGGATCCGGAAATGGTCGGCGAAGTGCTGGCGCTGATGAAAGACTTGGCCGGCGAGGGCATGACCATGGTGGTGGTGACTCACGAAATCGGGTTTGCTTCTGAAGTCGCTGACCGGATAATTTTTATGGATCACGGACGGATCGTGGCCGAAGGCCCGGTGAAAGATATTATTGAAAACTCGGAAAATGAACGTATAAAGGACTTTTTTGCCAAGGTGTTGTAAAAATGAAAAATTTTATTCTGGCCTTGCTGACCGTTTTTTTTGCCGCCGGATGCAGCGTGGAAAAAGAGCCCAAAAGCAGATCCGCAGAGTCGGCCGGATATATCCTGATCGACGTGCGCTCGGTTGAAGAATTCAACTCCGGCTATCTGCAGGGTGCGGTGAATATACCCCATACAGCCATTGCCGACGGGATCGGCAAGGTTGCGCCGGATAAATCTGCAGCTCTCAAGCTCTACTGCCGCAGCGGCAGACGGGTGGGGTGGGCCATGGAAAGTTTGCAAAAACTCGGCTATAAAAATATGGAAAATCTCGGAGGTTTGTCCGAGGCACAGAAGACACTCGGTCTGCCGGTGGTAAAACGGTGAAATTTCCGGCGGATGGAGCGTACCTGATAAGTCCGTGTCCTGCGGTCCGGAGGTTTCCCAACTGAATATGCCCGATGCGGAAGTTCCGGCATCGGCGATCCGGGGCAGCACAGCTGTAAGGCTGTACCGCACTGTTGCATGGGGGTTATAAATACAGAGAAATGGGCTTTATTGAATGATCGGCAAACTTATGACCCACGGCGCTCCGTGGCTGCATATACTTAAATTCACTTTTCCGGTGCTTGCCGGATCGCTTCTTCAGCAGCTTTATCAAACTGCCGATACGGTGATCGTGGGGAATTTTTCCGGCGAACGGGCGCTGGCGGCGGTGGGCACGACCAATACATTGTGTTTTCTCCTGTTGGCGGTGGCTATCGGTTTTTCTGCGGGCAACGGCGTGGTGGTTTCGCAGCATTTTGGAGCCGGCAGGCTTGACGAGGTACGCCGCGATGCCGCTACCGGAATACTTTTTCTGGGCGGTCTGGGGGCGGCATTTGCCGTAATTGCCATAGTTTTTTCGCGCATGGCGTATAAATATGTGGTCGATGTACCAGCGGAAATCCTGCCTGAAACGCTGACTTATTTCCGGATATACTGTCTGGGTTTGATTTTTCAATATCTTTACAACGCGCTGGCGGCAATTCTGCGGTCAGTGGGCGACAGCGCAGCGACGCTGTACTTTCTTTTGATTGCCTCGGTACTGAATATATTACTGGATCTGCTGCTGGTGGGTTTTTTCAAGTGGGGAGTTGCCGGGGCGGCGTGGGCCACGGATATATCGCAGGCGGTTTCGGTGATCGCCGCGTGGTGGTATATGCACGCAAAATACCAGATTTTCCGTTTTGGCCCGTGTTGTCTGGTGTGGGATAAAACCGTTGCTGCCGATACTGTGAAAATCGGTCTGCCCATAGCTTTGCAGCTGGTATTTGTAGCTTTGGGGCTGACTTTCATCCAGCGGGCGGTAAATGGTTTCGGTCAGGTGATGACTGCCACTTTTGCAGTGGGGCAGCGCATAGAAATGTATCTGCATTTGCCTTGCAACGCTTTGCAGACTACGCTGGCGACTTTTACCGGACAGAATGTGGGCGCCGGACGCATGAACCGGGTTAAACTTGGGGCGTATCAGGGCGTGTTGATTTCGGCTCTCTTTACGATCATACTCTCGATCCCGGTATGGTGTTTTGCCGGAGTGCTGCCGGGATTTTTTGCTTTGAGTGATGCGGCAGCAATTTATTGCACAAGTTATCTGAAAGCCATTGCGATGGTGGTGGTTGTGCTGTCGCTGTATGTGCCGCTTTTCGGGGTGTTTCAGGGCACCCGGCACAGTTTGATACCCACAATAACGGCTTTGTGCGCCCTGACTTTGCGGGTGATCGTAACATATATCTTCAAAGATGGCGAACTTTTCGGCCACACCATAATCTGGTGGAACCCGCTTTTCGGGTTCGGTTTGGGGTGCATTTTGACCTGGATCTTTTACTTTGCCGTGATCTGGAAAAGGATCCGGTAAAATATTTCAGAACCAATAAAGCTGCGAGCTCTTTTCGGGCGTGCAGAGTACGTCCATGGCGTTGTATCGCTGCCATCGCTGCCATTCATTTTCTTCATTTTATCTGTTTTTTCCGCTGAATTTGCCGGAGACAGTAATTTGCCCGGATAAATGTAGTGTAAATGCTTGACAAAACTATGTTTTTGTGATATATTAAATTAATCAAAACCGATGGATCATAACAAACCAAAGGGCCGTTAAATTATGAAAAAAATCTTTTTTGTTTCCGTTCTGTTGTTGTCGGTGTTCGCATTGTCCGGCGCCGAAAAAAGTTTTAATTATCTCAAGGCGTTTTTCCGGCCTTATCCGAAAGATCCGGCGATCACGCTGCAGAGCAAGGTCAACGGTTCCAGCCGGTTGCTGATTTACACGGTCAGCGAACCCAAGGCTATGACCTCGCTTTACACCTACGCGCCGGTTTCGCCGGGCAAAAAGCTGACTTTAAGTTTTCTTTACAAAGTTGCGGATTATCAGGCCGGCAAAAAGGCGTCCGCGCGCATTCAGCTCAATTTCCAGGATTCCAAGGGCAAGGCGATCAAAGGAGCCAAGGCTCACACTGCTCCGCTGGCGCTGAAAAATACCAACGGCAAATATGTTAAAGCTGCCACCACATTTGATGTGCCGGAAAATGCCGGGCAGATCCAGATGGTGCTGCTTTATCTCTTTAATGCATCCGGCAAGTTTGAAATCACCAATGTTAATTTGCAGCCGGCTTCCGACAAAGCTCCGGAAGTTTTGACAAGCGCATACAAAAAGAGCGCATACTGGAGCAACTGGCCCCGCAACAACTCCATTAAGCTGACCCGTTCGGCTGACCGCAACAGCGCCGAATTTTCTGCGGCATCGCCCGGCGACAACGCCGCGGTTTACACCTATTTGACTTTGCAGAAGTTTGTTACTTACTCGATCAACTTCAAAATCAGCTGCGAAGATATCATCATGACCCCCGCCGGCAACGCTTCTCTTTCGCTGGATTTTCAGAAAAAAAACGGCAAAGCCAGCGGCGATGCCGGCATGCAGTGGAAAGTTGATCTGCCCGGAAAAGGTCAGACCCGCGAATACAGCTTTGAATTCACCGCTCCGGCCAACTCCGAAGCTGCCCGTATGCATATCCTGCGGCTCAAGGGTATAGGCGGCAAGTTCACCATCAAAGATCTTACCGTGGAACCCATTGCCGATAATGCTGTTGTAGCCAAAGCTGCCCGCCCGATAAAGCTGGATGGCAAACTTGATGATGCCGTGTGGAGCGAAGCCGGCAAGATCAGCCACTTCTACCGCTTCGGCACCGATCAGGTGCAGGAGGTCCCGACTGAAGTTTACATGGCTTATGATAACGAAAATCTCTATCTGGGTGTACGTTGTTTCGAACCCGAAGCTGATAAACTCGCTGCCAGAGAGACCAAACTCGACAGCCCGGTCTGGTGCGATGACTCCATAGAACTCTTTATTGCATCACCCAATAACAATGGTATGCAGCTGATTTTCAACACTATCGGCGGACATTTTGATGGCGAGCTGTATCAGCGCGTTCCGGGGGACCCCTGGCGCTGCCTGGGGGAGCGTAATTACTCCTGGCAGAGCAAAGCAGTTGTGGAAAAAGATTGCTGGACCGGCGAAATGGTTCTGCCGTTCAAAGAGTTCGGCATTGCTCCCAAAGCCGGTCAGAAGTGGCGCATAAATCTGGTGCGCAACCGTCGGGTGCCGGGTGTGACCCGCGGCAGCGCCCAGTGGAATCTGCACTCCAGCGATCTTAAAAATGTCGATAAGTTTGCAACTTTGTTATTCAGCGAAAATTCCGGTATGTTGAGTCGTTTCCGCGAAGAAATGCTCGAAGACCCGCTGAAGATCGATCGCAAAGTCGAGCGTTTTGCCGAACTGCCCCGCAAAGAAGGCAAATATAAGGTCTTCGGTTTGGGCGCATACCTCATCAACTCTTACAGTGCCAAGTTCAAGAAAGAACACGGCCCCACCTGGCATTTGCGTCAGAAAAAAATGCTTGAAGAAATGGCTGATGCCGGTGATGCCACTCCGATCGGCTATCCCTGGCTTGATCTCCTGGGTGTCGGAGGTAAAGAAGGCGTGTTGGCACTGCTCAAAAAGAATAATTGGAAATTTGCCTGCAATCTGCACAACAGCGGTCAGGATCGTCAGGCGATCAAAGAAGGCGCCGTGCTCAAAGTGCGTGCCAATCTGGTCAATGCCGCCGATCCGCTGCTGCACAAGATCACGATGGCGTGGGGGCACGAACGCTTTAAGAAAGATGCGTGGATCATACCGCATCTGTCATGGGTGAGCAGTACCGACGAACCGACCAACACCATTTATGAAGCGCACAGCGTAACCAAAAATACCGACAAGATCGCTGAATTGGAAAAGATCAGCGAAGAGATCAAAGCCACCCACGGTTTCGGCAAATACGGTCTGTTCGATAATTTTGCAGCCAACGATGATGCCGATGCACCATTCCGGCGTATCGCGTTCCTCAAATATTGGAACGAAAAGGTCATCGGTTTCAAGAAAAACGAACGCGATCTGGTGAAACACTACGCACCCAATGTGCCGTTTATGGCGGTCAATGCGTTCAATACCGTATCAACTTTCCGTGGTATTGAAGTATTTCCGGACTTTGCCGAAGTTTCCGACATCGGCTGCGTTGACCCGTACCCCACCAGCACGCTGGCGCAGTGCGGCAGAGAACGCGCGCTTTATCACACCGGTTTCAGCGGCAAAACGCTCAAAGATATGAACGGCAACAAACTTACCGCGGTTTATGCGCAGGCATTTAACTATTGCGGCAGAGCGCCCACGCAGGAAAACCTGCGTGAATGGGCCAGTCAGGCCATCAAAAACGGTGCTGATATTCTGCGCTGGTATACCGATGCAAATCAGGAAACCGCTCCGGGCTGCTACGAAGAAATGATCCGCGTATCGCGCATCGTCCGCAAGATGAAACCCCTTGCATTGCCGGAAAAATCTCCGGTGGGTATTCTTTACAGCTACATAGCGCATTGGGGCAAGTTTGATATCGAGCAGAACGCTGAATATACATTATATGTAATGATGGGCGAACAGCTCAAGGGAAATTTCAAGTTCGTTTCCGATTTTGAAATCGCCGATGATCGCGCCAAACCCGCCGATTATAAACTGCTTATTGCCCCCAATCTGAAATATCTGACCCGGACTGTGGCGGCTAAACTGGTGAAATTTGTGGAAAATGGCGGCAGATTGATCGTTATGGATCCGGAAGCCTTTGCCTTTGCCAATGACGGTAAGCCGCTTGCGGCTGAACGCTCCAAGCTTATTGGTGCAGAAATCGGCAAAGCCCGTTCCGATAAAAGCATGATTTTCAATGGCAAATCCACGGTGATCGAAGGCGCGTTTTCGGTAAAAGCTCCCGCCGATGCCAGAATTATTGCCCGCTATGCGGATAAAACTCCGGCTGCATTCGAGCGCAAAGTCGGCAAAGGCAGCGTAGTTTATTTTGCGGTCGAACCCTTCCGCAGCGCCAAGCAGATCAACAAGCCCGGCGAGTGGGCGAACTTCCTGGCCAAAGAAATGAAGGCCGCCGGCGAAACATTGGATCACAAATTCTGGGACTTCATGATCCCAAAAGCAGAAAAAAAGTGATTTTATAAACAAATACCCTTGAAAGTTTATCAAAAATATTATATAATGTAACGTGTCAAAAATTATATGGAGGAATAAACAATGCGTTTGAATGTTTCTGAAAACCCCGCCTGCAGGCGGGTGAAGCCCATGGGCTTCACCCTTATTGTACTCCTCGTCGTAATTGCGATCATCGCCATTCTGGCGGCGATGCTGCTGCCGGCACTTTCTGCCGCAAGAGAGCGCGCCAGAAGCGCACATTGTATAAGCAATCTCAAAGGATTGGGTTTGGCTTTCTGGATGTATCATGATGATACCGGATCGATGCCGGACTTTGATACTTCTGTTGCCGCCAGCGATCCTCTCTATGCTACTACCGGTAACCACCGTTACTGGATCGAATATATTGCCCCGTATATCGAAGTGAAAGATGGCGATAAAGTCATCTATGATAGATCTGTTATCAAGGGCGGAAAAACTATATTCACCTGTCCCACGGCGTATAACGAAAAAGGTAATGTCGATTTTGATAAATGGCCTACCTATAAATTCCGTATATGTAAAATTGATATGAACACTCATGAAGCCAAAGATTATGCCAATAGATTTCCCAATCAGCCCGATACTCTGATTTTCTGTGATGGAGATCAGGATCTCAATGAAAGCGGTTCCGGTACCCGTGGTACCCGTCGTTATGGCGATAAGGGCTATGGTCAAGGGGCGGTGCACAACGGCTATGTGAATGTAAATTGCTTTGACGGTCGTGTAGAAAGTGTAAAGGCCAAAGAATATACCAATAACAGTAAGCAGCGCCTTGGTATTCCCGCCAATGGCAACACTTTTCCGGAATATCACAAATATTGGCTCTGATCAGCGGCAAATGCCGCAAAAAAACCGGTGCTTACAGTGCCGGTTTTTTTATGCCGCAGGCGCGATTTCCCCTGCTGCTGCAGGAATTTGCAACAAAATAAGCTTTAAAAGTTTAAAAAAATTTGACTATTTAAAATATTGTGGCATATTAATTGGTCCATAACAAAGTTATTTTCTGCTGAATTATGTGATCGGGTTCTGTCCCCCATCCTGGCGGAGCCCTCGTGAAGGTCGCATTTTCAGGCGGTTTGTAAATAAAAGCAGTTTATAAATTATAGAAACTGTCGCAGGGCAATATGCCGATTGCGACGCAACGAAAAGGCTAGACAAAAGATGGCACATCTGAAGTCCGCAATCAAACGGATGCGCACCAGCCGCGAGCAGAACGCCCGCAACCGCGCCCGTAAAAGCACTCTCAAAACTATTGAAAAGAAGTTCCGCGCAGCTGTTGCTGCCGGTGATGCCGCCGCCGCCGCAACCCTGTTGCGCGACTGCGCCAGCGCCTTCGACAAGGCCGCTAAAAAAGGCGTGATCCACGCCAACAAAGCTGCCAACAAAAAGTCGCAGCTCGACAAACTCATGAACAGCATTGCCAAATAAGCAAACTATTCAGTACTTTTAATATTAAAAAGAGAGAGAGTTCAAAATGGGCAACCTCAAGAAAAAGCGTCGCAAGAAGATCGCCAAGCACAAGCGCAAGAAGCAGCTCAAGGCGATGCGTCACAAGAACAAGTAAGTTCTTTAGAGTTCCGGAAAATCAGAATTTTCCGGAACTTTTTTTATGGGCGGGATATTGTCAGGGGCTGTATGCAACGAAGTTTGTTATTGGTTCCGGCATAAAAACTTCGCCCGGCGCAGGAAAGGGGCAAGTGAGCATGCCTGTCTGCGAAGGAAGTAACAGTAAAACGCGGATAACGGTAATTAACGGCGGGCAGAGTTGATGCCGGCAATATCATTCCGGCGGCAATAATAACCCGCACTTGCCGTTATTTACCGTTGTGCAGTTGTTTTATAAAATTTTACAGTTTGTTTTCCTGTTCGTTCTGTGCCGTCTTTTTCCAGATTTCGGTGCAAACCCACCATAAAAATACTAATGGCAGCAATATCCACGCATACATTGTTATATTGGAGAAAAGTGTTGCCAGCGGTTTTAACGCACCGGCAAAGCCTCTTCTATTGATATATGATATGGTGATTTGCAGGGAGAGAAAAGCGTTCACAACTTCGATTATAAGATATGCTGCCCAGATACTCCATGCTGTGCATTTAGCAATGAAACATCTCTTTGTTGCTTGCTGTATGGTAAGATCGCGTGGTTCTGTAAACACTCGGCTCAACAGCAGAAATCCGAAAAACAATACAATAAAAAATGCTGTAGTTGCTATTAAATTAAATATTAGTGCAGTTTCCATAAGAGACAGGGCAGTTGCTTTTATTTCTTCGTATTTTCGTCCGCTGTGGATCAGACTGGAATATTTTGAATGGATGCAAATTCTTATTGTCTGCGCAATTATAGCTGCTGCACTTGCTGCAAGCAATGTCCGGGAAAAAAGTTTATTCAGCGGGCGCGGTTCTGCACTTACGGTTGCAAACCTATTTTGCAGGAGAAATTTTTTTATGCCGAACAATGCCGCCATGATGCCGACTAACGGCAGAAGTGAATACAGGAACCCCGCCGTTGTAAACAAAAATGTGAGAGTATTGACAGACCTTATTATATTCATTACAAGCAAAATACGGATAGTCAAATATGTCAGCAGAAATATTATGAATAAAGACCAGCATATTGTCGAACGTTTTTTGGCTGCACATAAATGCTCCCACATTTCAGCTTGAGTAAGCTCTCTCCGGCAGTACCTTTGCTGAAAGTATTCTGCAGCGGATATTGCCCAGAGTGCCGACAGCAAAAATGCCGCCAGCGTTGCTGTGATATTGACTTCGGTAAGGACGAATTTTAACCTTTGCAGCGCCAGATTGTCATAATCAAATCTCATAGCAATGACTAAAATCGAATTTATGAGTATAAGCGCTATTGCTTTGGCTGCTGTTGTTGCTGTTGCTGCAATCCCCAGGCTCTTGCATTTTTTTAGAAGTTTCTCTGTAACATCCATCTTGCGGTTCCCCCTTTTGCTTATATATTATATATAGTTTTGCATCAAAAACGATGCGCATGCCATATTGTAACGCATATGCGTATAAATTCAAATTTAATATTTTTAAGGCAGTTTTATGAGCTCGAAGATGTTTTCTGCTGATCGAATGAGGCGGAAAATATTTGAAATACGGGCGTTTTTTGAGCGTATTTCCCCTGAAAAGTGAGAATTTTGCAAAAAAGTTCAATTTTAAATTTGCAATTTCGGAGTTGTGTGGTAATTTAAAGCCCTGTCGCCCGAAGAGCTCAAGCTCGCGGCGGCGGAGTTGATAAAAAACTTTGAAAAAAGTTCACAAAAAGATTTGACAAATGCTTAA
>JAZTWG010000010.1:0-11166 GCA_045635745.1 Victivallaceae bacterium
GCATCAGTAATTTCGGTTTTGAAATCCTTAAATTCTGCTTTGCCGGTAAGTGCATAACTGTCAAAAGTAATCATCAGCATTTTGCCGTCTTTCCAGTTGGGGGTCTTTGCCGGATCGGGCATCTTGAAGTAATACTCCATAGTTTCCCATTTATCCTTGAAATTGGCGGCTGGATATTTTTTGATATAAACGCGGCTGCGGAGATATTTTTTCCCTTCGCCCAAAGCCTGAACCATGAACCCGACTTCTGCATCACTATTCATATTGGTAGTTTTGACCTGCATGGAAATCTTGAGCGCCTTGCCGACCGGAATAAAATCATGGTAACGCCGCATCCATGCCCGGGCTCCTTTGACATTGCCTTCACCAAATTCCATACTCAAAACGCCATCCTTACTCATTGCAAATTTAACATTTTTAGCGGTCGGAGTTTGACCGGGAGCATAATCACGCAAAGTTTCCGCTGATACAGTTGTCAATACTGCCGCACTCAAAAGTGCAGAAAAAATTGTCTTTTTCATAATCTATAAATCTTTATATTTAAATTAAAGTTTTGTTTCATCAAAATATTTTACACCGGCATAAGGCTGAGAGCTCGAGCCGTGAGTTCTGGTTTCAGAACCAACAGTATGAGTTTTTACATGCCCACCAAGATAAAGTACATTCACCGATTTATTGTGTGCAGTTGGATAGTTGGCTGTAAGCCCGGAAATGTTTTTACATATCGTATCGCAAAATGCCGGAGCTACATCAATCATAATCATTGCTCCCGGATCATCAATCCCAACCCGGCAACGGGAAAGAAGTTTTGAATCCCCCGTTCCCGAGGAGGCATATTTGTTACCCACACCATTAACCCAACAATAAGAAAAATAAGTCTGACCTTGTATTCCTCTTGCCTTAAAGTAAGTTGAATCACTGGGACACTTGTAATAACGTTCAAAGATAGCACGCATTTTAGCATCATAAGCAGCAGCATATCCGAAGTATTCATTGCCGAGATAACCAAGGCTGTAATACTTCCAGAAGCAGCCATTGGAACCATCATTGTATGAATGAAAAAGCATGGGAATATCTGTTATAGGTACGCCACTGTATGGTCCTGTATAAGCGACCTGATAATCGTCATTATCTCCGGCGTAAGCAAAAGTAGCAATTCCCAGCTGTTTCAGATTATTAATACACTTACTGTTGCGGGCACTTTCGCGAGCAGCCGAGAGCGCCGGCAAAAGCATTGCCGCCAGAATGGCAATAATGGCAATAACGACAAGAAGTTCTATGAGGGTGAAGCTGTACAGCTTCACCCGCCCATGGGCGGCGTTGCTGTCGGGCTTGACGGCGTGAGATGATTTTTGACTTTTCATACTGCACCTTTCAGTTTTAATAATATGTTTCTATAACTTTATTGTAAGTAATACTCCAACGGACAAATATACCAAATTTTTACTGCTTTTTCAAGTCTTTTGTAAAAAAATTGTTGATAAAGAGCACGAACTGTAACCAAAACTGTAACCCAAATTCATTTACTGTACAAAATTTGTGTTCACAACCCGGTCTGCTCCGGCGGAAATATTGCAATATAAATATGTTACAGTGCGGATTTTCTTATCACCAAACGGCTTTTTATACGAATGATTTCTGTCGCCAGATCATCGTTGAGTATTTTATGCTGAAGACACTCCACACTTTTTAATATCATTTCCTTCCGGTCGGTGTGCAGCGTGGTCAACCATGGCTCTCCCAACGGCATATATCCGGCAGATTCGATATTGCCGGTACCGCTTACATGAAACTCGCCGGGACGGAATTTCCGATCCAGAAAAGCTTCGACAAAACCGCATGCAAATATATCCGAAGAACAAACATGCAGTATATCATCTGCCGCCGGAACCTTCAAGGCATATTTGTAGGCTTTGAGTTGAGTTTCCGGTGGGGTGTGCATTTCAATAGTAAACTCGTCATCACTCCAATTATTCAACCGCAAAGCATTAGTCATCACATCGGCAAAAAATTGCCGCGAACAATGCAAAACACAATGCCGGATACCTTTTTTTCTCGCCAGCGAAAAAAGCTCGCTGTATCCACTCATAAAATCCGGGATCACCTGATTGCCGCCGTCAGTAAATGGTTCATTGTTCCATATCCAGACTTTCGGTTTGGCAAACTCATTGACCAGCTGGCGGGAATTTATATCGCTGAACGCTTTCGCGGCTATCAGCCCGTCAAAACCATCAAAGATACGCGGACTGAAATTCGCCTGCCGTAAATCGTAGAAATTGAAGATCCGGTAATCGCATTGACAGCGGGTCAGCTCATCGAGCAGCAGCTGTACCTGATACGGCACATCCGAATACAATCCGATCTTGGCTTGAGAATAATCCGTACTTATCATGCATGCTACACGCATGCGGTTGCGACGCATGCGCACTTCGAAACACGCATTGCGTCTGCGCTGCAGCAGCCGCTCATCAGCCAGCATCATCAAAGCCCGGCTGACCGTCTGGTGCGATACGCCAAACTCAAGAGCCAGCCGCCGGGTTGACGGCATGGATTTACCCGCAGCAAAAAAATTTTCCTGCAGGCGACTCCGCAAAACATCGGCGATTTTTACCGCCTGATTATCTCTGTGCATGATAGAAACTTGTTTATTGGGGATTGTTGCATTTTTGTAACTATACAGGAAAATCCATGGAATTGCAATCGCCGAACAGAAAAATCAGCAAAAAAATATTCCCTCCCTGCCCGCTTTTATTTGTCAAACGGCGTTTTTTTATGAAAATGATAAATTTTTTCAACAAAATTATATTTTAATTTTACAATCTTGTGTTATTTTAATTACAACGAATTCAACCCCGAAAACATCAGGAATTATTATGTCAGTGACTCCGATCAAAACCGCTTTCATCGGGCTGGATACCAGCCACTCCGTGCAGTTTGCCCAATACATTCAGGATCCCAATATCCCGGAAAACGAGCGTTGTACCGACCTTATCGTGACCCGCTGCATGCGTTTTGAAACGCCGTTTCAGGGTAAAGACGGTTTGGATGCACGCCAGAAACAGCTTGAAGCGCTCGGTATTATGGTGACAGAAAATTTTGACGAAGCAGTTGCCGATTGCGACGCGATTTTTCTGGAGATAAATGATCCGACGCTGCATTTGGAATATTTTAAAAAATGTGCAAAACTCGGCAAACCGATCTTTCTGGACAAACCCTTTGCCGATACACTGGCCAATGCCAAAGCCATTGCAAAAATTGCAGAAGAAAACAATGTGAAGTTCTTCACAGCTTCCAAACTTCGTAATTTTCAGACCATTGAAGATCTGGCGGCAAAAAACATTGAAGTTGCTACCGCCATGGCATGGGGATCGCTGGGCAAATGTCCGGAAGGTTATTCGCTGATCATCTGGTACGGAGTGCATACCTTTGAATTGCTGGAACGCTTTATGGGCATCGGGGCGCAATCGGTTCTTACCCTGCCGACCGGCGTCGGTTTTGATTGTCAGGTAAAATATAAAGACGGCCGTACTGCGCTGGTCAAAATGAGTGCCGGTCTCGGCGGCGGTTATGGCTGCTGGGTGTTGGGCGGCAATAAAGTAGAATGTGCATCGGCGGTATCCGGCACTCCGATAAATATGCTCAATAATTTCGTAAAAATGTGCCGCGGCGAAGACCCCGCAGTATCTGTTGCCGAATCACTCGAGATCATGGCAATGCTCGAAGCTGCCGAAAAATCCTACCAGTCCGGCAAAGAGGAATTTCTGGAAAATTAAGCTTTAACGGGCAATCGCTTTTCCATTCTCAAACAACAGACAAAAAAATAAGCAAAGGTATTTATTTTTTTAATTGATAAATGCCTTTGCTTTTACAGTAATTATGCAGTAAAATACATTGTTATTTATTAGCTCTGTTACCGGCATTATTTGCAAAAGCAGCGCAAATAAAATTATTTGACTTTTTCCGGGGATAAGTTATATTACTTTAAACATTGTAAAGATACCCCAAGGATATTTTGTCATGAAAAGTTCTGATTTCTTCAAGTTCACACTGGGAACGCTGCTTCTCGGGTCCGCAGTTCTGATCGAAGCGGCTCCTGCGTCCAAGCCCCAACCCATGCATGTAAATATGCTTTCCAATCCGGAACTCAACGATCAAGTCATCATGGATGCCGCCGATGTGGATGGCGATTTGGAAGCCTGGTGGGATATCGGTGTAAAATATCAAACTGGCGACGGCGTGAAAAAAGATTTGCAAATGGCGATCAAGTGGTTTGAAAAAGCCGCCAGCCGCAACTATGACAATGCGCTGGTAAGTCTGGGCGATCTTTACTACAAAGGCGAAGGCGTCAAACAAAATTATAAAAAAGCGTTCGAACTTTACAGTCGCGCCCTGCGCCGCAATATACCGTCCGCCCAATACCGGCTCGGCTTGTGCTGTTTTTACGGCAAAGGTACCAAGCAGGATAAAAAAGCCGCAGTGGAATGGTTCAAAAAAGCCGCCGAACAGATCGATCCCGAAGCTCAATATATGCTCGGTATATGTTATGAAAAAGGTGAAGGCACCGCAAAAGACCTTGAAAAAGCCAAAACATGTTATAAAAAAGCTGCCGAAGCCGACATCAAAGAAGCCAAAGATGCCTTGAAACGCTTGAAATAATATCGGATATATCCGACAAAAAAAAACGGCTGCGGCAAAAACTCTCATTCTGTTTTGCAGCAGCCGGTTTTATATTTACCGGATCAAATCACTCTTTGAATGCTTCACGGGCGAGTGTGTGCGGGTGTTTCCACTCCGGCGTGATATTGTATTTTTTCTTATGCACTCCCGGAGCCCAGCCCAACCGCTGCGCCCAGAGGTCAACCAAGTCATCGCTGACTGCCTTAATAGTAAACGGATCAAGGCGTTCCAAGCCGACTTTTTCCAAGGCATTTGCCTGATTCGGGCACATGTAACGACTGATCATTTCGCAATGTTCCGGCACTTCCAGACAGCTGTATTTATCCAGATTACGTAAAGCGCGTTCAGCAGCGGCGCGCAGATTTTTGTAAACCTCCTGCGGCGGATAGTTTACAACCGAATAGCGGTTGATCGAACTCTTGGTGGATACTACTTCCAGATTATCCCCCAGCAAAGTACGGGCTTCATGACAGGCGGTATCATCGCCGGAAACCAGAATCGTCGGGATCCGGAAATATGCCGCCAGATAACTGGAAATACCGATTTCGCCGATAAGCTCGCCATTCAAACGCATTTCCTGCACACCGTGACTGTTGAATGTATGGCACATGTAGCCATCGGTATCTTCCATGGAGTGAGCTCCGAGCTGAATAAACGCATCATAAGTTCCATCCATATAGATCACCGGCATCCAATTACCTACTTGCATAAGCGAGGCCTTGGGGTGTAGTTTCATTATATCAATACTGTTGGCTCCGCCATGACCATCGACAACCACTATTTCATCGGCACCGGCAGCAACCAGCCCCTCGCACACAGCATTTACTTCATTGACGAGAGCCTGTTCAGCAGTAGGCCGGTTGAGCATGGTATTGCCGATATTTTCAGCTCTGCCATTAACTCCGGAGGGACCTTCCAGATCGGTAAGAATAAGAACTTTCATAATAAAATCCTGTTTTGAAAAGCAATTCTCATAATTGCATACTTCCAATACTATATACTGCAGATAGGCTTTTGCAATCAAATCAGCAAAAAAAATGTAAAAAAACTTGATAAAAAATTATTTTTCAAGCTTGTAATAATAGAATGTTAAATTATTTTAAATAGCAGTAAAATTCTTCAATACGAAAGGATCATGTTATATGAGCGAAATCACCGCTGTATCCATCATGCCCTGTATGGATATGCAAAATGGCAGAGTTGTCAAAGGCGTACACTTTGTAGATATTGCCGATGCCGGCGACCCGGTTGCCTGTGCTCAAGCATATTGTGCCGCCGGAGCTGACGAACTTGCCATGCTCGATATTACCGCAACCGTGGAAAAACGCGATACTCTCATCGAAGTAGTCAAACGTGTTGCTCCGTTTTGCAGCGTTCCCTTCACCGTCGGTGGCGGGATCCGGGATGTGGCCAGCGCCGAAGCTGTACTCAAAGCCGGAGCCAACAAAGTTTCCACCAGTTCGGCAGCGTTCCGCAAACCGGAAGTTATCGCTGAAATGATTAAAGAATTCGGCAGTGATAAGATCACCGTGGCCATTGATGTGGATGTAAACCCGGCTCTGCCCTCCGGCTACGAAGTTTATATTGACGGCGGCAGAACCGCCACCGGCACCGATGCCGTGGAATGGGCGAAAAAAGTCCGTGATTTCGGAGTGCAGACCATTCTGCCCACCAGCAAAGCCGGCGACGGCGCCAGAACCGGATACGACCTGCCGGTGATCAAAGCAATCCACAACGCCTGCCCAGAATGTGTGGTGGTTGCTTCGGGCGGTGCCGGAAAAATGGAAGACTTTCTTGCTGCAGCTCAAGCCGGTGCCGGTGTGCTGCTGGCTGCATCGGTATTCCACTTCCATTTGATTGATATCGGCGAACTTAAAAAATATCTCGCCGCCAACGGCGTAATGGTGAAGTAAGAAAAGACAGCTACTTTCCGAATATTCCAAAGGCATTTATCTTTTGCTGTGTAAAAAGATAAATGCCTTTAAAGTTTTAGAAAACATTCTCCCAATATAGATTATTTTTACCTGCTCTTATCGGGAACAGAAGAAAGTTTAAAAAAGCAAGCCACTGATTACCACAACATTCATGATGGGGCTTCGCGGATAGCGCTGCGGGGAAACTGCAGGAAAGCTGTATTTATTTTTTCTGCGAGTAAGTTACCAATGCTCTGGCAAATTCACAGCCGGCAGCCAGTTTTACCCGGTGCGGCACATTGCTGCGCAGATATATGGTTTGACCGGCCTGCAGGAGCTCCGGATCGTTTTTGCCTTCGATATAAAACTCCACGCTGCCGGTCAGCAAAACGTAAAATTCTTCGGTATCGTGCATTAAAAGCGGGCGTTCTTCGCTGCTGGTACGGTATTCAATAATAAACGGCTCCAGCTCACGGCCAACCTGTTCATAAGCCAGCGCCAGATAACGCATACCGTATCGCTCGTTATCGTTGCGGTAAATTTCTTCGCCCTGCTCTACCGAGCCGATGGTGTATTCCGGCACTTGCGGATCCCGGGTAAGCACCGCAGCCAATGGCACACCGAGAGCGGTACTTATCGAATTCAAAGCTTTAAGTGAAGGTGTTATACGGAAATTTTCAACCTGCGATATAAAACCTTTGGAAAAACCACTTTTTTTAGCCAGTAGTTCTACGGTCAAACCCTGCTGCAAACGCAGTTTGCGGATAGCTTGCGATATTTCCAATAAATCCATGATATAACCCCGGTTAAAATTATTCGACTAAATATAGCTCACTTTCAACTTTTTTCAAGATTTACTGTCTTTTTTCTTGAAAATACTTGACAATGTTAAAGTTTAGTGTATTTTATAACTAAACACCTTTATAAACAACAAAAAATCTGAAGGAAATTTTATCATGTCCGAAAAGATCTATTACATTGATTTTGAAACACTGGAAAATTTCATGCGCGATGTTTTCATTGCCTCCGGAGTACCAGCCGAAGATGCAAAACTTTGCGCCAACGTGCTTATCACAGCAGATAAACTTGGTATTGATTCCCATGGTATCGGCCGGCTCAAACCTATCTATATTGATCGCATCCGCGATGGCATCCAGCACCCGGTAACCGAGGTAGAATGGGTGCGGAAAGGCCCGGCAACAGCAGTTATCGATGCCCATGACGGTATGGGTATGGTAGCGGCCAAAGCTGCAATGGATTACGCAATGGATGCCGCGGAAAAATTCGGTTTGGGGATGACCGTGGTACGCAACAGCACCCACTTCGGTATTGCCGGTTATTATCCTCTGATGGCAGTTAAAAAGAATATGATCGGTATCTGCGGAACCAATGCACGTCCCTCGATCGCGCCAACTTTCGGGGTGGAAAACATGCTGGGGACCAACCCGCTGACCTTTGCCATACCAACCGATGAAGAGTTTCCGTTCTTCCTCGACTGCGCCACCAGTGTAAGTCAGCGCGGCAAAATAGAAGTTTATGCGCGTGAAGGCAAGGAGCTGCCTCCCGGCTGGGTGATCGACAGCGAAGGCAATACCCGCACTGATACAGAACAGATCTTAATCGACCTTGTAAAAGGCACCGCAGCCTTGACTCCGCTCGGGGGGCTGGGCGAAGACACCGCAGGGTTCAAGGGTTACGGCTACGCTACAGTAGTGGAAATCCTCAGCGCCGCGCTGCAGCAGGGATGCTTCCTTAAAGGCCTGCTCGGTTTTTCGCCTGAAGGCAAAAAACAGCCCTACCATCTGGGTCACTTTTTTATTGCGATCAACGTGGAAGCATTCTGCGATGCGGCGGACTTCAAGAAGACCACCGGCAATATTCTGCGTGATCTGCGAGCCAGCCGCAAAGCCCCGGGCTGCGACCGCATTTATACTGCCGGCGAAAAAGAATATATTGCGTATAAAGAACGCAGCGTAAAAGGCGTTCCGGTCAATGAAGCATTGCAGAAAGTGATGCTTCAGCTGCGGGAAGAATGTAAACTTGATCAATATAAGTTTCCGTTTGACTGCTGAAAAAGTTTTTCAATAATGCGCTGAAAAATCCCGGGTATGGCAGAAGCTTTTCCATAAAGTTTCTGCCATGCTTATTCAAGCAGAAAAATATCAAGTTTTTTTACAAAAAAGCTGCAGTATGATTTGCTTTTTCACAAATAAACTGTATATTAAAAAACATTGAGAATGATTTATTCATGCTCCGGCATAGCTCAGCGGTAGAGTAGGTGGCTGTTAACCACTTGGTCCCTGGTTCGAATCCAGGTGCCGGAGCCATTTTTTTGCCCATCGGGCAAAAAAAAGTGAAGCCGCAAGGCTTCTCTTCGCACGGCTTCAGCCGTTCTTCACTCAAAAGCCGTCAGGCTTTTCTTCACATCTTCACTGATTCAAGCGGATGCCTTGCGGTGAAGTCGCTCCATTGCATTACGCTTGTGAAGACGTTACGCTATCGCTACACTTGTGAAGCGCAAGCGTCAATAGCCGCTTGCATAATAAGGTACTTTTATTTAAGATTTTTGCCCGGAAGGGGCATTAAATTCTACTCAAATTGATGGATTTATTTGCCAAAATTTGCCAATTCAAACTTTTGGGAAGATAAAACACCAGACGCAACACTCAAAAACGTAACATTACGATTTTGAGTCAAATATATTTTTACTTTGGAAGTTCTATACTTATACCGCACTGTTTTGCGGTCTTGCAGATTTCTTGAGACAGTCGTTGTTCTATGTGAGGACTTATCTTTTTGAATAAATTATCAACACCATGTAAAATCCATTGTGCATCAGGCGAATGATGATTAAGCATGAGTAAAATCACTCGCCCGACTTGGGTTGCTGTAAATTTTGAAAAAAGTTCACTGTCTGTATTAAGGTCATGAATTATGAGAGTGCGTTGAGATATTTTTATTCCAGGAATTTTTTCCATAATATCCAAATAATCATCTAAAGCAAAACAGAGAACTTCAGTTAAATCAAAAATTGCCGATGCTTCATCCGCATCCAACCGCAAAGGTTTATTTTCGCTTCTATTAATCAAAAAAGGTTTCAGTTTATTTTTCCAAAAATTATTATTAAATGTATCGGAATTACGATGTAGAATATCTTTGGCAATACTCACTACAAGGAAGCGTTTTTCAGGAGGAAGGTAATTGTAAAGTTTTGGGAACTCTGTTTTTAACAATTGTTCTTTGTCATAAAAATACCATAAAATGATTGTATATATCCTGATGAAATCATTTTGAATACTGTCACTGCAAAAAGTTGCTTTTTCAGCAATGCGTTTTCTCATATATGGCATCAATACTTCTTGATTTTGAGTAGAAAGTTGCAAATTGGACAATAAACCTTCCCACACCCCCTCCTCTTCTGCCAAACGAGGACAAAGCTTGTTTTTTACAAAATCTGGCATTAAATACAATAGCCATGAAAATTCCATTCCTAGTATTGTCTTGCCCAATAATCCACAAAAATCTTTTCTCGAACAAATGTCTTCGAAATAAGTGATATATCTATCCGGGATATTGTTAGGTGATGCCAATTTTTGTTTTTGATCCTCCGCCAAGTCTTCAAGAAAAAACTCTGTTATCATCCCGTATGGATTATTAATTGCAGTTGTTACCCACTCACCACACAATAATGTTCTATCGTTATCTGAAGGTAAAGATTTATATAAGTTTGTAATTCGTTCCCGAACAGTTATTAAGATATTGTTATTTTCTCTGATGTCAAGGCGTTTTATTATCATACGATAAAATCGTATTTCCGGTTCAATCGTATGCATTTCTGAACTGGATATATAGGGCAATGCGTTAAGAACATCTGGTAGTAAGTCTATTGAGAAATCAATATTATCAAGTTCATTAC
Source organism: Victivallaceae bacterium (assembly GCA_045635745.1). Classification (GTDB taxonomy): domain Bacteria; phylum Verrucomicrobiota; class Lentisphaeria; order Victivallales; family Victivallaceae; genus SIG78. Next base: position 10,507 of record JAZTWG010000010.1, read on the forward strand.
AAACCAAGTATTTGAGATAATTTTTACATTCTTTCAGAGAGACCAGTTCTTTCAATATATTACAACATAAAACTGGATCTTCTTTGATAATTTCCTTGGTAAGATGTGATAACACATTCCACACATCATCAGTAGTATATTTTTCTACTGCAATAATAAAATCTTTGGGTGAAAGTTTTTTCAACTCTTCTTTTGTTAAAGGAGATTGGGGCACTTCCGGTGCGTAATGATAATGTCCGAAATCTTCATGCGGACTAATCTTCCATTTCGGATATCGATTTTTTATCGGATCTAGAATTTTATTAATTTTCTCATCTTCGGTATCTGTGGTAATCCAAGACAATAAAGAAAAAATTCTCCGTTCATAGTCTTCTTTTTCTATGCCATCTTCCTTTTTGCTTATTTTATTCAGTAGCCGTTTTTGTAATGATGGTGCTACATCGGCATAACAAGATTTTAAGAAAAAATATACTTCGTGGCGTAAATAGGCATCATTGACATTAATATTTTTTAAAAACCAATTCACAGAAATCCCATAATTTTGTAAAAATGGTGTTTTTTGACATAGTTTGAGCTTGGTATTTCTTGAAAAAAGCTCCCCCCCTTTTGTCAAATCCTTGTTTTTGAGTTCAAATGTATTCAAAAATAAAATTCCATTTG
>JAZTWG010000011.1:0-94615 GCA_045635745.1 Victivallaceae bacterium
TGTGAGTTTTTTTCTTAACATTGAAGACAACTGAACGTCATTATTTATGCGATCAACAATTTGGGCAGCTGTTTTTCCTGATCGCATATATTCTTCCACAAACGGTTTAAGAAAAGTTTTACATTGAGGTATAAAAGATAAGCAGCCCCAGCGATCACGCATCACGCGATATTTCAAGTCCACTTTTACGTTTGCTTTTTTGCTGATTTTCAAAGTCATATTTTGAGGGGCACACCGCCATCTACGCCATTGATCCGCGATGATAATGTTATCCCAGACTTTATTATTAACAAAACTTTTAGGCGGTGCTATGGGATTTAACACAATAAGGCTGATATTTTTATGCCGCATAAATTTTAACATATCCTCGAAATCTTTTTTATTGTTTCCCCAAGAGAAACCATCTAATATCACCAGTTGCGGAAAATATCCTGTCAACTCGAAGACATTTTTTATGCGAAAATGGTTGTTAAATGTTCGTCTATCCCAAGGTGCAATTTCTCTATTGACAACAATCCAATTGAACGCGACATTTATTGGATCTAGAGAATTAGACGCTTGTATTGGAAAACATTGGAAAACTGGTTGCATATGGCAACTGATGCCATTATTGCTGTACTGAGTCAAAAGGGAATAAAACGAACTGTTCACCGGAGATACATCGCCTTTAAAATATATCGGTCGGTTTTTTAATGAAGACATAGGCTGATACTTATAATTCCATTGTGTTATAAGCCAAAAAGCAAAGGCGAAGAGATCCCCTGATCCTGTTAATAATGTTATTCCCAGAGGAGGAAGCCATGACAAATCCAGCGGGGCAAAAATGGTCGGTTCCTTACACCATTCATGAAAAGGATCAATTGTACTTGTGGGGTAAAGCACGTGTCGTTGATCTGGGGGATTTACCGGAACATAAAATGCAGGTTTTTCAGGGTGCCACATAGTGTTTACCTTTGTATTTTTTTACTTTTGCACTTAATATATATTGATTTTTCTATATTTTCAAGTCAATTTGAACAGAATTTTATATTGAATTATTTTTTTTAACAAGCAATAATTTTAATTTTTTAATGAGCGTAATTATAAATAAAAAAAACTCCACCGTTTTTTTGACGGCAGAGTCTGTTGTCCTTGGTAATTTTTGGGGCATTACGCTTTAAGAATTTTTTCTATTTCCCGAAGCTCTTGAGACGGGTTCTGGACAGAGGCAATGTATTCCAATACCCGTTTGATTTTGATTGTTGGAGTTGTACTGCCTGTACCGCTTATGGCTTCGATTGCAGCAAGCTGGGCTTCTTCTCCTATGTGGGTATAAAAACGATCCAAGATGGAACTGTCGGAGCCGATGATTGATACAACTACAGCTTTGGGTACTCCTGCTTCCGCACAATGACTGCAGAAACTATGCCGCAAACTGTGAAAACCCCGAATGGTCATCTTGCGTTTTCGCCCCGGCACATCAACGGTTGTTTCCACACCAGTCCAACGTATCACCCGCATTACATCTATATTGACATAATTATCCCCGACAGATTTGCCACGTGCATCTTTTTGCTTATAACGCATAGCTACATTAGGTGAAATGTAAGTGCTGGAAAGATTTTGAGCCTTGACTTCTGAAAGCAGTTGCCGCAAAGGCTCTGCCAGCGGAATTGATACTTCTTTGCCGGTTTTGAATTGCTTTACGAAAATCCTTCGCTGCTCCAAATCAACATTCTGCCACTGCATCAAAACACAGTCTTTCAATCGTTGTCCGGTATACATACCAATATAGAATACAACTTTGATCTCCGCTTTATTCTTCAGTTTGTATTGCGGATCATCCAACACCTGTTTGATCTGCTCTTCTTCCTCGCGGGTAAAGGCTATCCGTCGGGTGGCTATATCCTGTTCTTCCCGGTTTTTACGGCGTAACGATGGTGCGGCAAATGGATTCTCTTCCCGGTAATCTTTCAGCGTTTCAAAGATTTTACGCAATCGGATGATTTTTCGGTTGTGAGTAGATACAGAAATACCTGACTCTTTCAAATAATCAGAAAACGCGGCGGCATGTTCGGCTGTAACATTGGCGAACTGTTTGATTTTAGGACCGATAAAAGTTCGAAACTCGTTGAAGGTCGATTCGTATGACAACTCTTCATGCATCGTTGCGGGAGTTGCTTTGTCCGGATGTTTGGAATAAGTTTCCCAGACTTTATCCAGCGCGAGTTCCCGGTGCTTCTTTACCAGATTGCGGGCTACTTTTACATGGCTTGATATAACTTCCACACTGGTTGCCTGAACTATCGGTACCAGTTCTTTGGCTTTGCGGACAGCTTCGTCAAGGTTGCGGGTCTTTAAACTGACACATTTGCGGTCGCCTCTGATTTGGTAGCGGAAATAGTAGTTGCCGCCTTTTTCGGTTTGATAAACCGTACCGGTTTCCAGTTTGATCTTTTTCAAATCGGAGTTTTCGTTGAGTTTCCCCATAGTTTAGTCTCCTCACTGACTGATGGGGCTTAATATAACACAAAAATTGAGGATTGAAAACTCAAGATGGTAATAAATGGTAATGAAACAGGGGATTTTGAGCTTAATAATGGTGGGCGATGGGGGACTCGAACCCTCGACCTCTGCCGTGTGAAAGCAGCGCTCTAGCCAGCTGAGCTAATCGCCCTCAATTGTTTGTATTTTTTAATATAGCATTTTTTCAGCTTATTGCAACTTTATAATGTGTTTTTTTTGAAAAAAATATTTTATCACTCGTTTTACCGGGCAGCCGCCGAAAAATCGGCGGGATAAAATGCATTCCAGATCTTCAGACTGTTTTTGTCGCGCGTGGCCGCAGTTTGTTTCAACGCATTCCCCCGGATACGACTGTATTCATCGTAGAAAATATTCAGCGTGGGCTTAAATTCCAACCGCATACCATCGCTGAACACATCCAGTCGGAGCGCTCCCGCCGGAAACTGGGTCAACTGCGGCGCATTTATCTGAACCAGATTACCCAATTTGGCCGAAGTGGCAACATTTTTGTGCCCCACGATTATTGCACCTTTCATAGCGGAAAGTTTTTTAAGGATCTCCGCAGCTTTATCACTATCGTTTATCGCTCGTTTTTTATCTTTAAGAAAAGCATCCGGCGTAAGCTGATAATGCGTGAACACCAGCACCGGCAATGCCGGATCGAGTGCGTTTACTGCTTCAAAATTTGCCTTTTTATCGGCCAGCTGCCCATTGAAAGTATCCAGCAGCAAGATCTGAACTTTGCCGTGTTTTTCCACGCGGGCGGTTTTGCCGAACTGTTTGCTCCAGCCTTTTTGAAATTCGCTCCGGTCAACCAGATCATGATTGCCGGCAGTGGCATAGAATTTCATCGTTTTGAATTTATCCAGAACTTTGCTGACCGCCCGTAGTTCAGACATCTTGCTTGCATCGGTAACATCTCCTGGCAAAGCTATAAAATCGACCTTCTGTCCGACAAAACTTTTGCAGGCGTTTTCCAAAGCTTCCAGACTTTTGCTGTGCAGTCTGCCATAACGCACATCAGGAATAAGCGCTACATGAGCATCAGCGATCACCCCGGCGGTAAGCAGCAGTTTTCCCGCCGGCTTTTTCAAAGTCCTTATCTTACGCTCGGCAATAACCCTGCCGCTGCGCTTTACCAGTGCAGTATACTCTGTATCAGCTGCAAGGTTCCGAAACTCTATACGTCCGGCCCGATCGCTTAAAGTGCGGTTGACGGTTTTGCCGCCGCCCTGTAAAATCAATTCCAATTCGCCGTGATTGTTCTGCCCATAGCGAAAAATTGACCGATGATCATTAAGCGATATGAAATTGAAATATTCCTCGGCATCTTTTTCCACCAGATACGGCAGAATTCCGGCATTTTTCAGCAAAGCATCATAGCCCAGCACAGCCCAACTGATGGCACGCGGAATATCGGAATTTTCTTTGACGTTTTGGAAATATTTTTCGCCGGGCCCTTGCGCATTGGTCAAAACTTTGCGGTCGGTATGTGAAAATGTTTTCCAGCTTATCCCGCAGCGGGCGTCGCGCAAACGCATCATCTGCACGATCACAGGGTTGTAACTGCCGTACATGCTGCGGAACTGTTTAAGGTTGCGCAGTTTGGGATCGCGAAAAGTTTTTATGGCTTCGCTCATGCTCCGGAGTTCATCGGCGGTAAGATTTTCCATACCGAAATATTCAGCCAGAACTTTTATCAACTCGCTTTCGGGAGCATTTTTCAGTTCAGAAGCAAATTTTTTACCTGCATCGGCCGCGCGGAGATGCTGTTTTTTCCATAATGAAGTATCTTTAAATTCTTTTATATCCATGCCGCCGGTATCATGATCGCTGGTAACGATGATCAAAGTTTCGGCGGGATGTTTTTTCTGAAATTCCAGCGCCGTTTTCACCGCCAGATCAAATTCGTGCATTTCGCGCATGACTCCGGCCAAATCATTATTATGTGCACGGTGATCAATGGCACCACCCTCGATAAGCATGAAAAAGCCATTGGGATTATCGGCAAGACTCTGTATGGCATAGTTTGTAACTTCGCTCAAAATATGCCGCGACTCTCTTTTGCCGGGCCAATCCGGATCCATAGGCGCAACAAAAAGCACGCGTTTTTTGGGAGTTTGGGCAGTAAAATCGTAATTATTGCAAAATTTATATTTTACCTGATTGAGCAATTTTTCGTATTTTTCGATACTGTAATCTGCAGGTTTCAGCAGAAAACCTCCGGCAAAAAAGTCAAAATTACTGGCAAAAAGATCCGACAATATTCCGGCATGATCCTTGCGGGTAAGTCGGTTGGCATAATGTACAGCGGGAGTGGCATCGTTGATCCCCACGCTGGTGATTATACCGATACTGAATTGCTTATCGCGCAAAATTTTCGCCAGACTGATTACAGGCACGTGCTTATCAGTCACCCCGATTGCTCCATTATAAGTCTTTATTCCGCACGCTATCGCCGTACCGGATGCCGCAGAATCAGTTTTGCCGTTGCTGACATTGTTGGTGCCGCTGCGTACCGTTACGGGAAATTGTTCCAGCGAACTGGCCGGAAACTCATGTTGATAATATTTGCGGATATTTTCGCCCATACCATCGCCGACAAACAAAAACACATATTTTGCACGTTTTTCCGCAGCCGACAGCGTTATAAAAGCAAAAAGTACCAACAGTATGATTGCGACTTTCGGGATTCTTCTGAACATATCATAACTCCTTTTTTATTTCTTTGAAATGCAATAATGTATTCTTACAAGAAAATCAATCATCTCTGCCGTATTTTTCCGGCAAAAAACAGTTTTTTTAATAACGTATAAAAATAAATGGAGGTGTTGCAATAAATCAAACCGTTTTGCGACACCCCGTTTCAGATTCAGTAAGACAAAGAACCGTTATTTACGCACAAAAACTTTATGTAAAAGCGGCATTACCAATATCGACCAGAAAAGTGCCAGCGCCAACAGTATGGGGTAAAATGCAAAACAGCACAATGTCAGCGAAGAAATTTTGACTCCGGCGGTATTGCAGATGCCCAATGCGATAAGAAGCTGTGCGCCATAAGGCAGCACCCCCTGAACCGAACACGATGCCGTATCCAGAATACTGGCAATACGGCGGGGATCGCAGTTGAACTTGCGCGAAAGATCCCGCACGATCGGCCCGGTGATAACGATTGCCACCGTATTATTGGCAGTAAAAATATTCACCACCCACAGCAGCAGCAGAGTACCGAATTCGCAACCGGCACGGCTTGCAATGCGTTTTTCGATCCAGCCCAGCAGATAACGGATACCGCCGTTGTAGCGGATAAGTGCCAGCAAACCGCCGGCCAGAATCGCAACGATCAAAGTTTCCGACATCCCCAGCGCACCATGTCCGGCTTCGTAAAGCGCACTCCAGAAATTGAGTTTGTGTTCAACAATCCCGATAATCCCCGCAAGCACACTCCCGATAAACAGCAGCAGCATAACGTTCATACCGGCAAGCGCACCAATCAGAATAAGCAAATAGGGTATAACATTAACTATATGCTGCCAGGTGATCGCTTGAAGCTTATCCGCAGCATTGGCATTGTGAGCAATACCGATAACCACATAGATCAAAACAGCCACAACTGCCGCCGGCAAAATAAGTTTGAGGTTGGTAAAGAATTTATCCCGCATGGCAACTTCCTGCGTGCGGGTTGCAGCAATGGTCGTATCCGAGATCATGGACATATTGTCCCCGAACATGGCCCCGCCAATGACCGCACCGATCGCCAGTTCCGGCGCTACATGCATAGTTTTGATCAATGCCGCGGCGATCGGAGTCAGAGCTGCTATCGTACCGCAGCTCGTGCCGATAGCCAGCGATATGAAACAGCTTACCACAAACAAACCGGCGATAAACATATTGCCGGGTATCAGATGTCTGGCGATCACCACCGCAGCATCCACCGCGCCGGAAGCCTTGGCAACCGCCGCAAAAATACCGGCCAGAATAAAGATCAAACACATGATCATAATGTTGCTGTCGCCCATGCCGCGGGCAAAAAGTTCCACTTTTTTCTCCAGCGCTTTTTTGCGGTCATACATAAGCGCGGAGACAGCGGCAACTATAAAAGCAACCGGCATCGGTACACTGCTGAAGTCTTTGGCAGCAACCGACAGTCCAAGATAAAAGATCAAAAACACAAAAAACGGCATCAATGCCATAAAGCTTGCGGGTTTTTCGACCAGATTCTGTTTGGCTATTCTCATACTCTCTCCTGATTTAATTTTGTTGATTTCAAAATATATATTTTATTAATATAGCACCATGTTCACAACAAGTCAAATCAGCCATGTCGGACACGGACGTTTTGTGTAACAAAAATCTCTGATAGTGCGGTGTTTGTAACAATAATAGCTCCGGTATGCCTCCACAATACAAGGCTTAGCTGCGGTAAAATCCTTGAATACCGCAGCAAAACTCAAGTCGTTGCAGACTGCATCATTTTTATACAGTATTTTCATATATTTGTGTGCCAGAAAATTATACGCGTGCATCTTTTCAAACCGGAAAATATATTCTCTCTGCAATGCCGAGTTGTAGATCAAAACCCAGTTGAGTTTGGCTTGATTGTCGATCTTTCTTATTACCGGATGGTTGGGATTGTAAGGCTTCGGCATTACCGGCAGGCGCGGCAGCTGCCAATTAAACATGACAGAAGAAAGTATCTGGGCATTTTCCAGACACATCTTGCGTAAATGTTTATCACAAAGACAAATTGCGGCCTTGCGGGGATTTTCGTCAAGAATAAAAAGCTGCACCATTCCACCCGGCAATAAAAAACTCTCCGGAGAATTGGAAAAAACAATACACGTTATTGTTCTCCGGCCATTTGAAAATCCGGCCGGAAAAGTGCAAAACAATGCGGACGCAGCCTTTCATTCGACGGCCGCAAAGAGTTTATCGGAGTATTTTTTCCGGTATTCGCGCGGCGTGCAGTTGAGTTTCAACCGAAACACTTTATAGAAATAACTGGTATTGACAAACCCGCAGCCGGCAGCTATATCCTCGATTGCAATATCGCTGCCGCTAAGCAGAGAACAGGCCTTTTTCAGTTGTGAATTGATCACATATTCTTTAGGCGATACATCAAAAGCTTTCTGCCATTGCCGGTAGAAACTGCGTTCACTCAAGCCGTATTCTTTCAGGAGTTCACTCAATTTACGCCCGCCGAGCAGTTCGCCGGCAATGGCGTTGATCTTTACATCATTCTGATTGGATATTTCGCTGCCTTCAAACTTTTGCAGCACCACTTCGCTGAACAGCTGCAGCGCCAGCAGATCTATGCGGTCGCCAGCGCCGGGTTTATCCAGCTGTGCAATTTCCCGGCGCAATGCGGCAAGTATTCCGGAAGGGAAGCTCTGAAAAAACACACTGTATCGCGCACTGCCTTCTGCCCCGAAAAATTTTGCCAGAAAATCCGCGCCTTCTTCGGAGTAACGGAAAAATATCTCATCATGCCGCGCCGGTTTTATGGTGTTGAGTACAGTGCCATATTTCAGGAACGACAAACGCGGCGGTTCGCCGACATTCTGCGTAAATACAACATCATCGACCTGCATTATGGATTTTTCCATATAATTGCAGCTCAAGCAGACAAATCCGCCATCCACCAGCGCGTGATCATGATGATGCGAGTGAGTTGGCAGCCAGCCGAATTCCAACACTCTGCATGGCAGATCAAAAATCCGCGGTATATTTTCCAAATCATATTTTTTCTGATCGGACATAAGATATTTTTTCAGTTGTCTCCGGTAAAATTATTCTTCAAAAAAATCCCAGTCTCCGTTGAATGTATTGCTGGAACTCCGGACACAACCTTTTTCATTATCCCAGTCGCTCCGCACAGTATGCGGAGCCACCCGCGGCAGAATATCACACGCCACACAGCCGGTATTTTTTCGGAATATGACCATTTTTTCGTAAGCCTTGCGGTAATCCGAAAGTTTGAAATACTGGAGCAGACAGTGCCGCACCATAACTTCCACTACCATATTGTGTTTACGCATGTAGTCAAAGACTTCTTCGGTTTTGTATACCCGGCATGAGCCGCCGCGCCATCCCCAGGTTCTCACCGGCACAATTCGGCCATCCGGCAGTCGGGTATTGAATTCTTCAGTACGCATACCCAGACAATGCACCCGGTTGGTCATTTCCACCACATGCATAAAAGTTACCGCAGACGGACAACCGATCATTAAAGCGTAACCATCGGCATCTTCCAGTTTTCCCAGCGGAGATTTCTGCCCCAGACAGAGCGTTTTGTGGTGGTCGGCCACCCAATGGAAATTCTTTTTGCCGTAAACCGCAATACTGTGCGAAGGATTGAGCGAACGGCTGACTTCCGGCAGTTTCCGGAATTCTTCGGAGATGATCCCGGTGGAAGACGGCGTATTTTTCACATCAAAAAACTCATCATCGTTGCGCCCGAGGTAATAGGGGAAATCAAATGCGGGCATCATCAGCACACCTTTTTTCCCGCATCGCTCCACCAGAGTTTTCACAACTGCCGCCGGACCGCCTTGAACACCACCCAACGTGCCGTAAGCACTGTGCACAACAAGCTTGTGATCTTCTTCCACGCCCAGGGCATCGAGCGCGGCGGATATATCGTCAGTTGTCACTTCTCCGGCATACTTTATTTCGTAATAACCGTATTGGGCAAGCTTCTTAAAAAACGCCAGCAAACCGGCAGTTTCCTTGAAATCAACCGCTTTTTTCAGCATAAAACAGCTTATAACGTATGCTTCGTACAAATTGCGTTTGCCATCGAGCAGCGCCTGCAGCAGCATGCCGGGCTTGGCGATAAAACCGTAGCGTTCTTCTTCCGGCACCCGGATAAGACTCATAATCTGTCGGATTTTTTCATTGCGGCTAACAGTCATATAAGCCATGCGTACTTCGCTGTTAGTGAGCGTATAAATATCAAGCTCCAGCGATGAAGGTGCATATTTTCTGCGGAGCTCGGAAAAAAGTTTTTTCACCTCGGAGCGCTTGACCGTTTTGGGCACATATTTATTGATGGAAAGCACCCGTTCAGCAAAGTATTCCTCCAGAAAATCGCCAATAACATTTCCGGCATAAGCATTGAATGAGCGTTTTTCAAGCAAATCCGCCAACCGTTCAAAATCTTTCCGGGCATCAGATTTTACTGCCCGGATCACCCGTTTGAGCAAACTGCGGTCGCCCCTGCCCCGCTTGACGGTAGCAAGTTCTGCAAGATAAGCGCTCCATACCTTAAACGACAATTCGGCCATATCCCAGTCGGCTTCAGCAAAAATCGCGCCGCTGTTGTGATGCCGGTCTATGGCCGGAGGTGTATGCAGCCAGCAAGTGGGTATATCAAAGGGGGTATCTGCCCCGAAAGTATCGTCCGAAAGATTGCCCGGAGTTTCCCGGAAAGGCAGCTCCGGATAGTATTTCTGCAGATATTCCCGGATCAGCGCCACATCAAAGCACGGTGCCGAAGCCGGACTGTGCCGCAGTTCGGGCAATACGCCGGACAGTTTGAGCGTAGCATGGCAGATACTGTCCATATTGGTTGCCGAAATTATCCTGTTATAACGTTTGGGGTTGCTGATGAATTCAGAAAACCCGTAACGCTCCATGCCGAAGACCAGCCGGATACTTTTTTCCAGCGGCGGAATCAAACCGGTTTTGACCATTTCATTGACCGCTTTTGCTACTGCTATACTGATCACCACCCCGGCGGAATCATCGGGCACAAAAGGTTCGTACATGTGGGCAAACAATGCAATTTCCTCTTTGCTTTTGCCGGGTATGCGACCGGTAACAGTGTAAGTTTCGCCCTCATAAACGCGGGTATTCATCACGGCTTTGAGCGTAATTTTTTCTCCGGCGGCAAGCCGTTCTGCCAATCTGACTCCTTTGCGGGGCGTTATGGAATAGTTCCAGAGCATTTTATTGCCCTTGACATAATACCATCCGCACCAGCCCACACCATTCATCCAGCGCACATCATCGGGATTAGTTTCCAGCGTGCGTTCCACATAGCTGACCATCCCCAGTGCACCGGAAAGCGCCAGTTTGCGGCGCATATCACCGACAGGCGAACGGTTGCACAACACGATCTTGCCGGCCAATTCGCTCCAGTCTTCTGACTGCACGCAGTCCAGACTCACCAGTTCGGCAGTAACACCGCCTTCCGGCGTGGGCGGACTCCAAATGACCGCATTCAAAGGTTCCACATCGGTATCGGCAAGCATGCGTTCACATTCCGGCAGCGAATCATCCACGATCTCCAGCGTGCTGCGTCCGGTGCGATCCCAGGCCAGCGGCATGGTGCAGTCGTCATAAGTGGTTACGCCGTCAAGCGGCAAGGCATAGCGTTCCACATCCACCAAACCGGCTTGCTTCATAAGGTCTTCCACATATTTGCTGGAAACCGCAAACTCGCTGTTATCAGTATTGACCTCCAATTTATTGAGTTCCAGCGAATGCTTTCTGATATAATCCATATCCAGCATTGAGCCGGCGAGTGCAAAATAATCAATATTCATAACAAAAACCTTTCACGCAAATTCTTTAATGTTACTCTTTATTTGGTGATAATGTACATCCGTGCCGTTCAAAAAGCAAATTGCAAGATAGCTGTCAGAAAAAAAAAGAATAAATCTCATATATTTTCACAGCAAAAATCATCCGCAGAAGTCCGATATACAATATTTGGCAGAAAAAGAAATTTTTTTGGCAAAAACATTCATTGACAATAGACAGTTTATGCGCTATAATAAATCCGTGCAAATATTTTTTTTGGCAAAAAAGGATAATATTTTATGGCAACAGCAACTAAAGCCGCGTTTGATTTCAACACCCGGACCGGCAAACTCAACCCCGCACAACATGGCAGCAATTCAGCGCCGCCATACAGCCGCCGCTGGCTTTTCAACATAGATGAAGAACTCAAGAGTATGCATTTTATGTACGCCCGCACTCATGACTGGCCTCTGTGGAACCCCGGTCAGCGGCTTATTGATACGCATTTTATCTTTCCACTGATGCATCTTGATCCGAAAGATCCGGCCAACTATTACTTCCGCGCCACCGATGAAATGCTCCGCATAACTCAGGATGCAGGCATGAAAATATTTTACCGGCTGGGTACCAGTATTGAGCATAACACCGATCAGGCGCCTTATCACAACAACACTCTGGTGCCGGAAGATTTCGAACATTATGCCGAAATAATGGCCGGGATAGTGCGGCACTACACTCAAGGCTGGGCAAATGGATTTCATTACGATATAGAGTACTGGGAAATCTGGAACGAGCCGGAACTCGGCACCCAGACCTGGTGCGGTACCAGAGATGAATTCGCCCGGTTGTTTGTGACCATACTCAAGCGGCTCAAGAGCGAATTTCCCCAAATCAAGGTCGGCGGCCCGGCATTCACCACGCCGCTCGGAGAATGGCAGAATGCGGTACTGCAAGCATGCAAAGATGCCGATATCGCGCCGGATTTTTACAGTTGCCACTGCTACACCAACGATCCGGTAAAACTTATCCGCCGCCCCCGCGAAGCACGGGAATTGCTTGATTCTTTCGGTTTTACCCAAACCGAAGTTTCCATCAACGAATGGCACTTCCGGCAGGATTGGAGCGGCGTTACCGCCGGAGCCCCCCGCGATCTGGTGCGCTACACCATGAATGGGCCGCTGGGGCACTGCAATATCCAGTCTGGTGTATTCAATCTGGCAGTCTTGATCGGCTGGCAGGATGAACCTTTGGAAACAGCCTGCTATTACGGAGCCGGCCCGGACGGTGCGTTCGGCTATCGCGATCATGAACACCGTTGGAACAAGTGTTTTTACAGTATGCGGATGTTCGGCGAATTTGTTACCCAGTATATGCATAAGGTGAAAGTGGATGTATCCGCTGGCAGCAAGCGCAATATTTACGCTATCGGGGCATTGTCTGAAGATGCGGAAAGAGCCGCCATACTGATTGCCGACTACGCCGGCAGCGAAGCGGCGACTCATTCGTTTAAAATACAAGGCTTGGAAAATTACCGCTGCACCGAATCCCGTATTCTGGATAACGATCACGATATGGCGCCCTGCCCGGTAATCATCAATGGCAGCACCATGATCTTGAGCAAAAACGATCCCGGGTCGGCGGCATGGTTCATTGAGTTTGAAAAAATCAACTGATATTTGCAATTATTGACCATTTTTAATAACAAATAAATTTGATTTTTGAATTTTTCAATATAACTTAACATAAACACCCAAAACAACTAACAGTTCAGGAGATATGATTTTATGAAGAGTAACGAATGTGTTGTTTCCTGTTTGACTTCAAACAGGAACCCCATGGGGTTCACTTTGATTGAACTCTTGGTCGTAATCGCCATTATCGCCATACTTGCGGCAATGCTCTTACCGGCACTTTCGGCAGCCAGAGAGCGGGCAAGAACTTCCAACTGTACGGGCAAACTCAAAAACATCAGTACAGCTATGCTTATGTACGCCAATTCCAACAATGATAATCTGCCAGTCCATGCAAAACGCTCCGGCTGCACCTGCGGAACATGTCATTATATTGTCGGCAGCTCGATGACAGGTTCAAGCACCAGCGGCGGCACCAGTGTCCCCGGGTTACTGATCTATGGCGGTTATGTTGGTTTTGACAAAAACAGCAACCTGGTGGAAGAACAGATATTCCGCTGCCCCTCCGACAGCGGAGAATACTACAAAAATGGCGGAACATATTGTTCGTACAATGCCTATGTTGTCAATCGGGGTTCTTGCGGGACAGTAAAAAAATCCAGCGGGTTCAGACTCAGCAGCCGTTCAGTTTTAGGGCGCGATGATCCGGATTGGGTCGTTTTTGCCGACAATGCTCCATACGGCTCAAGCAGTACCAAAAACATGCTGCATCCCAATTTGTTGAATACCTTACGCCTCGGTGGTCATTCGCAATCCGTAAATACTACCCGGGAAACATTTAAAAGCTATGGGCTTGAAGCTTTTGCGGCCAACTTTATTGAGCCGCAGAACAAAGATAACTACGGCGCTCCGGCTAACTAACAATCAGGTCTTACAATTATGAATATCAAATCAGTTCTGCCAATGGCTCTGCTGTTGGCTGCCGGGAGTGTTTTTGCCGGTGAATTTGCACTGCAAAACAATGGTTTTCAGAATAAAATCAGCTATAACGGCAAAAATTTTATTGAAAAAATCACTTCAAAAGTTCTGGCAAAAGGGGAATTTGCACCGGATGCCAAACAGAGTTTTGAAAACAATATTTCCAATATCTGGAGCGAAAACCCCGCTTCGCTTTTCCGTCAGGAAGTTTCTGTAACTGCCGACAAAAAGAGTGTGGAAATAAATTTTCTTGCCTTCAACGATGCCTACAACCGTTATCAGGGCAAAAGCATTGATGTGGTTCTGCCGTACAGTTTGTTTGAAGGTGCGGAGTTTGAAGGTCTGCACACCAATGGCCGCGGTTATCAGGTGCGCAAAGGCAAATTTTCTGCCGCCACGCCCAACGGTTCGATAGAAAAACGGCTTTTCCGCTTTTTTACCATCAAAAAGGGCGATACAAAACTCATTTTTGACTTCAATGTACAAGGCCCGGCCGACTATTTCAGCTGCTGGCGGCAGCACACCATCCGCAGTGTGTGGGATGTTATCCGCTTCAATGATAAACTCATTATGCGTATGCAGACCGGTCTGCCGCTGAGCGGTTCGTTTGTCGGCGCAAAACTGCGTATAACCGAAGGCGTTTTTGCCGATTACGGCAAGCTCCATCCGTGGAAAGCATTCCACTACAACAGCCAGCTCAAGCCGCAGAATCTCTTCAGTTTCGGGGCGGAAAATACCGGCAAAGTCTACACCCACGCCGATTTGCAGACTTTCGATACCAAGCACAATTACGGCTGGCTGGACAATAAAAACATGACCGCCCAAGTCCACTCCCCGCAGGGTGCATTTTACAGCAATGTTTCCGGCAAAGATAAGATATTCCGTATCAGCAATCTGCATCCGGGGATCCATCTGGTAACGGTTACTGCGGGCAATTACGGCAAGCAGGCCAATAAATTTTCGGTATCGCTCAACGGTAAAACCATGCAAAAATCAGTACAGGTGCCGGAAAATCATGCCACGACCCTGACTCAAGCCGTGTGGGTGGAAAACGGCACTCTGGATGTCGAATTTACAGGAAATTTCATTGTCTCGGCAATCTCCACACAGTTTCTGCTGGCAAGTACCGAAGATTTCAGTTTCCGCCGCTCGTTCTGGGTCAGCAACGGATTTGAACCATCGCCGGTATACCGCAACGATTACTGGATAAAAGCCAACGAGACTTTCCCGGCATGGAGCGATACAATATATCTCCCCACCCCCGGCAAAGAAACTGCCGCACCACGCAAAACCGCCGAAGCTCCGGTGGAACTGCCCGACCTCAATTCGCCGGCAATGAGTTGGCGTTACAACTCCAACATGGCCCAGTTCGGCGGATACAGCCGCAGCGAGTACCCCGATAAAGCAAAACTGCAAGCCCGGCTCAAACAGTTGAAGTCGCAGGGCGTAAATGCCGTAATGTCCGGCGGACTGCTTTCGCGCCACACTTACATGTTTGCCAAACAGCGCAATACCGAAAATCTGGCAATAATGGTAAACCTTGCCCACAAAGAAGGCATTAAAGTGATCGACCACCACGACGCCACTCTGCTGTGGAACATTGACCACGGCTTCCGTGTAATGGCAGAACGGCTGGGCCAGACCGAACGCGATTGGGAAACCAATCTGCCCAACACCCGGTTCTGCATCATCAATAAGGAATTCAACAAGATCTATACCGAGTTCTGCAAGGAACTGGTCAAAATTGGTATTGACGGCTTCCAGATCGACGAAGCATACTTCTACAGCCGCGGCTGTCTCTGCGGCGATTGCCGCCGGGAGTTCCACAAAGATACCAACTGGTATCTGCCGG
This sequence comes from Victivallaceae bacterium, assembly GCA_045635745.1. Taxonomy (GTDB): domain Bacteria; phylum Verrucomicrobiota; class Lentisphaeria; order Victivallales; family Victivallaceae; genus SIG78. Next base: position 15,493 of record JAZTWG010000011.1, read on the forward strand.
TCAATGAACTCGATCCGGCATGGAAAAATCTCAATTCTCCATTGCGGAAAGCGTGGTTCGAGTGGAAACGCACCCGCGAAGCCAACTGGATGGTCAATTTGCGACGGGAGCTGAAATCACTCAATCCCAATTTGTGCTTTTCGCAATACACAACACATTGGGGTTTTACCATGTCGCTGCCGCGCACCAATGTAACGCGCGACATGGAAGAATACGCCCGGGCGGTCGATTACTTCGGCACCGAAGTAATGACCCGCAACCCGATCGCCAGCGGCAGAGCGCTGGTGCCTTACCGCAAAGCATTCAATCTGCTGAATTTTGCTTACGGTTCGCCGGTATGGGCAATATTCTACAACAGTAACCCGGATATACGCAGTTTCTGCTACGCTTTGAGCAATATGAACAAGCAGCAGGCATTGCTGGCACATCTGCCGGTGCCGCCCGGCAAACAGGATTTCCAGAAATTTGCGGGCAATCCGGATAACATGGATAAAACAAAAGCTGTGGAACAAAGCGAAATTGCGCTGCTGTTCTCCCGTTCCAGCCGCGACTGGAATTCCGGGATCGGCTTTGAGCCGGAACTTTTCGGTCTGGCACAAACGCTTGAAGAGATCCACATACCCTACACGATCATCGGCGAAACCAGTTTGCAGAGCGATATACTCAAACAGTTCAAAGTTCTTTCGATCGGTTCTTCCGGTTGTTTGAGCGATGAACAGATCAAAGTCATCAAAGAGTTTGCTTTCAATGGCGGCACGGTGCTGTTGAGCAATATTGCCGGGACATTCGACCCCTACGGCAACCGCCGCGCAGTGTGGGCATTTGCCGATGTATTCAAGTTCACAACCCGCATAACCCCGGCCAGAAACATCAAAGAGCTTTCCGATGACAACGGCAATAAAGTTTCCATGCAATCCGCAGTAACCTACTACGAGCCCAAACCGCTTGACCACAGTAAAAGTTCTTGGTATGCCCGGGTCGGCAATAACCGCCTGCCCGTATTTATTGAAAAAACTTACGGCAAAGGCAAATTCATCTATACACCCATGCAGATGTCCGGCAATCTTTATGCCCGGGAAGGATCAGTGGGGAAAAAGTGGTATTTCAAACGCGACGATCAGCTGGCAAAACTCATGCATCAGGTTTTGGCTGAACAGCTCAAATCGGCAAGAATCTGGCAGACCGATGCCCCGGAAAAGGTTTACACCACCATTTACGCCGAAAAATCGCGTATGCTGGTGCATTTCCTCAACGGTCAGGGAACCAGCTCATTGGGTCCGCAGGAAGTTATGACCGCCGATATCAAAGGTGATCCCTTCCCGCCAATAACCCGGGATATAACTTTTACGCTGGAAAAAACACCGTTCGCTATCGGTAAAGTTTATGCCGTTTCGCCGGATTTTGCCGGCAGAAAGGCTTTGCCGAGCCAAACGCTCGACAACGGCAATGTAAAAGTTATACTGCCCAAAGAACTTTTGAAAATATACACTATCGTGATATTGGAAAAAAAGTAATAAAACCAGCGTTTCTCCGGAATATATTTTACGATTCAACGTCTGATATACCCCATGCCCATCCCGCTTCTTAATTGAGTCCGGGATGGGCGAAACGTTTGAATCTGTCCGGCAAAACTGTTTTGGTTTCACATCGGATATCTTTGCCGGAATTTTGGGGCACCAGCAAAATCAGAAGCTGCCTCCATACTGTAACGCATATTTTTATAATTCGTTAAAATCATATTTTCGCCTTGAAAAAAATCAGTTTACGGCATATATTATATCTTAAATATTTTTTACAATACGGAACAGTTTAAGAAGAAGTGACCAGCTTTTTCAATAATGCCCCGGCAAAAATTTGTGATGCGCCATTCCTGGCGTGAAAAAGCAAACCGGTTGAAAAAGCATTGCGCCGTCAGATACAACTTTTGCATACGATGGGATTCACCGGTTTTTTCCTGCATTAAAAACCGGAACCGTATCAATCAAAACAAAATATAATGTCAAACTTTTTATATGAGGTGAAAAAAAATGAAAAATTACCGTATCAATCTTATCCCCGGCGACGGCATCGGGGTTGATGTTATCCGCGAAGCGGTCCGGGTGCTCAACGAGCTGGAAAAACTTCACGGCGGAGTAAAGTTTGATTTTCATGAGCTGGAGTGGAGTTGCCAGTATTACCTGAAAACCGGACACATGATGCCGGCCGACGGCTTGAAGATCCTTTCCGATTGCGATTCCATTCTGCTGGGTGCGGTGGGGTTTCCCGGCGTGCCGGATCATGTATCGCTGCGTGAACTTCTGCTGCCGATCCGTGTGGGCTTTGACCAGTATGTGAATTTGCGGCCGGTCAAACTGCTCAAAGGCTTGAGCTCGCCCATCAAAAACGAAGATATCGACTTTGTAGTGATCCGCGAAAATTCCGAAGGCGAATACTGCGGCAAAGGCTTTGTTGAAAAAGAAAATACCCCTGAAGAAACCGTCCATCAGGACAGTATCTTCACCCGCAAAGGCACCGAACGGATCATCCGTTATGCCTATGAATATGCAAAAAATCATCAGCTCAACAAAGTCATGAGCGCCACAAAATCCAACGCGCTCAATTACTCAATGGTCTTCTGGGACAAAGTATTCCACGAAGTCGCTGCCGAATACAAAGAGTTTGAATCAGCTCAAATGCATATCGATGCCCTTGCCGGATACTTTATCATGCATCCTGACCGGCTGCAGGTCGTGGTGGCCAGCAATCTTTTCGGCGACATCCTGACCGATCTGGGCTCTGCCATGCTGGGCAGTATCGGTATCTCGCCCTCGGCCAACCTCAATCCCGAAGGCAAATATCCCAGCATGTTCGAACCCATCCATGGCTCGGCGCCGGATATTGCGGGCAAAGGCATTGCCAACCCGGTAGGTACGTTCTGGGCAGCAGCAATGATGCTTGACCATTTCAAACTCTTTGATATGTCAAATAAACTCATGAATGCGGTGACCGATGTGCTGGCATCCGGCAAAGTCCGTACTCCGGATATCGGCGGCAAATCAACCACCACCGAAGTAACCGATGCCGTAATCGCAGCAATGAAGTAATATTGCCGCCAGACGCAACAAAGCAACAGCCGGATGCAAGCAACCGCCCGGCTGTTTTTTTACGCTTTAAGCACAGAAGAAGTTGAAAGTTTTACACCTTGTGCTATCTTATAAAATGTATCATTGTTCAATAATTTAAAGTGAAAGGTTTTTATATGCTTGATCAATCTGCTATTGCCGCAAGTTTGCGCGATCTTGGCTTGAGAAATGGCGATATCGTACTGCTGCACAGCTCACTTATCAGCCTCGGGAAAGTCAATGGAGGCCCGGCGGCCGTGATCGATGCATTTCTGGATGTCATCGGAGCGGAAGGCACACTACTGGTGCCGGTCTTCGGAGCGCTGGGGATCCTGACCGATGAAGTGAAAAACCGTCCCGGAGCGGTCATCAGCCCCTGCCCGATCGGCACGCTGGCGGCCATCGGAAAAGATGCACAGGAACTCTGCCGCGACCACTGGAAGGCCGAAACCGCCCACGGCAACGATACACCATATACCCGGCTGGCAGAAAAAGGCGGCTTTATCTGTCTGCTTGGCGTAGACCAGGACCGCAACACCACGCTGCACAGCGTGGAAGCGCTGCTGGAACTGCCATATTTGAATACCACTACCAGAACGTTCACCACTCCGGATGGCGAAGAGATAACCAAATCGTGGAAATTCTATCCGGGGCCGCACCGTGATTTCATCGGTCTTGACTCCATGCTCACCGCGGCCATGACCCGCGGCCGTATCGGCAATGCAGAAGTGCGGCTGATCGATGCCCGGAAAATGTATGATACGGCCTTGAGCATCGGCAATCTCGACCCGGCGTTTGTGCTTTGCGACAATCCGGAATGTGCCGATTGCGTAAGACAGCGCGCAGCGATCTTTGCCGACCGCATAGCCCACGAAAGCTTCCGTCTTGCCGCTTCCAGCCGTCTGGCCGGCAGATATGTGGACGAAATGATCGAAAACTGCCGAAAAAACGGCATTGAGTACCTTGAACTTGATTTCATCCAAGGTAAAGCATGGTACAAATACCCCGTGGAAAAACTCAACGGCTGGATGGCGGCACTCAATGCCGAAAAAATTCAAGTAAGCGCAGTGCGCTGTATGAGCGTACCTGAAAATGCCCAGGCGCTGGTCGATCTGGCCGCCGCGATCGGGGTCAAGTGCATGATCCTGCCGTTAAACGACAGTTACAGCGCGGCAAAAGCCGCCGCCGATGCCGGTTTGAGCGTGAAATATTTCAATACCAATCAGGGAGCGGTCCGCGCCGCAGCCAAGCTCAACCGCCACCGGACAGCGGCCAATAACACCTATGGATTTGTCTTCAATCCGGCAAACTTTGTGCGGGCCGGTGAAATGCCGTTCCTGCAATCGTGGCGTCTCGGCAGATTCATCAAAACCGCACAGCAGCTCGATATTGTGGATATGACGTGGGATGAACGCTATACCGCATTCGCCGGCGGCAATGCGGAAATCAAAGAACTTATTTCCATTGTACGCTGCCACAACTTTTCCGGGTTCATGACGCTGGGCGGCGGCGGCAGCTACCCCGGCACGCTGACAGAAGCGGTTGCCAACTTTACCGAATTGCTGGATACCATGTAATATGCCTACCGGCGGTGCAGAAAAAAATCCTGCCGGAGAACAGGAAAAACTCTCCGGCGAAATCGTACGCATACTGTTTGTCAATCCCGATAATCAGTACAGCGTTCTGCACATACTTACGCCGGAACGCAAAACCGAAACCGTCTGCGGCACCAATTTCGGCTGCAGCGAAGGCGAATATATCGAAGCTGTCGGCCGCTGGGTGGAACACCCCGAATACGGCCGGCAGTTCAAAGCCGATGTTATCGGCGCGGTGCTGCCCGAAAGCACACTGGGGCTGAAACGCTTTCTGGCTTCGGGTATTATTCCGGGTATCGGCAGCAAAACAGCAACAGCCATTGTGGATTATTTCGGCAAGGATACCTGCGATATTTTGACCAATCACCCCAACCGCCTGCGGGAAATACCCAAGATGGGCATGAAAAAAATCGCCGCCATACGCGAAGCTTGGAAAAAGTATGGCGAGCGGCGCCAGAGCGCGATTTTTCTGCAAGGTTTGGGCATAACGCCCGCATATTGCGCCAAATTATTCAAACGCTACGGCGATGCCGCCGCACAGATAGTAAGGCAAAACCCCTACCAACTGGCCCAGGAGGTCGATGGCATAGGTTTTCTCCGTGCCGACCAGATTGCCGCCAGTCTGGGAGTGGCACCGGATGCCCCGGAACGCCTTTGTGCCGGAGCAGTACATGCGCTTGATGTGCAGACCCAGCACGGACATTGCTGTATACCCCGGGAACAACTGCTGAAAGATATCAGCGAACTGCTGAAAATCGATGAAGTCGCCGCCTTACAGGCTATGGCTTTTGCCATAGATAAAAAACGCATCATCATCGATGAAGAAATGGCATATCTGCCGTATCTCCTCAAATACGAGTGCGAACTGCCGCGGCATATCAAACGCTTGAGCAGTATGAGCACTTTTTCGGGTGCAGTTACCCGGAAAGTACCGCCGCGCAGCGAACTTGAATTATCCGACGAACAAACTCAAGCTGTGGCAGCCGTCGGACAGTCGCCGCTGGTGATAATCACCGGCGGCCCCGGGGTGGGTAAAACCACAGTACTGGGGGAAATCGTCCGGCGCGCCAAACGGGCCAATTTGCGTCTGGCGCTGGCCGCCGCCACCGGCCGGGCCGCCAAGCGGATGAGCGAAGCCACCGGCGAAACCGCAAAAACCCTGCACCGGCTGCTGGGCTTTGATGCCGACAGCAACACCTTTTCTTTCAACAGCGATAAGCCGCTGGAAGCCGATATGATTTTAGTCGATGAAGTCTCTATGCTTGATCTACCGCTGGCGACCGCGCTTTTCCGGGCGGTGCGCACCGGCGCAAGTCTGGTATTGATCGGCGATGCAGACCAGCTGCCTTCAGTAGGTCCGGGGCGGGTGCTGGCAGATCTGCTGGAGTGCGGTAAATTTTTTGCTGTCTGCCGCCTGACCAGAATATTCCGTCAGGCCAGCGAAAGTCTGATCATTACCAATGCTCACCGGGTAAACTCCGGCTTGCTGCCGGATCCCGGAGTCAACAACGATCCGGATGAACTCAAAGATTTTTACTGGATCGATCAGGATGACCCCAATGCAGCCGTAAAAATCATAGAAAAACTGCTGAACCGCATTCCCGGGCGCTTCGGTTATGATCCCGTGGATTCCGTGCAGATACTGACCCCCATGAACCGGACATTGTGCGGTACCGCAAATTTGAATGCGGAGCTGCAAAAATTGTTAAATCCGGCAGTTAAAGATGCCGTCGACGCGGGCGAGCGGGTGTTCAAACTCGATGACAAGGTTATGCAGATAACCAATAATTACGACAAAAATGTCTTCAATGGCGATATGGGTGTTATCCGCTATATCAACAGAAAAGAACGTATTCTGGCAGTAAAATTTGATAATGAGCGGCTGATAAAATATACTTCCGATGAATTTTCCGAGCTGGTTCATGCCTACGCCATAACGGTGCATAAATCGCAGGGCTGCGAATTTCCGGCGGTGATTCTTGTTATGCAGTCAGCACATTACATGATGCTGGGGCGTAATTTGCTTTATACCGCCATGACCCGCGCCAAAGAGCTGCTGATAATCGTCGGCAGCCGCAAGGCGTTGGAAATGGCGGTGGCAAACTACCGGAGCGAGGTAAGATACACGCTCCTGAAAAAGCGCCTGCTGGAAATCTGAAATTACAGCACGGTGCGGGTATTGAGATACCAATCCCAATATTTACGCAGATATTCCACCTGCTTGCGGTGACTTTCAAAGCAGAACCATCCGCTCTGAAGCGCACACCAGCCGTCAATAGTTTTGCGGTCAAGCGCATAACTGATCTTGCTGCATTGATTTTTCAGCTGCTTCATGGGCTGCGGTATGCCGCCCTCGCCGTAAGCGTGCAAAAATTGGCCCTGAATGATCTCTTTACCAGGCAGCAGTTCGCGTATCTGCCGGATATCTTCATGATACAAAGCGTTCCAGAAGTAATCGCTGGAGTTCCAGAGCCATACACTCAAGCCATCAAAATCATCGGCGCAACTGACAAGACTTTTGTGATCCTGCGTAGTGAAATATCGCACCAGATAGAGTTTAAGATCCGGATTGATATTTTTCATAGTTGCAGAAACCCGGTGCAGATCTTCATCGCTCATATTCTTCGATGGGCCCACCGGCGAACGGAAATCATCGATAACCGCCCCTTTTATATTGGGGTATTTAAGCGAAAGCCGGGCCAGTTTTTCAGCGGCTTCCACATAATAGATCTGCCAGTTGCCTTTGCCGGGGCCGTTGGCTTCAATGTGGGTGAGACCTCCGATCACACTGGGTATATCGCGCAAACGCTCGCATTGACTTTCCGAAAAAGCATCAAGCGTATGCAGCCCATTGAGCCAGAATACATTATCAGCCTGCAAATACTTTGCTCCGGTTTCCAGACTGCATGAAGTGGATTTATCCACAAAAAAAGCTTTGCCCGGAACAGAATCCAGCACATAGCCCCATACCCAGAATTTGTTATTGCTCATAAAATAACTCCCTTATTTTAGCGATATTTCTGAATATTATAGCATAATCGCGAAAAAAGTAAAGCCATTCGTCAACTTTTTCCAATAAAAAATTTGCAAAAAATTTTTATCCGGTTATTTTAATACAGAGGCTTGATGCCGCGTTTTTATTTTTCAACATATGCCAACGATGGCATAATTTAATCACCAATACGGAATACAAATGAAAAAGTTGATATTATTTTTGCTTCTGCTCGGTATGAGTTTGAGTGCTGATACAATCAAGTGCGTATCGCACCGCGGTGAAGAATTTGCAGCCCCGGAAGCGAGCCGCCCGGCATTTGAGCTGGCCATGAAATTGAGTGCCGATATTATCAAACTTGATGTACGCTCCACTAAAGATGGCGTGCTGGTTCTCTCGCACGACGAAACACTTAAACGTACTATGAATTGGGATGTGAAAGTTGCAGAAAAAACTTTTGCAGAACTGAAAAAACAAGGAACTTTTCAGGAAGTTGGCGGCTATAAGAATGAAAAACTTCTGACGCTTGCCGAAGCACTCGAAATTGTAAAAACAGCGCCGGAATTCTGGCTTGATCCCAAGGATAAATCGCCGAAAACCATTGATAATGCCGTAAAAATGATGCTCGATTCCGGGATCAGACCGCAGCAGATCATGATCGCAGCATTTTCCAATATTGTCCTTGAATACGCCCGGGAAAAACATCCGGATATCCGGCGGGTCAAACATCTTGTAATACGCAAGATTGCTTCCGGCAAATACAAAGGCATGTACAGCGGTAACTTCAAACCCCATTTATACAAAGATTCTGCGGCAATAACCAGAGCTTTGCTCGCTGAACAGAAACGGCTGGGACTTTATGGAGTAAACATACCGCTGAAAGCATTTTTCGACGGCATTTATCATGCTGAAGAAATGCAGAAACTCCGGGAAAATAAACTGTGGTGTGCGCTTTATTTTGTGCATGATTCTGCAACTGCGGAATATGCCGGCAAACTCAAAAGTGATGCTTTTGTAACTGGTGCTGTCGAAAAAGTAAGATCATATTGTAAATAAAATAAAATAAAAAAAGGAGATTCAAGAAAATGAAAAACAGAAAACACTTTACGCTTATCGAGCTCTTGGTTACTACTGCACAACAGAACTGTTTTTCAAAACTAAAAAGCAACACCTCCTTACGCCCGTCAGGGCGCACTTCACGCTTGACGCAGTCAAGCTCTTCACGTCTTCACACGCCGAAGGCGTTCTTCACTCAAACAGCGTTTACGCTGATTGCACTGCTGGTCGTCATCGCCATTATTGCGATTCTTGCCGCTATGCTGCTGCCTGCTTTGAGTGCATCCAGAGAACAGGCGAGAACTTCGCAGTGTGCCAGTAATTTACGACAGACGATGATCGCTTTGTTCAGTTATGCAGATGCATATAATGAAACATTACCTTACAGCAAATATAAAACTGATCAGACCGAACATTGGTGGAAGAAAAATGTACTCCGGATATTTCTTAACGGGCATAATGAAGACCATAAATTCTGGCGGTGTCCTTCTGCAGATGTAAAAGGTTCCAAAGCAAACTTCAACATAGATGGTTCTATAACTTATGGCATGAACTATGATTTGAGTTTCAGTAATCCCGCCAAAGTACTCGTGCCCTCCAATGTAATAGTATTTGCAGATGCACACAAAAATTATCATCCATCGCTGACAAGCGGCTCTTATGGAGTTGTTGATATACGGCATAATACGCGTGCCAATGTGGCGCTTATGGATGGTCATGTAGATATTATCCATGCGGTTATTGATGATTCAAAAAAATCTTATAACGGTTATTGGCTGAAACCTACTATTGATACTCCCAAATAAAACTGATGAAAATTATCGATCACAGGAAATAGTTTTATGAATATTGCTGAAAAGATACTGCTCGGTACGCTGTTGATATTTTCCGCTGTCTGTTTTGCCCGGGAACAATACGAAGTTGTACTGCTGGGTGATCTGCACTATGCTGCTGAGGATATTGTTGAACGCGATAAAATCACCAGACACCGCAATAATCTGCTGAATATTTTCCTGAAAGCCTGGGAAAAGCATGTCCCCGGAGTGTTGAAACGCGCTGCAGAGTATTCAGCAAAAGATAATGTGCTGTTTACGGTGCAATGCGGCGACATTACCAATGGCGACGAAGGCAACTACGAATTTTCCCGCACCTGTTTTGAGCGGGTTCTCAAACTGGTGAATCAGGGTAATAAAAAGAGTGTTTACGTTGTTCGCGGCAATCATGACCTCGAAGGCAAAGGCAAAGAAAAAGCTTGCAACGATGTACTTTATGAATATATGAAAACACAGGATGTGACTTTCTCCATGCCCGGAAAAGATCACACCAGTTACAAGATCGTAGGCAAAGATTTGTTTATATTTTATGACGGCATGACCGAATCGCTGGAATCATTGGAAGCTGCACTTCAGGCCAAGCCCGATGCCCGGCACAAATTTCTGGTAACTCATCTGCCGGTGATGCCCTGTAAATTTTCGCCCCCCGCCCTTCACTATATTTGCGGCAGATACAGTCCAAACGGCGATAAGATCCGCTCATTGGCGATCAAAAACAATCTGATCGTGCTGGCGGCACATACGCACATAACCACTTACTTTGACTGGAAAACTCCCGAAGGCAGCTTAAAACAGTTTATATCTTTCAGCATAGTCAGCGATCCGGCAGTAAAGCCGGAAAAGATAACCTATACCGGGGAAGAATATTTCAAACACTTTGAAAAAAACTTTTACCCCATCCTTTCGCCCAAAGACCGCAGCGATTTGCAGAATGTGTTAAAGCGGTACCGGGGCAAGCTGGAATCATGCGTGCATTATAAAAATGTATCCGGCTTCAACGTTTTAAGAGTAGATGGCGACAAGGTTTTTGTGGATATTTATTGCGGGAAACTCGACAAGCCGTTTTTTACGCAGAAAATCAACTGATTAAAATAAATAACACCTTAAGGATTAAATATTTATGAAAAAATTTATAATTATTTTATTGGGCATAGCTGCATCCCTGCTGCCGGCTGCCGAAGATTCTCTCATGCTTTTTGACTTTGAAAATCCCAGGCAGACCAAACGGTTTGTTACCTTAAAAGACAATGCCAACAAGGTTACTTTCAACACAAACCCCGAGTACATAGCTTCCGGCAAAGGCTCCGCACTTTTTTATGTGCCTAAAGGCGGCAGCGGCGAACACAAGTGGCCCCGTGCCAGAGTGGGGATCAAAGACCCGGCATTGCAGGATTGGTCGCTTTATGATAATTTGCAGATAACTTTTTTTAACCCCGACCCTACCCCCCGGCGGGTAACGGTCAGCATCCGGACGGAAAAAGGCAAAGGGCAGAGCAGTTACCATGTGCCGGTACCTCACGGCAAAAAGGTTTTTGTAATGCCGTTGAATGATGTTGTAAAAGAAGAAAAAGTAGTTTTGCTCTCTTTTGTCTGTACCGCTCCCCCGGAAGAACAGACCATTTATATGGATGATATAAAGCTGACTGTTTCTGATGAAAGCGTGGCAGTTGCCATCGAATCAATTAAAAAGCGGATTATCCGGGAAAGTGCGGCCGTTTTCTGGGAAAATGCCGGAATGAAGGATATCCGCAACGGTTTTTTCCGGAAACTTGAGAAACTTGCCCAAAGTAAAGATCGTCCGCTTGTCCGGAGTCGTCAAATAGTCGAGCTGCTGAAAAAATATCTTACGGCCAAACAGGTTATGTGGAAAAAAGCCAATGCCAGGCTGCTCAAAGAGTTTGAGCGTTATTCAGAAAAAAATCCAGTCTGGGACTGGTGCTATGTCAGCGGCTGTCAGAAAATCTATCAGGATACGCTGCCTTTTGTTCCTGAACTTGACCGCAAGATAATTGTGGAGCTTGCCCGCCGGGAAAGCGAAGGCGTACAGATAGTTTTACGCAGCAAAAAGGATTTGCAGAATGTGCAAGTCAAGGTCGTTCCGGTCAAAGCGGTGGAAGGCTTGAGCGTTAAGGCTGTGCCGGTCGGTTTTGTCCAGCCTCCTACCGGTGGCTACCCCAGCGAAAACATGAAGATCGTACCCGATGTTTTGCTGGAGTTTATGGAAAAAATCAACATAGCTGAAGATAAGTGGCAACCATTTTGGCTGGATGTAAAAGCAGCGCCCGGTTGTCCGGCTGGCGAATACAAGTTTACGGCAACTTTTTCAGCAGATAACGCACCTGATTTGACAGTACCGTTTACAGTCAACGTGTGGAACTTTGAGCTGCCGGAGTTCCCAAGCACTCCGGCATTGATCAACTATCACACCGATACCAACCACGCCGCCTACATACCCAAAAGCCGCCGTCAGAAAGTCGCCAACGAGTTTATCAGCTATCGCCGGGGGCAAAAGAAGTTTGAAACTTTAAGCGACGAAGCCAAAAATCTCCGCACTTTGGAAATTGCAGCCGAAAACATGCTTTTGCAGCACCGGGTAACTCCGGCACCGTTGTATATAACTTTGCGGCGGCTCAATAAAGCAGATGTCCAACGCTGGCGGGAACAGGGCGGCAAATATTTCAGCGTAACTTATTTGCAGCCCCACACGGTTCAGCCGGACAAGCCATTCCCTGCATGGGTAAAACGCAAGCTTTTAAACAATCTTAAAGCCACAGTCCCCCTGTTGGAAAAAGCCGGATTGATGGATGGAGCTTACTGTTACGCTTTTGACGAAATCGGGTTCCAGAAATTCTATGCGGCTAAAGAGTTGATGACCGAAGTCAAAAAACTTTACCCCGATTTGCGGTTGGTAACTACCATGGGCGACTACAATTTCGGCACCACCAACGGTATGGATAAATTGATCGATGTCTGGTGTCCTCAAGTGGAAAAATATGTCAAACACATTGACAAAATCAAAGAAGTCCGCAAACAGGGTAAAAAGGTCTGGTACTATTGCTGCAATTACGATCCGGGTATTGATATGATTCTGGAAAAGCCGCTGACCGCCCCGCGGCTGCTGACAGGTATGGCATTGCAGAAATTTGAAGCCGACGGCTTTTTGTATTACAATGTGCAGAGCGGCAACAAGCGTCAGGATATGATAACCAGCGGCCCGGTTACCACCCATACCGGCAACAACGGCAGCAAATACAACGGTTGCGGCTTGCTGATCTATCCCACTGCCGGAGGCCCCGTGCCTTCCTTGCGGCTCAAGGCGTTGCGGGATGGTTTTGATGACAGTGATTATATTTATATGCTCAAAAATATCCCGACCGATAAACTTACTGCCGAAGAAAAAATCGAACTGCAATCGCTTTTGCATATTCCCGACAGCGTAATCGTTTACCTTGACCCGGAAAATTACGATCAGACCGGGCAGGCATTATTGGATTACCGGAACAGAATTGGCAAATTCCTGAACCGCGTGTATAGTAAAGCCAAATAAGTTTAAGTCTTCTTGAAATTGAAAAAAGGTTTTGTTTTATGAAAAAGTTTGTATCTTTATTTGCAGCAATGATTTCCGCTTCTGCCATGGCGGCTCATGTGGATATAGTGCCTGTTGAACAGCGCCACTACGCGGTCAATGAAAAAGTCACCTTCCGGGTAACAGCGTATGAAAGTAAAGGCAAATTGCTGAAAAACGGCAATTTCAATGTTTCTGTAAGAGAAGCGGGCAATCGCAAACTTATAAAAGATATTGCGGTGGATTTGTCGCAGAAAAATGATTTTACCTTCGATGTTTCGCTTGACCGCCCCGGTTTTATATTGGTAACAGCCGGGACTCTTACGCTTGACAACGGCAAAAAAGTCAAATGGTCGCGTAAACCTTATGCTGCGCTCGGCGGTGCGGCGGTAGAACCGGAAAAAATCCAGCCTGCGGCTCCGCGCCCGGATGATTTTGATCAATTCTGGGCCGATGGGCTGGAAGAATTCAAACAGGCCAGAGTGACTGTAACTCCGACAAAGATCAAGCGTGCCGGATATGATGTATCGCATATAGAAGTGCAATTTCCCGGAGATCGCGGTGCGATCGATGGTTTTATATCTGTGCCGCAGGATCGCAGCCGCAAATATCCGGCGCAGATCGGGGTGCCGGGTGCCGGAGCTGGTATTACCACTGCTGTACCTTATTACCGCGGAACGGCTCCGGCGATCGAAGTATGGATGAATGTGCACAAATTCCCCACCGCCGCAACTTCTGCTGAACAGAAAGCGCGTTTTGAAAAATACAACGCTTCGCTTGTTGAAAAGCATTATAAATATGCAAATATTCACGACCGCAACAAATATTTCTTCCGCGATGTGTGGCTGGCGTTGAGCAAAGCAGTTGACTATGTTGCTGAATTAAAAGAGTTTGACGGCAGGAACTTTGCCTCCATCGGCAGCAGCCAGGGCGGCGGTACAGCAATCGCGGTAGCTTATCTCAATAAAAAAATCAGTTGCCTGATCGCCAATGTTCCGGCTTTGTGCGACCACAGCGGCTGGAAAGTCCGACGAGTCAGCGGTTGGCCCAATGCTCATTTGAGTATGCAAGGCAAAGGCGATAAGGTAATGCCTTATTTTGACGGAGTGAACTTTGCTTCAAAAATAACGGTTCCGGCTCTGATAACAGTGGGATATATCGATACAACTTGTCCGCCGGCCGGGGTTTACGCCATGTATAACCAGCTGAAAGGCAAAAAGATCATGTACGATATGTATCGGCAAGGCCACATGGTGCCGACGGATTTTAAAAAGCGCATCGTTGAATTCTACAAGTCCGAGTTCAAATGATCTTACGCAAGGTAAGCCGGTATAAAAGCCGGCTTTTCTGCTCTTAAAATAATGTAGAAGCAAAAAATCAGAACAAAAGTTTTGATTTTTTTTTCTTTTATGCTATAATAAAAACAAAATCTCCTGACAGAATGTCTGTAGGAAAAAACAACCCATGGAGCTGATTGTATGAAAAAACTGTTGTGTGGAATTATTGCCGGAGTGTGCGTGCTGGGCACCGTCAATGCTGCTGAAGATGAGATCAAATTGCCGACCCCTAATCTGAAGAACAATGTTACACTCAAAACCGCGCTGGAAAAACGCAAAACCAGCCGGACTTTCGGCAATAAAGCTTTAAGCGAATTGGATATATCCAATCTGCTCTGGGCTGCCTATGGGCAGAACCGCCCCAACGGCAAACGCACCGTACCGGTTGCCCGCGGCATATATGCCGTGGAAATGTATGTGGCGCTTTCTGATGGAGTTTACAAGCACGAACTGGCCGATAACGTGCTGAAAAAAGTCTCCTCCAAAGATATGCGCGGCGCTTCCGATGGCCGCAAAATGGGAGCCAAAGCTCCCGTGGTGCTGGTAATGGTGGCCGATAAAGATGCATTTAACGGCAAAGGCGATCAATATATAGCTATGGAAGCCGGAGCTATCATGCAGAATATTTATCTCTATTGTGCAGCGTACAACCTCAATACCGTAGTTTGCGGCAGTTTCAAGCCTGCCGACTGGGCCAAAGAACTCCAACTGCCCGCCAATAAATATGTGATCCTGACGCAAGTAGTTGGCTGCCCCCGCTGAAGTCCCCCCCAAAAAAATAATTTATACGGCTGCTGTTTAACAGCCGTACCTGAAAAAAAAGATATTATGCAAGACGCAAGAGCTCTCGTATAATATCTTTTTTTAACCTGTTATGTCACAGCTTTATGCGACAACAGAACATCATGCACTCGCCATGCATGCATAATTACTGTTATATTCAGCAGACCTTCACCGGAGCGCCCGTCTGCGCTGCCTTGTAAATACTGCAGATCAAGGCAACCGCACGGCGCCCTTCCCGGCCATCGAGTTCAATATTCTTGCGGCCTTCGAGAATAGCTTCCGAAAGAGCTTCGATCTGAACCCGGTGTCCATTACTGGAAATCGCCATCGGGTCTCCGGCTCCGCCGCCGGAAACAACAGTTCCAATACCGCCAGCATTGCGGATATCTTCGTCGCCGGGTTCTTCATCAACAAACTGCCAGCGGGTGATTCTGGTATCTTCCAGCACTACGCTGCCCTTGGAGCCGGATATTTCCACCCGACGCGGGAACCCCGGCTGGCAGGAGGTGGAACCTTCTATCGTGCCCAGAGCGCCGTTCTTGTATTTAAGAATAGCCACCGCATTGTCTTCCACTTCAATACCCGTATGACTCAAAGTGGCGGTAGCCGCCATGACTTCATGCACATCGCCATTAAGATACTGCAGCAGATCGATCGTGTGGATGCTCTGATTCATCAGCGCGCCGCCGCCATCAAGCGCCCAAGTGCCGCGCCAGGAGGCCGAGTCATAGTATTCCTGTGTACGGAACCATTTGCATTGGCAGCTGACCAACACGATCTTACCGAAACGCCCGGCATCGATCGCCTTTTTGATCAAAGCTACATTCGGCACAAAACGCGACTGAAAAACACTCATCATCAACACGCCGGTCTTATCGCAGGCCGCGATGATCTCGTCAATTTTTTCCGTAGTGGTATCCAGCGGCTTTTCGCACAGCAGATGCTTGCCTGCCAGCGCGGCCGGCACCGCTACTTTTCCGTGAATACCCGTAGGCGTGGCAATGGTAACAGCCTGGATCTCTTTATCAGTCAGAAAATCTTCAAAATTCGCAACCGCACGCACGTTGTATTTTTCTGCAAACTGCTGTGCACGTTCTCCGACCTGATCGAAAACCGCCACCAGCTCTGCATTATGTGCATCACGCAAGGCTTCCGCATGCATTACGGCGATCGCCCCCGTACCGATTATTCCGAATTTCACTTTATCTGCCATCGCTCAAAAAACTCCAAAATCACTATATTGTTGCCTATTTAATGATAACTCGTGTCAGCAAACATATAAAAAAATTTCTGCCACCGTTTGATAACCCGTGTCAGCTTGATTTTCCATGCAGAAAGTTCAAATTGCTATCTGTGGAAAAAACACCTTGATAAAGATACTGTATATTGTTGAAAAATGCAAATTCCAAACCGGATTTTTTACATTTTTTTTTGTAAATAAAATTTATTCAGCTGTTGAGATTTTTTGTAAAAAGAAGAAAAAAATCATTTTTTTCATGTTTTTTATTTGCATTTTTCAAAATAAGCAGTATTGTAATGAAACAACAAGAGATAAGCGAGTGTAACTCAGCTGGTAGAGTATCACGTTGCCAACGTGACTGTCGACGGTTCGAATCCGTTCACTCGCTCCATTTTTTCTTTTGTTACACCTTAAGGTGCGAGTGTAACTCAGCTGGTAGAGTATCACGTTGCCAACGTGACTGTCGACGGTTCGAATCCGTTCACTCGCTCCATTTTTTTTGCTCAAATTCCAGAATACAACACATTTTTTCCGCATATTGAAACTTTATCCACTGTTCCGCGACACAGTTATTCCGCAAAATTTCCAGTTCTGTCGGGCAAAAGATGTATTTCGGGAAGTTCTGCATTTTCATATTTTCACCACGCATAGTATGGGCATAAAAAATATCTGCGCGGTTGCAGATAACAAATACCTTATAATCCAAGAGGTAGAAAATCAAGAAACAACTTCTTCTCGCCGACAGCCGTGTCCAGAGCCCATCACAGTCAAGTCACCCTCTCCGCTCCCTGATGCCGTTTATCAGGTAAAATAAAGAACGGCTGACCGTACATAAAATGTGGCTGTTGCAAAACTCACTGTTTTGCAACAGCCATTTCTCACAACTTTATCGTACCATTATTCAGTACAACGGATCAAGCATACGCCAGTAGAATTGACTCTGATACTCCGGAGCATATTTTTCCACCCCGATACGCAACAGCATCAGCATGGCCTTGAAATCCAGCTCGCCCTGTTCAAACTCGCGCATACTGCGGAGCAATGCGGTGCGTTCGTAATCATCGGAACGCGCCATAAGCACGCTCTGCAAATGGCGCCACACGTTGTTGTGTTTGCTCTGCTCAGGTTCAGCATCCAGCACCACGGCAAGTTTCCGTTCGTAAGTACCCCAGTCGCCACGGCGGGCAAATTTTTCCAGTTCCGCCATCCGGCCGGGAGCGTGACTCATGGCACAAAGTTTGATATTGCAGTGAAAATCCATAAGCATTTCCACTCCATCAGGCGAACCGGTCAATTCACGGAAACGGGTCATCAGCAAAAGTTTATCCAGAAACTTCTGCCGACCGAAGCGATCTTCAAGCTGTTTTTCACTGGCAATGGCCAGCTCCGGAAACGCCGCAGTTACGCAAGCAGCAAAAAGTCCGGCGCCCGGATTTTCGCTTCCGGCAACTTTTACCGGATAAAGTCCGCAGCTGGGTGATGAGCTTTTCAGCACAAATCCTGCCGGTTCCAGTGCCGCCAGCTCCGGCATGCGTTTTTCCAGCCAGATGCGGATAAAATTCGTGCACTCTTTATTGCTGATCACCCCCCGCATTTCCGGAGTTTCCGGATTGCCGCAAAGTTTCATTGCCTCGCGCGGCAGCCCCAGACCGGACTCAAATTCCGGACAGACCGGCACCAGCTTAAAGGCGTTTGCCAGATTATTGCATATATAGTTTACAGGTTTGCCTTTGCCATCATACCGAACCGCGTCGCCCAACAGGCAGCGGCTGACGATCAACCGGATTGAATCCATACTTCTACCAGATATTGTTATTTAATCAATTTTTTATAATATAGTATTTTTTCGGCAAAGTTGCAAGTCAAAAATAGTTGTAAAAAAGATTTCGTGTGGTATATTTAATCAAAATATTTTCAATAGATTCAACTTATGGGAAAAACAATGACAAAAAGCAAGGCAAATCATGTAGTTTTTGAGAATATCGGCGGCAGTTTTCAATTCCGGACCTGCAATGCGGCCGATCTCTGCAAAATTCTGGAACTTGATCCGACCGCGTGGGCGGCTCTTTGCGTACCGGTGGCAAGTCTGAACGGCGATCCGGCGTTTTTCAAGGCTCTGGATGATGACGGAAACGGCATGATCCGTGTCGATGAAGTAAAAATCGCCATCAAGTGGCTCATCGACCTGCTGAACGATGTAAATGTGCTCAACGAAGCCAAAGATACGCTGCAATTGAGTGCAATAAACAGCGAAAAAGCCGATGGCAAACTGCTCGTTGATTTTGTCAATCAGCACCCCGGAGAGCTTTTGAATGAAAATAATGTACTGGAACTGGGCAAGATCCGCGCCAAGCTTGCGGCAGTCACCGCCGGAGCACTGGCCGGCGATGGCATACTCCGGAGCAAGGCGGTTGCCGATCCCGGCGCGTTGACTCTTTACAATGATCTGACCAAACTTTTGAATACGCCCGACAGTCTGACAGCTCCGGCACTGGAAAAATTTGCCGCTGATGCCGCCAGCTTTGTCGAATGGGCCAAAACCACCGAAAAACCGCTTTTCCGCAATGATGACCCGGTGAAATATTTTGATGCCTTCAAAGCGCTCCATACCAAGATCGACGAATATTTCCGTTTCTGCGAACTTATCAAGATCGATCCGGCCCATGCTGCAAGATTTTCGCTGAATCCGGCGGCGCTGCCCGAACTCGATCTGCAGGATGCCGCCAAGATCGATGCAGTTTTGAGCTCGGCTCCGCTGGCAATGCCCTCTGCCGAAGCCATACTGGATCTCTCCAGCGCCACCAATCCGTTTTATCAGGCTAAAATCGATAGCTTCATTCAGACTTTCCAACTGGAAAAACTCTCGCCCGAAGCGTGGCAGAGCTTGAAAGCTGATCTGGCTCCTTACATGGATTATCTGACCAAAGCGCAGGGTGATCTTGCCGGACAGCTGGGCAGAGAAAAGTTAGAACAGTATCTTGCCGGCAGCGAAATAGATGCACTGCGTAAACTTTTTGCGGAAGATAAAGCTCTCGGCAGCGTAGTCGATTGCCTGAAAAAGCTCGAACGGCTCCTGCTTTACCGCCGTTATATGCTGGATTTTGTCAATAACTTTGTCAGCTTCAAAAACTTTTTTGACAGCGATCAAATCAGTATGCTTCAGGCCGGACGTCTGATCATGGATGGCAAAAGCTATAATCTGGCGGTTTGGATCGAAGATATTGCTGCACATAAAAAGATTGCTGTGCGTTCGCATTTGTGCCTGCTGTATCTGGAAGTGATCTCCAGCGGCAAAGTACCGGTCAAGCGCAAAGTGGCAGTAGCCGTTACCGGTGGAGCATTGACCCGTATTTACATCGGCAAACCGGCGTTTTTTGTTGACAACGACAATATAACCTATAACGGCAAAATCATTGATATGGTCGAAGGACCGATCTCTTTCGGTCAGACTCTTTTTGCTCCGTTCCGCCGTCTCTCCGAAGCAATGAATGAAAAACTGCAGAAACTGACCGATTTTTCCAGCACCGAAAAACAGCTTGTCAAAGCTATCGACCAGGGAAAACTGCCGCCGCAAACGCCTGCGGCAGCGCCCCTGCCCGCGGCGCAAAAGTTTATGAATAATAACTCCATGATCCTGCTGGCCGGCGGGTTGAGTGTTGCGGCTCTGGGTGCCGGTTTGAGTTTTGTACTCAAAGCCATTACCGGAGCTATCACAGCAATCTCGGCATTGCCGTTTTATGTCATACTTATCTGGATCGTGGTGCTGGTGGCGATTTTCATGGTGCCGACTGCTATCTTTGCATTCCTCAAGCTGCGCAAGCGCAATCTGACGCTCTTTCTGGAAGCCGGCGGGTGGGCGATCAATCTGCACATGCGGTTAAATATGTATGTTTCCGGCATCTTTACCCGCAGCACGCAATACCCGGCGCACACCGAATTCAAACTGTGCAAGATGCCGGGCAAAAAGCGTTCGATGCTGTTCATTGTACCGGTACTGCTGGTGGTACTGGCGGCGGCAGCGGCACTCTGGTATCTGAAAAACTGCTGTCAGGCTTAAAAAACATTCAACAGGGGATCTTATCAATGAATATATCTCAAGCAGGAAAAATTTTTCTTAACGCCATACTTTCCGGTATTGCCATAGGTATAGCCGGCACAGTATTTCTGGCGGTCAAAAATGCCAATCTTGGTGCTTTTCTCTTTGCCTTTGCCCTGATGACCATACTCTGTTACGGATTCAAGCTCTTCACCGGTGCAATCGGCTATCTTGTTACGCAGAAAAAATCAGGCGTGATTGCTTATCTGATCACATTGTTTCTGATTTGGGTGGGCAATCTTATCGGCTGTTACGCGGTGGGTTTTCTTATCCGCAACAGCCGGACTTTCGGCAAATTGAGTGAAAGGGCAGGCGCGGTGTGTGCCGAAAAGCTGGCTGACACGCCTTTGAGCATACTTATTCTGGCAGTTTTTTGCGGTATGCTCATGTATATCGGGGTGGAGACTTACAAACACAAAGAGCTGGGCGATATTTTCCGATTTGCAAGTGTTTTTCTCTGCGTAGCAATATTTATTTTGAGCGGATTCGAACACTGCATTGCCAATATGTACTACTTTTCAGTAGCCGGAGTATGGGATTTTCACACCCTGCTGTATGTATTGCTTATGACCCTGGGCAACAGCCTCGGTTCATGGATAATACCGCTGGCAGATAAATTCCGAAACTGAAAAAAATCCGGCATCAAATCTCGCCGGAAAACCAAAGTATTTATTTCCGGTACTTATTGATCGTTCTGACCGCCATCACTACCAGCGGTATCAGACAGAACATCACAATACCGGCAAAAACAAATACGCCGCGGGTGCCGGTCACCGCAATGACCGCACCACCGATAAGAGCGCCGAACATGCCGCCGAACATGCGGATACTTGCACACCAGCCGAATGCGCTGCCGCGCTGTTCTTTTTTGACCGTATGCGAAAGCATAGCCAAAAAAATCGGTTCAAGTCCGCCTGCAGCAAAAAACACCAGAAAACGCGCCGCCCCCAGCGCATACAGCGATTGCGACATTGCCTGCCAAATCATAAATCCGCCGGCCGCCGCCAACGCCGGCACCGCCAGAGTCAACGGCTTGCAGCGATCGCTCAAATGCCCGAATACCAAACCGGAAAGAATACCGCCGGCCGCCGCCAGCGCCGCTACCCAGCCGGTATTCAGTGCCGCCCGTTCAACTCCGCCAATGAGCTCCACCAGCAATGCAAGAAAAGGCTCATCGCAGCGGCGTGCCAGCGGAAAAATAAACAGCATCCCCAAAGTCACCCACACTGCTGCATCAAAGCCGGGCAGCAGCGCACGCCAGCTCTTTTTTTCTCTGACCGCTGTAATTGCCGGCGGCACAAAATTTTCTCTTACAAAAAAGAGTGTCAGCAATCCGCCCAGCATAAATGCACTGCCGCAGATAAGAAAAGCCGTCAGATATCCGCAATAATGCACCACCATGCCTCCGCCAACCATCCCCAGCATATTTCCCGACCAGAACGCGGTGGAAAGGGTTCCCAGAGCAAAGCCCTGATGTTCATCCGGGGTGGTAACAGCCACCAGGGTCTGTGCCGCAGAAACCGTGCCGGAAAACGCCGATGAAATAAACCGCATAACGATCAAAGCACTCCAGTTGGGCATAAAATACATGGCCGGAAAAGTTATTGCAGTTACAAAATAAGCCCGCAGCAGCATAAGCTTTCTGCCGTAGCGATCCGCCACCGCGCCCCACAGCGGATTGGAAATACAGAAACTCAAAAGCCCCACCGAAAAAAAGAGCGAAACCGCCATTGCCCGCTCGGCTTCATCCACAAACCCCATTTTTTCGCGCAGAAAAAGCGGTATAAACGGTATGACCATACTCGTACCGGCCATAGCCAGAATCTGCCCGATCCATATACAGGCAAGATTACGTTTCCACGAAATAGTTTTTTCCATTATCTGATTCCTTTATTCAACAGAGATATTATATCCAGCAATTCTTTTTGCAAATTGGGGGTGAAATCATTGCGTTCGCGCTCCTGCGGATCGTTGAAAAGTGCCAGATCAAAAAATCTGACTTCATCGATTTCATCGTGCGAAAAATCAAACGGCCCATCGCTTGCAAGTTTGAAAACAGTTACATTTTCAGATTCAATATCGTTGCGGATAGTTGATTTGAAAAAGAACTCCACATCACCAGTGATCCCGAGTTCCTCTGCCAGTTCGCGTTGTGCCGCCGCTTCAACACTTTCGCCGGCAGCAACGTGGCCGCCCACGGCGGTATCCCATTTTCCCGGCTGGATATCTTTGGAACGCGCACGTTTCTGCAGAAGTATACGCTTGCCGCTGCGGTCAAAAACCACCACATGCACCGATTGGTGGATCAAAGCCGGATTGCCATGGCATTCGCTGCGTAAATATTGCCCGATCCACTTGCCGGATGCATCATAAACATCAAAAAACTCTTCCATAAAAACCACTTGCGCTAAAAATACACTCTTTTAATATACACCTTGCCGATGTAATTGTCAAATCCGGTAAAAAAGGCTTTGCGGTGTTCCGCCGCATGACCTGTCTGTAAACGACATTTTATCAACCGCTATCGGGAACAGAACTATGAAAAAAGATCATCTTTTTTCGTTTTTTTCCCGTTTTTGAGTTGAAAATCCTGTAAAGCCCGTTATATTAATTACCACAAGGGCGAACTTTAATGCCAATGGTACTCTCTATACTTAATTAGGTTCCCCGCCTCCCCTTGGGTATTCATTGGTGTTTGTCCTTGCCGGCACAGTGTCCCCCCACCTGTGCCGGATCTTTTTTTTCGATAAAATTGCGGTTTTTGCGCTTGCAAGTTGGCTTTTTCCGGAAAATCTGTTATATTGACTTATTGTTTTTTTACTTAACTGAAAGGATAAATCGCTATGAAGTATCAGATCAAACCTGCTGCCGGAGCGGTCGATATCAGCGCCGCATGGGATTCAAATTGCTGGAAAAATATTGAAGCGTTGCGCATTGTCAATGCCCATATCAAAGGAACCCGTCATCAGCCCAAAACTGAACTCAAAATGCAGTATGATTCCGAAGGTATCTACGGATTGTTCAATGTGGATGACTACTATGTCCGCAGTATTCAGACCGGTTATCAGGGGCAGGTTTGCCGCGACAGCTGCGTGGAATTCTTTTTTGAACTGCCCGGAGCCGGATATTTCAATCTGGAAATGAACTGCGGTGCCGGTATGCTGCTGTATTATGTGCGCGACAACACCCGGGTAAAAGGCGGCTTTAAGGATATGGATGTCGTGCCGGATGCCGATATGGATCTGCTCAAAAAATTCCATACCATGCCCGATGTAGTCGATCCCGAACAGGTCGGCGCGGTCAACTACCGGGTGGGATTCTTCTTTCCCTACGAACTGATCCGCAAATATGCCGATATCAAACAGCCCCAAGCCGGTACCATCTGGCGCATGAACGCCTACAAGTGCGGCGATGCCACCAGTCACCCGCACTGGCTCAGCTGGAATCCGGTGCGTGAACTCAATTTCCACCGTCCGGAAGACTTTGGTGTGTTGGAATTCTGCTGAAAAAATCTTGAAACTGATACAGCGGCTGACCGGTTCAACCGCTGTTATTCTTTATAAAAATCATGAAAAAAGTTCCGGAAAATATTTGTGAAATCGTAGCAGTACGGCACGGTCAGACCATCTCCAACCGCGATGGCATAATCCAGGGGCAGAGCGATACCAAGCTTGACCAGCTGGGGCTGCTTCAGGCCCGGGCAGCGGCAAAACGCTTGAAAAGCTGGCAGTTCGATGCTGTTTTTTCCAGCGATCTTGCACGCGCCATGAATACGGCAAAAATAATTCTGCAAAATCACCCTGCATTGAAGATAGAACCCACCCCGGCATTGCGCGAGTGGAATCTGGGTTTTATGCAAGGCAAGCGCATTGCTGATCTAAACACTCAATATCCGGAGATGATGCAGGCGTTCCGCTCTGATCTGGATGATCTGGAGATCCCGGAAGGCGAAAGTTTGAACGAATTTCAAACCCGCGTTTCAAACTTCATCAATGATCTGGCAAAAAATTATTCCGGCAAAAGAGTTCTGCTGGTAACGCATGGCGGTGCCATGCAGAGAATTCTCAAGCACACCACCGGCGGTATAAAATCCCCCAATGTAAGGCCGTTCTGCGCCAATGCCAGTCTGGCAGTTTTCCGCTGCAAAGAGGCCCGGAACTGGCAGTTGGTAACGTGGAACGATACCGCACATCTGGAAGAACTCGAACAAAACGAACTGTTGCCGCTGTAAACTGCAACATAAAAAAAGGGTGTTGTAAAACTGTTTGAGTTTTTGCAACACCCTTTTTTCAGCACAGATATTTTTTCAACTCATCCTTGCTGCTTACGCCCCATAAAACGGACCAGAGCTTCCAACAAAGTTGCCGGGTGCGGCGGACAGCCCGGCACATAAAGATCGACTTTCATAATATCTTCGATACCGCCGGCAGTTTTTACGCTGGTCTGATAGATTCCGCCTGATATGGCACACGCGCCGCATGCAATCACCAAACGGGGTTCACCTATGGCATCATAAGTCTTCTTCAGCGCCAGACGCATATTGTCAGTAACCGGCCCGGTAACCAGCACCGCATCGGCATGACGGGGCGAAGCAACCACTTTCAAACCGAAACGCCCCATATCCCACGCCAACGTATTAAGCACATTAAAATCCAGTTCACAAGCAGCACAACCGCCCGCAGAAACCTGCCGTATGTGCAGAGATTTGCCATACAAAGCTTTGATTCCGGCATCCAGCTGTTCATCGATGCTGTACCTGCTGCCGTCGGCGATAAGGTTTTCGCGTTTCATGGTCCCCATGCGGTATTCATCAGTAAAACGGATCGCAGGATTGGCTTTGGTACACTTGCCGCAGAAAATGCATTTGCCGAGGTCGATTGCGGCATTACCGGCATCAACGGCATCCACCGGACAGGCTTCGGCGGCACGGAGCCACAACTCCTGATCGATTCCGTCTCGGTCAAACTCCGGACGGCCGCGGAAATGCTCCGGCAAATTCGGGGCGGCATCCGGGAATTTATTGGTGCGGTATTTCTGAAACAATCTTGCGTGCAATGCTTTAAACATAATCTATTTTCTCCTTAAAGGTCATGCCCGCAATAGGACAAGTTGAAACTTTTATTACAGATCGGAAAGTTGGAAATCTGTTCACCGCGCAGCGCCAGCGCCAGCGCAAACCAGTTGTGGAACGATGGATCCACCAGCTTGAACCGCTCAATACGGCCGTCATTGCCGGTAATTGCCGCACACACAACTTCGCCGCGCCACGCTTCCACCGCCGAGACCGCCAGATGACCGGCTTTGAATTTTTCCGGTGCCTCCGAATTATTGGAAGCGCTGGAGTTGGAACTTTCCAGCCAGGTCAGCAAAGCACGCACCATACGGATGGATTCGCGGATCTCCCAGCGGCGGGTCTTGGCGCGGGCAATCACATCGCCGGAGTGCTTGAGTGCACTTTTCCACACCAATTTATCATATACGCCAATATTGCTCAAGTCGCGCCGGACATCCATATCCACACCGGAAGCACGGGCAGCCACCCCCACCGCGCCGATATCGCGCATAACACTCTGCGGCACATGGCCGGTACCTTCAAAACGGTCAAGCGAACCGGGGTCGTCGGCCATCAGGTCCCACGCATTTTTGAAATCCTCCACCGTCCGCTCAAACCAGTCACGCAAAGCGGCAAGTTTATTGTTGGCAAGGTCAAATTCCACACCATCATAGGTTATATAATTGCGGCCGAAACGATTACCGCAAAGCAGTGCGGTCATATTCAGAAAATCCCCGCGGATGCGTCCGCAATAGGCACTGGTGGTCAAAAATGCCACATCGCCGGCCAATGCACCGATATCGCCCACATGATTGGCAATGCGCTCAAGCTCCAGCGCCAGCGTACGCAGTATCTGTGCGCGTTCGGTTAACGGCGCCCGCGGAGTTTCCGCCAGCGAAGCAATGACACCATCGTAGGCCAGAGCGTAAGCTGTAGAGCTGTCCCCAGCGGTGGTTTCGATCAAATGATTGCGGAGTTTTGCCGGAGATTCGACCAGCATTTTTTCCACTCCGCGATGCTGATACCCCAGTTCTATTTCCAGGCTGTATACATCTTCGCCCATACATTGGAAACGGAAATGTCCCGGTTCGATCACCCCGGCATGCACCGGACCTACGGCCACTTCGTGCACCGCATTGCCCTGCATGGTAAAGTAATCGGTTACACCGGGTTTTTCAGAATTTTCAAACCGTATGGGCTTGAGCCACGGGTGATTTTCAGGTACGATATTGCTCTGTTCAAATATCTCGCGTTCAAACCAATGCAGACAGGGTATATCATTGGTCAGCGCCGGATAAGTTTTACCCACCGCTGTTGCCGCCACCTTGAAACATCGTTCTGCCGGATCAAGCACCACGGCAAAAAGTTTGTCATCGTGAGCAAAAAATGCTGAAACGCGGCAATTCTGCCCGGCGATCAGGCTTTTCAACTGCGTTTTGAATTCGGCAAACTCCAATATTTTTATATCGGCAAGAGCCACGCTTTCACAATTTTTGAATTTCAGAAAATCCATGTTGCTCCCCTCAATACTGCAATTTCTTGTATTATCAGCATCGCCGACAGCAAAAGTCCGGCTGCCAGCACAATTATCAAAACCATTGTGGGAATATTGCTGAGCCGTTCCAGATGTTTGACTTCATCAGCATGGGCGGTACACGCTGAACGTTCGCCCATAGTCATACGCAAACCGTGATAAGTCATACCCGAAAAAACCACAAAAAGCAGCAGCAGTATCACCCCGCCCAGCCATACACCGGCCCCGCGGATCAGCATCATTTCGGTAAAAAACAACGGCGACGGCGGCATACCGCACAAAAGCAGAATGGCAACAATATAGTTTATACCATTGCGTTTGATCACCCCCAGCAGTCCGCTGATGCTGCTGATTTTCTGGGTATTGCAAGCCAGCTGGATATTATCGGCGGTCATAAACAGCACCACTTTGAGCAATGCATGCACGATTATATGCAGCAAAGCTATATATTCATACCCCAATGCCCACATGATCGAAACCAGTCCCATATGTTCCATGCTTGAATAAGCCAGCATGCGCTTGTAGTCATTTTGCCGGACAATGAAAAATGCTGCCAGCGCCAGCGAAAGCACCCCCAGCACCAACATCAGACCGGTGCAGAAGCCGCGCACACTTTCCGGAGCAATTTCCAGCACCCGCGCCACACCCAGAAACGAACACGCCAGCAATGCCCCCGACGAAAGCACCGACAACACTCCGGGCGCTTCGCTGTAAGCATCGGGCATCCAACTCTGGAACGGTGCCAGCCCCATCTTGGTACCGTAACCGGCAAGCATAAAAACAAACGCCGCTTTGAACCATTCCGGATGCAAATTGGCCTTGCTCAAAAGCAACATATCCATTCCGGCATGACTGCCCTCGCCGGCAATCGCCAGCAGCATAGTGCCGAACAGCGCAAAACCGATCCCCACCGAACAGATGAGTATATACTTCCACATAGCCTCCAGCGAATTACCGCTGCGGCGGAAGATGATCAATGGCGCACTTGCCAGCGTAGTAGCTTCCATAGCTACCCACAGCAGACCGAAGTTGCAGCTTACAGTCACCAGAGTCATACTGCTGAGAAATCCCAGCAGACAGATCGCCACCAGCTGCGGCGAAAGAAATTTTTCAGCATTGGCTATATAATGCTGCCGCACCATAGGAAAATATTTGATGGTCTGTATGCTGGAAAGCAGATTCAGGAACGAAACCACACTCAACACCGTCAGGCTCAAATCATCCACACCTATGAGTTCAGCTACTTTTCCGGGAGAAGTTGCTGCCAGCTCCGGAAAAAACCACAGCACCGCCGTCCCGAAGCAATGCAATACTGCCGTAACGTTGATCACACCCACATGCACTTTCAACCGGCTGCCCGACGCCCAGACAACCAACAGACCGGCCAGCGGCAGAAGAATCAAAAACAGAGAAATCATGCTTTCACCTCGCTTTCGCCGGAATCATCGGTTTCATCTTCCTCGACTTCGTTGAGGTGTGTAAGCCGGTCGGCATCGATATGAGAAAATTCGCGGTTGATATGAAACATAGCTATACCCATGACAAAAACCAATACCAGCACGTCCAGCAGTATACCCAGTTCCACCAGAATTCCGCACTCGACCGCCATGCCAAGACCGAAAACCGTTATACCGTTTTCAAAAATAAGAAATCCCACCACCTGGGTCAGTGCCTTCTTGCGGGCAATAACGATAAACAATCCGGCGATCATGCTGGTGAACGCCACCGGAGCCGCCAGCAGCGGGCTGCCGGCCGGATTGACCCCGCCGCGGATCCAGAAATAGAATGCCAGTCCGGACAGCAGCACCACCACCGCCAGCGATCCGGCATAACCGACCAGCGGTTCCAGTTCGCGCTTGACTTTGGCCTGATACATTGCATGCCGCAACAGATATGGCAGCACTACACCTTTGACCACCACACCGATTATTGCCACAATAATAACTTCCAGATGCGGAACTGCAACATTCTTGCTGTACCATAAAGCCAGCGGAAAAAGCCCGATCAGCAGCCCGTGCAGCGCCGCCAGCCGGATACACGGCAGCATACGGCTGGTTGCCACCAATGTCAGATCGATCAGCAGCAGAGCCGACAGGATCACTTCTGTTATTTCTGTCATTTTTTGAAATCTCCTCCGAAAATAGCGATCAAAACTATTGCCAGCAATGCAATTGCCAGCGCCCCTGCCAACAGCTGCGGCACCTTCAAAAAGCGGTAACGCGCCATAACCGACTCGACCACACCGATACTTGCTGCCATACCGAAAATCAGCACATAAAACAGAATAAACTCAAGTCCGCAGCCAGCTGCCAGATTCGGCAGCAGCAAGGCCGCCATAAAAGATCCGAATATCCACAATTTCAGTGCGGCGCTGTAGTGTATCGCAGCCAGATCCGGTCCGCTGTTGTCAAGGATCATAGCTTCGTGAATCATGGTAAGTTCCAGGTGCGTTTCGGGGTCGTCGACCGGCACCCGGCAGTTTTCGCACAGCATTACAATATAGAGTGCGGCGGCCAGAAAGAATATTGCCGTGCCGCCGGAAAACCATCCGGCTGGCGTAAGCGCGGTCAATGCGCCCGAAAGCGTAAAATCTTTTGTCAGCAGCACCAGCGCCGAAAGTATGGCCAGCATCACCCCTTCACCCAGCATGGAAAACTGACATTCGCGGCTTGAGCCCATACCTTCAAATGCCGATGCGGTTTCCATTGCCGCCAGTACGGTCAGCATTCTGCCGCAGCCGGCAAGATAAACAAACAGTATCATATCCCCGGGAAATGCCACCGGCGACTTCAGACATGCCGCCGGCAGCATCAGCAGCATCAGCAGCGCGGTACACAGAGTACCCCACGGAGCAAGCTCGAAAATCCATCCGCGGGAAGTGCTGTAAACCGAAGATTTTTTCATCAATTTAGCCAGATCGTAATAAAGCTGCAGCAAACGCGGCCCCTTGCGTCCGGCAAAAAAAGCCTTGACTTTATTGATAACCCCGACCAGCAGCGGCGAAGCGATCAGAGCAACGACAAAGTTGCCGCACCACAATATAAAATTCAATGAAGATTCGTTCATTTGGCCACCGCCTTTACTGCCGGAGCTGTTTTGTTTTCAGATTTTTCAGCCGGAGCGGATTTGGCAATAAAACTCCAACCCAGCATAAGCAATATAGCCACGACCATTATCAATATATAAATATGCAGAAAACCCGACTGCAGATGTTTTACTTTATCGGAAACAAAACTTGCTGCTTTGAATACCGGGGCCCAGATCCAGCGGGTTCCGCCATCAGGAGTTTCCACGTCAAAAGCCGCTTGCTGCGGGAAATATCCTTTTACCGGAACAATGGATTTTTTCTGCCGCAATATACCGTTGAAAAGATCGGCCAACGGCTGAATGAAAGCCGTTGCAGTATACTGCATTCGTGCGGTGGGCTCGGCAAAACCGCAATCCCAAGTAAGATTTTCCGCATCGGAGCGTTTTTTGCGCCAGTTTTTCCGGAGCACCATCAGCAGCGTAACCAGCCACCAGAGCACCAGAGCAAATATAGCGTTATAAGTAAGCGGCATGCTCAAAGCGGCGCCGTATCTGGCGCCGCCGGCTTTAGCGGCCAGTACCGGCGCGGCCAAAGTCATAAGCAAAGCCAGCAGAGACAAAAAGAGTTGCGCCAGAGCCATATTCAAACTTTCAAGTCCGGCATTGGCAGCCGCAGCAGAACGCGGTTCGCCGGCAAAAACCGCCGAAATACTTTTGGCAAAAGCTGCCGCCGCCAGTCCGCCGGTAAGTGCCAGCGCAATCGCCGATGCAGTTGAAGCAGCAAAAACGCCGCCGGTACTGTGTGCTATGCCCTGAAAAGCTGCCATGTAAATCAAAAGTTCACTGGCAAAACCGCAAAACGGCGGCAGACCGGATATTCCCATACCGGAAACGGTAAAAATCAATCCGGTAAGCGGCATTTTTCTGACCAGTCCGCCCATGATATCCATATCCAGCGTATGCATGGTTTTGTAGACCGATCCGGCACAGAGAAAAAGCGAACCTTTCAGCAGAGCATGATTGACGATATGCAGCATACCGCCGGCAGCAGCCATCACCATCATAAGATCGTTGTTTACACCGCGGCCCAGCAGCGCCAGCCCGAACGCCAGCGTAATTATACCTATATTTTCCACACTCGAATACGCCAGCATCCGCTTGAGATCACTTTGCGCAGCGCCGAAAAGTATGCCGCAGAACATGCCGATCAAACCGGCGGCAAAAGCTATCCATCCGATCGCCGGCACCCCGATCACCCACGGGGCCCACACGCCGATACCATAAAACCCCAGCGGGATCATTGCTGCCGACATCACGGCCGATACCGGAGCCGGAGCCGCCGGATGTGCTTCAGGCAGCCACACATGCAGCAGCGGGAACCCGACTTTCAACCCGAACGCCAGCAAAGTTGCCACCGTTGCAGCAACCATATATCCCTCCGGCAGACTCAGTACCCACACGAGCAGCAAGCCACCGGCTTCGCAAGCCAGAAGATAGATCCATGCGGCTTTACGCACCTGCTTCCGGCTCCAGTCAAACGCCACCAGTCCAAAACTCGCCAGCCCCATAAGCTCCCAGTTCAACAGAAAAACAACCCCCTTGGGAAGCGCCGTAACATTCAGCATGGCAAATATGGTCAGATTAAACAGGAACCAGTAAAGATTCATGCGGTGTCTGCCATGCTCTTTCATATAGCCGATGGTGTGCCATGCCGCAGCCATACCTACCAATATCACCGGCAGCTGAAAAACCAGCAGCACCGGGTCATGAACCCGCACCGCAATAAAAAACTTAAGCAGAAGAGCCGCTATGCAGCCTCCTGCACCTACTGCATTTGCCCCGCGGTCCCATCTGCCGGAAAAAAGCGCAAAGAACGCACTTCCAGCCAGTAAAGCAGGAACGATAACACTGATAATATCCATACTTCTGTTATTCTGATATCCCTGATATTTAATTGGTTACGATCGTATTTTTTCAGACTTCTGAAAAAAAATTATCATATAATATACCACACAAACGTATTCTTGGCAAGAAAAAAAGTCTTCAAATCAGCGTTAAAACAGCTCTTTCCAACAGATGATCCGGATCAAGTGCCCGCTTGGCACGGCGCAAACCTTCCACATTCAAATCCTGTTCGCGGTTCATGAATGCAAAGTTTTCAGCCAGCAGCTGTTCTACCAGCACGGCAGTAAGCTTGGCGCCGGCTCCAGTGAAAGTGTGATCGGCTTTTTCAAAATGTATATCCGCTATCTGGTCACTCAATGGCGAGTAAATGGAAAATCCGGCAAGAGAATCCTGCACATACAGCAAAACCCCGTTCAATCCGCAGCAAGGATCATTCCACAAAAGTTCCAGCCGCTGCAAGGAAAGTTTTTCTTCCTGTCCGGAATTGCTTTCCCAGATATCACGGCTCAATTTTTCAGCCAGAGCAAGTACTTGGCCGATATGACTTTTCTGCATCTTTTCAACCCGAAATATATTCTCATAGCAGCGCTCAAACTGTCGGATCTGATTGTGACGCTTACGCAGTTTACTGCCGCTGAAACTTGCCAGGTGCCGGAGATCGTATATATAGTCGGCTTCACCGGGATCAACTTCCAGTGTAAAAAAATCTGCCGCAACCGGAAAATTCTGGAAATAATCTGCCGGAACATCGCCGCAAACACTCCCGCCGCCGCAAAAGTCATCGAACCACTTGCAAACGTTGAACAGAGTTTCCGGATCAACTGCCCTGCCCGCAGGAAAGAAAATGTACTTTTCTTTGAACGAAGCCACCCACAAACACTCACTTATTACTGCAGCATGCCAATCATATACCGGCATATAAAGCATCAGATTGGCCCACGAGCGCTCGCAGCTGCTGCTTGGGAATCCGTCTGAAAACTGCCGGTAAATATCATAAAAATCCGGTTCAAGGTGCTTGAATCGACTCTTCAACATCATTTGATCCATTCATACAAAACAAATATTTTTTTTACTATAAATGCTCTTCAGACAAAATGCCACATCTTCATAGTCATAAACACCGGAAAAAGAGCAAAAAAATGTAAAAAAAATTTGCTGTTAACTTGATAAGTAGCGCTTTTATGTTATATTTATTTAATGGCAGCAGTTGACAGGTAATCGCTCCCGGTTTACCGGGGGAGGAAAGTCCGGACTGCACAGAGCGGGAAGTCCTTTTCAGCGGGAAGATTTTTCTGAACGTGAAAGAAGGGTACTGCGGACCATAAGCCGCAGGAAGGAAAGTGCAACAGAAAAAAAACCGCCGGAATCCGTTCCGGTAAGGGTGAAAAGGCGGGGTAAGAGCCCGCCGGGTGATCAGCGAAAGCGTCATCGCACAGGCAAACCCCTTCCGCAGCAAGACCAAATAGGGAACGAGCTGTTGCTCGCAGCGTTAACAGTTCCGGGTTCTGGTCGCATAGACAGATGATTGCCGCCGAATCTTCGGATTTCGGAACAGAATCCGGCTTATCTCAATTGCTGCCTGCTGTAACAATTTTATCAGGATTTGAATTTTTTATGAGTAAATTGGCGCTTTTAAGTGACATTCATGCCAACGCCGATGCCTTGAATCAGGTTTTGGCATACTGTGAATCTCTCGGGGTGGATAAATATGCCTGCCTGGGAGATATTGTGGGGTATAACTCCGAGCCGCAGCTTTGTCTGCGCATGATAAATGCCCTCAACCCCATTGCCCGGGTGCGGGGCAATCATGACGATTATACGGCCATGAATGACGATGAAATGGAAGGTTTCAACCCCAATGCCAAGCGCGCGATCTTCTGGACCCGCAACCAGCTTACCGAAGATGAACGGCGCTGGGTGGGCGATGCGCCATTGCGCGTTTCGATCCCCGGTATGCCGGTAACGCTGGTGCACGCCACGCTGGATTCACCGAACACCTGGGGGTATGTGTTCGATGTTTACCATGCGATCGATAATTTCTCATACCAGCTTACCCAGCTTTGTTTCTGCGGTCACTCGCATGTGCCGGTGGCTTTCTGCAAAAAACCGTTTGCCTCCGGTCCGCTGCGCGGAGTGGAAGAGTTGCGCGACTGGGTGATGGTCAATAACGCCATGCCCAATAACTTTGATGTGATCGATACATTTTCTGTGCGTATTGAGCCTGGGTGCAAATATCTGTTCAATGTCGGCAGTATCGGCCAGCCCCGCAACCACGACCCGCGGGCATCATTTGCAGTCTTCGACGATGCCGCGCGAACCGTTACCCGTTACGCGCTGCCCTACGATATAGCCAGCGCCCAGACCAAGGTACTCGAAGCCGGTCTGCCGGAAAGACTTGCCAATCGTCTGGCAATCGGAGAATAAGCGATCTGGATTATGAAAGTTGCCAAAAGAAAATCCGTTGGCGATAAAAAAATACCGGCCAATGTAAAACGCATATTGATCGTCAAGCCCAGCAGTCTGGGAGATATATTCCATGTATTTCCTGCCGTAGCAAGATTGCAGGAGCTTTTTCCCGAAGCTGAATTCGACTGGCTGGTGCATCCGGCTTTTGCCGAAGCGCTGGACTATGCTCCGGTAAAGGTGGCGCGCAAGATCATATTCCGCCGCCGCGAATTGGGGAAGATCACGACCATACTGCCGGCTATGCTGGAACTTATCAGAGAGCTGCGCGAATATCCTTATGATTACATTTTTGACTTTCAGGGTTTGTTCCGGAGCGCATTTTTTGCCCGGGCTGCCCGGGGGCGTGTGGTGGGGTTTGCCCGGCCGCGCGAACCCATGGCCCGCTGGTTTTATCACTGTTGGAGCAAAGTGAATCTGCGATTGCATGCGGTGCGGCGCAATCAGCTGCTGGTGGAGCGTTTTTTCCAGACCGGGACCATGCGTACCGGCTGCAAAGTGTCATCCCAGCAGGAAAATGCCGGAACTTTGAATGCAAAACTGGCGCGTTTGGGGATCAAGAGCGATGATATACTCGTAGGGATCTCCCCCGGCGCCCGTTGGGAGAGCAAGATGTTTCCGCCGGAGCTTTTTGCCCGGGTGATAAAATTGACTTCAGAAATGTATCCGCAACTGCGTTTTGTGGTCATGGGTGCGCCCGCAGACCAGAAAGTTGCCGAAAACATCCGGCAGTTGAGCAATTCAGACAATGTGGTTTCCATTGCCGGAGCCACGGGGTTGGGTGAACTGGTTGAACTTATATCGCGCTGTAAAGTACTGCTGGCCAATGACAGCGGTCCGGTGCATATCGCAGCTGCGGCAAACGTGCCGGTGGTCTGCTTTTACGGTCCGACCAACCCGAATCTGACCGGACCGTTCGGCGATATCCACACTATTTTCCAACGCGGCGACCTCAAGTGCATCAAGTGTATGCGCCGTAAATGCAGCAGGATCGTTACCGAATGCCATAATATCGATGCAGCGGCAGTTGCCGCCGCCATCGGCAGAAAAATCCAGGAGGCTTGATTCATGCGTAAAATCGTTGTATTGCTAACCGGTTTATTCTTTGCCCTGACAAGTTTTGCCGATGTGGTAATGCACATGTATCTGCCGCGTACACGCTACATGCTCTACGAACCGGTGATGGCGGGGATGGTTTTACGCAACACATCCGGTCAGGTGCTGGTGTTCGGTACCGAAGCTGAATTCCAAGGTCATCTGGAACTCGAATTTTTTGACATGCACGACCGTCCGGTCAAAGGCTCCGGGGTAAAAATTGATTTGCGCGGTTTGATTCTCCGGCCGGGAGTGGATCACAGAATACGGGTCGATTTGACCCGCTGGCTGGATCTCCGGCGGGTGGGCAGTTTCCGCTTGCGGGCCTACATATCACACCCGATGCTGAAGCATGAATACGCCAGCAACCGCTGTTCGCTGGATATTTCCCAGGGGCAGGTTTTCTGGAGCCGCAATTTCGGAGTACCCGATCTGCAGGCAGCAAAACTGGGCAACGATGCAAAAATACGTAAGTACAGTATCCGCAGTCTGCAGGATAAAAATGATATACACCTGTATCTGCAGGTCGAAGATAAAGAAAAAATTTATGTTATCAAACACCTTGGCATATTGCTGGGGCGTGAGCGGCCGACTTGCGAACTCGATGAGATCAATCAGCTGCACATACTCTTTCCGGTTTCGCAGAAGATGTTTCAGTACACCATATATGACTGGAACGGTCAGCCGCAGAAACAATCCTTTTACCGCATGACAAAAACAGCACCGGTACTCTCCCGTTCATCAAATACCGGCGAAGTAAAAGTGCTGGGCGGCGAAGTGGTTCAGCCCGGGGTGGAATATTCGCCGCAAAAACTGCTGCCCAACACGCCGGTACAAGTTAATGATCCGCTGGATACCATGATCGGCAAACCGGGCAAGAACGCTTCAAGCAAAAACACAAAATAGCCTTTTTTGCCGCAATATATGCCTCCTTATATGAACTGCTGAATATATTACAGTCCACGCGGCACAGCAGCGAAGCCGACCGGAGTTGAGCCAATCCCCGGTGTTTGAGGATAAATTTGCATCGTTTTAAGGTGTGGCAGCCCCCCCCCACTCTGAATTGAAATTGTCAAGATGCCAAACGCCACATAAAATATATACCCGGCACAGGAGATTCTTCATCCATCCCGCACCGGGTCTTATTCCAGCGTTTCCGCCGGGGAAATTACCATTTAAAGGCTATTTTCAGTTGTTATGCGGCACCCAGCGGGAATCCCACACCCATTCGTTGAAGTCATGACACGAGGTGTAGATGGAGTCAGACATAAATCCGAAACTGGCAATATCAGCCACTCCTGCAAATGCCCGGATAACAGTAAATCCGGCTCCCTGACAGGCACCGACCACCACTCCCAGCACCGGCAGCTGACTGTTGTGATAAATCAGACACCGGGGCACTTCCAACCAGCAGGTTGCCACATTGACCAGACCGCGGCCCATATTGCAGAGATTATCGGTCCAGTCCTTATCTTGAGAATCTTGTGCTGATACATTCAATGTCATAATCGCGGCAGCACAAACTATCGCCAGTTTTTTCCAAAAAGAATTCATCATATAACCTTTTTCACTAATATCATTACATAAGTTTGAGTCCGGGCAAATCCTGCACATCGATCAAACCGACCACTTTACGATCGCCATCGACCACAATAATATCGCTGATCTTGTGTTTTTCGACTACGCGCACTACTTCCACTGCCAATGCTTCGCTATCCACAGCAATGGGGTTGGCGGTCATTACGTCGGCCATCTTGCGGGTCAGCACATTGATATCTTTTTCGGCTGCGCGCCGGAAATCGCCATCGGTAAACACCCCCAGCAAACGGCCATTGTCATCAGTAACGATTGCAGAACCGCACCGGGCATGTCCCATCTTGCAGAGCGCATCGCGCACCGCCGTATCCGGCGATACCAGCGCAAAGCGGTCGCCGGAACGCATGATATCTTTTACATGCATAGTGACCATCCGCCCGATGGCGCCGCCGGGATGAAATCTGCCGTAATCTTCTTTGGTAAATCCGCGTTCCTGCAGCATGACCATTGCCCACGCATCGCCCAGCGCCAGCAGCGCAGTAGTAGTTGATGTGGGCGCCAGATTGAACGGGCACGCTTCTCGTTCGACCTTCATGGG
This sequence comes from Victivallaceae bacterium, assembly GCA_045635745.1. Classification (GTDB taxonomy): domain Bacteria; phylum Verrucomicrobiota; class Lentisphaeria; order Victivallales; family Victivallaceae; genus SIG78. Next base: position 53,302 of record JAZTWG010000011.1, read on the forward strand.
TACCACCAGATCGCTGAGTTTGCCCAGCCGGCAATCAGCACTGCCGCAAATCGATACCAGCTCCACGCCCAGACGCTTGGCGGGGGTGATCATCCGGATCAATTCATCGGTTTCGCCGCTGTAACTTATGGCAATAAGCAAATCATCCTTGCGCATGATCCCCAAATCGCCGTGCAGAGCTTCCACCGGGTGCATAAAAACCGCTGTTGAGCCAATACTTGAAAGGGTTGCGGCAATCTTTTTACCGATATAGCCGCTTTTGCCGACCCCGGTTATCACCAGTTTGCCGCCGCGATCCAGCGCTTTTTCGGAGCGTTTTACCAATTCGATAAACTCGCTGCCGAGCTGCCGGTCAACGGCCTGCAACGCTTCCAGCTCTATTTCGAATACGCGGTGCGCGGTTTTCAATATTTCCTGACTCATTTCTGGCTCCAATCACTATCTTTATCAAATCCGGCAGGAATTCAGTGCAGTAACAAATATCCCCTGAGCACCCTTTTCCTGCAGTTCATCCATTATCACATTGACCTTGCCGCTTTTGATCATGGCCTTGACCGCCACCCAGTCAGGATTACTCAATGGTGAAATCGTCGGAGATTCGATTCCGGGAGTGATCTTGCAGCACTCTTCGAGCATATTGCGCGGCACATTGTATTCGATCAAAACATAATCACGGGCAACCAGCACGCCGCGCAGACGCGCCAGAATCCTTCTGACTTCAGGTTGTTCAATGATCTTTTCGTCGCATCCGATAACGATCGCTTCAGACTGCATGACCACATCGCCCACAACTTTCAAACCGGCTTCCACCAGAGTTCTGCCGGATTCAACTACGTCGGCAATGGCATCAGCCACGCCGAGTTTTACCGAAATTTCCACCGCTCCATCCAAACGCACGATCTGGGTATCAAAACCGCGTTTCGCCATATCGGCACGCACAATTTCAGGATAGCTTGTGGCTATACGCAGACCATTGAACTTATCGGGGGTAAGATCCGACTCTTTGGGCACCGCGTAGCAGAAACGGCTCTTGCCGAAATTCAACGGCAGCAGCTCCGCTACTTCCATACGGCTGTCGGCCGTCAGATCCCGGCCGGTGATGCCCAGATCGATGATGCCGCGCCCCACATAAGTGGCGATATCGCGGGGACGCAAAAAGACGAAATCAATACCGTTTTCGCTGTCGCTTACGATCAGCTCGCGGCTGTAACGGGTGCATTTATAGCCGGCAGCTTTCAGCAGCTGCACCGCGCCTTCCGAAAGGGCGCCTTTGTTGGGGATGGCAAATTGAAGCATTTTTATTTTCCTGAATTTGAATTGCGATCAAAGGTATTTGTAAACATCTTCCAACTCAATATCGTTGGCGATCATCATTACCTGCAGATGATACAAAAGCTGCGAGATTTCTTCGGCAGTGCGCTCTTTGCCTTCATATTCGGCAGCGATCCACACTTCGGCAGCTTCTTCCACAATTTTTTTGCCCACAAAATGCTTGCCTTTGGCAAGTTCCCGCACCGTACCGGATTCCTGATTGCCGGAAGCGGCTTTTGCCTTGAGTTCGGCAAAAAGTTCTTCAAATTTCTTCATATAAATATCTCCATATCAGATTTATAAATTTCAAGGACAAGGATTTTTATACCCGTATAAGGTAATATATCACGCAAGGAGCTTTAATTCAACTTTCCACAACAAAAATTCATTCATTTTCAAGCTGTTTTGCCGCTATCAGATATGTACCGCGCAAAGTAAACTCTTTTTCCATCGGCACAAGCTCTTTTATTGCCTGACAGAAAAACTCCGCATCACCGCCGGACGCCGCAAAAAAATTGACTCCCTGCCCGCGTGCTACCGTCATAAGCTCTTTTACCATGCCGATACATCCGCGGTCTATCCCCAGCGCCAGTGCCTGCAGAGTATTTTTTCCCGGGCCGTCAGCAGGCGGGTGATCCAGCGGCAGTTCCGGCAGCGCAGCGGTTCCGGTATTCAGCGCCTTACGCATAAGTTTGCGCCCCGGCATAATGGCACCGCCGGCAAAACGTCTATCCGCCAATACGATCTCCAGAGTTATGGCTGTGCCGAAGTCAAAATTTGCTGCCGGCAGCGCGTACTGCGCCAGCGCCACAGCGTTGGCAATACGGTCTGCTCCCAGAGTGGAAGTATCCACCGGCGAAAAATCCACTCCCGCGGCGGCAGCATTGCGGCAATCGACCCAATTTATTTGAGTATACCGCCCCGCTTTGCTCAATATCTCCCGTGCTTGCGGCACCACGCATGCACACCACACACGGCAGTCAGCGTCCGCCGCCGGCAGCAATGCTGTATTGAGCATCCACCCGGCAGTAGAAAGCGATTTTATTCCGGAAGTAAAATTGCCGCAGCAGTCGGCATACACCCACTGTGTATGTGTATTGCCGATATTGAAAAGCAGAAAAGAATTCATGACAAGATGCCGTATTTTATAAAAATTTCCGTAGAGCAGGATCCTGATCGAGCTTTTGCACCAGCTCTTTGACCCGTTGAGCAGATTTCTCGCTGCAGACCAGCGTTACATCGCCCTGATTGACGATGATGAGATCTTTGACATCGATCGCGGCCACCAGATGTTGTGCATCGCTTACCACGATACAGTTTTCCATATCCAATCCGGCAAAAGTACCACGGATCACATTATTATGCTCATCGGCACGGATCTGCGAACGCAGCGCGGTCCAACTGCCGATATCTGCCCATTTGAAATTGCACTCGGCAACCACCAGATAATCAAGTTTTTCAAACAATGCGTAATCTATGGAAATATCCGGTGCATGCAGGAAGTCATCGTGCAGAAATTCTGCCAGAAGCCGCGGATCGCTGATACGGCTTGCCGCACGGCTGATCGCCGCCAGCTCCGGAGAATATTCTGCAAGCAGCCGCTTGAAAATGCCATGCTGCCAGACAAATATGCCGCTGTTCCAGCGCCACACATCTTCTTTAAGCATTTCTTCAGCTTCGGCAGCAGAGGGCTTTTCCCGGAATCCATCGCCGGTAAAAAATCTTACCGAACCATCGCCGTAATCCAACTGATTGCCGCAGCGTATATACCCGTAACCGGTACTGGCATATTCCGCCCTGCAGCCGATAAGCACCGGGGCTTCGCACGTTTTTGCCGTTTCCACCGCTTGCAGCAAGGTATTGCTCAATGCCGGAACACTTTCAATACTGTGGTCAGCAGGAGCAGCGATCACCACCGCATCATCTTTTACCCCCCGGTTTTCCAATACACCGCTTGCCAATGCCAGACACCCGCCGGTATCTCTCCCGACCGGTTCACCAATGATATTTTCCGGCGGCAGCATCGGCAGCAAAGCCCGCATGGGCTCAACATAATCTATATTGGTTATGACCAGACAGTTTTCCGGGGTTGAAACCGCCAGCATTCTGGCGGTGGTCTGTTCGATCAAAGTAAGATTGCCCAGCAGCCGCAACAGCTGTTTGGGGCAATTCTGCCGGCTCTGCGGCCAGAAACGCTCGCCCCTGCCGCCAGCCATAACCACGACATATGTATTGGTGCGGTCGCTCATAACAACTCTTTTCCGGGTTTTACGACAGTTTCTGGATAATCGTTGCCAACGGAGCAAACAGACCGATAACGATTGTACCTACAATCCCTGCCAGTACCACGATCATGATCGGTTCCAGCAGTGATGTCAGAGCATCCACAGCATTATCGACTTCTTCATCGTAAGTATTGGCGACTTTTTCCAACATATCCGGCATACGACCGGTTTCTTCACCTACTTCGATCATACTGATAACCATCTGCGGAAATACTTTTGCAGCGCCCAGCGGTTTGGAGATACCCTCCCCTTCTTTCACCGCATCGTGCACTTTCATAACCGCACGCGCCACCAGTTCGTTACCGGATGTATCGCGCACAATGATCAGCGCGTTCAGAACCGGTACCCCTGCGGACATCAGCGTACCCAGAGTTCGGGAAAAACGGGCAATAGCAGTTTTGGAAACAATCGGTCCCAGAATCGGCATGTTATAAAGCACCCAGTCCAAACCATATTTGCCGTGCTTGTTTTTATACGCCAGTTTGATTGCTGTAATCAGCACAAACGGAGCTGCCAGCAGATAATACCACCGGGTCTTCATCCACTCGGAGACATCGATCAAAAACTGGGTGATCGCCGGCAGCGGGTCGCCTTCCAGCAGTTCGGTAAAGATCTTGGTGAAGCTCGGCACAATGAAGATCATCAACCCCGTAGTAACCGCCAATGCCAGCGAGATAACCACCGAAGGATAGATCATTGCCGATTTGACCTTACCAGCCAAACGGGCAGTCTTTTCCATAAATCCTGCCAGTCGGCCGAGAATCGTTTCCATAGCACCGGCGGCCTCCCCGGCACGCACCATGTTCAGAAACAAACGGTCAAAAGTTGCCGGATAAAGCGACAGTGCTTCTGAAAATGTTGAACCGGTTTCCACCGAGTCTGCTACCCCGGCCAGCACTTTTTGCGCCATTTTATCCTTGCATTGCCGCTGCAGCGTGCGCAATGAACGGATAAGCGGCAGACCGGCTTCCAGCAGCGTAGCCAGCTGTCGCGTAATGATCATAAGCTGTTTGCGCTTGATGATAGACGGGCCGAACTGGATATCCAAATTTATATTGAGTCCGCCGCTTTTTTTCTTCTTGGTGGCTTCTTTGATTTTAGTGGCAAACAACCCGGACTTGCGTAACTCCGCTGCGGCAACGGCTTCGGATGCGGCTTCGATGTTGCCCTTAACCTCGCGGCCGCTTTTTTCATCCACGGCTATATAATTGTAATGAGGCATATGCTCTCTCCTGAATTTACTCTTTAATGCTTATGATCAGGCATTTTCTTCCATTTCTTCAGCCAATTCCTTGGCTTTCTTGATCAAGTCGGCCTGATCTCGTGCCATGTTGACCATTTCGTCATATGCGATCTTGCCCTGTTTGTAAAGCTCAAACAAGTGCATATCCATAGTATTCATACCGTACTTGGCACCGGTCTGCAATTCAGAGGTGATACGGAATGTTTTATTATCGCGGATAAGCGCCTGAATACCCGCTGTCTGGATCATGATTTCAAAAGCTGCAATACGGCCTTTTTTGTCGCAGCGCGGCAGCAGTTCCTGCGAAATAACCCCGATCAGTGAAGATGCCAGCTGGGTACGGATCTGCTGCTGCTGGGTTGTGGGGAATGCATCTACGATACGGTCCACTGTTTCCGCCGCGCCGCAAGTGTGCAAAGTACCGAACACCAGGTGCCCGGTTTCCGCCGCAGTAATAGCCGCTTCAATAGTTTCAAGGTCGCGCATTTCCCCCACCAGAATAATATCCGGGTCCTGGCGCAACGCACGCCGCAAAGCATCTTCAAAGCTGATGGTATCTGAACCGATTTCACGCTGGATCACAACACTCTTTTTGTGGGGATGATAGAATTCGATCGGGTCCTCGACCGTAATGATGTGGCAGGCCCGCTGCTCATTGATGGCATTGATCATTGAAGCCAATGTGGTGGATTTACCCGAACCGGTCGGCCCCGTCACCAATACCAGACCGCGGGGCCGGTAAAGCAGATTTTTAACAGCATCGGGCAAACCAAGCTGCTCAAAACTCAAAAGTTTATTGGGAATCTGACGCAAAATTGTACCGTAGCAGTTTTTCTGCTTGAAGGCACTTACACGAAAACGTGCCTGATCGCCGAAGGCAAAACCGAAGTCCACAGATCCGACTTCCTGGATTTTCTGGATATGAACTTCCGAAGCAAAAGATTTTACCAAACGCTCCGTATCTTCAGCCGTCAGCGGCGGCAGATCCAGCGGTGTCATATCCCCATGCAGACGCACTACCGGCGGAACCCCGACTTCGATATGCAAGTCACTTACACCTTCATCTACCACCAACTGCAGCAAATCAGCCATTTCTACCATAGTATGTAACTCCCTTCAAAAAAATCCTTTTTTTCCCCGCAAAAAGCGCACAATATCATGTGTAACGCAAAACCTCGTCAACCGATGTTTCACCATTGTAAATCGAAATCATACCGTCTTCGCGCATGGTACGCATCCCCTGGGCAATAGCCTTGTTCTGGATTTCCAGCGTAGGCGCGCCCCGATAAATCAACTCCGAAAGATCGTTGTTCATAACCATGAGTTCGCAGATAGCTTTCCGGCCCTTGTAACCGGTATTCTTGCAAACCGGACAGCCTTTACCGTAGAAGAACGGTCTGCCCGCGACATCTTCACGGGTGATTTCCAGCCTGTCAAGTTCTTCATCCGACGGCGTATAGGGCGTTTTGCATGCGTAACACACCCGGCGCAGCAGGCGCTGGCTCAACACCCCCACCAAACTTGAACAGATCAAAAACGGTTCCAGGCCCATATCCACCAGTCGGGTCACCGTACTGGCAGAGTCATTGGTGTGCAAAGTACTGAATACAAAGTGCCCGGTCAGCGATGCTTCCACAGCGATCTGCGCGGTGATAAAGTCTCGAATTTCCCCCACCAGAATACGGTCAGGGTCCTGTCGCAAAAACGCACGCAACGCCTTTTCAAAAGTCATACCCACAGCTTCATTGATCGGCACCTGTACGATACCGTCGATATCATATTCCACCGGATCCTCGGCGGTCAGGATTTTATCGCCGACCACGTTGATTTCATTGATCGCCGAATAAAGCGTTGTAGTCTTACCGGAACCGGTCGGCCCTGTAACCAGCAGAATACCATTGGGCAAATGGATGATCTCACGGAATTTTTTCAACAGATTTTCATCCATCCCCAGCGAGTCCAAACTCAAATTAACTACTGTACGGTCAAGTACACGAAGCACCACCGATTCGCCGTAGCTTGTAGGCAGACAGGATACACGCAAGTCCACCGGTTTGCCATTCATCTTGGTCTGGATACGGCCGTCCTGCGGTACACGCCGTTCTGAAATGTTAAGTCCGCTCAAGATCTTCACACGGCTGGTGATCGGCAGCGACATTGCTTTAGGCGGCGGCGGCAATTCGTACAAAGCACCGTCCACCCGGTAACGGATCCGGTATTCGTGTTCAAACGGTTCAAAATGAATGTCACTGGCTTTATCTTTGATTGCCTGACGGATCACGAAGTCCACAAAACGCACAACCGGCGCGGAGTTCGCGGCCGATTCCAGATCGTCTTCATCCTCAAAATCGCCTTCGCCTTCGCCAAAATCGCCGAACATACTCATCACATCCTGAGTTTCCAGCGGATAGTACTTTTCAATCGCTTCATCGAACTGTTCATCCGGAGCCATGGCCAAATTAAAATCCCGGCCGAGAATAAAACGCAAATCATCTATTGCAGTGGTATCCAGCGGGTTACGCATTGCCAGCACCAGAATATCATCTTCCAAGCGAATCGCAACCACCCCGTAGGTACGAGCAGTATTAGGGTCGATCAATTCCAGCGTAGAAGTCTGAATATCAGTTTCCAGCAAATCAACTATCTCCAGCCCCATATTCTCGGATATCAGCCGCAAAAGATCTTTTTCACTGCAAAAACCGTAATCCAGCACAATGTCCCGGAAACTTTTTCCGGAACGCTCCTGTTCTTCCAAAGCCTCGTGAAGCTGATTTTCGCTTACTCCGGCATCGAACAATATATCGTAGAGAGCCTGTGTTTCCTGATCTATCATAAAAATTCACCCAATAATTTGATTTAGTCTTCGTCCATCATAGTTACGCGGATAACTTCTTCCAGAGTGGAAATACCTGCTTCGGCTTTACGCATGGCATCATCGCGCAGCGAATGCATCCCATTACGGCGGGCTGCATCACGGATGACCTGTGTAGGTTCATTGCGGTAGACCAATTCGGTTATATCATTATCGAGCATGCAGATTTCATAAATACCGATACGTCCTTTGTAACCGGTTTTACCGCAGCTGGAACAGCCTTTGCCTTTTTTGAACGTATGGGTGGCCAAATATTCATCGGAAAGCCCCAGCAGATGTTTTTCTGCCTCAGTAGGAGTATAATCCTGCGCACAATGTTTGCAGACACGACGCAGCAGACGCTGTGCCATGATCGCACGCACGGCCGAAGCCACCAGAAACGCCTTGACCCCCATATCCACCAGTCGGGTGATAGCCCCCGGAGCATCGTTGGTGTGCAATGTGCTGAATACCAGGTGCCCGGTAAGAGCGGCGTTGATGGCGATTTCAGCCGTTTCCACGTCTCGGATTTCCCCGATCATTACGATATTCGGTGCCTGACGCAATATGGCTCGCAAAGCTGCGGCAAAAGTCATATTCACATACCGGTCGACCTGCACCTGGTTGATACCGGCCAGCTGATATTCCACCGGGTCTTCCACGGTGATGATTTTACGCGACACAGTATTGATCGTATTCAAAAACGCATAAAGCGAAGTTGTCTTACCCGAACCGGTAGGCCCGGTTACCAGAAAGATCCCGTCCGGCATACTGAGAATACGGTTTACCAGCACCATATCGTCGGCATAAAAACCCAGTTTCGGCACATCAAGCTGAATACTGGATTTATCCAGAATACGCATTACGATACTTTCGCCGTGAGTTGTGGGAATACTGGATACACGAAGGTCGATATCTTTGGAACCCACACTCATCTTGATACGTCCGTCCTGCGGGATCCGTTTTTCAGTAATATCCAAACGCGACATAATCTTGAGTCGGCTGGTCAGATTGGGCTGCAGAAATTTCGGCGGAGCATCCACTTCGCGCAACACGCCGTCGATACGGTAACGGATGCGGTAGCGCTTTTCCATGGGCTCCATGTGAATATCGCTGGCACCGAACCGGTAAGCATCGATAATGATTCCGGAAACCAGCCGGATGATCGGGGCATCATCATCATCTTCTTCTTCAATATCATCGACTTTTTCCATCATACCGGCTTCTTCGCCCAACTGGCTCATCAAGCCTTCCATGGCATCAGCCGGAGTCCGGTAATTGGCATCCAGAATTTTATCTATCTGCTCCTGAGTGGCCACCACCGCTTCAATATCGCAACCCAAACGGTAACGCAAAGCGTCGATCACATCCATAGCGCTGGGGTCAGCGATCGCCACAGTAAGCAAATCATCGTGCTTCATAACCGGTACAACGTTATACGATACAGCCAGATCGCCAGGCATGGCATCTGCAACTTCCGGCGGCACACTGTAACTGGACAAATCAATCATTTCCAGCCCGTACTCCTGCGCCAGAAGCTGGGTAATTTCCAATTCGCTAACGATCTTTTTGGAAATCAAGGCATCCACCATGGATATTTCGCCAGGAAAATCCCGAACAAATTGCTGTGCGGCTTCAAGCTGTTCCGGCGATACCAGACCGGCCTGCTTTATAAGCTCAAGCACATACTTATTATCTCTGGCCAAAACTACACTCCTTGCTGTAATTGAAATTTCAAAAAATTATAAATCACAGAAAGATACTATTGAATTGGATTTTTTGCAAATCAAAAAACAGTAAAAGGTGCGTTTTTTTCAAGAAAAACGCACCTTTTACTGTACAAAGCACCGACTGCCCTTTTCGGCAGCATAATTTTACTGTTTGAACAGTTTATCAGCGCATGCGTAATAATGCACCCAATCGGCGGCAGTTATTGAGTGAATACCGGTTTTGCAATGGTATTTAACCATATTGCCGACAGATTGATCCAATGCCGGAAAACTGTCGGGCAGAGAACGCTCAAAGCCGTAGAGTTTCCACACTTTTTCGGCCTCTCCGGCAGCCAGAAACTCACCATAGGGATCTGCCCCGCAATCCTCGCTGCTGCTTGCCACATACAAACAGCGCGGAGCGATCAAAGCCATAAGCTGGTGCTGATCCACCGGCATAGTTTCCTCCCGGTCGGCATACTCAATAAATTTATCTGCAAACCAGAAGCGCTGCAGATACGCCAGATGTCCCGGGCGCTCTCCATACACCCGGCAGGCGGGTGAAGCCCCCATGCAGCCGGAATTATTGGAAATCACCATCTTGAAGCGTTTATCATTCACCCCTGCCCACAACGCAGCTTTGCCCAACCGGCTGTGTCCGACGACAGCGGCTTTTTCCGCATCGACTTCCGGAATATCTTCCAATACATCCATCATCCGGCTCACTCCCCATGCCCATGCGGAAATTGCTCCATAATTACGAACCGGCGCCGGCGGCTCCGGCAATTCAGCAAGTTCGTCCGGAGTCTTGAACAAAGTGTAAATACTTTTGGCAAAACCGAATGGATTATCCGGGAATATTTCACCAAAATTGGCAGTAGCCACTGCATAGCCGCGTTTCATGGCTTCCTCAAAATTCCAGCTCTCCATTTTTATAAAGCGTTTATCCTCCGGAGTAACAGCGCTGCGCCACCAATGCTTTGCAACATGAGCGGCTCCGCGAGTCAAAAGCACGTCATCATCCGGAGTATTGGCCTGATTGCCGTCAAAGTTCAGTCCCACAAAAACAGGCACTTTCCCTTCAGCATTTTCCGGCACATACAAAAGCACATCAAAGTCATGCACCCGACCGTCGTTCATTTTGCAGTAAATACGGATTTCCCGCCGATAGGCCAAACCGCCGAGCGCACCGTGTTTTTCCGCCAGCATCCGCACTTCCAGTTTATCCGGCGGCGGGGGAAGTGCTCCGTAAATATGTTCTTCAAAAATCTTGAGCAGTTCTCCGCGGGATTTTTCCCATTCTGCAAGCGTATCGGGCAGCGGCAGAAATTTCCACGGAGGCACTTTGCTTTCGTCATGATTGCGCCGCCGGTAAAGTTCAGCACTCCAATGATCCATCATACGCGAAAGCGCAATTATCTCTGCGCGATGTTCCGGAATACGGGGCTGATTTTCACTTTCAGGAATGCTGTGCATAAGTTATTTCTCCATATAGACCAGCGCATAAACTTTCATCAATCCGGCCGGAACAGTCACCTTGCTCTGCAAATTTGAATACTCGATTTTCAACGCCTTGCGGCCCTCGAATTCCGGCGAAACAGCGTAAGCATTTTTAACCTTGAACGGCACCGTAACAGTGAACTCTTCCAAACGCGGGAAAGCAGTTTTATCCAAATAATAACCAACGGTCTTTCCGACTTCCGGCATGGAATTTACTGCATTCAAAAAGTGCAGAATAAACTTGTCATCCTGCGTGTAGGCCGCACTGAAGACATCTTCCGGCAGATTATCGACCTGCCAATCGCGGGCGTAGGCTTTACCGACCAGATCATCCAAAAGTTTTTTCTGGAAGGCTTCCAGTTTGAGATCGGGTTCAAAAGTATGTTTAGCCCCCACCATAAGATAGTTGGCACAATTTCCGGAGCCGTACATACCCGGATAGTATACAAACGCTCCCTTGCCGACTTTTTTGCTGATAACAGCCGGCAAGCTGCGCTTGGCTCTGGTAACAAAGGCCGCCTCGCCGGTTTTTACCGGCATATTGGGCATCTGGCGGAAGATAATGCTGCGCAACGGTTTGGAGCGATCATTGCCATCAGCAGTGATCGCTGCGATTTCGGCACCGGCGGGCCCTTTCGGGGAAGCTTTCCAGCCGAAAATCGTTCCGGCAAGATCGTTGGAGCGCAGTTTGCCGAATTCGTTGCAGACCCCGGTCATGTATGAAGCGCTTACCGTACCGCCTTTTTTCATAAAATCCATAATTGCCGATATGCATTTATCGCTCAAATACGGGCTGTTGCCCAAAATCAGCAGTGAGTAACGGGAAAGGCGTTCGGCATTGAGATCGTCTTCACTTATCATATCGTAATCAACATGCATTTTTTCCAGCATCTGCGCCGTGCCGAAGATTTCCCGGCGGTAAGAACCGGCTGCGGGAAAAGATCCTGCCATATTGCGGCTGGTTTCCGAAAAGAGCAATGCAGCCTTGGCCGCCGATCTGGCTTTAGTCAGATCCATATTGCCCTTATCCACAGTGAAGGTGCGGAAATTGACTTCGCCTTCCGGGCATGGAATAAATCTCGTTTCCCAGGTCTGCTGACCATTGAGATTGTTCATTGCCCAGCCGAAATATTTGATTTTCCAGTCATTAGCATAGACCAGACCGAAAACCGGAGTATTGCCGGTGCGGTTGAAGAACGAAAATGCTTTGCGGGTACTGTTAATGGCCCGTGCGCAGGCAAATACATTTCGCGGCATGATCTCGGTACCGATCATATCCCACGAACGGGCATAGTTGAATATATCACTGCCCATATCATTGGTTGCCCAGTCGCCGGTCAGGCCGTATTCAGTGGTGTAACCTATAAAGATGAAGTCCTTGCGGTATTCGGCTACCTTTTTACGCAAATTCAGCCAGAATTCGCCGATCTTGCGCCGCCGCCACTCTTGCCATGTGCGCCACAGCGTGGATCTGGGATTATTGAGATCTTTGGAAAGTTCATCCGCCGGCAGCTGACAACCGGTATCTTCAAAGAAAAACTTGCGGCAGTAAGCACACCCGCAGAAAGCCGGAGTCATGAAAACACACTCATCGACCATAATGCCGTCGATGCCGGTTTTGCGGATATGCTCCATGAGAGTATTCTGAAATTCATTGACCGCTTTGGGGTTGGTCATACAGCGGGCACGCCCCGGCAGGCCGCCATCAATAGTTTCCTGCAAACGGTCATTCCACGCAATCAGACGACGGAAGCCGGAATCAGAGTTCCACAGCATCGAGTAATCTATATGGTCGATAAAAATGAGCTCTTTGCCTGATTTGCGCCCCGCTTTCACATAATCGCCGATAACTTTGTGCAGACGCTCTTTGTGCGGTTCGGCAAAAGTGTGGCGTGCCAGCATGCCGTTAAACATGACTATATCTATCTTGTTCTGCAAAAGTTCTTTTATGTTGCGTTCAACCGCACCGGGAGCGCTGAATTCGCAGAACACGCCGGAGTTGCCGGTGCCCCACGAGCCGATCATTGCCGAAAAAATCTTCTTTTTATAAGAACTCATATCGCCGTAAGCAGTGGTCCATGGATTCATGCGGATCTCATCGGCGGCTTCTTTACCCGGTTCCGGCAGCGGAAAGCTGGACAAATGCACATTATATGCCGGTTCTTCGGCATAATGTTCATTGTGATAAAACGGCGAAGGATAATCTTTATCCTTGCTCAACCACAGTGCCCGGCGTATGCTCAAATCTTCTTTGGAAGCCAGCAAAAGCTGAAAAGCTATTTCCGAAACCCGCCAGTTGCCGGAAAACTCAAACACCGCCTTACCGTCTTCCAGCCACATGGGCAGTTGAATTTTCCGGGCAGTTCGCGGTGCGGTATCAAGTCCCTTGACCAGTTCGCGGCCATTGAGTTTCAGATTCATACCTGTAAGCGCCTTGTCGCCGGTTCCCAAATTGATAGTGACTATGTAGAGTCCCCGACGTTTCAAATCGGCCTGAAATACAGCGTTGCCCTTACCGGAGGCAGCAGCATAAAGCGTGCCCTGCGGACGGAATTCTTCCAGTTCTGCATTCGGCTGATTCACCCAGCCGAATGAGCGTTTGGCAGTGTAAGGCAGCAAATGGGCGCGGACTTTGCCTTTTCCATGCCTGGAGGCGCCGAAAACGAAACGTTTTTCTGCTGCCATTTCCGAGCAGTAGCCGTATTTATCGCAGGAGTGGCGCATTTCAAAATCTTTTTCCGTACCGGCATAAAGCACGATCTTGCCGGTATGAATACCGCCGTTACGGCTGGATTGTGTTCCCATGCTGAAACGGATCATATCGCCAACTTTGTTCAGAGAGCCGAAACCGGAAAGACTGCCGATAGTATAACTTGAATACAGATCCTGCACCCCGGACGGAGCAAAGTCAACAACCAGATTGAAATCCTTTTTGCTGAAAGCTATACAGCGTACCGATCCCCCCAGAATCGAACGGTATTTGCCGCCGGTTTTAAGCACGCCTTTAACATATTTATTGCGTCGCTGCCCGCCGACAAAAGCCACATAACTGCAACCATCCAGTACCGCGGCGGGGATTTCAAAATAACGCTGGATCCCGCCCTGATAAAACTCATTATTGAATGCCGGAATCATTGCCTGAAAAGTCAGTCCAGCTCTTTGCCGTTTTCAACAGTTGCCGCTTCGCGCCGCCATTTGATATTGTGCGAAGTGCCCCAGGCAGAAAGGATAAGATCATTGCCTGACTTTTCTGCCAGAACTCTTTCCGGCGCAAAACCGGGAGTAAAGCCTTCGCCCACGATAAGGGGTTTACCATTGAAATTCACGGTATAAGATTTACCGGCTTCTTTCAACTCAAAAACACTTCCGGCACGGAGCACAAAACCGCAGGCAGCCAACAGCAGAATAGCAAATATTTTTCTTTTCATACGAAACCTTAACAGATCTATAATTTATTGATATTGTTCAAATAACGGGCGTAAATTTTTAGCAATATACATTCCCTTTCTGATAAATTCAAGAAATGGAATATTTTTTCAACAAAAAAACTGTTTGCTCGCCAATGCTGTTCCGGGCATAAAACTTTGCATTTTCCATCTTCAGGTGTATATTAAACGGGTTTAAATATTGGAGTTTTTATGAGTTGGATCGCTTTTGTACTTATCATTTCTTCGATCGCCATGCACAGTTTGTGGCATTTTCTGTGCAAAAGCAGCGGCAAATCTTCATGGGCATTTTTTGCGCTGTTTTCCACATCGCTTTTTCTGACCATGCTGCCATTTGCACTGACTTCGGGGATTCTTTTCAAACTGGATTCTCTCACGCTGAAATGCGCCCTCACCAGCAGTATCTTTGCCACGCTGGGCGATCTGGGGTTGATGTTGGCATACAAATATTCGGATATATCACTGGCTTATCCGCTGGCAAGAGCGCTGCCGGTTTTTCTGACCATGCTGGGAACATGCTGCTTCAAATGGGGCAAAAGCCTGAACAATTTTGCCATTGCCGGCATGATGATCATTTTTATCGGATGTCTGCTTATGGCATTTTCCAACAACAGTGCGCATAAAAGCTGGCGCGAAAAGCTCTACTTTGTCAGAAAGGGGCTGCCGGGAATATTGCTGGCAGCATTTGCAACCACATTATATACGATTACGGACAGTTTCGGCGTAAGATCGGTTATGGAGCATTTTCCTGAAGCCAATAAAATTCTGGCGGCAGGTACTTATTCGTGTCTGCGCGAACTGC
Source organism: Victivallaceae bacterium (assembly GCA_045635745.1). Lineage (GTDB taxonomy): Bacteria > Verrucomicrobiota > Lentisphaeria > Victivallales > Victivallaceae > SIG78. The sequence goes on from JAZTWG010000011.1 coordinate 68,449, forward strand.
CGGTAACTGCAGTTATGTGGCTGGGGGCCGGCACTCTGGCTCTCCGCAAAAGCGATAACGGCGATCTGCGGGCGTTATGCAAAGTTTATCACCCCTATGTTGCCGGAGTTTTTGCGGCGCTGGCGTATGTGCTGATTTTGATTTCCATGAATTATGTGAGCAATGTAAGTTTTGTGCAGTCATTCCGCCAGTTGAGTCTGCCTTTAAGTGCGCTGCTGGGGTATTTCATACTCAAAGATAAAATCTCATATCTGCGCTGGACCGCTCTGGTTTTGATCATGACGGGGCTGCTGTTAAGTGTTTTCTGAAAATTTCTATGATTCAGCAGCACAGCAAGCGGTGATCAGACATAAAATAAAATTTTATAACATAAAACAATAAATTTTTTCCAAGGAGAGCAAAAAATGAAAAATGCGTGGATATCTGCCAGCGTTTGCGCCTTCTGCTGCGGTTTGAGTTTTCAGCTTGCAGCTCAAAATGATGATCCGGAACTGGAGCACGAATGTACCAGCTGGATGGTATTTTCGGATCTGACCAAAAACAACACCCATATTCTGCATAAAAACCGCGATTCAAAATACCGCAATATCGGTGCGTATCTGAGCCCGGCCAATGCCAAACGCAAATGGGTGGCGCTGGGCAACAATGTTTCAAGCAATCTGGCAATCGACGGATCGGCCAATATGGCAATGAATACTTCCGGTCTGGCCGGAGTGATGAACAGCGGTGAAAAGTGCATCCACCAATCCGGGGATCAAACAAAAAAAAGCACACCGGCAATCATGCGCGCCATTATCGAATCCTGCGATACAGCAGCTCAAGCGGTGGAAAAGCTCCGTGAACTCATTAAGTCCGGAGATTACTCGCATGGTGACAAAGGGTCGATCTTCATTTTCTGTGACCTCAAAGAAGGCTATGTTTGTGAAATAACCGCCAAAGAGCTTTCGATAGTGCGCTACGACAAAGGTTACACACTCCGCGCCAATATCTGGATAAATCCCGGCATGCAGCAGTTGGCAAGAAACACTTACAAAGCTTACCTGAACAGCGCCAACCGCATGTATATGACAATGTCAGGTCTTAATGAAGCATTGGATAAAAAAGGCCGGATAGACTTGCAGGATATTTTCAGCACCTCCCGCCGGCACCAGATGCCCGACGATGCCGCCGACAAACGTTCTGTTTGCTATAAAAACACCAATTCCGCCGCCAGTCTGGAGCTCGATCTTCAGCACCCGGATGTGCTTTCCACAGCTTATTTCACGATCGGCCATCCGCTGCATACCGTTTATGTGCCTGTACCGGTCTGCGCGGAAAAACTGCATCCGGCAATGGGGGATCTGTCCTGGTCAAAAAAGGCGTTTGAAAGACTTGACAAAGTCGGCTTGCAAAATATTCCGAAAGAATGGGCAAAATTTGAATGCGACAATATGAAAAAATACGCCGCCGCCCAAGCCCAAGCCCGCCAGCTCATCAAAAACAACAAGCGAGCCGAAGCTGTAAAACTGCTCAACACTACTGCAGAAAAAATCTGGATGGATGCCGCCAAATTACTGCAGCTGTAAAATAGACTTTCCGCAATCAGAACCGGATGCATTTTTCCGGTTCTGAAAAATTTTTTCATAAAAACTTGCAAAAAAAACATAATAATGCTACCTTAATCCCGGAACAGAAAAATTCTGTTGAAAATACGGGATTTTTTATTGTCATTCTAAGCTGATATCACTTCGCATAATATCTGTTATGTGAAGTAATAAAAAGCGGGTAATATTTTACAAATAAAAAGGTTGTAAACTTATTAAAACTTTAAAAAAGGGGGGAGAGGCATGAAAAAAAGTATTTTTTCGAGTTCAAGGACTTCACATAACAGATATTATGCGAAGTTACTGAGTTTTACTTTGATCGAACTCCTGGTCGTCATCGCCATTATCGCTATACTTGCAGCGATGCTGCTGCCGGCGCTTTCGGCCTCCAGAGCAACCGCCAGAACCACCGGATGCATGGCGAATCTCAAACAGCTGATTTACGCCTATAAACTCTATTCGCAGGATAATGACGAATGGATCCGGCCCGCCCGCGATTATAACGGCACATATTTTATTGCCAGACTCCGGGCAGAACTTTATCCGCCCAGCGAAAAGAGTATCAAATTAGCCTCCAAAGCCGGCGAAAGACATTATGTCTTATTCAAGTGCCCATCCGAATCACACTCGTGGGGAAACTACAATGATGGTTTTTTTGCTTACGGCAATTACGGTGCCAACAGCTGGGTCGGCGGTTTTTCATTCGGCTCCGGCGGTGCGGCCGGCTTCCCGAAAATGCAGAAAGAAAGCGGCTTGGACGATCCCAGCAAAGTAATGACTTTGATGGATTTGAGATATTTCAATACGCCCAACATCAAAGAAGTCGGCTTCATGGGGTTCCGGCATGGCACCGGTGTTACGGCAACTGTCGGCTCAAAAGCCATGTCCTATACCGGACAGGGGCAGGTCAATATAGCTTACTATGACGGCCATGGCGAAACGCACCAGAAAAGCGATTTTTATCCCAATGGCAAAGCCCGCAATTCCAGCATTTTCTATCAGGGGATGCACGCCGGCCGCAGCTCCGAAACATGGCCGAAAGATAAATAATAATCAGCTCATATACCGATTTTTACAAAATTCAAGGGCATTTCCTGCAACAGGAGAATGCCCTTGAATTTTTTAGCTTATATCACTGAAAAAATACCATATCGGTGCGACATTAACGGCTGTCTATCAGCGCTTCAAGCTCCACACTTCGGTATGAATGGTTTCTTCGTTTTCTTTGAGCTTTATTACCGGCGAAAGAGATTCGCACTCTATGAAGCCCGGCATGGTGAAAAATTCGCAATTACAGTTCATATCAGGATAGACGGAATCTTTTTCGTAAGCAAAATCTTTATGGAAAGTTTCGCCGTTGAGTTCGTATTCCGCCCAGCCGAATTCGTTGAACATGCCTACTTTAAGCTTGCTCTGGTAAGCATCGTTCTGATGCATTTCAAAGAATTTTTCGCCCCACACCAGCCGTGGATCGTTCATACGGGTAAAGGGCCAGATAACAATGTTGCGGGCAGGATCAAAAGTTTCATCCGGACCGCTGCCGTGATTGATGAATTTGGGCTGCGGCACTTTCAGCACGCCGCCGGGCGCCATGACCGTAAGACACCAGATCGAAACTTCGAGCGGCCACATACCGATATTCTTTAAGGTATGGTCGAGGGTGACTCCGGTGGTGTTTTCGCTCATGGAAATAACGATCTTTTTACCAAGCCAGCGCGATTTTTCATCCGGGCAGAACAAAGTCAACTTGCCATCCGAAAAATCCCACTCCACCGGATCATTATCCGGATAATAGGTTCTGTGTGCAGCTTCGGGCGCATACCAGAGCCGGTGCCCGCCGTAGCTGTGCCATTCGCCATCGCAGAGGGGGGCGGATTCATGCTCAAAAACTTTCATAAAATTCTGACCGTCATTGTAGCCGTAAAAAAGAATACGCGGCCCGATATCGGTAGTAACAATGAGTTTGACAATACCGTTGTTGAGTTCCAATGCGTTTTTGAAACCGTAAAAATCCACTTGCTTGAGTTCGATCATATCAAATTCTCCCGGGAATATATATTTATGGTCTCTTTAATATAACCGGAATTCGTTAAAAAACAAATTACAAAGAAAAATACCGCCGGCAAAAACCGCAAAAAACTGCCGGCACGCAAATTATACTGATTTGTATTTTTACTGCCCCATGCTATATTATGGAAAAAATTCGCATGACAGTAACGGAGTTTTGATTATGTATAAAAATATAGCTGTTATTTTGTGTATCCTTGCCCTCTGCAGAGTGCCGTTGTTATCTGCGGTCAGCAGTAAGATCGGCCCTGATAATCTGATGGTGTACAAGAGCCCGGGCCCACCGCAGCAATCTTTTGCGCTAAATAGTGATCTTATCCGGATAAAACAGCAGAACTGCTCGCTGCTTGCCGCGTGGGCAGGACACAACATTGTGCCGTCGGAAAATACAATAAGCTTTACAGCCGGATCGCCCGACAGCAAAACCCCGGCTTTCGTAATCAAAGTCAGAATGCTGCTTTATCATGCCGATTCCCGGGAAATGTGCGGCGGCAGATCCAAGGCAAAATGGTTTCAATTCGGCAACTGTGCACGCTCCGGAAGCCGGGAATTTCAAATGCCTTTGGCAATTACAGAACCCGACCTGCAATGCACTCAATGCGGCCGGGTGTTGAAGCATGGCGCTTTTATTTTTTATTTTGATTTCAATGGCCCCGGGAGTATAGAAATATCTCAATTCAACCTGAATACAGCGTTCCCGGTTCGGCTGCAAGGCAAAAAAGACTCCCGGAGTGCCTATTTATCCAATATACTGGCGGCAAATTACAAACCTTATGTAAAGGAACTGCCGAAGGTCAGTCGCCTGTCGCAGGATGTGCGTACTTTGTCGCAAAGAATGCGATTTATCCGCGAACAGTACAATACATTCCGGACAGTACTTGAGTTTTTGCAGAAAAAAGATTATAAAAATGCAGTAGCGCAAGCTGAAAAAATCGGTAAAAATAATATATTCTGTTCAATGATGCTCTATTTGATATACAGCCGCGGCTATTACGATATACCCAAAGATTATCCGCGGGCAGCAGAATATTTCAATACGCTGATCAGTTCGTACATCCACCGGGAGCCGGGTTTTATGTTCTGGCAGTATGAGTATACAAATGTCTGGGCCAAATACCGCATGGTACCCAATAAACCCGATGAGAAAGTTATGCTCAAATCATGGGATAATAACGGGTGCGTTATGGATGAGATCATGCCGCTGCGCGGAACATATCCGCTGGAAAATTGCTACGAAGAACGTATGCAGAATATTGGCGGAGTCGGCGCCAGAGTGCTTTATCTCGTTGCCCGCGAACAGAGTACATTGAGCAACATTCTTGAAGAAGCGCGCAAGCTCGGCAATGCCGAAGCGTGGGCGGGCCCTGTTGCTCATTTTATCCAGCGCGCCCTGAACCCAGACAGCCGGGCGGTGGTCAACAAGCCGGATGCAGTGGAATTCAAAAATCTGCTCCGGGCATCCGAACTCGGATATATTCCGGCCAAACTGCATCTTGCTAAAGTATTTATTACCGAAAACCATTCTCCGCAGGGCTATGATCTTGCCGCCGCCCGGAAACTGCTCCGGGAATCGATAGAAGAGTGCGGAAAATATCAGGCCGCCGGCTGTAAACACGCCGAAACCGATCTGAAGTATGCCCGCGAACTTTTGAGCTTTATACCGGAAGAAAAAACATCGACCGCTGAATTGCTCAAGATGTATGATCAGCTGCAGAGCCAGCGCAATAACAATCGGTACGATTTCCAACAGTTCCGTTTGAAAATCATTGCCGAAATGATAAGTCATCGCAACGATCACCCCGATACTCTATTTATAAAAGCAATAAAACTGCCCGACTCTCAAGGTAAAGAAAAGATGAATCTGATCCGTTCTGCCGCAGAAAAAGGCAGCCGGCGAGCTATCATGGCATCTTTGAATACAGTTTCACGCAATGACCGGAATTATTTGTATTTTCTCGTGCTGGCGGGTAAATACAAACTGCCGTACAACGGTTCTCAACAAAATTATTTCAACGAAGCGTATATGCTTTTGCGGCAAATGCGTTATCAGGTTCCGCCGCCGGTATATATGAAAGAGCTCGGTATGCTTGCGCCATACCACAAGTCCGCTCACGATGAATACAAACTGTTAACACGTGATCTGGCTCTGGATATTACAGTCAGCGACCCGGCGACTATTTCGATTGTCAAGATGAATTTGGGCGGCCAGCATCTTGTCAAAATCCAAGCTAAAGCTTCCGACAAGCCGCGTTACATAACCATAAAAACCAAGTCACCGGAAAAACTCCCGGGCGAAGTTCAAATGTTTGCCCACTCTCCGCAATGCAGCAATTACGATCTTTACGGTGAATTTACCGATGAAAATAATCGTATACAGAAAATTCATTCCGGCATGTACATGCCGATGAAATATATTCCCCGGTCATTAAAAATTTCAATCGCACCGCGCTCAATTCCGTTGGATATGCAAATCAATTTCAGATTGAAATAACAATATGCTGCAAGGATATTTTAAATAAAAACCGGCAAAAATATTTGCAAAAGTTGCATAGGCATATTATATTCTTATTAAGAAGCCTGATAAACTTGCAGGATTTCCCGAAAAACAGGAGAAAAAAAATGAGTAAAGTAATCACCGTGGCGATTGCCGGACAGGGCCGCAGCGGCTGGGGCATTCATGTCAACAGTCTGCGCAACAATGAAAAATTCAAGATCGTGGCAGTTGCCGATGAACTGCCGGAACGCCGTCAGCAGGCGATCGATGAACTCGGCTGCGAAGCGTATTGCAATTATCAGGAAATGCTGGAAAAAGGTCCTGCCGTTGATATGTTCATTAACGCCACCCCCAGCCGTTTCCACGTGGAAGCCAGCATGGCTGCCATGAAATCCGGCAAGATCAAGATCCTGGTTACCGAAAAACCCACGGCAACCACCGTTGCAGAATTTGATATGCTCGTGGAAACCGCCAAAGAAAACAACGTTATGATCTACCCCTTCCAGAACAGCCGTTTCTTCCCGGTGTTCAAGAAGATCCGCGAAATCATCGATTCCGGCGTATTGGGCAGAGTTTTCTATATCCGCACCAACTGGAGCGGTTGCGGCCGCCGTTGGGATTGGCAGACCCGTCAGGATCAGAAAGGCGGCAACTTGTATAACACCGGGCCGCACCCGGTCGACCAGATGGTGGTGCTCTTCGGCGAAGAGTATCCGGCAGTGCATGCCATTTTTGAATCCGAACACTGGGGTCTCGGCGGCGACGCTGAAAATATGGCTCTCGTGCGTTTGTACGGTCCCGGCCGCCCGACCATCGATATTGATATCAGCAGTATGCAGGCGTACAAGATCGGCAATAAGTACAATATTTCCGGTACCTGCGGCGGTTTGATCGCCGATGCCGACAAGATCCAGTGGAGATACTACGATCCTTCCGCTACCCCCAAACCGGAATTCTGGAAGCCCTGGAGCAAAAATCGTCAGTATTGCAAAGAACAGCTCAAGTGGACCGAAATGACCTGGTCATGCGCCGATGCCAACAAAAACGAAAACGGTTTTGTCGAAATTGTAAATCTCCTTTACAGCGATTTGTATAAAGTCGTGACCGAAGGCAAAGAACCCGAAATCAAACTCGAACAGGTTCGCCGTCAGGTCTACGTTATGGAAGAGGCACACAAGCAGAACCCGCTTCCGCAGAAACCGCTTGAATAAGTCTTTTCTGAATACAGGAACAGCCGGTAAAATGCCGGCTGTTTTTTTATCTCTTTGTAACATTGCGAATAACTGCATAAAAAGTTTTTTTCAAGCGTAAAAAAGAATATTTACAGAAAAAACCATGAAAAAAACTTGCAAAAGTTGTCTAGGCATGTTATATTCACTTTAAATACGCCTTTTATAACTGATAGGAATATCCTGAAAATGGCAATGAACGATACCCGTTACCGCAAGATAACCACGGAGCTGGAAAACCGGATCCGGGGCGGTATTTACGCCCCTGGAGCAGCGCTCCCCCCCCGGGTGGAACTTATGGCGGAATTCTCGGTGGCGCGGGCAACGATCGACCGCTGTATCGGCGAATTGCGGCGGCGTGATCTGGTGATTTCGCGGCACGGATCAGGGACATTTGTCAAAGATGAGTTGCATCACCCTTATCATGTGGCGTTGGTCAATTCTCATAAGATAGAGTACAAGCTGCCAGATGCGTGGGAAGTTAAGTCAATATCCGGCAAAAACTTGCAACAGAAGTCCGACTGGCAGCAGCTCTTGGATTTCGACGGCGTGATCTGGGTGCGTCCCGGCAGAAATATGCATCCGGCAATAGAGTTTTTGCATAACGAAGTGCCGCAGGTGATAATCAACCGTACATTGCCCGGCGAAGTGTGTGTTTCCACCGATCACCGCGGCGCGTATTACGAAATAACCCGCGAACGGCTGGATCATCTGCCGGCAAGTCAGGTTTATTTGCTGCAAACCAATGAGGTATCCGACCCCACGACCTATCGTGAAGCGGGGTTTATCGATGCCTGCCGTACGGCGCAGCGTTTTTATGAAGTCTGGCAGATGCCCGATGATTTTGAAGCAAAAGTAGCCAAACTTGAGGAGCTTAAACTCGACAGCAGCAAACCGCTGCTGCTGATCTCTACGAGCATGAACAATACCGGGGCAGTTATGTGGTTTGCACGGAAGCACAATCTCAAGTGGGGCAGAGATATTTTTTACAGCGATTTTGATAACGACCTGCCGGTAACATGCTGGGGGGTCAAAGTAACAAGTTACATACAAGATAACTCTGCATTGTTTGACGGAGCAGTTTCGGAGCTGGAGAGCTTGCTGGAAGGCAGGCTGGGCGGAGAACGCCACACTCTGATTTTTCCGCAGCGGTGTCAGGGAAATACATAAAAAAAACATTAACCAACCCTTAACACTTCAAATAAAGGAGAAGAAAAATGGGTAAAGTAATTACAGTGGCAATTGCCGGTCAGGGCCGCAGCGGCTGGGGCATCCATGCCAAATATCTGCGCACCGACAGCAACTTCAAGATCGTTGCAGTTGCCGACGAACTGCCGGAACGCCGTCAGGAAGCAATCAGCGAACTCGGTTGCGAAGCATATTGCAACTATCAGGAACTGTTGGAAAAGGGTCCCGCTGTTGATATGTTCGTCAACGCCACCCCCAGCCGTTTCCACGTGGAAGCCAGCATGGCTGCCATGAAATCCGGCAAGATCAAGATCCTGGTTACCGAAAAACCCAGCGCTTCCACTGTCGAAGAATTCGATATGCTCGTGGAAACTGCCAAAGAAACCGGTGTGTTGCTTTATCCCTTCCAGAACAGCCGCTTCTACCCCATGTTCACCAAGATCCGCGAAATCATCGCTTCCGGTGTGCTGGGCAAGATCGTTTACATCCGTTCCAACTGGAGCGGTTTCGGCCGTCGTTGGGACTGGCAGACCCGTCAGGATCAGCTGGCTGGTAACTTGTTCAACACCGGGCCGCACCCGGTCGACCAGGCTGTTGTGCTCTTCGGTGAAGAATATCCGACCGTGAACGCCGTGTTCGCTTCTGAACACTGGGATCTCGGCGGCGACGCTGAAAACATGGCTCTCGTCCGTTTGACCGGTCCGAACAACCCGACCATCGATATCGATATCAGCAGCTTGCAGGCCTACAAGATCGGCAATCTCTACAACATCTCCGGTACCTGCGGCGGTCTGATCGCCGATGCCAACAAAATTCAGTGGAAGTATTTCAACCCTGAAGAAGCTCCTAAACATGAGTTCTGGAAGCCCTGGAGCCAGAATCGTCAGTATTGCGGCGAACAGCTCAAGTGGACCGAAATGACTTGGGAATGTGCCAATGCCAACAGCAATGCCACCGGTTTCTCCGAAATCGTGCATCTGCTCTACAAAGATCTCTATGCTGTATATACCGAAGGCAAAGAACCTGAAATCAAACACGATCAGGTTCGTCGTCAGATCTACATCATGGAAGAAGCCCACAAGCAGAATCCGCTCCCGAAAAAGCCCCTTGCATAAGGACTTTTTTCTGAAGTGATCAAAGGCTGCTGCACAACTTTTAAAGTATGCGGCAGCCTTTTTCTCTGTATATAGAACAGAAAAGCTCAATTATGCAAGCTGAAAAAATTATTTCTTTCTGGGATATAAATTTTGCTGCCTCCGGCGATAAATCCCTCATTACCGGCAGTCCCAACCGGACAGAAACGCGTTTTCTTTTCCGTGACAGCAGCAATGTGTTTTATATTGCCGAAGGCTACAATATAAACAAAAAAAACGCCCAGATCCGCCAGAATACACTGCTGGAATTTCTGAAAGACAACCATCTCGGCGGAATTGCTCCATTCTACCGGACGCGCACCGGAGAACACGGCGTGCAGTATGAAAATCTTTTCTGGCAGATAAGGCCGTATATTCCGGCGGAAAAGGTCGATCGTGCCGAACTGGGGAGCAATGAAAATTACGGTATTCTGTGGGGAAATTTTCTTTTGCAGCTGAAAAACCTTATCGCCGCGGGAGATCCCCCTCCCCCCATGCCCAACGCACCATTTTACATGGCAAATTTTCTGCCGCACATTATGCGCTTTGCGGCAATAAAAATGCCCGCCATAACCGGAAAATTGCGGGAGTTTGAAAAAATCCTGACACCATTTTTCAAATGGGAACGCACCGCCGGAAGCATGTTTGCCCACGGAGATTTTCATCCGGGCAATATTCTTACAGCCGGCAATAAAATCCAAGTGGTAATCGACTGGGAATTTGCGGGACTCAAGTTTCCCGGTTACGATATGGCGTTGCTGATCGGTTGCCTCGGAATGGATGATCCGGCAAATTTTTCTTCACCGGCAGTCATTGCGTTGCAGAATACGCTTTATAAAAACGGTTATCTGCCGTCATCAGCGTGGGATCTGCTGCCCATGCTGATTGCCGCTACCCGGCTGGGGTGGCTGGGTGAATGGCTCAATTTGGGCGAAGAGAGCTTGATATATCAGGAGCTGGAACTCTTGTCAATACTCTTGCGGCAATAAATGCAATCAAGCTGTTTACGCAGTAAATCCATATTTATACAGCTCACTCGCAGCGTTGCTCACAGCAGCGGAAACTATGCGCCGTCTCCACAGGCATTACCTACAGGCAAGCGGCTTGTTTTTTCGCGAATTATATTATTTTTCCGGCAATATATCTTATTCCGCCGGGCTGGAATCACATCCGGAAACTTCAGCTGTATACCGGCAATTAATGATTTTTTCCAACAGATTGTTTTCGCCGAACATATAGTGATTGCTGGCTTCAAAACCTATCCGTGAATCCCGCTGCTGACACTTCAGCATAAGTTCAGCCAGATCGATTTCGCTTTGTACCAGAAGCTTCATCTCCGCCGGATCGCCGCAACGCCGGTCGCGGCGGTTGTAAAACGCAATCTGATTGGCAGAACTTTGCAATATACACCAGGCGCTTTCCGCCATATCATATAATTCGCTGAATGCGCTATTGTCGGCAAGTTCAGTTGCAATACTCTGCAATATCTCAAAACCTTTACGCCACTTTTCAGCCATACGCCTAAAGACTTCTTCCAGAACTTCTGCCGGATAATGCCAGTTTCCGCTCCACGTTTTCAGATCGTCGTAGCAGAATCCGACCATGGTTGCCTGACGGCTGCTGGCCGCGGCATAGAGCAAATTGGCACAGCCGAAATTCTGCGGTCCCCGATAAATGAGAAAAGTGTTGTCAAACGGAAATTCCGCAAAACCTTCTGAAAAATACGAGCAGGCCTCCTCGATTTTTAACGCATATTTTTCTGAAATATTTTCACACCATGAGCGTACACTCATTCCCACCAGCGGCAAATTGCCGCCGGGGGCGCCCCCCAGAGTCCAGCTTAGCATGAAATCGTTTATGCCGCATCGTTCAAGATTGGTCAAGTGCTGTTTTGCCAGTTGCGGAACCGGTATGTAGGGCAGACAGCTTAACTCCCAAGTGGCGTTCAGCTGAATCTTGGCGGTGATTTTTCTGCCTTGTTTTTTGGCATAATCCCAAAGCCGCGGCGCAACCGGACCAGGACCGGGATGCGCTATGGAGTAATCAATAATATTGCCTTTTATACCGCAGCAATCAGTTTCCAGTTCTGTTTCGCTTACGCACATAAGCTCAACTTCTTCGGGAAGTTTATCCAATATCTGCAAATCCCATGGGATCTGCCAGCCCCAGTTCCATGCGATCAGCCGGGCATTGCTGTTAGCGGATTTTATACCTTCCCAAAGTGCCCGATGGACTTTGACAATATTTTCGACCGGATTTTCCAGCTTGGAACATACCGGACAGCCATCCGCTTTGAAATGCGAATAACAATGGGTGAGATTTTCACTCATTGAAATCGTGAAAAATCCGCCAATACCCGGCACTGCACTGCAAAGATCATGTATGCCTTGACGTAACGCAGAATACACCTGTTCGTTGTTTATACAAAGCGCCCGTCTGCCGCTGCCGTCGCGGTGTTCCGGACCACACCACCCGGGATGGCGGTCAGCGATTTCCCGCGGCAGCGCGCGCGGTTCGTTGAGGTATCCGAAAAATTTGATATTGTATTTGGCCAGCTTTTCCACCAGCTTGCGCAAGGTCTGCTGCCGAAGCTGCCAGTTTTCGGAATAATCTTCATCGCCCGTCCACGGCGTCAGGCCCGAAAGCAGTATCGGGAACCACACAGCATTGATGCCGCTTGCCTGATATTGAGCAAGCAATCCGTCCGGAAACGGGTCGGCTGATCCCGGCAGCAATACATCGCCAAAAGGCGCACAATAGCTGTAAATCAGCCGCAGGTCATCGGAGTTTCCGTCAAGCGTTTCGGTCATTGGCGTTGAAGGCTTTTCCAAGTCATCCAGAAAGTCAAATTCATATCCGAGAGCTTTACCGGCGGTCAGCGGCGCAATGATTTCCGCAATCCGGGCGGTTTTCTGCAAAGAATCGGCCTGGAGTTCGCTCCAGTATACATCCGGACAGTGCGGTTTAAGGCTGCCCATCTTGTGAAACATGAAATCTTCTTCAGTCAATATCCGGTAAAGCCGGGTGCTGTCGATCGCCAGCAGCTCCATAAGCTGGCGGTAATTGAGTATATGCCAGTTGTCGCGGATAATCGTCAAATACCCGCGCTGCATCCAACGCTTGCATTGTACAGCCGAATACGCCCGCAACCCGAGCCGGGAAGCCTCCAGCAATATCTGTTGCGGAGTTGTCTGCAAAACAGCGGCAATACGCTCAACCGGCACCCGATTCCAGTTGCGGAACACAACAAATTGAAAACGTTCCGGGAAATGCTCCATGCTCCAGAAAGTTTCCGGCGCAGCTTCCGGCGGTAATTTATAAATATTACTCATAGAGACACCATAAAATTATTTACTGTTTTTTACCGGCTGAATCCATGCACATTGCTGTTGTGGATAAAAAGCATTCTGCATTGCACTTGGAGCATCAGAATAAACAACTGCCCGGATATACAAATCATCCTTCTGCATCGTGTAACTGCCGGAAGTACCGTTTACACTCTTTACCACCCTGCCGATGCAGTCAGGTATCAACGGGCGGCGGCGGTTGCGTTTTTCCACCTTTGCCGGATAATCGGCATATTCTATGGTGCGGTCAAAGTTTTTGCCGGTGGCAATAAAGTCAATACGGTAATCAACATTATCTTCGGGCAATACTTTTACTGACAAAGTATTGCTTTCCCGGTCAAAAGTTACATCCTCCAGCAGCACGCCGCAAGTGGAGTAGAAGTCGCCGTTTGCCAGCGATTTATTTATATTTTCCGGATTAAGCTCGCCCTGACAGTTGAGCATGACCCACGCGGTATTGCAGCCGCAAGGCACATTGAGCCGCTCGTCATTGTAGTAATGGGCGTCGTCGCTGGCGGTGCCGTAAATTACATCATATCCTCTGTCGAGCCGGTGTGCCAATACAAAATCCCAGAACTTTTCCTGCGTAAAAATCCAGCCGTCAACCATTGCCGCAGTACCGGAATTACATATTTCAAAAAGCTTCAATTCCGGCATATCGATCAGCAGTTCAGGCGGAACATCCCACACCTGCCAGAAGGGGTGATTTATCATGATCAACGCCTGTTTCTGTGCCGACTCAAACACCTGACGGGTCAACGCTGTTGCATCGCCATCTGACGGCGATGCAACAGTTTGAGTCTGATTCAGGAGATTTATATGCAAGTGATATTTTTTCTCCGAATTTTCGCCGTAATCGCTGTCGATGATGGTAACTTCTTCGCCGGGAATCAACACAAATTCTTCCGGAATTTCAAAGGTCTGCTGCAATTCATCAAACGTCTTCAAGCGCACATATTTGCGGAATCCGACATCTTTTTCATCCAGCATATCCGGCAAGGCAGATATGGTTCGCTCGTATTCAGCTTTACACAAACTTGACGGCCACGGTCCTTCATCCGGCATAACCGGCAGCCAAAGCTGTTTATCAAGCTGGAAAACATTGTGATCGGCTATACAAACAAAGTTATAGCCCAGTTTTTTATAAGTATGCAATATCATTTCCGGCAAAGCTCTGCCGTCAGACCATAAACTGTGGCAATGCAATGCGCCTTTACGCCAATTTTTCATATTGTTCAATCTCAATAAACTTCTATCTCGCTTAAAAATCTGTCTGCATAAGGTCCCGCTGTGACTTGTGCGGCTGACCGGTCAAATTCAATACGGATTTTTTTGCTGCGAACTTGGTTGAAAGCTATTTCTACAACCTTCCTGCCGGTGCCGTCAAATTCTGTTACCGAATCGCCAGCGATCACTTTGCCTCTGGCAACAGTTGTTCCGGGCGAATAAAGTTTGACTTTGCTTACATTCTGCACTGCAGGAAATTCCAGTTCTATCCATGGAGTTATGTCTTTTTTAACCGGAGTCCACATAAAATCAGCCCACTGCGGGTCGGTCAGTCCATCCAGCAGAAAATACAGCGTTCCCAAATCCTGTGTAGTGTAGTTTGGCATTTCCGACGAAACTTTTATGCGGGTGATATTTTCAGGAATTTTACCTTGCTTCATATCACGGTAGTCAGCTTCATAAAGTTCACCGCTACCGACAATATTTCCGGGCTTTTTACGATTCTTTTTAAGCTCGGCAATCCGTTTTTCGACCTCGGCTACCACAGGTACTTTGCCTGCCAGAACCCGATCGCTGATAAATATTTTTGACTCTTTAGGTGCTAAAGCAAGCCGGGCTTTAGAGCTGATTATATCAAGAACATCATTGCCGCCGGCTTCATAAAGTTTGTGTTTGTTTATATATTTGAAACTCAATGCAAGCTGTTTGGCTTGCCGCGATGTATTTACTGCAATCAAACAGAATTTGCCGTTGTATTTTTTTAGTGCAATCTGCACGGAATCATCTTCACGAGCTATTTTCACGCCGTCAGCAAGCGAATTTTCCAGCAGATAATCTTTCAGCATCTGCAGTGTCTGCCCCAGCTCCACATGGCCGATAACCACATTGCTGTCGAACTGCCCCCGGTAGAATGTGTACATGCTGAAGCCTTTGGCGTTGTGCACCAATGCCTGCAGAAACTGCATACGCTGATCCCGGTAATCCGGAGCAATACCACGCAGTTTTCCATCGGCGCTGCGGTATGGCCACATGGTCATTTGCGTACACAGCCACGACGGACGGAAGCTGGTGGCGGTTTTCATCCACGCCGAAGGCGCAGTGCGTTTTTTGGTGGTCGAATCATCTTCAAAGTACTGCGGATAACAATCCGGCATCAAAACATCGCCGCCTTTGTAAAAACGTTTTATGCCGTCCAAACCGTAATTGAGCATAAAACCGGGGTGATACGGATCGACTTCGCGGATTATTTCAAGAGCCTGTTCATAGAACAGCGGACTGCTGTTTTTGCCTTCCGGCTCATCTGCCATGTAGTAGGCGAAAAATCCTTCGCACCGACTGACTGCTTTGGCAAAAGTCCGAAGTTTTTCTTTCTGCTTTTCATTCATACCGCCTTTGAGTTCACTGTACGCAAAAAGTTTTACTTTGTCCCACGCTTTGCCGGTAAGTTCCTGCGTAAAATAACATGCAGTCCGCTGACCTTGCGCAAAATTTTCAGCAATAACTTTTTTAGCGTGTTCAATATCGGCAAAACGGGTGTGCAAGGTAATCACATTCAATGATTTATCTGGATTGTAAGGTTGAGTGCCGCACCAGCCGAACGGCATGGTTTTTACGCCGTCAATATAGGTTATTCCCTGCTTATCCAGCCAGACTTCACCTTTCTGATACGGCAGTTTGCGTATGCGTTCTTTGCGGGTAAGTTTTTTTCCATCGGTAATAGAGAGGATATATTCGCCATCGGGAAGCTTGCTCATATCGAAACTACCAGAACAAGCGCCGGGTTTTGCAGTAAAAGATTTTTTGAGATCGACATTTTTCCCTTGCAGACGGGCGGTCAGCGCGATCGGCTGATCAAATTCGCTTTTTACCGTAAAAGCCAGATTTTTATCCGGCATGGTGGCAAAGATGATATTACGGTATGCCGGATTGTCTATTTCCAGTTTCAAAGGATTGTAAACCAGTTCAAGCGGCTGCGAACCGGTTGCCAGCAGTACCGGTTGAAAAGAGTTGCTGTAAATATTGTAAGTAAACAGATAAGAGCCATCCTGCATTCCCTCAAGAGCGGCAAAAATCTGCCGGTGGGTTCTGGCGGTCAACGGCTCGACCACTTCGGTTTTGAATGTATCTTTTCCATTGCTTAATGTATAAACCGCTCTGACCATTTTACTGGTGGCATTTTCCGCTTTCAACAAAGCATTGAACTGCATTTTTCCGCAGGCTGGATAAACTATATTGATATTTTCAACATTGACCCGGTAAAGAGCTGGATTGAAATCTGTTACCGGCAGCTTGACAAATTCCAGCGGCCGGTGCATGGCACGGCTTTTCAGTTCGGCAAAAGTCGAAGTAAGGAGTTTTTTGCCTGCCCGGCGGTGGCGGACAATGTTGAAACGGAAATTTTCAGGATTGCTTTTGCTGTTTACCATTGCCGCCAGCGGTATTTGCACATAAGCAGTCCACGACGATTGCTTTTTGACTGCTTCAACCGAAAAAGCGCTGTTCCACTCCGGATAAAGGTTGTAAATATTGCGGTTGGTGTTGTCGTCGGTCATTTTCAGATCGCACGATTGCCCGATGGAATCAAACAGAAATTTATAAAAGTTGACCTGATCATGATCGGTTGCAATCGAAATTTCTATGGAGTCATTGCGCCAAATATCACCGCTGTCGGCAGGCATTTTATCCTGCATGATTTTATCCATTTCAGGCTCTGATGCTTCGATGAAAAAATGGAGCATGCCATTTTTGGCAAAGTATTTGAAGCGCGTCTGTATTTCAGAAATTTTACCATCTTTGAGATTGGTAAAATTTCCCTGCCAAGAGAGCTTATTAAAAACCGCTGCAGCGGTTTCTCCGGCTGCGGGTTCTTCAATGGTAAAGCTGACCTTGTTATAACTGTACGGATATTTCTTTTTGGGGTCTTTGACATTTTTGGCCTCTTTATGCACATGCATCACCTGCAGATCCACCGTGTAAGAACCCGCCGGCCAGCCGGCACTGGAAAAGCTCAACTCAACCGGGGTGCCGTCGCCTTTGTTTTTGGGGAAATAATGCCAGGTTTTGGCGGTGGGGTGTATGAGTTTACCTTTTACAAAGTAGTGAACTTTATATTTATTGACATCGGCACCGGTTTTTTCAGCAAAATCTGCCGGCAGCCCTTTGCCCTGCATATAAATGCGGTAGTAGAGAGTGTTGTACTCTTCGGGATAAGTGGGAATGATTTCAAAAGTAATATCTTCGCCCGGTTTGAAAACGCTTTTTTTCTGAATCAGCTGCAGATTGAATGTATTACTCTTGTTCAACGCTTTGGCTGCCTGCTTTTCCTGAACTGCTTCATTGGCTCTTACTGTAAAAGTCACCGGGGCATAGCTGTAAATATACTGCTTTTTCTTATCTTGCAGAGCTGATGGATTTTTATGCACATGCAGCAGCTGAAGTGTAAAATTGTATTTTCCGACAGGCCAGTTGGCGGTATTGATTTCCAACTGATACGCTCCCGGTTTGATTGCCTGACGCGGAAAGTTGAAAGCGGCTTTCAGTTTGGGGTGCTTGAGTTTGCCGGTATTCAAGAAGTTTACACCGTACTTGTCAACATGCGTTTGAGCTTTTTCTGTAAAGTTTTCCGGCAAGTCTTTAGCTTTGGCATAGACTTTCCAGTAAAGCGGTTTGTAATCCGCCGGAAAAGTCGGCTCAGCAATAAGTTTGACCGTTTCGCCGGGTTTGACTTCGTTATTCTGAACTGCAATTTTCAGCTCAAAGCCAACTTCGGCTGCCATAATTGCAACTGCTGACAGAATAGCAAATACGAAAGCAATAGACTTTTTCATAAATTCATCTTCTCCAATTACGGCTGTTCATACTCGTCGGTCTGCGGATTGTAGTAATAACTGACTTTACCGGTATTGGTAGGTCCATAGAAAGAATAAATATTTTTCAAATCATTTACGCCGTTTGCCGCCACATGACCATCGGCAAAGAGCATATTGCACATTTGATTATGCTGCAAGCTGGGGCGACCGTACTCGTTATTAGTGCTATTACGCTGCTGCATAGCATAAAAAGGCAGTTTCTTCAGCTTGCTGTACCCATCGCCCATAATGAACATATTGCTGGGATTGACATTGGCATTGACAGGATCAAGCATGAAACCGAAGGGTGCCGCTGAAAGAAAGATTGCCGAATAAGAATAAAAGCGGTTTTTCGACTGGGTTGCATCCAGCGGGAAAGACGGGCAGTAAACAACTTTGGAGTACTCTTCAAGCAGTCCGCAGTTGATAAGTTTAGTTGACCACAACATCTTGCCGTTGGCATCACCGGCAAGGTCGCCGGTGGAGCTGCTGGTACTGTAAAAGAACGGCATTCCGGCAAGCGCACCGTACTGGGCGATCGCCACGCCGATATCTTTGAGATTGCCAATACAGTTGGTTGCACGGGCGCGCTCTCTTGCAGCCGAAAGCGCCGGCAAAAGCATTGCCGCAAGAATGGCAATAATGGCTATAACCACCAGAAGTTCAATCAATGTGAATCGTTTCTTTTGAATAAGCATAACAAAGCCTCCTTAATCTTTGCAGGTTATAAAAACAATTAGTAACCCACTCACTTTTATCATTTATAGTTTATTGTTATATTACAAATATATAGGAATTTAACATAAATTCAAGAGTAAAAAAATTTTTTATCCGAAAAAGTTGCACCACTCACTTTTCAGTGCTATCTTAAAAACATATTTGTAAATGTTTTTCTAAATGGAATTTTTTTTATGGGCAAAGCTGAATTGATCGCAGAAGAACTGCGTAACAAAATAATCAAAGGCAAATACGCCTGCGGCAGTAAATTTCCGTCCGAATACGAGCTGGCATTACTTTTTGAGGTAAACAGCAAAACCGCCAACAAAGCTGTATCTTTATTGGTCTCCGAAGGTTTTCTGGAACGCGGCGGACGCGGACAAGGCACCCGGGTTCGCAAAAAGCTGACCGGGCTTCTGCATGCAGAACCAGTGGTATTCATAGGTTCAATAAATAATGAATACTATGCCAGGGTGCTGAACGGTATTCAGGAAAAGGCGTTAAGCGAAAATATTCCAACAATATATCTCTCGCCCCGACCGGAGGAGTTGCACAAAGTTATCGAAGAATTAACCGATGCACCGATCTGCGGAATCATTACCCACGGGTACGGCAAGATACAGTGCGGTACTGTGCCGGTCATTTACATAGACAAACTGCCGGATAATGACTCCTGCCACATAGTTACCGGCAGTAATTATCAGGCAGGCTGCGAAGCGGTCAATGTGCTATATGATCTGGGGCACCGCCGGATAGCCGGTTTTTTCAGCGAGCGCCTGATGCCGGGGCGAATGCAGGGCGTAGTGGATACTCTTAACGCCAGAGGAATAAAAAACAACGAAAAATTCATTTACTGCAGCAGAAGTTTCAACAGTTACGATGCAAAGATTTTTTTGGAAAATCTGCAGAAATGCCACTGCGACTTTACCGCCATAATAGCCGGCAGCGATGGTTTGCTGATACATCTGATGCGGTTATTGGAAGCTCAAAATCACCCGTGGCGGCACAACCTGGCAATGATCGGATTCGGTAATCTGCACGAAGCTGAACATTTGAATAACATGGCAAGTTTCGATCAGCACCCCGAACGACTGGGAATCAGGGCTTTTGAAAAACTTCTGGAATTGAAAAACACTCCCGGGAACAATGGTTTTATTTACGAAGAAATTCCAATGGAACTGGTAAGAACAGGCGGCTTGCCCAAGTGCAATCTTTAAGCACAGATTTATCTTTCAATTTATACTCAAAAGAGCGTTTTCCGGCCAGCCGCCCTCCCCTCAACAGGAGTCACAGTCCGGAACAGATTGCCATTTAAGATTACAGACAAAGCATGATGTATAATCTCGCCTGGCAATCTTTTCGCCCTTTCCTCGAGTGCACAGTTTATTTCCAGATCAAAGTAAAATCCCTTGACTTTACCATGTTTTTGAATTCCTTCTGCGGCTATTTCAAGATCCGGCAGCTGTGCACATGCTGAATCACACGAGCAATGCGCATGTATATGCAGCTCGTTGTTGATTATTCTTTTTCACTTGGTGAAGGTTATGAATTTAGCCAAAGAGGGTTCCAGAGTTATTGCCTGCCCGATATAGGCAGTTTCGGTCTGCGTTACCGGATCAAAGATAACGGCTTTTTTGTAGCTGAACGGCAGTTCAAGCTTGACCGTGTTATTCTGTTTTGAGTAATTCAAAACCGTAGCAAAAGCGCCGGATTTTTTATCAAAATAACTGGCGTACACATCTTTGTTGCCGGTCTTTATCTGCGGTTTATCTTTTTGCCAGTAGCCGATAAAATCAGCATCGTTCAAGCCGAATGTATACATGCGGTCGCGGATGCTCAATTCGGTTTTGCTGTTGATAAAGTTCGGATAGATCATGAGCTTGTGCAAGGTTGCCATACCGCTCAAATGGGTGGCAACTTTGGGACTGGTGATCTTTTCTTCCTGCCGGTACTGGGGCAGCAGCATACGGTCGGGACCGATGTTGCTGGCGTTTTCGTAGCGGAAACGGTCGATGGACATAAAGTCGTTGAAATAAGTGGCTTTAATGAACTGACCGCGATACTGTTCGCCCATAAGCACCACATTGCTGTATGCGCACATAAAGCCGCCCTGATCGCCGCCGGCGTGCTGTACAGTCAGATTGTTTTTATCGTGCATGCGCTGTGCAATGTAGATGCGTTCAGCAAAGGTTTTGACATCGAAAACCGGAGTGAAGTGTTCGCCGTTTTCGGTAAACTGGTCGCTGCCGAAGCAATCGTAGTAGACGGCTTTCCACGGATAGTCGCGGATCATTTCGGAAAGGTTTTTCACATAGAGATCCTGCCACAGCTTGCTGCGGTAATCGGCTTTGGTACAGGGATGACCCTTCATATTATAACCGCGGCTGGGGAGCACGAACCACTGATCTTTGAAGTAGCTCCACTGGGGAATGCTTTCAAGAATATACATAGGAATCTGGTAGAACATGGGGTATCCCTTGGCACCGGCCAGATAATTTTTCATAATTTCCGGTTCGCCGGTAACCGCCAGACTGCCGGAATATTTGAACATCTTGTGAGAATGCCACATCAAACCGAAATTGCTGTGTTTTTTACCGGCGCGGAAACGGAGCTTACGCCAGTTGTTTTCGGCGGGGCGATAGGGATAAGCCAACAGCGAAAAGTCAAATACTCTGCTTTCGCCGGCTTTGAGCGCAACATCTTCAGCAACCATATCAATGGTCATGCCATTTTTATCGACAGTAAGGTAGTTGCTTGAGAACGCACGCTTGGTGGCAGGATAGACTTTGGGCTGAAAGAAACTCATACCGCGGTCAATGGTACCAAACAGGACGTTATCGTAGAAACGGTTGGTGGAAAAAACTTCCTTTTCATTGAGGTCGATCACGCCGATCTGAGTCCAGCTGCCATCACTGCGATGGACAAAATCCACATTTTTGACCGGCACTTTAAGGGTAAAATCTTTCAATACCGCATCGCGGTTTGCCTTGACCGTAAGCGTATAACGGGTATGCCCGAGGTAGTCGCTGGCGACTTGTCCACTGACGGTGAAATCGCCGGATTTACCGGCAAGAGCGGCTTCCGCCAAACTGGGCTGAACCTTGAGATCAGGGGCATTGAGCGCAAGTTTTTCGCCGTTGAGCAAGATGCTTACAGGCGCTGAAAGGATGTCTGCTTTATTGGCATTGACCTGCTGGATCATGCCGTCTTTGCCGAATTTGATTTCGCCGGACCAGTTTTTGACGGTATCGCCGGCACCGGCCAGAGCTTTCCACGGCGCGGGAGGAGTCATTTCCGGAGTCTGCACACCGATATTGTTTATCCAATCCGGGTTGTTGTATACACCGAAAAATTTGGGGGCTGCAGTCATTACGTTGCCATCTTTGAAAGTGATTTCAGGAGCAATGAAATATTCTCCGTCCTTGAACTGTTTGAGGTCTATAACAGTTTTGATCTGCCCGGCGGCAAGATTGATCGTTTTCACTGTATTCTTTTGGGTGTCGGTAATCACCAGTTTGCCGGAAACGACATCTTCAGCTTTGATGTTGCCGGTTAAAGCGGTGGTAACGGTCATTTGAGCTTTGCGGCTGTTGGTTTCGGTCTTGACATAAACTTTGTTGCCGGCTTCTTTGAACCGCAGGTGGTCAAGCTGAATAATATCTTTTGCCTTCATCTTGCGCATATTCACACCGATATCGACAAATTCGCAGTCTGCCGGGGTGGTAAAGGTATGGATAAGCTCTTTCCACTGCCCATCGGTATAACGCACATGATAACGGCTTTGAGAAACTTTGGTTTTGCAGATACCGCCGTTTTTATTCTTATAGAAGAATATGATCATACCGTTGTTGGGATACTTGAAATTTTCGCTGGCTTTGATCCATGCTTCAAAGACATAATTGCTGTTGGGTTTGACCTTGATGTTGTCAATATAAAGGGCGTACTGCATTTTTTCATCGGAGCCTTCGGCCTGGAAAAATGCTTCACCGACTTTGGCATGACGCCATTCGTTGACGATCTTGCCGCCTTTGCCCAGCATAAAGTGGTCGTAAATCAGGTGTTTATCAAACGCCCACAGGTCAAAGGTGGTTTCAAAGCTGGTAAGGTCAATGCCGCGAGCCACACCGTTGACTCTGGGAGCAATGCGCAGGAAATCGACCCAGACTTCATTTTTTGGGCCCATGTTTGCCAAACGCAAACCGACATTGGCACCGACTGCGCCTTCGGGCAAAGTGAATTCAAACTGCTTGTGCGTCCAGCGGGCGTGACTCTGATGCAGAACAAAACGCGTGGCGGGCACCGCTTTGGCGCCTTTGGCCATATCGTAAGTAACAATGAACATAAGTCCTGTGCCGGAGAAAGGCGTGGTCTTGTAGTTCAATGCCAGAGCAAACTTATCACCAGCTTTGCCTTTGACCGGACAAGTGTAAATATACTGATAATTGCTTTTGATACCTTTGGCATACAGACATCCTTTTTCAGTACCGCCTTCGAGCAGAATTTCGCCTTTACCGGCCGGCAATATTTTGCCGGCAACCTTATCTGGTGAGTCAAAGCGTTCGAGTATCACATCGGCAGACACACCCAGAGCGCAGCCGACAGCCAACAGTGTTGAAAAGATTTTTTTCATCGGTTAAAATTTTCCTTTATGATAAAAATTATCTGTTTTTTGAATCATTATTTGGTTCTGTCATAATATTTCTTCATTTCCTTACACAAAGCGGTATACTCAATCGTTTCCACAGAACCATCGCACATTGTAAAGTTTGCCCGCTTATACCCGCCATGCTGCTGACCGCCATCGGCAACAACACCTTTGTAGTTGCCATTTGGAACTCTGCGGTAAGGGCGCAGACTGCAGCGGCGATAATATGTTTTCAACTCCGTAAAGGCAATCGTACCCGACGGATCTTCCAACTCTCCGAGCATGGCGGTCTTGCGCACTTCTCCGGATTTGCCGGAAGCACAAAGCTGCCCATTATAAGCATAACTTATACGCCCGTAATTAAGTTTTTCATGATCTCCATAGTTGGATGTAGTGAGTACATCAGTGGCAGAATCACAGATAAAATATGGCATGTTACCGGGGAGTGCACTCTTGTTCTCTTCAAGATAGGGGACAATTTTCCGTCCCCAATACTGATTGGCGCGGGTTGTACTCCACAAGTTCAAGCCGCTGTCGGAGTAAGTATCGCCGCCGTTGTTATTATCCGCTCCGGCACCGCAATCCAAAGCATAATCCTGATTGTCGCCGGCGTACATCATTGTCGCCAAGCCGATTTGTTTCATCTTGCCGCGGCAGTTGCTTTCTTTAGCCGAATCCCGGGCAGCGGAAAGTGCCGGCAGCAGCATGGCCGCCAGAATGGCGATAATGGCAATTACGACGAGGAGTTCAATAAGGGTAAAGCAGTACTGCTTTACCCACCCATGGGTGGGGCGAGCATGTTCATTCATTTTTTCTCTTCCTTTTTACCTTACATTTTTTATAAATGATATCATTTTTACAATGAAACCGTAATATATTGCCCTCATGATAAAATATCGAAAACAGGGTAATTTACTCTGTCTAAGAGAGTATGTCAAAAAATTTCTGCTTTTTTTTATTTATTTTGCGGAACATCCAGAGCTATGCGTTTAACGGTAAATCTGCCGAACTTGCTCAAATTATTGCCCTCTTTATTGAAAAACATACTCTGAGCCAAGCGGAAACGCACCGACCACAACGCTTTGCTGTTGTCACTTTCCAAAAATTTTTCCATCCCCATATAGACTGTGACACTGCCGTTTTTAGGCTCAATGCGAAACGTTTCGCTCTTTTGGTCGGGCTGATCTTTCCGCTTTTTAAATATACTTTGCCGATCGAGGCGCTCGCCCGGGCAGAGCTCTTTATCCATCCGTTGATCAAACCGGCAGAGGCGATCACCGTACCGTTCTGAGTCACCAACTGAATATCTGCCGCGCCGAGAAATGCATTATCCGCCGGCAGATCCCCAGTCATATCCATCACCAGCGAAAAATCGCCTTTTATTTTCTGAAAGTTCCGTCGGAGCATATACTGAACGCTCTTGATCTTGGACGAAACAGCAGTTTCTTTAAAGCCGGCAATGGTCATTGCAGGCTATTTTTTGTCATACACAAAACCCTTGCAGCCGATTTCCCGGACCGCAACCCAGTCCGCGGCAAAACCGGTTTTGGAGTTTTCTTCAAAAACCGATGCCGCCGCCGGAGCATCGCCACTCAAGGTGGCGGATTTTATATCCTAAAACTCAAACGTTCCATAATGCACACCCTTGCGGGCATCGGTCAGAAAGACCAGTCGGATCCGCCCCAAATCAGCGGTCGAGCCTTCGCCAGACATGATCATTGCACCATTGACCGTGTAGGGAAACCAAGATTCCGTGCAAAAAAGGACTTGATTACGAAACCAAGTCGGGGCTTGGCATGGTGCTGCGAGTACTGTTTACTCCATAATGCGGGGCGGTGACAATCTATACCAAAGCAGCAATAGCATAAAACAGCAGAAATTCAAATGAAACGGGGAATATTGGGGGCTGTTTTCTGCATTAAAAGCTCCTGAAAATTACAGCACACATACAGCCGTACTATTACAGTAGTAATCGGTATTGGCAATTATAAATGTTTTTCACCAAATGGTAGACAATAACAAAAAATAACAAAAAATAACCACAGCCATCCCATAACTTTTCTATAAAGTAGCTGTAAAAACAGATTTTGTAAATAATTTGCAGATTTTTTTAGCTGGCAGGCGAGCAGTTTTACCAGCCCCCTGTCATTAGGACTTTTTCTATCTTTGCTCTAAATCTGCCAGAAATTTGCTGATATGCTTTCTGATTCTGAAAGTCCTTGATCTGATCGTGCCAGTCGGACAATTCAAGTGTTTAGCGATGGTATCAAGCGGCAGTTTTTCAATCAGATACAAAATAGCCGTTTCTTGCATATTCTTGGGTAAATCATCTATAGCTGCTATAATACAGTCTGTAGTCTCCTGATTTATGAGAAAGTTCTCCGGAAGATTTTCACAGTCTGTAATCTCCATTATAAAAGGTGATTTCTCCGGAGTTATGCCTTCCAGACTTTGGGTGACAAAAACTCCTTGACTGCGTTTCAGACGATACAAACTGAATGTCTGGTTCCGTAAAATCTGAAACAACCATGTTGCCAAACTGGCTTCGCCTCTGAATTTATTTAAATACTTGAAAGCCTTAAATAAAGCAGTATTAACAACTTCCTCCGCATCTTCTTTTGACAGCAGATATTTTACAGCATATCCATACAAGCGATTATAGTATCGGTTATAAATTTCATTAAAACAC
>JAZTWG010000012.1:0-12408 GCA_045635745.1 Victivallaceae bacterium
ATCCGATGACGGGCATGCTTTGCAGTACCATATCTGCGGACTTAAAGGAGCCGCCGAAGTTGATGTGTTCCGCCGCCGGGTACGCCGCTGGGAATTTACCGACGGCGAAGAAAATCTGCAGAGCCGCATCGTGGAAACCATCAACTTCACCCCCGAACAGGATCAGCAGGCGTTCCACAATGTATTCGATCAGACTCAGCGGGTCATTGAACTTGTTGCCCGGGGCAAAGCGCCGGAAGTAACCGCCGCCGATGCCTTTGAAACAATGAAACTCTGTTTTGCCGCAGAAGAGTCAGAAAACACTGGAAAGATAGTATTCAACCAATAACACCGAATACATTTGTATATAAGTTGATCGCCAGCCGGATGATATTTTTCTTAAATTGCAAATCACTTGCAGCCGGTTATTTTTATGTGCAAATATCCGGCAAAGCATCCTGCCGGCACTGTTATTTGCAACAACTCCCCGTGCTGCTGATAAGATAACTCTT
Organism: Victivallaceae bacterium; assembly: GCA_045635745.1. GTDB lineage: Bacteria > Verrucomicrobiota > Lentisphaeria > Victivallales > Victivallaceae > SIG78. The sequence goes on from JAZTWG010000012.1 coordinate 492, forward strand.
TACTGCCTTGGAATTCCGGTGAAAATCCGGTTGCTTCTGCAACGGAGAAATCGTCTGAAAGTTTGAGCTCCACGGTGAAACTTTCGGCATTGCCGACAGCGTTTTCTTCAAAGTTTTTGAACCTGAATGCATGGCTGACCATTGCCGGGGGACGCTGCAATATATCTGCAGTGTTGACCAGGTGCAGATAATACTCATTTTCGGCGTTTTTATATGCACTGGCAAGATAATCCGGAGCATCGACTTTGATTATGGGAACAGTATTCAAAAATGTCTCCAATATTTTTCCCGGGATCCTTTTCAAATAATCTGCCGCATAATCCGGAGCCGGGACTTCCCGATCCGGATCGCTTGTCCAACGGGAAATTATTACTCCATAATGCACCGCTGAAGGTCTGCGGGCGGTAACCCCGCCGGCAAGGTAAAGTACTCTATCCTGCATGGCTGATACACCGTAAATCGTACCGTCATTACTCTGGGCTGCAATTTTATAATCGCCGGCAAGATTGGCCATGGAGTGATTTTCTGCAATGGGCTCCAACTCCACAGTTTTTCCGCAGTAATTGAATTTTCCGGCATCTCCCGGAGTTAATCCCTGCAGATCAAAAGTAAAATTGAAAATCTTTTCCGGGTGCTCCCGCAAGCTGCCGTCTGGCCGGTAAATACCGAATTTACCGAAAATAAAGAGCTTGCCGCCGGCTTCACAATAGCGTTTCATTAAGTCAAGCTGCTCATCGGTAAGCATCGCTGCACCGGCGACTGCCACCGCAGGATATTCAAGCCATTTTTCCAGCGGATCATCTTCAAAAATTATTGTTCCGCGCCGGTTGCTCAAGGTTGCCGCCTGCATCCATACTTGAAATGGACGGGCACTTGATTCCAATGCATCAGCCGTATAATCCATGGAACTGCGCGGTTCGAGAAATGCCACTTCAACCATGCAATCGGCTTTTCCGGCAAGCCGGGGATGAGTTTTTTCGTAATCAGCAAACTTGAGTTCAACATCGTTGAGGTCGCCGCCCTCCGGAGTGGCCATCAGCAAATGTTCCCAAGCCCGTGACAGCGCCCACGAAAAGTAATAATTATCAAATCTTGAGGGATAGAACATACTCATCGGATCAACGTTATATTTGCGTGCCATGGCACTGCGGTGCATTGCATCGCTGCTCCATGAGAGCCACGCAGTTTGCAGCACGCTGGAAAACATATTTTCCTGAAAAACATGGGTCCAGAGATCACCGGCTGATTCAAACGGATTGGCTGTGTGATTACGCTGAAAAGTTGTTGTGGTATAATTGGGCCGCAAAAGTTTCAAGCCCAAGCGGGTGAAATGGGCATTTACGCTGCGGTGGAAATCCTCGGTGGAGCGCTGACGGAAACGCAGAAACTCCAAAAATACTTTATTCTGATAATTACCGTAAAAACTGCACCATTCTGCCGGAGTCGGTAAAGTGTAACCGGTTTCGGTCTGGAACTTTTCCCGGCAATATTTACAAGTACAGCCATGACCTTCTCCGTAATAGGCTACATCGTCGGTCATAATGCCGTCCACGCCGGTGGCATATATATCTTCGAGAGTTTGGAAGTATGCTGTCCGGAAATACGGATTGTTGTAACAATGGGCATAGCCTTTGTATTGCGTATAAACATATTTACCGGTACGGCCGTCAATCTGACGGCAGTCCGAGAGATATACTCCGGGGGCGATTTCCGGGTCGCCAACAGCCAGATGTTCACGCAAATCGGGGAACATATTTATTGAGCCTTTACGGATGTGCATTTTCTGATCCAGCGCATCCCAATCCCGCTGCGACAAAGGAGCATAAGTCAAATGGCTGCTGTGATGTTCCACGACCCGGATATTGAACTTATGGCAGGCATCGGTCAGGCGTTTGATCGCAGCATTGATTTTTGCCCGATAGGGGTAAAAACTCCAGCGGAAGTGAGTACAGCTGAATGTCATTACTATATTTACTCCGGCGGCAGCAAAATCGGCGGCTTTTTGCTCAAAATCCTTTTGGCTCCAATGATTTATTTCTGCTTCATTGTACCAGAAAACACTGAATTTATCTTGTGAACAGTTCATTTTTTAGCGTATCAGATCTTATACTGCTGCAAGATCTGTGCTTACAGCAGTATGTTTTTTATATTGAATATTTATCAGGTTATTCAGAATAACACAAACCAGTCAGTGGCATTGGCTGCGACACCTTCAAACTCCAGAGCTTTGTTGTTTTGCGGCATATTACGGTGTTCCACATGCCCATCTACCATGCCGACATTCAAGCCGTTGCTGTGAGGGTATGCCACACATTCAGTTGCCGCGCCGCGGGTAAGACGGGCACCGTAACCCAGCACCTGTACGGCACCAGCCGCAGCTCCTTTGGGAAATGAGCTGACCGGATCACCAATATCAATCAACAAAAATGTATTACTGGGATCTTTTACTGATTTAAGGGTATAACGCTTTTTATTGGCAGCATTGTCTTCGCTGGGACCGGAACCGCCGAACGAACCATTAAAGCCATAGGATACAGCACTTGAACTGGAAGTGTTTTTTACACAGCATGGACAATAAAAAACATTGTTGCCAAAGGCATTGCCCTGGGTGTTTTTAATTTCCTTGGCAGAGCTGCCGAGGTAAGGCTCCAGAGTTTCCATCCAATATACTTTGTTGCCTTCAAAAACACTTGTTCCGGTGTACCAATAAGGGGCAGTGCACTCGTCATTCTCCATAGCGTAAGCCAATGACGCTTGAGTGACCTGCCGGATGTTGGAGGTGCAGTTTGAAGCTTTGGCGCGTTCACGCGCCGCCGATAATGCGGGCAAAAGCATTGCGGCTAAAATCGCGATAATGGCAATTACCACCAAGAGTTCGATCAGAGTAAAACTTTTTGTCTGTTTCATAGTTAATCTCCTGTTACTTGATATTTATTGATTTTTCCACAATTCTACTTCAATAAGCATAAAGTTTGCTTTCTGCCACGGCAATTTATTCAAGTTCTGATCGTTCTTGTAAATCTTGCCGATTTCGCCTTTTACGATGGCTCCCGGATTGCGGGCAGGAGCCAATTCCAGTTTGATCTTGACTGTATCGGGCACAGTATTGTCAAGTTTGAGCGTCTTTTGTCTTATGCCGAACTGCACATCATCCTTGCTTTCTGCGGCAAAGAACTTCTGCTTGACAAAGTTTTTGCCATCGCTTGATGTGTAAAGAGTTGCATCACGCATACTGCCGGTGTAAAAGAGTTCCATACGGTCAAAACTTTCTTTTTTTGCCAGATCAAAAACAATTGAAATCCTGTCATTGGTCTGCCAACCGATGATCCGGTCGTTGAGCGTGGCTTTAACATTGTCCACATTGCCGGAACGATAGGCGGTACGGCGGTCAAAAAGTTTGCCTTTGCTGAACTTGGCGGGCATTTTTTCTCCCGGAGCATCCGGCGCGGGAGAACAAGTGTAGGCTGCCTGCGGTGCAACCTTTTCGTTGGCGCCGTAATAAGCCAGAAAGTTTTTGAAAAAGATGTGGTTGCCGCTCAAACATTTACCGGTAACGATCCGTTCCGGAGCGATCAGCTCTTTGGGGAAGCGGAAACGCCAGATGTCGTGATTGGTTTTGATCTTCAGATTCCTGACCAGATCACAACTGAACTGCTGCCACGATTTTTCAGTAACCAGTTCCCGCTGGGCAAAGTTTATACCGAAAACGATCACTTTTCCTTTGCCCAGAGTGCTTTCGATGGCGGCGGGTTTGCCGTCAGCATAAGTCAGGAGCGTTTTGGCTCCGGCGGGGACAGCCAGATCAAAACTGGGTGTGCGGTTCAGCAGCATAACCTCTTTGCCACGCTTGACCAGACGGTCACCGGAGCGTTTGACCGCATTTGCCAAACCGGGAAGCAGCGTACGCTCAAGCTTGTTGGCTGCGGCATCAAAACTGAATGCTTCACAATCCAGAATGACCAGTGTACCGCCATTTTTGACATAATCACAAAGCTTTTTAAGCGAGGCTGCATCGCAATATTTGGCATCGGGTACAAAGACAGCTTTATACTTGCTTATATCCACCAGATTTTTTGCCAAACTGCTTTCATTAAAATATTTGAACCATGCACCCGACTGCAGTTCCAGCAGCGAGTGGAGCATCTGACCACGCACCGGACGGCTGTTGGCCCCCACATAACTGCGGGCGGTCGTTACCGGCAGAAATACGCCGCAATCAGCTTCGGGAAACTTCAGCTGCGGCATGGTGCGGACTGTATCCTGCAGTGCCATTGCCAGCTGCCAGCGTTCGGGAGCACCATAGCGTTCGCTTTCCAGCGTGCGTTTATCCCGTTTGCCCCGGGTGTCAGCCGGATACCAATGCAAGCCGTTGGCTCCGCCACGATAAGCCTGGGAAACTTTTTCCAGCATTTCAAGAGGGGTAAAAGCCGCACCGTAATTTTCAATATGATAAGAGGGGTGCAGTTCATCGACCTGAATCAAATCCCGCAGATATTTGCTGGTAAAGCTGAAGTCTGCAAGATCGGCATGATTAGCCGGATAAAGCTGATTTTCCATAATATCGCAGGTTTCAGATGTAAACTCGGTATAGTCGTAAACTCTGCCCTGACCATCCATGGGATTGTCGGAGACCAGCCGCATTCCGGGCATATTTTTATTGATAGTGCGTTTCAAATCTTTATGCAGTTTGATCGCCTCATCGGCAACGAAATGGCGGAATGCTATCCAGCGGTAAACATTGGTATCGCCAACAGATTCCGGCAACCCGAATTTGCCGTAGCCATACTTGTTTTTGATGATTTCGTTGACTTGGTCGATGTATGGATAAGTACCTTTGCCCAGGTGTTTGGCGGCGACTTCAAGGTAGCGTTCGCACTCATGCTCGGTAACTTCGTCGCCAAAGACCATCCAGCAATAACGCTTTTCGTACGGCTTGATAAAATTCACCGCATTTTTAAGGTAAAGGCTGCGAACCTGCGGATCAAAAAGTATGGGGCGTCCGCCTTTGGCTTTGGGGACTTTGACACTTTCAAAGCCGTAGTATTGGGCCGTGGCAACAAATCTGGCACCTTTGGGCGCCAATTCATCAAAGTTATACCATTGCTTTGCCATCATACCGGCACCGCCCACCAGCAGCAGCTGATAGCGGTTGGCATGTTCCAGCACTTCCAGCTGATCCCACGGCATACCAAATTCCATACATATTGAAATCATATAGGGGCGGAAGCCATGGCTCCAGGTCAGAGAGCCTTCCCGTGCCAAGCCGGGACCTTTATTGCTGAAAAGCTCTTTGAAAAGCGGTTTTTCAGTGATTTTAACTGTACGGGATTGTTCGTTTTGCCGGGGGGCCTGCCACTCGAATTTATATTTGTTATTGACGGTGAAACGGAGCAGTTTGGCGTCGCGGTGCAGTTTCAAATCCAGGGCATCTTCGTTTTTAACGCCGGTAATGGTACTGATCTGCGGGCGGTTGACAACTCTGCTGTCAAAACGCAGCTGTTCGAGTTTGCCTTGCAGTGTTACCCCTTGTTTTTCGCGGCGCCAAAGAAGTTTACCTTCCTGAATCCCCACAATTGTAAAAGGTTTCTCCGGTACGACTTTTCCGCTGCGGAATGTTAAAAAATGGTCGCTGTGACCAAAGCCGTTGCCTTTGCCGCCGGTAATGCTGGAAGCCTGACGACTGCGAGTAACAAATCTCCCCAGCATGATCCGCCAGAGTTCCGCGCCTTGCGTGGTGTAATCGGTAAGCTCCGCAAGCGGTATACTGACTTCCACACTCCAGAATTTATCGTTGATGCTGCTCTGGACATCGGTGGTAAAATCCACCGACTTATCACCATTGATCGCATCGTAAACAATACCGTTGGAATTGATAATAATTTGCCGTTGGGTGGAGCTCTCCTGCGCGGCGTTCCACGGATCAAAACGCAGTTCCACAAAGTCGTCATTCCAAATGGCATTATCGCGTTCTTCGGGGGTGCGCCATGAACGGACAACCTTTTTCATATCATGGTCGTAACAGATAAATGCCGCATAAAGTTTGTCGCCATTTGTGCCGAAATAGACGGTTGTGGGGTCAATCTTACCGGTAGTTCTGCCCATGGCTTTAAGTTTATAAGTTCCTGCGCCCTGCCACTCGGCAGCAGAAACCTTGCCGTCCACCTTGGGCGCTTGGGCAAGTTCCGGAAACACCTTTTCGGCCGCAAAACCACTCAATGCAAAGGTTGCACTGCAGACTGAAAACAATAATTTTGCAGTAAGATTTTTCATTGATCAATCCTTTATTTTACAGTTCGATGCCATCCATAAATTCGCCGATCCAGTTCCAGATATTGGAAGAGCGTGCAGCAGGCTGGATGTTGCAGGAATTTACTTCGCCGCCCAAACGCAGGATATTGGTGTTTTCGCCATGAGTAGCCTGTTTGACAATGCTGCCGCGGTAGGGGAAAACATCAAAAAGCAGGCTGTTTTCAGGCCGGTCACGGGTTATCAGGACGCGCGAATACTGCTCATCGCCGAAGCGTTTGCGGGCAACAGCCGCAACATCATTGATTGCAAAGTAGTTGTAAGAACCGCAGCCGCGCCGCTGATAAGCAGTTTTGTCTTCGGGGCAGACAAAGTATTTCATTTTTTCAGTATTGACAATTTTATCATATCTGCCGACCGGCTTGATGCCAAAATAGCCCTTCATCATCAATTTGGGGCCCAATTCATTCAAGTTATTGCCAAAAATCTCCACCATTTCCGGGGCATTGGGGCGGGCAGAGCAAGGTACAAAGTTGGCATTGTCTTTGGCATAAAGCTGTATGGCTCCGCCGATTTTACGCAAAACATCCTGACACGAAGCTTTTTTAGCCTGTTCCACGGCGGCGTGAGCCGAGCTTACCAGCACAGTCAGCACTAATGTTGATACGGTAACGACTGCTGCCAGTTCAAGTAATGTGAAGTTTCTTTTCATTTTCCTTCTCCTTTTTTGTTGATTATTTTATGTTAATTTTTTTGTAAAAAGCTGATTCCCGCAAAATGAGTTCGCCGGGGATGCGGATTATCTCGGCGACATTGGATTTTTCCCGGATCTGGCGGCAGAGCATTTGTACGGCCATTCCCAAATATGGCTCTCTGGGGTGATGAGTGGTGGTAAGTTTAGGCGTTCCAAGCGGGGTAAATCCCCAGCTTTCCATGTTTCCAAGCCCGGTGATGTGAAAATCTCCCGGTTGCAGACCACGCTCCATCATAGCATCAAAAAATCCCCATGCGATCATGTCAGCACTGGTTATGTGCAGTATTTCCGGATCTGCGGAAATATTCATAGCGTATTTGCTGGCGCCGATAATGGTATTGATTTCTCCTAAACAGACATATTCTATTGCTGAATCGTCCCAGTCGGAACCGGCAACGGCAGCTTGCATGATCTCAAAAAATTCCTTCCGCCGGTAATGAAAATAACACTTTTTTATGCCCCATTGTTTGGCTTTTTTCAAGATCTTACCGAAAGCACTTATATAGTCAGCAACTATCTGATTGCCTGTTGCAAGTTGATAAAATGTGGGCCACGGCCAGAGTTTGGGACGGTCAAATTCATAAATAAGCTGTTTGGAATTATGGTCAGTGAATCTGGTATCGACGATCAATCCGTCAAAACTCCGGAATATGTGGGGGCTGAAATTGGCATTTTTCAAATCTTGAAATGAGAACAGTTGATAGTCGCACTGGTTTTTTTCCAGAAGCAGCAACAGGTGCTTTACAAGATAAGAATAAGTGGAAAAATCGCTGATATCACGACATTCGAGCAAACATGCAATTTTCGGGCGTGCGATTTCTTTTTTGCGGAAAGATCCGGAACCGTGTTTGCGGGTGATCGCTCCTTCGTCGGCCAGCAGATTGAGTGCAGAGTTGGCAGTTTGATGCGAACAATTATACAAACCGGCAAGCTGGCGGGCAGAAAATATTCTGCCGGAAGCAGGTATTTCACCGGTATCAATTTTTTTGCGCAAATCGTCAGCGATCTGCAAAACAAGATTTTTGGAAATATTTTTCATAGCTGTACTTTGTAACTTGCACTTGAATAAAAATACAAGTTTTTTCCGGCAAGTCAAATTCAATGCTGTAAAAAGCATAAACAATAGCGTCAAGTGTCAAATAAAGTGTAAAATTTTCAAGCTGCCAAAAGCTTTTCAAGTTTATAAAAACAGTAACAGCCCCGGCTCTCTTTATTGCCACTCGTTTTTAAGGGCCATAATAAAATATATACCGGCTCATATCAGCCTCTGATGATTTCTGTGAAGAGATTTTCAATCTCAGCGGAGTAACTTTTTGAAAAACATTATAACAGGGGCGTATATGTGTTTTTTTGGGGGATATACAACTGATTGACAGTTTTTTTGAGCGGGTTGTATTTGATTGATGGATAACTTGTTATATATATCCTTCCTTGTTTTTATATTATTAAATATCCGATTTTTCTGTTTGAGGACTTGATTTTGAAGAGTTTTTCTGTTAAATTTACTCCATGACAGTTATTTTTCAGCTTGAAAGATCGCATTATGAACAAACGTGATTGGAATTTGCCGCGTTACAAAGAGTTGCGTAACATTATAGCACAGGATATTGCCGTAGGTAAGTATCCGGCCGGAAGCGAACTGCCCAGTACAAGGGAGTTTTGTGAGAAATATAATGTGAGTCATAACACTGTTGAATTGGCGATCCGTTTGCTTGCCGAAGAAAAACTTATCCGCCGCAGCAGCGGACGTCGTGCCAAGGTCTTGGCAGCCCAGAAAAAATCCAATCTCTGGATCGCAATTATTGATAATAATCCGGAAGGAAACATATTATCAAATTATCAGGAATCGCCGTGGCAGTGGACTATCAGCAACGAAATAACCCGGTGTTTGCTGCGTGACGGCAATGTAGCTTTGCATCTTTCGCTTTGCGGCAGCTGGAAAGAACATTTGAGTAAAGCTGACGGTGCTATTATTGTAAAGAGCAACGCTATTGCGTGTAAATTACCTGATTTATCAGCAAGCGGTTTTCCGCAGCTGCCGTGTGTTTATATCGATCCCAGGGCTGTATCTTTGAGCGATAACACCATAAAGCTGGATTATTCTTCTGCATGCCGCCAGATTGCCACTTATTTTTTAATCAATGGGGTAGAGCATTTTCTGGTTCGCGATATTATCGACAGCGGCTTGGATTGCAATATGGCATATTGCCGTTTTCAGGAATTTTACCGGACTTTGGCTGAAAATTCTGTTTCAGAAGATTTTATACATAAGCTGCATATATCCGATGGCGTGCTTCCCGACGAAAAACTTTTGAGCGTTATTGAAGATAAACTGAAAACGCTGCCCGGCAAAGTCGGAGTGCTTTGTTCGCAGGATATTGTTGCCGGACAGGTTTGTGCAATGGCTTCTGCTTGCGGCAGAACCTTGAAAAAAGATTTGTTTGCAGCCGGAATATCCGGCTTGCCGGAACTGTATTCCGGTACTCCGGCTTTGAGTTCAATAAAAGTACCGTTCGAGGAGATTGCCGAGGATTGTTTGAATATGCTCTACGATATGATTTCCAGAAAAGTCCATCAACTGCCGGGCAGGGTGTATAATCTGAAATTCTGTCCGCGTGATACCTGATAGATCTGTGATAAATTTGTCTGCAATAATATAATATGATATAATATAAACGAAAGGAATTTTTAATTATGAAAAAAAACTCGATTTTTTCGTCGCTGTTGGCTTTTTTTGTTTCCGGCAGTGCAGTTGCTTCCGGACAGGGATTATTGCGTAATGTTCGAGATTTCGGTGCCGTTGGAGATGGCAAAATGGTCGATACCAAAGCTATTCAGAATGCGATTGATGCCGGCGGCACGGTCTATTTCCCCCGCGGTACCTACCTTACCGGCACTATTGAACTGAAAAGCAACGGCGGGCTTTTGCTGGATGAAAACGCCGTTCTGCTTGCCAGCACCGATCCCAAAGACTACGAGCGAAAACTTTATGCTTGGGAAAAAAGCGGTGTCGGTCCCGGGAATCAGGCTCATTTGATAATTGCGGTCGGTAAAGAAAATGTGTTCATTAAAGGCGGTAAAATCGACGGCAACGGCAGAGCTTTTTTTGCCAACGAAACAATTCGTAACGATTTTGCCGGCGGCCCGATGAAGACAAACCCCAAGTTCTGGCTGATGCAAATGATCATGTTTTATGACTGCAAACATATCCGCATAAATGATACCATACTTGATGATTCAAGCTGCTGGAGCTGCTTTTTGCATGGCTGCGAATATGTTACAGTAGATAATGTGCGCGTATTTACCGACCCGATGATCGGTCAGGATGACGGAATCGATATTGACGGCTGTCGGCATGTAACGGTCAGTAATTGTGTTATTGACGTTGGTGATGATGCTATTACTCTGCGGGGTAATGGTAACGCATTTGATCCGGAACGGCCTTGCGAATGGATTACAGTCAGTAATTGCATACTTCGCAGTGCATATGCGCACGCTATCCGAGTCGGGGTGGGCAACGGCACTATCCGCAACGCCGTATTCAGCAATATAGCTGTACGCGACAGCCATTGCGCAGTACATATCAACAGCAAATATTCCGACAGCGGCACAGGGTGTAATATATCGAATATATCGTTCCGGAATATGCAAGTCGATGTTGAGCAGCTTACATATATCTGCCACGATTACAAAAGAGTTAAAGATGTACCGTCGTTGCGCAGTGTGGATAATATTGTTTTTGACGGTATTGCCGGTAATGTACGCTTGCCGGTGGTTGTCCGCGGCAATGGGCAGGGTGATATGAAGGATCTTACATTCTCCAACATCAGATTGAATGTATTGGGCGATATGAAAGGTATGGAACGCACCAAAGAATTTCTGATGATGAAAGAATCCGATGCAGTGTTTCACTTCTACAATGTAAAAGATGTGGATCTTTTTAATGTCAAATTGAAATACGAAATTCCGCAGGCGTGGAAGCATGATGTAAAATCTGCCGGCAGCAAGAATATCAATATCGAATTTTGCCGTTTCCCGCAGGGCGTTGTCAACGAATAAATTCAGGATAGCAGGCAATGCTTACACTCTGGTGAACACTTGGTGCATCCGGTAACGATGTTTCAGGCACAATCAGTGCCGTAATCCTGTTGTTTGAAATTTAGCATCTGTTAATCCTCTATTCTTGATTTGTTCAAAACAAATCACAGGAAAAAAAGGAAGTCAAATATCCGTAAGAAAAAACGTTCAGGATTTGCATTTCTCCCTTCGAGGTATTATGTTTTATTGAGGACATAAATAACAGGAGAGTGATTATGAAATTCCGTATGGTTCACAACAATCTGAACGTTTTTGATCTGGATAAGAGCATCAAATTTTATCAGGACGCCTTTGATATGCACGAAGTCCGCCGAATCAACGCTAAAGACGGCAGCTTCATTATCGTGTACCTTGAAGACGGCAACAGCAGTCACCAGCTGGAACTTACCTGGCTGCGGGAAATGGATCGCCCCTACGACCTCGGCGATAACGAATTTCACTTGGCTTTCAAGGTTGATGATTACGAAGGAGCCCACAAACGCCACGCCGAAATGGGCTGCATTTGCTACGAAAACCCCGACATGGGGATTTATTTTGTGACCGACCCAAATAACTATTGGTTAGAAGTCGTGCCTGAAAAGCGGTAATTTTATGGCAGATTTAATAGGTGAACAAAACTTATCTCCGGAAGCCATACAAAAGCTTGAAATATTTAACACAGCTTTACTTAAGTCAATTAAAGTTGCTTGTAATGGTGACCGGGGATGGGCATCCCAAACGATACTGAAAGAATTGCGTGATTTCGTTGAATGCGTGATGTTTTTAATTGCATTTCAAGGCAAAGAATCTCAACGAAAGTATGATTATCAAAATATATGC
>JAZTWG010000013.1:0-34573 GCA_045635745.1 Victivallaceae bacterium
AACATCAGCCACGCGGCCGCTGGCGACGGTGTGACCACCTTCGCGGATAGCGAAACGCAGACCTTTTTCCATAGCGATCGGGGCGATCAGCTCAACGCTGATGGAGACGTTATCGCCAGGCATGACCATTTCGGTACCTTCCGGCAGAGTGATCGAACCGGTCACGTCAGTGGTACGGAAATAGAACTGAGGACGATAGTTGTTGAAGAACGGAGTGTGACGGCCACCTTCTTCCTTGGTCAACACATAGATCTCACCGGAGAACTTGGTATGAGGAGTGATGGTTCCGGGCTTGGCCAGAACCTGACCGCGCTTGACATCTTCCTTCTTGGTACCACGGAGCAAGCAACCGACGTTATCGCCAGCTTCGCCCTGGTCCAGAAGTTTACGGAACATTTCAACACCGGTAACGGTGGTTTTGGTGGTGTCATGGATACCGACGATTTCAACTTCGTCGTTGACTTTGATAACACCGCGTTCGATACGGCCGGTAACTACTGTACCGCGACCTTCAATGCTGAACACGTCTTCGATCGGCATCAGGAAGTCCTGATCGATGGAACGGGCGGGCTGCGGGATGTAGCTATCAACAGCATCCATCAGAGCCAGAATCGGTTCGGCAGCGGGATCATCGGGATTGCCTTCGGCTTCAACAGCCTTCAGAGCGGAACCGCGGACGATCGGAATATCATCGCCGGGGAAGTCATAGCTGCTGAGAAGTTCACGAACTTCCATTTCGACGAGTTCGAGCAGTTCGGGGTCATCGAGCTGGTCGCACTTGTTCAGGAAGACCACCAGAGCGGGCACACCTACCTGACGGGCCAGGAGGACGTGTTCGCGGGTCTGAGCCATCGGGCCGTCGGTAGCAGCGATAACGAGAATACCACCGTCCATCTGAGCAGCACCGGTGATCATGTTCTTCACATAGTCAGCGTGTCCGGGGCAGTCAACGTGAGCATAGTGACGGTTGCCGGTTTCGTATTCCACGTGGGAGGTATTGATGGTGATACCACGTTCACGTTCTTCGGGAGCGTTGTCGATGTCAGCGTAGTTCATGATCGCGCCAGTACCATACTTGCGGTTCAGAACCATGGTGATCGCCGCGGTAAGAGTGGTCTTGCCATGGTCAACGTGACCAATGGTACCGATGTTACAATGCGGCTTCGTTCTTTCGAATTTTTCTTTAGCCATTTTTTCCTCCGGATTTGTTTGCCGTTAGAGTTTATTACTATTTTGATAATTGACTGCTTTAAGTCTTTATTCAATTCAAAAAATGGAGCCTACAATCGGACTTGAACCGATGACCTCGTCCTTACCAAGGACGTGCTCTACCGACTGAGCTATGTAGGCCCGTTGATGACCTTTTGCCGCAGAAAAACCCGCGACAGGCATATAATATAGACTTTCACACCCCATTTGTCAAATCCGGGACATGAAAAATTTCGATATTTGGTACTCGAGGGGGGACTTGAACCCCCAAGGATTGCTCCATACGGACCTCAACCGTACGCGTCTGCCAGTTCCGCCACCCGAGCACTGCATTGGGCGTTTGCAAACCACTTCTGTTTGAAAACGTGCCTTTAATGTATCACGTTCTTGAAAAAAAGCAAGTTTATTTTGATTTTTTTTCTTATTTTTTACAACAAAGCTGCAAATAATGGATCTTCTGCGGACTCTTTGCTGTTTTTTTTGCATTGTCAACTTGACAGATCGCGTTTGAGGAGTTCTATTTATATATACAGCTTTTTAACTCTATAACATTTAAAGAAAGGTTTTATCATGTATCTCGGAAGAATCGTCGCCATCGGGCTTACCCAGGAAGGAAATGCTGCAGCCATGTACCGTGTTTCCAGCCGCAGCTTCCCCAACCGCGAAGCTATCAAAACCAGACAGGGCATCGCCATTGTCCCCAAAGCCGGTTTTGAAGGCGACCTGCGCAAAAACCCCTATATTGCCTACAACTGTTTGCGCACTGCCGGCAAGTATGTATTGACTTCCAACGGCAGCCAGACCGACCCCATTATTGAAAAAATCGCTATGGGCATGCCGTTGCGCGATGCATTTTCCATGGGGCTGCTGGCAATGGATTATGAAAAAGATCAGCTCGATACTCCCCGCATTGTGGCGGCCATCGGCAATGGCGACACTACCGGTTATCTGGGGATCGTGCGTAAAAATGCGCTGCTGGTGCGCGAGTTCCAGCTGCAGCCCGGTCAGCTTTTCTACATTTCCACCTACGAATGCAACTTCCCCTGTGATTGCTTTACCGATGACAAATTTTCGGCCTCCAACGCCGCAGAGTGCTGTCAGTATGTGATCAACGGCGGTGTATTTGAAGAATTCACCAATCCGGTGACCGCCGCCTGTGCGGTCTGGAAAAATGGCGAACTTGATATTGCCACTCTTGACGCCTGAAAGGGCAATTCCTGATGCGTCCTGACGAAATTCTTTCCGGCTTGAATCCGGAACAACGCCGCGCGGCAAGCACCATTGAAGGCCCGGTGCTGGTGCTTGCCGGAGCCGGCACCGGCAAAACCCGGGTCATCACTTACCGCATAGCATACATGCTTGCCACCGGGATCGCGCCGGAAAATATCCTTGGCATGACCTTTACCAACAAAGCCGCCGCCGAAATGAAAGAGCGTCTGGCGGAATTGTGCGGAGCTGAAGCTGCCGGCAAGGTCACACTGGGGACCTTTCACGCTTTTGCCGGCAGACTTTTGCGCCGGGAGATCGGGGTTTTCGGTTTTCTGCCCAACTTCACCATTGCCGATGACAGCGATCAGAAATCGCTGATAAAACAGGCGGCTGCGGCGTGTGGTTTCACCCGCGATGATGCCCCGATACCACAGGCTGCGGCCTACATATCGCGCTGTAAAAATGCCATGATAAGTCCGGACGAAGCTGCGGCATTGCCGGAACATCCGGGTGATGAAGTATACGCACAGATATATATGAAGTACCAGAATCAGCTGCTTTTGCAGAATATGCTGGATTTTGACGATCTGCTGTTTTACACCCACCGGTTGCTGCGCGATTATCCGGAAGTGCGCGAGCGTTGTCAGGAACGCTATAAATATCTGCTGGTCGATGAGTATCAGGACACCAACCGGGTGCAGTTTGAAATGGTCAAACTGCTTGCCGGCGACCGCCAGAACCTCTGCGTGGTCGGTGACGACGACCAGAGTATTTATTCATGGCGCGGAGCCGATGCCGGAAATATTTTGAAATTCACCGATTATTTTCCGCGGGCGCGCGAACAGGAAATCAAGCTCGAGCAGAACTACCGTTCCACCAATAATATCCTGAAAGCCGCCAATGCGGCGATCGCCGGAGGTTACGCCCGCAAAGAAAAAAATCTCTGGAGCAGCTTCGGCGATGGCGAACTTATCACCATTGCCGCCTGTGACAACGGCGAATCCGAGGCAGAATTTATTGCCAGTTACATACATCAGTTTTTCAACGAGCACCGCGAGTACAAATACTCCGATTGTGCGATTCTGTACCGTTCAAACTATCTTTCGCGCCAGCTTGAACAGGCGCTCCGGGCGGCAGATCTGCCCTACCAGCTGGTGGGCGGGCAGGAGTTTTTCCAGCGCAGCGAAGTAAAAGATGCCGTAAGCTATCTGCGCATAGCTGCCAATCCGCGCGAAGATCAAAGTCTCTTGCGGATTCTGGGCAATCCGCCCCGCGGTCTTGGCAATAAAGCGGTGGAAAAACTCAAAGAAATGCGGCAGAATGGCACCCCCAGCATGCTCTCGGCACTGGGCACTGAAGAGTTTCAGAGCTGCTGTACCGCCAAAGCCCGCACCGCCGCAGCATCTTTGCACGAAACGGTACAGAAATACCGCAATCTCTTTACCATCCCCGGCGATCTGGGAGCAAAAACCCGGGCATATCTCTACGAAACGGGTTTTCTCGATGGCCTGCAGAAGGTATATAAAGATATAGAAGACGCCACCAAGCGTCGGGAAAACGTTGATGAATTCATCAACTCTATCGCTCAATTTGAAAGCAAACAAACTGAACCGCCCACCCTGCAGGATTTCCTCGAAAAATTTGCTTTGATGGAAGAAAATGACCGCACCGATGATAAGTCCGACGATGGCAACGGCGTGGTACTTTCCACGATCCATGCCTCAAAAGGGCTGGAATTTCCGCTGGTCTTTCTGGTGGCCATGGAGCGGGATATATTCCCCAACGAACGGGCGCTGGCGGAAGATTCGCTGGATGAAGAACTGCGGCTCTTTTATGTGGCACTCACGCGGGCGAAACGTTATTTAATGATCACGCACGCGCGCGAGCGGTTCCGCTACGGCAAAGTAACCCGCTCAATACCGTCGGATTTTCTCTACCGGCTGCCGGAAGAGCTTACCGATGCCGGCGATGATTATGAGTTCATCCAGCAGTTGAGTACCGATTCGATAAATGAAGGTTTTGCGAAAATTTTTGAAATGCTCAAGTAGCATAAATATATAATGTGCGCTATATTATAAAGAAAAATGCATTCAAAACATATTTAAGGGAAATATTCATGAAACTGACAGACGAAGTAGCCAAAGCTTTGCAGAATTGCGTGGAAGGTTTTGGTTCGATTGCCGAGCTTTCCAGACGTACCGGAGTGCGTATTGAACTTTTGAGCCGCTATCTTGACCGCCAGACAAAGTCTATTGAACAGGATACCTGGGGACAGCTCTATCCGCTGATCAAGCCCTACCTCAATACTGCCGTCGGCAATCCGGAAATGCCCAAAATGATCGGCAGTCATGCCCGGATGTCCAAAGATCTGGTGAGTTTGATCTGCGATGAACGCATATTGCTTGATGCATTCAATGCCCTGCCGGCAGTTAAGCAACAGGAGCTGTTCACCGCATTGCCCATGATCGACCAAATACCTGAAAAATATCAGGAAATTGCAAGCCTGAACAACGATGAAAAACGCCTGCTGGGATCTTTTGCCGTCTTGAGCAGCGAAGAGCAGCAGCGTTTTCTTGACAACGCTGTAAAGCAGGCCGAAGCAGAAATGATCGCCAGACGAAGCAGCATGTAAGGAGTCCAAGTCGATGGCAAAACAAAAAATCATTCTGCCGGTGTTGGCATTTCTGCTGACAATGCTTCCGGCACTGGCGGCAGATAATATTGCAGTGGTTGATCTGGAAAAGGTTTTCAAAAGTTATTACCGTACCAGAATCATAGATCAGGATTTTGCCGAACAGGGCAAAGTCTACCGCAACTATATAGCGCGGCAGGCGGAAAGTCTGAAAAAAGATGAAGCAGAATTCCGCGCCAAACTCAATTCATCCATGAATATAGCGCTGGCGCCGGCAGAACGCGAGAAGCGTCAGGAAGAAGTCAAAACTCTTGAGCGTAAGTTAAAAATGCGCCGCGCCGAATTGGAACAATACGCCGCCGACCGCGCCAGAGCGTTGCGCGAAAGCGCCGCCAAAGAGCGCAGTAAAGTTATTGAAGAGATCCGCAGCGAGATCCGCCGCCGCGCAGTCATCGAAGGCTACACGTTGGTGTTGGACCGCTCGGCACGCAGCACCAGCGACACCGCCATGGTGCTTTACTGCGCCGATGCGCTGGATATAACCGGCAAAGTGATCGAAGAACTCAACCGCGGGGCTGAAAAACCCGCAGTTTCTGCAGATAAAAAACAGTAAAAATCAGATATTCCAAGGAGAACAAACTATGAAATCTTTAAGTGCAGCAGCCATTGCCGAAATGGTTAATGGTAAAATTCTCGGCGACGAAAATAAAGTTTGTACCGGCGTGGCCAGTGTCCGCGAAGCCACCGCCGAGAGCGTCTCTTTTGTCGGCAGCAAGAAATACCAGCACCAGCTGGAAAGCACCGCCGCCGGAATTATTCTGATCAACCGGGATCTGGAAAAAGAACCGCTCAACGGCCGGACTTTCATCATTTGCGACAATGTTGACCTTGCCTTTGCCCGGGTGCTGGAATTTTTCGCGCCCGAACCGGTGGTCTATGCACCCGGCATCCATCCCGCAGCCGTAGTCGATCCTACCGCCAAGATCGGCAAAGATGTGCATGTCGGAGCTTGTGCAGTCATCGAACGCGGTGCTGAAATCGGCGACAACAGCGTGATCCTGCCGGGTGCTTACATCGGTGTGGATGCCAAAATCGGCAGAAATTGCTACATTGCGCCCAACGCGGTGGTGATGTTCCGCTGTACGCTCGGCGATAAAGTCATTGTCCACTCCGGCGTGGTCATCGGAGCCGATGGTTTCGGCTTCATCCCCGGGCCGCAGGGTCTGGTCAAAGTACCGCAGACCGGTATTGTGGAGATCGGCAACGATGTGGAAATTGGTGCCAATACCACCATCGACCGCGCCCGTTTCGGCAAAACCAGAATCAAAGATAATGTCAAGATCGATAATCAGGTGATGATTGCCCACAATGTTGAAATCGGCGAAAGCAGTATTCTGGTTGCCCAGTGCGGCATTGCCGGTTCCGCCCAGATCGGCCGTGGCGTTATTCTGGCGGCAAAAGTCGGTATCAACGGTCATATCACCATCGGCGACGGCGTGCAGGTTGCCGGAACATCGGGCGTGCACAAGAGTCTGCCGCCCGGCGCTATCGTAGTCGGAACTCCGGCTGAAAGCCAGCGCGAATTCATGGCGCGCCTGATGCTGCCGAAGAAAATGGAAAAACTCCAGGCCAAGATCGAAGCGCTGACCGCTGAAATCGAAAAACTCAAGGCCGGAAAATAAGAAATAAATTTATGAATAAATCGCTCCGGAACACTCTTTTGCTGCTGATGCTAACGGCTTCAACAGCACTTTCCGGAGCAGCAAATGCTCCGGCACCACCCGCACTGCTGCTGGAGCGCGCCCGCCAAGGCAATGCGCAAGCACAGCTCGAAGCGGGTTTTGTTTTTTTCAAAGCCAACAATCCGGTGCGGGCAGCGTATTGGTTCAGCGCCGCCGCGCGACAGAATCTGCCCGAAGCTCAATATAATCTGGGTCGCTGCTGCCAGACCGGCTACGGCGTAGAAAAAAATCAGCATCGGGCGTTTGAACAATTCCAGCTTGCCGCGCAGCAGAATCTTGCTCCGGCAATGCTCGAATGTGCCGTATTTTATTTAAGCGGCATCGAAGCTGCACCCGATGCAAAACCGCCCCGGAAAGCGGTTCTGCCAGATGAAAAACAAGCCTTTGATCTGCTGGAAAAACTTGTACAACGGCAATACACTCCGGCAATGATCGTTTACAGCAAATATCTGATAAAAAAATATCGCAATACGCATCAGGAAAAGATAATCTATCTGCTGAATACTGCAGCCATATCCGGCAATGCGGAAGCACAACTGCTGCTGGCAGATTACCTCTTGAGCTGCAATGACCGTTTCCGCGATGAAGTACGCGCCCGAAAGCTGTTGGAACAAGCCTCCGGCAGACACCCGGAAGCCCGGGCCAAACTTGCGTTTGCAGTTGAATACGGCTTCGGGGCCCCGCCCCAGCCGGAAAAAGCGTTCAAGCTCTACCGGCAGTCGCTCGAAGAAAGTTTTTCTCCGCTGGCCGCCACCCGTCTTGCCAATTACTATTTTGCCGGCAGCTGCGGCGTTAAGCAGGATATAGCACAGGCAGTCAAACTCTACACCCGCGCCGCCGAAGCCGGAATGCCCGAAGCCATGGCCCGACTGGGCGATTGCTACCGGTCAGGTATCGGCGTGGTAAAAGATCTGAACAATGCTTTTAATCTCTACTTTCAAGCAGCCAAACTCAATTATCCGGCAGCAGCCTTTGCTCTGGGGCGCGCCTTTGAACTGGGAGAAGGCACTCCTTGCGACCAGCAGGCGGCATTTTACTGGTACAACCAATCCGCCATGCGTTACGATCCGCGTGGAATGCTGGAAACCGGGAAACGCTACCTGCAAGGCAACGGCACACTGCCCGATGCCGGCACAGCAGTAATATTTCTGGAACAGGCATACGCCAACGGCATGCGCGAAGCCTGGGAACTGCTGCAGGAAGCCCGCCGCAAACCGCAAAACGCCAATGAGATCCAACCGCAGAAAACCCCGGATTTCAAGCTGTAACAAAGGTATTCAGCGGATATTTCTCCGGGAAGAAGCTCAAAAATTACGCATCACCAGCGCCAGCGCGTGACGTTCTTTATTCAGAGCCCGTGCCACTGCAGGACATTTGACCCGCAGCAAATGAACTATCGGCCGATCATATACATCGAGTGTTTCAAAGTTGCCCTGCCCTTTGGCGATCACCATATCGCAGCTGCGCATAACATCAAGAAACTCCTTTTTTGCCCGCGAGAGCGCCACACCGGGAGTGTCATCGCCGGTATCGACAAATTCATATCCGCTCAAGCCGGAATCCTCCAGTTCGTGCCGGGTTATATCATTAAGGATAAATCCGCCGCGCACACCCAAAATGACTTTGCCGGGGAAGCGCTCAATAAGCAGCCGGTCAAAAACCGCTTCGCCACAATTATCAAGCATATAAAAGAGCGTATCGGCCTGAAAAAAACGTTCTTCAAAACTCCGCACAAGTTTTTCATCCAAAGCCATATCAAAGACTTCTTTGAGCTTTGGAATAGCGCGTTCAAGATCAAGGGAGCGCTCCACGCCGCAATCGATGATATTGCCGCCGATGACCGCTTTGACCACGGCTTCAAACTGATAAGGGGCTTGTGCAATGATTGCGCGCATTTCCGGCAAAAGCGCTTCTGCCAGCATAGTGGAGTGCTTTTTAGCTTCGGCAAAACTATCCGTCTCGCCGCCGGAATCCCGCAGAAAGGCGTAAAGTTTGCGGGCAAATTCAGGCGGACTTTCGTGCCAGCTCTGCTTACTGGCGATTTTCAACATTTCCGAAGCAAGACCGGCGTGCTGCTCATGCGGCAACTGTTTCTGCATAAGTTCAAAAACACTGCCGATAACACAATTTATACATTCAGCTGAAATTTTCATAGTAATAACACTTCCGTATTGATTTGAGATACAGTTTGTAACATATACCCAAACAACCGAAAATCAAATTTCATATGATGTTTTTTATCTGCAGGATTATTTCAATCGAAATAACTTTTCGTTCATACAACTTTTACAAGTTTTGCCATTGAAAATGTATTCAAAATATAGTATTTTTTAAAGCAGTTAAAACCGGTAACGGAAAAAAGTGCACTTATGACGAAAACTTTATCAGCAAGAGCTTACGACGGATCACTCTGCAAGTCGATACTTGATGAGTTGCGTGAATTTGTTGTTCACGCAACTCCCGGTACTTTTTTACCCAGCGAAAATGCACTTATGCATAAGTATGGGATTTCTCGCAGTACAGCTAATAAAGTTTTGAATTTGCTTGAAGATGAAGAACTTATTGAGCGTCAGCGTGGGCGTGGATCTCTGGTTCGCGGCGAACGGATGATAACTTATTTGCTGCCATGTCCGGATTTTTTGAGCTTAAACCGTGCAGATTCCGAAACCTGCAGATTGCGTTACGCCGGAATAATGAAAGCTGCTGATGAGTGTAATTTGCGAGTTGAAACTATTGCAGCTTCCAGGATCAATGACCGTAATACCATCAATTACAATCTTTTAAGTCACATCAATGCCGGAAGCATGGTCATAACCGACATCTGGTATAAGATGCTTTTTCAGTTTTTATTTGAGAGCAAAGCATCAGTAGTAATGACCAATAAAGAGTTTGTGCAGTATGGATTCCGGCAATACACGCGCAACTGGCACAGTTTGGAACTGTCTGACAGCAATAATATGAAGCGCACCCTTGACTGTTTACACGCTATGGGATGCCGGCAGATCGGCGCAGCCGGTCTCTATCTGCTGAATGAACCGCATCTTACTTTCAACGCTTATTCAGCATGGGCACAGGGACACAACATGCCGGAAGCAGTCATGGATGTGACCGGCTGCAAAGGTATTCCGCGTGAAGAACTTTCCGCCTGGTGCAGCTGCAATAAACTTGATGCTGTAATCTGGATAGGCTCGTATTGCAACCAATTCAACACAATTCAGGCAATGTTGGGTGTTCCGGAAAATGTACAGGTTTTCGGCTGGAATTTTGTGCCGGAGTGTTTTCCTGAAATAGCACCTTTTCCCTGCTGTATTGCGCCATACGAAAAACTGGGGTATGATGCAGTCAAACTGCTGGCGCAGCGGCCGCGTTTATCGCCGGTACGCAGAAGTTACTCTTACATATTCAAAAATGCACCCGCAGAATTTATGGATAATGAAAAATATCCATTGGTTAAAGATAAAACAGTTTTATAAAAACATAAACAAACCAAAAATAAAACGAAAGGAACAAAAAAATGAAAAAACACTTCACCCTCATCGAGTTGTTGGTGGTTATCGCCATCATCGCAATTCTGGCAGCCATGCTGCTGCCGGCACTTTCCGCAGCGCGGGATAGAGCCCGGAATGCTTCGTGTATGAATCAGTTCAAACAGATCGGCAACTATCTTGTTATGTACTGCAACGATTACGATGGCTGGACTCCCCAGCAGGATACAGGCGGGTGCCACCAGACCGGTACTGACGGCAGTCATTCTTCGATTTGCGGTACTTTGTGGCGCACGATGATCAAAAATCCGTCGGAATTGGATACTGACCGCAAGAATTCTGCAAGTTGGGAAAAAACTTTTAAATGCCCAAACGATCCTGGTAAAGACGATAATTCATACGCCGGATTCAACAAAACCAAAGATCGCGTGAGTTATGTGACCTGGTCGTTTGGCAGTAAGTGCGCTGACTTCGGCGCAAATCGCCCCAAGATGCTGAACTATCGTTTGGACAGTGTTATGGGCAACCGCGTGATCATGTCAGATTACGGTCTGCTGGATGATTCCGCCTATACTCACGCAGATAAATCTGCCAATGTGTTGTGGCTGGATGGTCATGTGCAGCTGCTTTCCAAAACCGAAATCACCAACAGCGGTGCCGATATTTGGAAGCGCATCATCAAACTTAACGGCGAAAATTAATTTTTTGAACAGGTGGAAAATGAAAAAATATAATTTTACTTTGGGTGAAGCTGCCGCGATTTTGGTTATGATTGCTTTGTGTGCAGCTTTGGCGATTCCTGCAGTGCATGCAACAGCGACGGCCGGCAAGAATGTCATTTGTCTGGACAATCTGCGCAAGATCGGTGGGTATGTGCAGATCTATGCTGATAAAAACAATGATTATCTGCCGGCTACCGGCGGTTGTCATCAGGCGGGCGGCGATGCGTCTTTTTCATCTGCTCCCGGAGTGCTGTTCCGTACCGTGATCGCCCCCGGCAAGGCTTATGACAGCAAAGCGGCTCCCGCTGAACTCAAACGTATTTTCCAGTGCCCGGAAGACAAAACCAAGCTCAAAAGCAACTACATTGGTTATGTCTGGTGGAACTTCGGCAAAAAGTGCCGCCACCGCAAAGGCGAATTTATCCGCGAAATGCGTTCCGGTGATCAGGGTAAACGTGCCATCGTGACCGACTTCTGCAAGATGCCCGGTCTGCTTGACAAGCCCGCCTATAAACATGCCGATGATTCGCTCAACGTGCTTTATGCCGACGGGGCGGTGAAAAATATTACCCCGGACGATATGGACGGAGTCAAAGGCTGGGATCATCTGATCAACTTCGATGACCTGCATCCTGCTGCCGGAGAATAAGCGATGAAAAAACTTTTGATTCTTTTCTGCGCCGCCGTAACCGGCTGCGCAGCGGCTGTTGCAGCGGAAACTGTACCCATGCGCGACGGCGATTATCTGAATAAACTGACGATGGAACACCGTACGGAAAGTGTGGAATTTTCCACTTCCGGCAAAAAGCTCAAAGTGCTTTTTATCATCAACCGTACCGGTGCGCGTGATGCAGTTGAACTCATGCAGCTTATGCCCTGCGATTATGAAGCACTGTTGACCGCAGACCGTAAAAATTTTACAGTAGGTGCTTACGACCGCTTTATGAAAGGTACTTCATTCAGCGAAAAACGGCGCGAATTTGCCCGCAAGATCAGCAAAGACTATGATGTGATGATCCTCGGCGGTATCACATTGGATAAACTGCCCAAGGCTCAACAGAACCGTTTGATCGCCAAGGTCAAAAAAGGTACACCTCTGCTGCAGGTTGTTTTGACCAAAGAAGATTTCAATCTGCCCAAAGCTCTGCAAGGCAAAGCAATTGCCATGCCGTTCAAAAATTGGATCGATGCTGATGTTACTGCGTCGCAAATAGCAAAAGGCAGAGTGGTCAATGTGGTCTGGAACCGCGCAACGCCGTACAACGAACCGTTGTCACTGGTCGGCGAACGCGAATACAGTTCGTACCACCGCAGCTGCTATATAAGTGATATAGCCAACATTGCGTTGCTGGCAAGATTTGCTGCCAATGCTCCGGTTGTGCCGGAACAGCCGCAGGTGCGTATCCGTGATCTGCACAACAACATTATGAAATCTGCAAATAATTTGCCGGGCGGAAAATACTTCCGCGATATAATCGGCAAAAACGGTGCATTTGCGATCGAACCTTTTGAAGTAGCTTCTCCGGTAGGCAAGATCGAGCTGGTCTTGCCGCGCGAAAGCACAAGAACCGTCTTTTCCGGCATTGCCAGTTGGGAAAAAGCCGATGCGCGTGCAGCCAGGATCATGGTCGAAATGGTCGATTCACCTTATAAACAGATCTGGTCGCGGAAATTTTTTGATGTGCCGGCAAATTCCAAAACCGTCAATTTCAAAGCCGATGCAACGCTTTTGCAGAGCATGGCTGGTTATGTCAGAGTAAGTTTGCTGGATAAAAACAATCAGGTGTTGGTGAAAACTGAACAATGCGTGTTTTTCCCTGACCGCAATATCGAAGATTATTTTCAGGTTGCATGGGCAGCGGCGCGTAACGAATTGTATGCAGCTCAGTCGGTCGGCCGCCTGAAGTGGCGTTATGTGCTGACTGCCGGCTGGGACAGTTATGTGACCAGAACCGCTCAACTTGACCAGAAACTGGTTACTTACACCAGCGGCAACACTCCTTTTATCCGCGGGGATAAAAACGGTGTTATTCAAAAGCTCAACCGCAAAAGTGCTGATATACCTGATGGCGATTATTGCTTCTATCGTCCTGAATCATTGAAGATCTGGCGCGAAGAAGCCAAAGAGTGCATGCGCGAACTGCAGCCTGCGATCTATAATATCGGTGACGAGTTGGGCTTCAGCTACAACGCAGGTTACGGTAAATATGACCAGATCTATTTCCGTAAATTTCTGCAGGAACAGTATGGTTCGCTTGCCAAACTCAACGCTGCGTGGCAGATGAATTTCAAGAGTTTTGATGAGGTGGATGTGAATTTCTGCCGCAGTCCCAAAAACTACACCGCATGGTTCGATCACCGGCGTTATATGGAAAAAATGTATGCCGATGTACTCAAATTCATGCGCGATGAAATCAAAAAACACGATCCTGTTGCCCGGGTCGGCTGCGAAGGCAGTATGCCCGGAGATGTGGAACTTTCCATGGGCGATCTCGAATACTGGGGGCCTTATCAGAACAATGTTTATGACGAAATAATCCGCAGTTTTGCTAAAAACAAGCTGCGCACCATCTGGTGGGGCGGCTACATGAACTTCACTCACGGCAGCCGTCACGATTATCCTATGCTGCATGTGGAAACTCTGCTCAAGGGCAGTGTCAACGGCAACGGATTTTTTGCCAGTTATCCCGGTCACAACCACGGCGGGATCGCAGCGGATTACCGCATTGCTGAATATGTTCAGAAGTGGCTGCCGGTGATCGACCGGCTTAATGCCGGTGCGGCGCATTATATGATCAAAAACGAGATCGTCAATCAGGGTATATTGATCTACTGGAGCCATGCTTCGCGTACGGCTCTGCTGCTCGATGACCGCTGCGGCGACCCGTCAGCGCGTACCAAAGTTATCGGCATGAAAGATGATACTCTGAATATGCACGATTGGGCAATCGCTTTCTGGGATGCCGAAGTGATCACGCCGGTTTTGCGTTGGGCGTATCACCGCGGAGAAGGCTTTGAGTTTGTTTCCAGCCGCACGCTTGAACGTTTGCGCGATTCCGGAAACAAAGTGCTGTTTCTGGCAGGAGCTTCGGCTCTTTCGGATGCTGAAGCTGCCGCTATCAAAGAGTTTGTCAAAAATGGCGGTACGGTCATAGCCGACTTCCTGCCGGGGATTCTGGACGAAAATCTTACTCCGCGCAAAGTCAATGCTTTGAGTGAGCTTTTCGGCGATACCGGATTTGCCAATGCGCCCAAAGCTGTTAAAGGCAAAGTTCATACAGCTATATTCAAAGCCAGCGATACCTATGTGACCGGCAAGCCTCTGCAGATTAAAAATTATGGCAAAGGCAAAGCTGTGCTTTTGAACTTTGCGTTGCAGGGGGCATTTGCATCGGCAGATAAAAATACGCCGTTTGATGCATTTATCGACTCTTTTGTGCCGCAGAAAAAGCTTGTGAAAATCACTCCGGCTCTGACCGATGGTATTGTAAGGATCCGCAAGCATGGTGATTTCACCAGTTACGGCATACTCAATATTCTTGACCCGGTCTGGCGTGAAGGTATTTCGCAGAAAGATTCTCTGCCGGGCAAGCTTGACCGCAAGTTCACTGTTACTCTGCCGGAAAAAGGTTACATCTACAAAGTTCATGAAGGTTTTATTGCCTGCAGCGACAATTTTACGGTTGACTTCAATAAGCCTGAACACCTCAATCTTTATTCGGTATTCAAAGTCAAGCAGAATGCTCCGGTGTTTGCCGTGACTTCGGCTGTTCGCGGCGAGGAAGTCAAGTGGCAGCATCCTGAACTCAAAAAAGGCAGGATCTACCGTTTGGATGTCTTGGATAAGGATGGTAAAAAACTGCGCGAAATGGTTTTTGATACTAAAGAAAACCGTCCGCTGTGGGCATTCCCGCTGAACAGTCAGACGGGTAAATACTCCGCAATACTTACAGATGTGGCAACCAATTTGTCGACAACTGTGAATTTTGAACTCAAGTAAGAAAGATTTTTATGCTTGTAAATATTCAGTTACAGAAGCCGGATTCACTCCGTAATTTTTCCGGAGGTATTCTATCAGACTTTGCTCTGGCTGCATTCGGCAGGCTTGAAGTTGTGGTCAATGCTGCCAAGCCATGTACTGTAGAAGTCTGCATCGGCGAGGTACTTACTCCTGACGGCCGAATCGACCGCGAACCCGGCGGATACCGTTGTTTCAAGAGTATGCAAAAAGAACTCGCTGCCGGCGAAAACCGCTTTTTTATGGCAATACCCAAACACCGGTCGCCATATCAGAAGACCTATCAGCGCAGCAAAGTGCTTACGCCGGAAAATATCGGCGGCGAGATCGCACCGTTCCGCTATGCGGAAGTTTGCGGCGATGCCATCAAAGACGTGGAGTTTACCCGCCATGCAGTCTTTGGTGAGTTTGATGATAATGCCGCACATTTTGAATGTTCGGATGCCAATTTGAACAAAGTCTGGGAGTTTTGCAAATACTCCATGAAAGCCACCAGCTGTTTTGGTATTTATGTCGATGGCGAGCGCGAACGGCAGGCTTTTGAGGGCGATTGCTACATCAACGCTTTAGGTGCATACTGTTCCGGCGGCGGTTACGAAATAGCCCGCCGTACGCTGGGTTTTATGATCGAATACTATCCGATCCCGGCGATCGAGTACCGTTTGATCACGCCCCGGCTGGTGCGTGATTATATGCTTTACTCCGGCGATACAGTAAGCTTGCAGTTTTGGCAGAAAACACTGCCGGAGCGTTTGTGCCGACAGTATCTCAACAGTCAGGGTGTGATCGAAAATCCGCAATTTGTGGATATAGACGATTACCGGCGGGAAATACCGTATCAGTATTTCCCGCTCTTTCAGGATCCCATGCAGCTGCTGGTGGACTGGCCGCCGGTAGAGCGTGACGATTATGATTACGGGGCTGTAAACTTTGTCAGCAATGCTTTTTACTATGATGCGTTGCGCAATCTGGAGCTTTTGCTGCCCGGTTGCGGATATGCGGCAAATGCCGATGAACTCAAAAGTAAATTGCAGACTCTTTTCCGTCGTGCCGACGGCAGTTGGGCTGATAATGCTGATTCAGCTCACATGGCGCTGCATACAGCAGTGCTGGCTTTGGCTTTTGATATAGCCGAAAATAAAGATATAAAATTTTTGGCGGATTTTATTGAAAACAAAGGCATGAAGTGCAGCGTGTATATGGCGCAATTCCTGCTGGATGCCTGCTTCAAGTCCGGCAAGGCACAATACGCAATAGATCTGATGCGCTCCGAAGGCGACCGCTCCTGGCTCAATATGATCAGGCAGGGTTCCACGATCTCTATGGAAGCATGGAGCAATGAAGCCAAGCCCAATCAGGATTGGAATCACGCCTGGGGCGCGGCTCCGGCAAACGTGATACCGCGCCAATTGGCGGGGATCCGTCCAACAGCGGTCGGGTTCAAAAAATTCGTGGTCGATCCTCAGCCGGGCGACCTGAAAGAATTTGTTATGCGTCATCCCTCTCCGCAAGGTGAGATCAAGCTGGAATACAGTTCGCAAACAATGCGCCTGACAGTTCCGGAAGGCACCGAAGCAGTATGCGGCAATAAACAGTACCAAGCCGGTACTCATACGATCAAGCCGAATATTGCCTGACGCTCGTTTTCGCAAGAAAAATATTTTTGAGCTGATGATTCAAGCTGCTGCAAGGCACGTCATCGACTGAACAGTCTGATGGCGTGCCTTGAAAGCATTTTCTGCTCTTTGTGGAAAAACAGCTCAAATTCCTGGTGGATCTATAATCAAATCCGGACTCATTCCCCGTTTTGTAAACACCTGATTTTCAGTTTGGCTGAATATGCTTTGCGGTTCCAGCCGATCAGGATTCCTGACCACTTATGTCTTTTTTGAGGAGAGACTTTTCAGCGGAACTGCTTGCGATACAGTGTGGGAGATAGACCGTTTCGCAGCTTGAACCAGTTGGAAAAATAAAATTCATCCTGAAATCCCATCATCATAGCCAATTCTTTGACCGGACAATTGGTGTTTTCCAAATATTGCCGGGCAAAAAAATCACGTTGTTTTTGAACGTAATTGTATGGCGAATCGCCCCAATCCCGCCGGAAGATCCGCATCATTTGCGCAGGCGATTTGCGTATCAGACGCGCCAAACTGGCAATGGATATTTTTTGCTGCCAATTTTGATCAAGATACTCTTTCAACCGGATGCCTTCGGGCGACTTGTCCATTTCCGGATGGCGGATGCGCCAGGTATGAAGCCGTTCAAAGATCCGGTGGATCTGCAGCGAAAATTCTATAAGAGAGTTACTGTTCCAATTCCGTATGATTTCCATGCCGCGAAAAAACTCTTCCTGCAGAGGACAGTTATGATAATATACAACTCCGTGAAGCTGATAGGCATTGCAGAGTGCTTCTATCAATGGACCTTGCAGATTGAACCAGATCTTTTTCCACGGATCCGCCGGATCTGAATAGTAATTATGCGTAATATGCGGCTGCAGAAAATAAACATCGCCTGCAGTAACTTCGTAATACTGTCCGCCGTGAATAAGATGCCCGCGCCCGCTGATCACATATTCCAGTACATATATATCCTTGGATTCGGAACGGAAAATACGATATGATTTATCCGGATGGGTGATTCCGGCAAGTTCTATACGCAGCGGTTGATTTTCTGTTGGCTGCGGACAACTGTAAATTGTCTCATTCCATTCGATCATGATAATATTTCTCATGTTTTTGTAATATTTTCTATTGTGTTTTTTGAAAAAAACATTATAATATAACTCGGAACAATAAAACTGTCAAAAGCTGTTTTATTGATTTTATCAAGGATTTCTTGAGAATATAAAATGATTGATTTTAGCTTAAATAATGCTATTTGATCATTTTTGAAGCCAAAGCGATAACTTGGTGATAAATTCAGAAAATACGGCAGTACTTTTGAGTTTTTTCTGAAAAAACAGCTTGAACAGCAAAATTGTAAAGGAGAATGTAAATTATATGCAGATGCGTAACGAATACCCCCGTCCGCAATGGGAACGGAAAGAGTGGATCTGCCTTAATGGCGAGTGGGAATACCAGTTTGATTTTACCAAATCCGGCGATGAACTCCAGTGGCAGAACGCTGCTGGATTTGAAGGCAGGATCAATGTACCGTTTTGTCCCGAAAGCAAGCTCTCCGGGGTGGGATTTACTGATTTTATCGAAATGATGTGGTATCGGCGCGAGCTTTCGATTCCGGAAAACTGGAATGGGAAACGCATTCTGCTGCAGTTCGGCGGTGTAGATTATCGCTGCGTTATATATATTGATGGTGTTGAGGCTGGGCGTCATACCGGCGGCAGTACACCGTTTGAGGTTGATTTAACCAAATTTGTCCGCGCCGGTCAAAAGCACAATCTGGTGGTGCGCGTTGAGGATGATGTCCGTTCCGGGCTTCAGCCGCTTGGCAAGCAGAGTGTTTCCAGATATTCCAAACTTTGCAATTACACCCGCACTACAGGGATCTGGCGGACGGTTTGGCTGGAAGCGGTTAATTGCTGTGCTGTTAAAAGCTGCCGCATCATTCCTGATTATGACAACGGAGCATTTACTTTTCTGCCGGAATATTATCAATTACGGCGCGGACAGATCTTGACTGTATCGATTTTTGATCAGGGTACTGAAGTTTGCAGTCGGAGCTTGAAAGCTTCTCCGGGCGCCTTTTCTATCGAACTTGAGCACCCCAAAGAGTGGAATCCGGAAACGCCGTTTTTGTATGATATAATTTTTACGCTGACGGATGCAGATGGTTCTGTGCTGGATAATGTAGCATCTTATGCCGGATTGCGCAAGATCCATATTGAAGACGGGCGTTGTTATCTTAATAATCAGCCGGTTTTTCTCCGTTTTGTGCTTGATCAGGGGTTTTATGAAGATGGCATTTGGAGCGCGCCTTCCGATGAAGCTTTGAAGCGCGACATCGAACTGGCAATGCAGGCAGGATTCAACGGCGCCAGACTGCATCAGAAATGTTTTGACGATCGCTTTCACTATTGGGCAGATAAACTCGGGTATCTGACCTGGGCGGAATTTCCTGATTGGGGGATGAGTTTCTGGGAACATTTTGCTTTGTGCAATCCTGACTATCAGCGCAGTTTCCGCGATTATCTTGTCGAATGGAGCGCAGTTGTGGAACAGTTGGCAAACCATCCTTCTATTATTACCTGGACTCCCTTTAATGAAACGAACTGTTTTTACGACCTTGAAGAACACCGGAGGATTCTTTCTGATGTCTATGATCTGACGCACCGGATTGATCCCAGCCGCCCCGTCAATGACTCATCCGGCTACATTCATGCCAAAACCGACCTTTGGACGGTTCATCAATACGCCCAGTCTGCTGAGAAATTTATGGAATCGCTCAATAAGCAGCCTGTCTATATGTATGATGAAAAGAATGAAAAAGAGGCTTGGAACAATCAGCCTTACATCGTTGATGAATACGGCGGGGTAAGTTTTATTCCTGAAGATCGCCAAATCTATTCTGCCAATTCATGGGGATATAATAAAGAGCAGCTCTCGCAAAGCGAAGCCGAACAGCGGATCAGGGAACTTACCGATGTGCTGGTCGATGATCTCCGTATTGCCGGATACTGTTACACCCAGCTGACTGATATTGAACAGGAACAGAATGGTATTTACAATTACGATCGTACTCCTAAATTTGATCAGGAAAACATTCGGAAGTGTTTCCAACGCAAACCCGACTGGAGCAGATTTTAATAAAACAAAGAAGTTGAAGTTAAACTACAGAAGTGTCAAACGGCATGAGTGTTGACGACAGCTGCAAACAGCTCGGAATTGTCCGGAGATTTTCCCGGCATCAGTTCAGATGAAATCGCCCAATATAGCACATTGCAATGTTTTCGGTAATCGGTATCGGTCCGGCGGTTCCGCTGGCGAAACGCGCGGCTCTGGCGGCCATCCGGAGGTAGTGGCGTGCAATAAGATCCGCAGCATGTTCGAGAAATAAGCCGATTCGGGAGGAATTTGCGTTTTTTGACAGGAAAACCGCAAATTTTCCGGCAGACGTACTTGCAAAATTTCATTTCCAAAGTATTCTAATAGAAGGCGGAAATGCGGCAAACACGTTTTCCCTGCAAGTGCGCCCATAGCTCATTGGGATAGAGCATCTGGCTGCGGACCGGAATGTTAAAGATTCAAGTTCTCTTGGGCGTACCATTTACAGTATATTCAACCGGTGGCGTCCCGGATCCGGGCCGCTTGATTCCCCCACCCTGCAGGAGGCACAACATGGATTTTTTAACGGAATCTCCGGATACCATCACTCTTTATTCGGAAAACGGGCGCATAAGCGGCAGCGGCGGCATCTCCTTTTCCAACGGACGTCTGGAGGTCTGCGCCGAATCGGAACCCCTCTGTTTTCTGCGCCTGCGCTGGCGGCGCCCCATCCCTGCAGGCACGCGTTTCTGCGGCGACGACTGGGAACGAACCTACGGCGATGCCGCCTGGGGCGGCTTCGACCCGTCGCGGATGATGCCGTGGTATTTCTTCGCCCTACTCCCGGACGGCGCGATCGCCGCCTGCGGCGTCAAGGTCCGCCCCGGATGTTTTGCCGGATGGACGGCCGATCCGGAAGGCATCACCCTCTGGTGCGACATCCGTTCCGGCGGACGCGGCGTACTGCTGAACGGACGCCCCCTCGCCGTCGCGGAGGTCATCAGCGAAATCCGCACCGGAATCTCCGCCTACGCCGCCGCCCGGCAATTCTGCGCCCGTCTCTGTCCTGACCCGATCCTGCCCGCCGCGCCCGTCTACGGCAGCAACAATTGGTACTACGCCTACGGCGACATCTCCGAAACAAGCGTTTTGGAGGACTGCCGCTGCCTGGCCGAACTGACTCCGGGACTGGTCAACCGTCCATTTATGGTGA
Organism: Victivallaceae bacterium; assembly: GCA_045635745.1. Lineage (GTDB taxonomy): Bacteria > Verrucomicrobiota > Lentisphaeria > Victivallales > Victivallaceae > SIG78. The sequence goes on from JAZTWG010000013.1 coordinate 20,958, forward strand.
TCGACGCCGGCTGGCAGCAGCTGGGCGGCCCCGGGCGCCCCATCTACGGGCCTTGGGATCGGGGAAACGCGAACTTCCCGGACATGCCCGGACTCGCCAGAAAGATGAAAGCCTTAGACGTCCGGCCCGGCATCTGGTGCCGGCCCCTCTGCCGTCACGACGCGACATTGAAGCGGGAACTCTTCCTCCGGGATATGCCGGACACCCTGGATCCCTCCCATCCGGAAGTCCTGCAGCTGACTGCGGCAGATATTACCCGGTTCCGGGAATGGGGTTTTGAACTCGTCAAGCATGATTTCACCACCTTTGACGTCACCGGACGGTGGGCATTCAACATGCACCCGTGGCCCTGCGAAAACGGCTGGAGCTTCTTCGACCGGAGCCGCACCACAGCGGAGATTCTGACCGAACTCTTCCGGACGATCCGCGCCGCCGCCGGACCGATGCTCATCATGGGCTGCAACACCGTCGGCCATCTTGCCGCCGGCTTGCAGGAGATTTCCCGCATCGGGGACGACACCTCGGGCAGACGCTGGGACCGCACCCGAAAAATGGGGATCAACACCATCGCCTTCCGCGGCTGCCAGCACCGAACTTTCTTTGAAGCGGACGCAGACTGCGTCGGCATTTCCGGGGCGATCCCGTGGGAGCTGAACCGTCAGTGGGCGGAACTGGTCGCTGCAAGCGGCAGTTCGCTCTTTCTCTCCCCAAAACCGGGCGTGTTGAATTCCGACGAAAAAGAGGAACTGAAAAAACTTCTTGCCGAGGCGTCGAAAGGGGAAATCGCTGCGGAACCGCTGGACTGGCTGGAAAACTCCTGTCCCTCCGAATGGCTGATCCACGGGGAAAAACGGAAATTTCAGTGGTTTGAAGCGGACGGCGGAGAGCCGGATTTCCTGCCCAGAAAAGGTTCTGCCTGATGCGGAGGCGCCCTCCCGCTGCGATAAAATTCAAAACCCTGTTTCTCGAAGCGGGCATGGAGGTTTAAGATAGGGAAAGTTGGAAAAAGATACAGACGGAAACAAGGTAATAGTCGTTCTATTTCCCGGGGGAATTATAATCAAGCCCGGACCCACTCTCTGTTTGTGTAAATCACTGACTATCAGGTATTCTCACAGCAACACGCAAAGTAGAATTATAAAAATGCTTTAGGGACATCAAAATTTAAGGTTTGCGTTTTGTGCGGGTATTATTTCCCAGTGACCGCTATAACCGCTGCCGACATATTTGACGATTTGCTCCCTACGCAGAACAAATCAAAACCTGGCAAGCCCAAGGGATGACGCTCCGGGAAATCGCCGCTGAACTGCAAAATTACGGCTGTAAAACGACAGCACAAAATCTATCCAGATTTCTGCGGAGAAGGTAATCAAAGCAAACGCGAACAACCCAAGTGCGTTGGTGCCGGTTGGCTGTAACGTTCCCTATACATCCAATTTATCCATTTGAGAATCTCCTGAAATCAAATTTTCAGGTAAAAAATAACTTGTCATGCTCATATAATGACAAATATCAATTTTTCTGTATCAATAAAAATACTACGCCAAATGGCGGAGTAAATATTGACAAATAAAAACAGAATGCTATATTAAGGACAAAGGAGAATTCTATGCATTATCAACCGAATTTTACTGTTTCAGCCCAGGCAATTTCAATGGTTGCCGAAATTTCCGCTTTGATTGAGCGTTACGCAATTTCTCTGGAAATGGCGGATTTGCTGAAACTGCGGCGAGTTAATAAAATCAAAACTATCCAATCTTCGCTGGCAATCGAAGGCAATACTCTTTCGCTTCAGCAGGTTACAGATATTCTTGACGGAAAACGTGTGATTGCTCCCTTGCGTGAAATTCAGGAAGTAAAAAATGCTATTGCTGCTTACGACATTTTTTCAGAGCTGAATCCATTTGCGGTAGATGATTTGCTGAAAGCTTACAAGATAATGATGATGGCATTAGTTGATGAACCGGGCAGATTCCGCAGGAGCGGAGTGGGTATTTCTGATGGCAAAAAAATCATTCACATAGCTCCACCGGCAGATTTTGTGCCGGGTTTGATCAAAGATCTTTTCCGATGGCTGATCGAAGCTCCGGATCACTTGCTGATAAAAAGTTGCGTATTCCATTATGAGTTTGAGTTTATTCATCCGTTTGCCGATGGTAACGGCCGTTTGGGGCGTTTGTGGCAATCTTTGATCCTGACTGAACTGCATCCGGTATTTCACCATTTGCCTATCGAAACAATGGTGCATAATAATCAAATGGAATATTATCAGGCAATCAATACCAGCAGTGCTGAAAATAACTGCGGATTCTTTATCGACTTTATGTTAAAAGAGATTCTGAATGCTCTGAAAATACAAACTGCTGACGGAGTAAATGGCGGAGTAAATCCAATACTTAACTTCATCAAACAATACCCCGGCTGTCGGGCTAATTTGATCGCAGAAAAATTGGACATATCCTTGCGGACAGTTCAGCGTAAATTAAGCCAACTGAAAACAGAAGGAAAAATCGAATTCTGCGGCTCCCCGAAAACCGGAGGCTATTTTCTCCGGTAATGTTTTTTACTTCAATTCAATTTTCAGTACATCGTTTCTTTGCAGATTATTGTGGCGCAATCTTATTTCGTCGCTGCGCAGTAATTCAAATCCCCAATGAGTGATGAAGTCTGCTTTACTGCCATCCCGCAACAAGGTTACTTCAGCTGCTTTGCCGTTCAATTGCGGTAATATTATATCGCCCATGGGCGGAATGGCTACATATGCGTAAATGGTTTTGCCCTTTTGAGTATAATACAATCCGAAAGGCGGCGTGTATTCGGCCTTGCCGCAACCGGTAATTGCTTCGCCGTTTTTCCCGAACCATTGCGATAACTGCTGCAGCAAACTCATCGTCTGATCCGTCAATGATCCATCCGCCTGCGGCCCCACATTCAACAGCAGATTGCCGTTTTGCGAAGTACATCCGAACAATCCGCCGCAGATCGTGGCTATATCTTTATAATCATTGTCACTCTTGTTATAGCCCCAGCTGGAATTCATCGTTGCACAGGATTCCCATATCACCGGACGCCCTTTTACGATCGGGGCCTGGTTCATAACAGTTATTTCCGGCGTGTAATAATCAAAATCACAAACATTTTCTTTGCCGAACGACAATCTGTCATTTACAATGATCTCCGGCTGGTATTTGTAGATCATCTCCAGCAGTCTTGTCCGGTCAAAGTAATCTTCGTTATCTTTGTATTTGCTGGTATAATCGAAAAAAAGCAAATCGATCTTGCCATATTCGGTCATAAGCTGTTTTACGTTGTTGTATAGATAGTCCAGAAATTGCCGGTATTCTTCAGCAGTTGGCGTATGGAGTGCTTTTTTATGGTAGCCTTCGGGACTTTCCCAATCAACATATCCCGGATGCGTCCAATCCGGCAGAGAATGATAAAAACCGATTTTCAATCCGGCAGCCCGGAATGCCTCCACAAGCAATCGGGTAACATCTTTGCCGTAAGGTGTATTAGTGACCTTGTAATCGGTGTAGTGGCTGTCAAACATGCAAAAACCGTCGTGGTGTTTGGTTGTAAAAACCACATATTTCATGCCGGCATTTCTGGCTGCAGAAGCCCATTGTGCCGGATCGAAGTTTACCGGATTAAACTGGCTTGCAAAAGCTTCATATTCACCCGGTTGCCATACATCATTGGCATAAGTCCATTCACCACGCCCCGGGATCGCGTAGATCCCCCAATGAATAAACATACCGAATCTGGCCTCAACAAACCAATCTGTCCGCATTTTTTATACTCCCTTTTTATTTTAATTTGTAAAGATCACCCGATCAATATAGATAGCATCAGCTTTTTTGCTGCCGGGGGCATAAGAAGCCCCTTCCAGTTTAACTGAAACATAGATATTGTATTCTGCATCCGGATTTTTGGGGTCATACATTGCTTGCGGGATCCGCAGCGGCATCTGTTTGCTTGCGTGCACATAAAGCAGACAAAGCTGTTTGACCTTGCTTTTGCCGACATGGTACCAGTGATATTTTTCATCTGTAAACATATCTTTGCGGGCAATCTTCCGACATAAAAGATCTTTATCCGCCACGGTATCGAGCAAACCTGTTACCAGTTCCTGGCTGTGATAACCGGCGGGCAGTTTTTTCTGGATCACAAAAATTCCGTCAAAACGCATTGCTTTGCCTGCGGCGGCATCCTGATCATCGACCCATCGACTGGTCCAGGCTTTGTTGCGGATTTTATACCATGGAAAATCCCAAACCTGCTTACCGGCAAATTGCTGCGGTATCGGCAATCCTGCCAGTTCAGCCGTGAATTTATCATCCAGCCACTTGACAATCGCCGGATGAAAAGTTTGCTGATTCATATAAAGAACTGCATTTTTTTCATTTTCATAAAGCCGGGTGATTACCTTTTGCCTATCTATACCAAGCTTCAGTCTCCGGTCGAGAAAAAGCATCGTATCATCAAACGCCACGCGTTCACGGCCTATGTGCAGCAGGAATACCGGATTCTCTGCCACAGCGCGTTCAGCTTCATCAAAAATCCGGTCTGCTTTTAACAGAAAATCCTTTGTAAGATAAGATGCATTAAAACCTGTCAAGCCAAGTTTACCGGGTTCAGTATTCTGTCCCTGCGTTATCATATCAAGGATCTGCTGCATATATTTGCCGGCTCTGCCGTAATAAAGATCCATGAAATCAGCAATTATTGCTTTTTCGTCCACATTCGGATCGATCAAAAGTTTACTGCCCAGATAGTGAGCCAATTCGCTGAAATTAGGCAATGCGATTCTGAAATAACCGAACTGATTTTCTGCCATATACATACGGCAGTTATTCTCGGCATAAACACGGATATTTCGCGGCAGGGCTCCAACTATGGTTGCCGGGAAAAGTACCTCCGGGTAATACAACTTCCAGTAATCCCATATACGCAACATTGCGCCGGATCTGCTCCAGCCCTGCAATGCCTGCAATGTTTCCCGATTGTTGGGGTGATCAAGATCATGGTAAATATCTCTGCGGAAATGTCCTGCACGGTAAAATTCGCTGCCAAGCACTGCCAGCTGTACCATCACATTTTTTTCAGCCTTGACCACTTTGGGGGCAGCCTGTGAAAAATTATAGGCAAAAAACTGTACGATCATCCCCGGATAAAGTTTATCGATCCGGCGGGCGATATCGTTGGTGAACTCCAGTACCAGATCGGAATAACTGCCCTGATATTTTTTGACCGCCTCCATACAGTTGGCACAATAGCAGGCGTCGCCGTTGTCATTGCACGAAACATCTATAAAAGCCGGATAAGGCATCCCCGGATAATTTTTCCGCTGGAACTCCCGGTCGCGCTCAATGACTTCCACCATTTTTTTGACTACCAGATCGCGTGCCGGCATATAAGTAAAGCAGAGATTGCCGGGGCCGCTGGATCCCAACGGATATTGCCGGTTGCCATTTTTATCCATCGAAAAATATTCCGGTTTATCTTTGGGAAAGTCAGCGGTATAAAGGTGATAGGTATGGCACTGGCGCTGCTCGACAAAACGGGGGAACCAGCCGTATTCCGGGGCTATATAAAAAGCGTTGTACTGCCGTTTAGCCTGAAATGGCCGATTAAGAGTCCAGCCGTAATAAGGTCCCGGAGAAATCTTGCGGCCGAAAAAGAACGGTTTTACTTTACGACTGAATTTTTCCGGCAGCTCAATATTTTTCTTTTCAGGTATATGCGTGTAGTTTATGGAAAGAAAACGGCAGCCCAGCACATCTTCAATAAAGCAATACGCTCCGAACAATACACCCTGCGGCAAACCGCCGGTAATGGAAACTTTGCTGCCGTCAATTTCAATGCGGTATTCTTCTGTTGTCAGCGATGGATCGCCTTTGACCGATATGACTTTGCCGGCGCCGGATGCTCTATGCGTAACTTGCAATTTTATCTTGCTGATTTTTTCAACATATTCAGCAATTTCCGCGGCAGCCTTTTGCTCGGTCGGGGTTGGTTTTTCCGGAATAAATATCTGCCACGCTTTGTCGATTTCAGCGGAATGCAACACCGCCGCCGCACTCAACAGTAACAGCAAAAATAATTTTATACTCATAAAAATCACCCGTATATGCGTTTTATCACTGCAAATCAAAAGTTTTTATGCAGTCTTGCTGCCGGCACACTCTTTGCTATTTCATCAAAACGCTTCAATGCGGTAGATAAATCGTCGAAGATCCATTCACAGCAAACCGGATCATCCAACTCGCCGAGATCAAAGATCTGATAAAGTCCGGCTGCATTGTAGACCCGCTGTGTCCACCCGAGGCAATGCAAACAGTATTTTTCGCACACTCCGGCATCATTGTCAAGCGCTTTGGATAAGCTGGGGCATTTGGTCATACGCAAAACTAATTCATGACCGTCTAAAATTATATCCATCTGGCAGTTTTCTTCGTGCCGGATCTTCAAATAATAATCATACACGCCCTGCAAACCCTGCTCCTTGAACTGCTGCAGGCAGAGAAATTCCTGATTTTTGGCTATTCTTGCAAAGTAGTCATCCAAAGCATTCTGCTCATCCAGAAACTTGAAAACCTCGTTGTAAAAACGCACAAAGTGATCACTTGGAATCATTTTTTACCACCTTCCGGAAAATTTGTCTGCACCGGCCGGGGGCAATGATTTCCACTTCCGACTCCCACGGCGTATCTTCGCACATACCAGCGTTGACTTCGCTGGTCTGCAAGCAGCTGTATTGTGAAATTTTCTGACCGAGTTTCTGCAAATGACGGTGTGCCGGACAGTCAAAAACTTCAAAGACGATCTTATCTTCCTCCACTGTCAACTGATATTTGCCCTGTTCGCGCATAAAAAACCAGTTCAGGTGTTCGACCAATTCAGAAGCATCGCCTCTTGCAAGTTTATCATGGATCGACTTATATACTTTTCTGCCGGTACGACGCAATATCATCTTGAGAGCTTCCACGCCATACTTTTCGGCAATATAGTCCAGGGTCATATTCGTCGAGCTGTGAAAATCCCGGTGCAATTCATTATTTTCCTGATAACGGAGCATATTTTTTTCTCATGTTTTAAAAAGGACTGACCGGAAAAATCCCAGGTCAGTCCTGTATTCAGCAAAGATACTCTTTTTCACGCTCAAGAGCTGCTTTTATCGTGGCAAGATAAGATTTATCCATGCGGTAATTGCACAAACAGTAATTACTGCTGAAAATCCCCAATTCCACCATCAGCTGTTTTTGTCCGGCAAGCCAGCAGGTGATGTTTTTGCCGCCGAAAATATCAAACATCAAATCGTTCATCCGGCTTTGCAGAGCCTTGGCTTCTTCGATTTTTCCGGCTTTGGCAAGTTCAAAAATATCTTTTGCCATTTTTCCGTTGAAACATCCGCCGCCAATAGTCATACCGTCATAACCGGCGATCGCTGCGCCTACACAATCGAACTCATTGCCGCTGTATGCAAAAAACTGTTTGCTGCTTTTCCGTGCATCTCTTGCCGCAAGCAATACTGCTGTATCGTGTTCTTTACAGGCAGAATCTTTGAGCATTATGATATTTTCGATTTCAGAAAGTCTGGCGATCGTTTCGGCATGCATATTTACCGGGGCAGCAGCTCCGCGGTGGTAAATACCGATGGCGATCGGCGAGGCTTTGGCTGTCTGGCTGTAAAGCTCATACAAATAATCCTGATCGTAATTGATCGCCACATTGGGCGGCGCAATGATCGCCATATCAACTCCGGCGTCAGCTCCGCGTTTGAGGTTATCGAGCAAACGCGGTACGCTGTTATCGGTTATCTGCATGGCAATTTTCATGCGTCCGGCTGCGGCATCAACAGACAGTTTTGCCAATTCTGCGGTTATACTGTCGGTCAAATAAGCACCTTCGCCGCAAGTACCGGCAATAAAAACGCCTTTGATTCCCAACTTGGCATGATGATCCGCAAGTTTATATACAGCCTCACGGTCAAGTTTGCCATCAGCGGTAAAAGGAGTTGGCGCCGCCGCCCATACAGTACTCATAAAAGTTGTGTCAAACATAAAAAACCTTATTTGAGAATATCAAGTTTAATCAGTTCTGCTTTGAATGTTTCCATTTCCGCATCGGTCAGATTGCGGTACGGTGCACGGCGGTAACGGGTACCGAAGCCGAAAAGTTCCATAGTGGCCTTGATACCGGCATCGAAACTGCCCGGTTGCTTGAGGATCAAATCAAAATACGGCATATCAAAGTTGCGGATGACCGACTGCATGGTTTCCAGATCGCGGGCATTACAGGCAGCTTCAAATTTCCGGGTTATATCAGGCCGGAACATACCCAGTGTGGAAAGGAAACCGCAAGCACCATACGGCATGATATTCAGATAATTCTGCTTCTGACCGCCGGAGAATACAGCGTATTCATTGCCGAATTCCAACGCCATTCTGCGTGAAACATTGTTGCAGACATCATCTTTGATCGCCATGACTTTATCGGTGCGTTCAAAAAGTTTTTTGTAGAGAGCAATGGAAGCATCCGGCGTGGCACAATGCGGATAGATCAGCATCAACGGTATGATCTTGGCACAGGCTTCATAGAAATCAACCAGATTATCGCCGGAAACGGAACCCGCCCAGTTTGCCGGGAACGGCAGGAACAAATCTGCACCGATTTCATTCATGGCTTTTGCCATTTCCAAACTGCGTTTGGTGCTGCTGCCGAATTCGGTAACGCAAACCAGGGCGCGCTTGTTGGTGTATTCCACGCAAAATTTGTTGAGTTCATACATTTCGTCAGCAGTCAGGATATTGTAATGACTGTTGCCGGGGGTAAGAAAGATCATCTTAAAGCCGTTGTCGATCTGGAAGTCGATCATCTTGGCAATGGCATCCTTATCAATAGAGTCGTCGCTCTGCAAAAACGGTGTGGGGATGGAACAAACCGGTCCCGTCAGGGCGGCACGGACTTTTTGGCGCAATTCCTGCATTTTTTTACACTCCTTTATATTGGAAAATCATTCATTATTTACATCGTAGGTTTTGAGTTCAAACTCACCGTTACGCAAATAAATTTTGGTTTGACCGCTTTTGATATGTTTGCCGCATTCATCGGCAAATTCTGCCATATTCATCAATCGTGCGTGCCCATCGGCATAGCAGACCCCGGCAGTATTGCTGTGCCGGAACTGAGGCTGTCCGCCCGCAGCGGTATTGCTGGTGGGATTGTACCACACGTGCTGTGCCCAGCCGGGAGCAATATCGCCATTGGCAAAACCATTGGGGTAGTTGTAAGCTGAATCCCCGCCCATTGCCAGGCCGGAAGGATCAGAGGATTTATCACATCTGGCTATATTGACTTTAAACGAGTCATCACCTGCGACAGCAAATACCCCTTCCTCATAGTTATTCGCTCCATCACGCATTCCGTAAGTGAAGTTGTTTACGCGATAGTGGTCGGGCTGAATGGAGGGGCAGGTAAGCGAAACTGCTCCTGCGGAACTGTCAGCTTTATTGTTGCCTTTCAAACCGAGATAATCACGGTAAATATGCGACCAGTAATAGTTTGAGGGTTTGGATTGGGAAATTGCCGCCGCCCCGTCATAATCCGCAGCATACAAAGTTATCCAGAGAGCCATCTGTTTAAGATTGCCCACGCAGTTATTGGATTTGGCACGCTCCCGGGCTGCTGAAAGTGCCGGCAAGAGCATTGCCGCCAGAATGGCGATAATGGCGATTACGACCAAGAGTTCAATAAGAGTAAAGCCCATGGGCTTTACTCCGGCATGCCGGAGTAAATGACTTTTCGGTGAATCTTTCATCTTTTACGTTCCTTTGCTTGGTTAAAAAGTTATCTGAACAGTTTTTTGTGGACCTTGAAAACAATTTTTCTGATCGGCTGACTCGTTCCGTCGGTATTGAAGCTGGTAATATGTGCTTCGTTAGGAAAATAAATTGCAAAGCGTTCCGGGGTCAACGTAAGTTTGAGATCATCCGCTGCTTCGGAGTAGAAGAGTTGATAATCGGCTTTTTCATCATACTGTGTCTTGGCGGTCAAACCTTCCGGACGGCGGCAGAAGTTGACTTCGCTGCCGAGAATCAAGGTTTGGATATCTGCATACTGCTGGTGGGTTTCCCATACTGAATCCTTGTAGTCGGCAGTGGTTTTGCTGTTAAATATTGAAATCTTCAGTCCGTCGATCCCTGATTCATGGCTGCCGCAAGGAGTATCCTCATTGGCATTTTTAACAAAATTTGCGATCGCTTCCGCGGCTTCGGGCATCAACGCCGAATAGTTCAGAAAATTCTCCCACTTGTCATACAACATAATACACCTCTTTCCTGAATTTTATACTTATTCAATTACATGACGAACATCCAAATAAGGCATCACAAATCTGCCGAAACGCTTGATTTCGCTGCGATTGGCGGCGGTTTTGGCAAACCAGGTGCCACCGCCGTTGAAGGGGCGCAAGCCGTCAGCTCCATCGGCAACAAAGTTGGCAAAAATCCCTGTCAGCATATTCTGCGACATACTCTTGCGCTGGATCTTGACCAGGCCTTTTTCTTCCTCCGGAGTAGGATCGCTGCCCATGATCGTGCACTCCACCCGGGGGAAAACTTCCACTTTGCGGGGCGACTTTTTGGCCATTGCCACAAAGGGTTTCAAATCAAAGTATTTTTCGTAACCGACATGGTAGATCCCGGGCGAAATCATATCCACCAAACCGGCTTGCATGATCCGCTTGACATCCAAACCATGCTGCAAGTAGGCGGCATGGTCAAAGTTGATCGCCAGTTTGATCGCCGGATTTACTGCATCTATGGCAGCGCGGACATTTTTCAGGTATTCAAACATTATATCCTGCATGATTTTCAGGTATTTATCGTCCAAAAAGTTTTGCGGAACAAACTTGCCGTGGCGTTTGATATATTCATCGATCAGAGGTTTATCGTACCCGAAAAATGTCGGATGGCGCAGAAACTCTATACAAAGATAATCAGGCTCGGCAGCTGCAATTTCTTTGACCAACCCCAGATAAAAATCGCGTATTTCTTTGTAGGCATAACTGGGCTGACGGCGTATTTCGCCATTGATCCTGCGCTGGAAAAATTGCGGATTATCCATCAGGAACTGCGAATTCATCGAACTCATTTTCGCGGCATAGAAAGGATTCGCCCGCAAAGTTATTGAATACGGCAAATTAAGTTTGCGTGTAACCTGACGCAAATAGGTCAGCGGGTTGATCCCTTTATCGTGCAAAGCTTTAATGCGCTGTGCCGCCAGCCGGTCGCCATTCCGCCAGAACTTGACTCCGCGCTGCTGACCGATGACATCGGTCACTTTGCTGGGATAATTGACCGCAGTTGTACCTACGCAAAAGTCGTAGCAGAAAACATTGTTTGCCGGATAAAGTTTGATGCGGTCCGCCAGATATTCCGGTGTGATTTCGCGGGTGAAAAAATCGCTGTAACCATCGCTGTGCAGGATCACGGCGGGTTTGATTTCTGCCGGAGCATTGTAAATGGCAATATCTTCTTCGCTTGCCGGTATCAGTTTTACATTGCCGATCGCAGCATCTTTTGCCAGAGCGGTAAAAGATATTTTATCGTTGGCTTTAAGTTCAGCTATACAGCAAAACTCTTCGCCGGTAAGTTCCGGACGCTTGTCAAAAGGGTGCCATATGCTCAACGCAATATTTTTTTCTACGCCGGGCATATTCAATTTGAATTTACCACTCCCTCGCAAAGTTGCGATCAGGGCATATTTACCATCAACAGGCACGGTGTATTGCAAAGCACTATTCGGGACAGCGGCGGAATAAAGGGTGATTTTTTCGCCGCCCGTAAAGATTTCTTTCGGGGAAAATTTGTCCGTCCCGGATACCGCCTGCAAAGTAAGAACCTGGTTGTAAACAATAAATTCGCGCTGGTAAATCCTCGAACTCTCAACACTGTCTTCGCAAAGCAGGAGTTCGACGGTTTGTTTGCCGCTGACATTTTCCGGCAGCACAAACTCTGCAATAATATCTTTATGCTCCGGCAGTTCGGAAAAATCCTTCTGCCAAAGGATTTTTTCCGAACCTTGCAATCTTAAAAACGCTTTGCCGGAAGCGTTTTTATGCTTGAGATTTACCAATGCTTTAACCTTGCGGCAAGCAGAAAGCGGTAACTGAAAAGAGTTTGCCGCGCTCTGCTGGGCAGGTACAAATTTGACCGCACTTTTTGCTCCGCGGGTACCGGTTACATACAAATTTCCTTTATAATTAACAGGATCGATACGGAAAAATTTACCGTTAAAATTCCCATGCCATATTACACGCGTATAATACTTTTTCGCTTTGCTGCCGGCATAATGTATGACCTTTACACTTGCAACCGGAACCGGCGTCCAGCTTTTGCCATCCATACTGGTATAAACAACGCATTTTTTGAGCAGATCGACTTGTTCGTTGACCTTCATATTCATATTAAGCCGTTCCAGATCTACGGCAATGGCTTTGATGATTTGAGCCTTTGTCAATTCGGCTTCCAGCATGCGTCGGCCTTTTGCCAAACCCTGTGCCGGCCAGCCGGCAGTACCGTTGCCATGAACAGCTTTGAACTGCGGCTCATTGCCTTTTTCACCTGTTGCCAGATCGCAATATCCGGCACGCACCGGTTCGATGGCATCGGCAAGAAAATCCTTATCGGATTTTTTCAGCGGCAGATATTTTATTGCCACCTGATCCAGCGGAGAACTGGCAGCAAAAACCTTAACTCCTTTATACACATCTTCAAATCCGAAAATATAGCTGCTGCCGGCACGCGGTACATACAAGTTATAGTAACGACATTCCGGCAGACCGGTGATCACCACATCTTCGCCCGGGATATTGTCAGGGTGAGTGATCGCAGTTTTTTCAACTTTGAAATCCTTGAACGCGGTCAAATTCTTTTCATCATCGCCGACAAAAATCTGCAGTTTGGCAATACCGGAGTCGGTTTCTTTGTGCGTGACTGCAAACTTTTTCAGCTTCAGCGTGATTTTCTCCACCTTCATCGGGCGGTAAACATCTATCAGCAAAGAGCGCGTTCCGATCGGGAACGCCATACGCTTGACTGACATCAGCTTATTGATCGCCGGATTTCTGCCTTCAAGAACATTGAGAAAAAGTCCAACATTCTGTTCTTTGAGTTCTGCTGAATAGGTTGTCAACCCCATTCCGAACAGCAGCAATACTCCCAAAAATTTTCTCATACCTGCCTCCTTTTTAGTTTTATTAAATCATATACAAATGTGTTTCACATTATTGGTTGAATACTATCTTTCCGGTGTTTTCTGACTCTTCTGCGGCAAAACAGAGTTTCATTGTTTCAAAGGCATCGGCGGCGGTTACTTCCGGCGCTTTGCCTTGCGCAACAAGTTCAATGACCCGCTGGGTCTGATCAAATACATTGTGGAACGCCTGCTGATCCTGTTCGGGTGTGAAGTTAATGGTTTCCACGATGCGGCTCTGCAGATTTTCTTCGCCGTCGGTAAATTCCCAGCGGCGTACCCGGCGGCGGAACACATCAACTTCGGCGGCTCCTTTAAGTCCGCAGATATGGTACTGCAAAGCATGCCCGTCATCGGAT
>JAZTWG010000014.1:0-18881 GCA_045635745.1 Victivallaceae bacterium
ATCAACGACACGTGCTTTACCCCACAAGTACAATTGATCCTTTTCATGAATGGTGTAAGGAACCGACCATTTTTGCCCCGCTGGATTTGTCATGGCTTCCTCCTCTGGGAATAACATTATTAACAGGATCAGTTTGCAGAAGCGAATCGTAAGTTTCGGATGCCTTAAAAACAAGGTTTTCAGCAGCATCAGTTTCAGCTTTGAAGAAATCTTCAAACACATCGCACACCTCTCTTTCGGACATAAAACTACCAATTCTCGCCCGCTCCGACAACGCCGCATGGAACGCCCGACCGAACGGAAAACACGCATTGGTGCGTTCAACCGAAGCGTTGTCAATGTAGCGAAACTTGTATTTCAGCGGACAGCTCAAATAGCACTGCATTGCTGAATACGACCAGTGCGGCATCTCTTTCAACTTATCCATTCTCATGCGGCAATCTTCCACTGTTCGATCAGAGCAGAGCACTGCTTTTTGCTTAACTGATTGATATTGGCAACATTATTCTGTGCAGCAATCTGCTGCGGAGTGATGCCTCTACGACTTGCCAGAGTAAGCAGGTAATTGATCTGTTTGGGACTGGCTGGGGTACTGCCTTGCACCGGCTGATTCGGACTATTTGCAGACGGATTGTTCCCGCTCTGCAAGGGACTTTTTCCGTGCAATTCAGCTTCAACAGAACTCCGTACCATTTCAAAAGTTTCGTGAATTTTACCATTGAGCTGTTCAGCCGAAAGACCGTCCGGAAGCTCAACTTCGATACTGGCGTGGTAGCTCTGGCTGGTATATTCGCCATCAGCCGGAACTTTTTTACTGTAAGAAGCATTCAATTTTAGCATAATAAAATCTTTTCAATAATTTGTTTTTTGGTAAAACTTTGTTATATTAGTTAATAAGGAGCGATTTTTATGGATATACGCGAAGAGAAAATCAGACTTTGGCTGGCAAATCCACCGGTAATGAAATTCCCGGTGCCGACCAACCTGCCAAAATTTTCTAAAAAATCATTCCGCAACTACGACGAAATGAACGCTTGGAAACGCGAATATCTTAAAGAAATCGCAATGCAAGGCGGTATCAAATGGAAGCAATCTTAAGCAAACTCAATGCTGCCAAAGTCCGCTATGTAGTTATTGGCGGACAGGCTATGTTGCAGGAAGGTATGCCAAGATTCACCCTCGATTGGGATATTTTTGTGCCGCCATTTGATCAGGAAAATTTTGACAAAATCAATGCCGCACTTGCTGACGAGCTGGATATGGATCTGGAACCAATGGATGTACAAACCGGCGAAGGTTTTGTGCAAACGTTTCAAACCACCGCCGGCGTTATACAGTTTCATCTGGCACCGCCCGGACTTCCTAAATTTGCCATTGTCGAAGAGCGGGCAGTTATCCATGAGTTTTGCGGAGTCCCGGTCAAATACCTTTGTTTGGATGATTTACTCAGCAGCAAACAGGCTGTTGCCCGGGACAAGGATGCTGATGATATACTCTTTTTGACAATCAAAAAGCAGAATCAGCAGAAATCCTAAATTGCCATACGGATACGCTCGATAGCACGGCGGGCTTGGATAAAATCACGCTCTTTCTGCCGCTGCAGAATCTGCACTTCCTTGACCTTGCGGGAAAGCATAGCCAAATCGTCAAAAGCAACTTTGAGTTTGAGCTTAAAAGCTTCAATGCTGTTACCCAATTCTTCCAACGGATTGATTTCAGATTCGGGCACGGCAGGGGCGACCATCTGCACGGGAGCAGATCCGACAGTTTGAATGTTTTCCATAGTTTCTTTCTCCTCTTGGGGTTTTATGGGATTAGTTTTAATTGTACGGATGGGCATAGCGATATACTGGCCGGCACCGCCTGAAGCAATGACCGGCACCAGACCGTCTGAATGGGCTTTGAATGTGATGTAACCTTGTAACAGCATCCGCAAGATTATTTCGCGTTCAAGCGTCAGAACGGCTCTCGGACGGACACCGGTAACAGTTACTTGGGTATTCAGCTTGAAGTCAGGCTGAATACAGGAAACAAGCGTTACCGAACCATCGGGCATTACATTGAGTTCAACGCCGTTGGTGGTTTTCTGGCTCGGAATCATTTTCACCCAATCCAGAACCCGACCTGGCTCATCCAAAGTAATACTGTAATCGTGGCTTTCAGGCGGTGGAATTACGCTGCGCCAAGCCGGATACTGACCTTCCAGAAGTCTGCCGCTCCAACTGAAATTGCCGATCTCGATTTGAAAGCGATTACTCCAGACCTGAAGCGTTCCCATTCCCGAAGTTTTGACAGCCAGCAATGCAGATGGAAACGGAATAGTCACATCCTTAGCAAGCGACAACGGCATAGGCAGATGAAGCAACTGCTTGCCGTCTGTTGCAGTAACACCTGCACTGGAAAGATTTACTCCTTGCAGAATACGCCGATAGCCGGAACGGTCAATGATCGGGGCCGCTTGCGCCAGCAGTTCGCCGAAGTTCACCGGCAAAATAGCTGAACCCGCATCTGCTGACGGCTCTTCCAATTCCGGAAACTTAATGAACTTTCCAGTCAATTCGATAGTTTCAGAACGCCCCATACGAACCAAATCTTTCAGCTCCTTAAACGGCACGCAAAAATCAATCTCTGTTTCAGTGAAAGCGTCCTGCATCACCGAAACCGTTTCCACGCCATCCGTAGCCATTACCCGGATACCGTTCTCATCCCCAACGAACCGCACCGACCGATACAGTTCTACCGATGAAGTCTGGCACACAACCTTGCCCAGCACCCGCAGGGCATCATTCAAAGTTTTCTTTTCAATTCTCATACATACCTCCTGTTGAGTTAAGAATTTAAAAACGAAAAGCCCCGCCGATCCCGAAGGATCAGCGAGGCAAGTTATTGATCACGAGCTTATCTCACAAAAGTGATATATAACTCAAATTTTTTGAAAGACGCTATGTTGTAAAAACAACTATACTGGGATAGGTGAGCATAAAGCAGAAGCAAAAAAGATTTTTGTATAGACAGTTTAGGAGATACATCATCATAAGAATGATGCTTATCAGGCCTTTTGGTCAGTGACATTGCATGGTATAGTCTATTTCATTCCAATTCGTGTTTTTTGATTACATTTGGTGATAAAAGATTTTTTGGCAGATCAGCGATGGTTTTCAGCAATTTACAGTTTGTATTTTTTAGTTGTTCGGTATAAATTATTCAGAAACACATGATATTTGTAAACATCTGCATAATCAGGAAAAAAAATGTTCAACTCCTTTCTTATTCGTGCTGCTCAAATTGATTTGAATCGTCAGCCTGAACCAGTATCGTTTATTCACGAATATATCGATTTCCTTGCTGATAACAATTACAATATGCTTCAGCTTTATATCGGATGGAGAGTCAATATCGAATCGCATCCTTTTGAGGCTCCCGGCGGCAGCTTCACGCGAGATGAAATCAAAGCTATTGTTGATTATGCACACCGCCGTAATTTAAAAGTAATACCTTCAACGGATTTGACGTATGTCAATTCTCTCAAACGTTATCCTGAAATGGCAGGACTGATGGAGGATGGAACTCGTTTCTGGGGAGATCAACGGGGAAATTTTTGTGTTTCCAATTCTCAAGTCTATGAATTTCTTGAAAAATATCTTACCGAACTCGCGGAAATCATTCCTTCAGATTATTTTCATATCGGAGGCGATGAAGCTTGGGACACCGGGTATTGCAAAAATTGCATGCCTGGCGGTTATGAGTTTGCCAGAGAGTGTCAACTTTATAAAGACTTCATTCTGAAAATTCATGATATTGTTGTTGGTAAGCTCAAACGCAGGATGATTATGTGGGATGATATGTTTGAATATTATCCATCTATTCTTAATGACATTCCGCATGATGTGATCATGGCACACTGGCAGTATGAAAATGATGCCATGATTTCCCGCGGGCATTTTGGCAATCGCCGTCGCGAAAAAACACTGGAAAAATACGACGAGTTGGGATTCCAATATATAATCTCTGCGGCAACCGGAACGTCCTCCAATGCAAGAACATTTACGGAATATGCCCAGAATGGCAAAAACTTACTGGGCGGCCTTATGACTACTTGGGTCACTCACCGACGTTTTATGTTCAAGGCCCTTCCTACTGTTGCTTCTGCAGGTCGTCTTTGGGCCCATGGTGGCGACGAAGCAGAACACTATCGGGATGCAATGACTAAATATCTCGGTACAAATGACGCCTTATTACTCGCAACACTTCGCAGCTACAGCGAAACCAGTATGGCTCAACTTGGCAGCATTACAGTCAGTTCAATGGTTACATTTGGATTCAATGGCCCCAACCACAGCGAACAGGCTAAACGGCAAATGATGCTGGCCGTATTGCGAGACCGGCATCATTCAGTTACAACTGAACTTGGAAGCAAGATAGTTGATGAGGTGATTCATACTTTGGAAATTGAATGTGCAATTTTTGATTTAAAAATCGAATTCAATCGGATGATCAGAGGCTGCTTTTCCGCCGAAGAGTTCACAAAGGCTTTAGAAAATGTTCGGCAAGCCGGTGAGGCCTATGCAGCCAAATGGGAAATATGGAGACCTGGAATCATGCCCAATCATATCGCTGACTGGGTAAAAGGTTTTGTCAAAAGTTGTACTGATCAGCTTGAAAAATTTGAATATGGCAACTGTAATTATGTGCGCATTCTCTTTGCAAGCCCCAATCGTTTCGGCGCAGTACGGGTGACTGTTACGGCAATTGAAAACGGAGTGGAAACTGTTATCGGGCAGGAAGGATACCGCGGTGATCATACTTTCTTTGAACGGTTTATTCCATTAGAAAAATCTATGCGGCCTGAAGCCATCCGTATCAGTGTAAACGGTTATTGTGGTCAAGGGGTGTCTCACGTAGCTATGCGTATTGATAACTGTGATATTGCGCCGCACAGTGTCATCGCTGATGGAAAGGTATACGAGCCTGATTATCTGCTTATTGACGATCGTAAATTTACTTTTATCGGCGATCAGGATATGTATAAAACGTGGCATAACCGGGAACTTGCCCAAAAAAATGACAGTGTAACAGTAAATTTTGTATCGAAAAAATAAGATTGCAGATATAAACGGATTATGGTGAAAACAGTTATGGACATCAATCCAATATTAAAAAGTTTGGAAAATCGTCTCGCCTGTCGTTTGGTATATCATGATGTATGTTATATTTTTTTTCATACGCAGGCTGTTCAATGTAACCGTTGTTACTGTAATTTACTCTTGCGCAATCCAGATTTCTGCGGTAAACAAGAAGACGATAAATGTGTGCAACACTGCGCTGTTAAACTCCGGCAACTGATTCGATTGAAGCGTCCTTCTTTGCTTTACTGGCGTTGCCATAACCACTATCTGCAGTTGGTTGCACCGATTTTCCGCGGCGATACGCTTACCGGATTGCTGTTTGCTGGAGTTTGGCAGCGCCCTTTACCTAAAAAGCATATTCGCGAAATTGCAACATTGCTACCTGTTCTGGCTGAAGGTTTGACTGCACGCATGGAATCCGCGCTGGATAATGCTCCGCGACGGGTTACTTTGCGCTCGCACATATTGGATATTCTGGATAAAAATTATGCCAAGCCATTAACTATCAAGTACCTTGCTCAACAGTTATCGCTTTCTCCATCACGGGCCAGTCATGTGGTAAAAGATGAATTCAGGCTCTCTTTTTCTCAGTTGCTTCGTGATATTCGTTTGGAGAAAGCCAGTTCGCTTCTGTTAGCCAGCCCCATTCGGGTCAACGAAGTTGGGCAGTTGTGCGGATTTGGTTCAGTCAACTATTTCAGCGCTGCTTTTTATAAAAAATACGGCATGACTCCCAGACAGTGGCCGCAGCGGCAGAAGAAAGATTGGCAACCATAAACCAGGACACTCCTTAATAAATATAAACCATAAAAAAATAAAATCAGCAATACAGCAAACATTTTCAGCAAATCAGAGGTTGAAAATATCGTGTTTTTATAATATACTTTAACAAACGCGGTATTTTTGATCATACTCAAGGAGATTACTTATGATAAGCAACGCAAAAAAAATCATGCATTCACACAACCGAACTGAATTGATCCGTAATTTTACTCTGATCGAACTGTTGGTAGTTATAGCGATAATTGCGATTCTTGCGGCAATGTTGCTGCCAGCACTTTCAGCTGCCCGGGCATCAGCCAACCGGATAAGTTGTGTAAGTAATCTTAAACAATTGATTCTTGCTTATCAAACTTACTCCAATGATAACGGCGGTTGGCTTTTGGCAAGTATGCGTAACGCCAACTCTTCTTCGGGCAGCAATGTTTTTGTTACGGAATTACGTAGCCGGGTGTACGGAGAAGGCGAAATTAGTGGTTCCTCCGGCACCAGTACTGCCGGCAGCGAACAGCGGATGGCTATTTTCAACTGTCCGGCAGAAAAATTAAAATTTCGTTCCGGCGATACTGATGGAGGATTTATTTACGGACATTATGCAATAAATGTATATGTGGCTGGATCGCATACCAATACCCCGCACCATGAGTCACAGCCTCCACATTCAGAACGTCAGCTTATCGAACCGTCTAAAGCTAATGTGTTGATGGACAGCAGCCGTAAAACGGGTTTTCAAATTGATAATGCTATTGCCAAGCGTATTGCCTATCGTCATGGTGGCTCTGCTTCACCTACTGAAGATACAAACTATGAATATTATCCGGATGGAACAGCGTTTAATGCAGCATTCTATGCTGGGAACGTGGAAACAGTTCAGGTTAAAGATATTTACAACGCTGTGAACTGGCTCAAGGAAGGCGTAACTTATCTCAACGGTGTCGAACAATAAATAAGTTTGGCAGCAGTTAATCATTGCTTGTTAAAAGTTCAGTTCAAGAGACTTGCAATGAGTGTATTTCGATTTTAATCCAACAGAAGTAACTTGAAAAGGACGTAAGTAATGAGTAAATTTCTCAAAGTCGGTTTATTCCTTTTAATGCCTTTGGGGCTGTTTTCTGCAGACAGCGTTATCCTCCAGCAAAATGATGGTGAAATGATTATTGAAAATCAGTTTATCCGGGCTGTTGTTGATTCCCAAGGTGGCAAACTTAAACATTTTATTACCCTTAATGGCTCAAAAGAATATGTTGCAGATGCAACTGTAAGCGGTAAAAATTCCGGATTTAATAAGTTCAAATTTATGAATAAAAGCACTGTTCATGATCTAAACAGTGCTTTATTCAGATTGACTGCAGTTGTCAAGACTCCGGAACGGGCAGTAATTTCTGCTGAATACATTGCAGACTCTGGAGCCGCCAAAGGATTGAAATTTGTTAATCGTTATGAGCTTGCGGCCGGAGAGAACCGTCTGAAATGCGAATCATTGATCGTTGCTCAAGCTGATTTCAATCGGGAACTTGCTCCGTGGATCGCGCATAGTGTAAAGCTGCCACAAGCCTCCGATGATAAAAAAAGCACAATGATCTTTGCTGGATCCAGCCGCGGTATATTCTGCACCCCGGCTTACAATGCTCCGCTTATTCAATCGACTGTTACCGAGCCGTCATCTCCTTGGTGGTTGGCTATGGCAAGTAACAGCAGAGAGGATGGAATATTGCTGCTTGGCAGTTCAAAGCAGCTTGATAAGCTCTATTTCTGGATTGGCAGCGAATACTTTTTTACTGCAGAACCGATTTTCCGCAGTCAGCTTTTTGCTGATGATACCCGCTGGAGCGAAAGTGTTTGGCAGATTCCTTTGAACGGGTTGTCGGCGGTACATTTTGCAACTCCTGAATTTGCCGGAGCTCTTGAAACAGATGGAATCAGAGTGATGCCGACGATATCCGCCAAAAATGTGACTGTTGAATATGCTCTGAAAGGGGGGCAAAAAGGTAAAAAGGTTTTTTCTAACTGGACTCCAGGCAAAACAGAGCTTATTGCATTCAAGCCGCCGCAGAATTTCCAGTTGCTACAGTTGACTGTAGTGATCAATGGTAAAAAAATAAAACTTGCCTCCAGAGTTAATGCGGATCGCACAGCTTCACAAATAGTGGCCCAAAAAGGCTTGGAAGCCTCTGCTGCCAGTGGCAAGATCATTATGACTCACGCTAAAGATATACTTTATTTGACTGATTGCAATCTGGCAATTCACTTCGGCTTGGAGTCGACTTTGCCGAAAACTGTAAAAAAATGTGAAATGAATTTGGAATTGCCTCTTACTGTGACATTGTGTAATTCATCGGCTTCGTTCCATGATAAAATAATTGTGCGTGATGGCAAAAAATATCGTCATTACCGTTTTACGCTAACTCCACGCAGCTATTATGCAGCACTGACTTTGTATATGAAGACTTCTCTTGCTCCGGGTGAAAGTACAGAAGGATATTTTTATGCTTCTGCTTCCGGAGTGAGTCAAACTCCTCAAAAATTGCAAATAGTTTCCACAAGCATTCCCCAATGCAGCCGTCGTCCCAAGCGACTGCTGGCAGGTTTGGGCTTTTATGGTTTGCGGCATATAAAAAAATGGCCGGAAATTTATGATTTAATGTTACGGTGTGGAGCTAATACTATTTCTTTACGCGAAGATAGTAATGTTGAAGATATGCGTAAGGTAGTTGACCGAGCCAGAGAACTTGGTATGTATGTCAAAGTAAATGAAGCTCCAGCCGGGACTGGCAAGTTTATCCGCATGGATCCGGAGGGTCGCGTAAGCGGTATTGACGGAAGTCGATCCGATATTATTTGCCCCAGTTATCGGGGTGCTGCTTTTGAAGCAGAGAAAAAACAACTCACTGATTATGCATTGGCTGGAGCTTCAATTGTTTTCTGGGATACAGAAACATGGAATCGGCGGGAATTCTGTTTCTGTGACCGCTGCATAAAACTTTTTGAACAGTTCTTTCGCAAAAACGCCCCAGATAAGAGCTGGAAATCTCCGAGGGAATTTGAACTCAATCCGGGGGCAAATGCTGATTATCATGAATTATGGAAACGCTTTAAGGTAGAACTCGGAGCTGAATATTTCGGTGAATTTGTGCGAGAGTATCGGCGGAAACTTGCAGCTTCCGGCAATGAAAGAAATATGACTCCACCGGGAGTACCACCGCTTTTCGGACTTTATGGCGTATGGCCGGGACGCGGGATTTATCACCAGTTTATGCGATATGAAGAATTTGCAGCCGCCAATGTATTGAATATTGCCATGCCATGTTATTATGTCGGAGGCGATGCTGCCGAAGCTGGACGTGGAGTTCGCAAAGTACGTGCCGCTATGGGAAATTCAAGAATAGTACCCTTTATCACTGGTGGGGCAAGTGCAGAATATGAAACAGATGCAGTTACCCTCAAGCACATTATGTTAGAGATATTTTTAAATGGAGCAATGGGGTTTGCCGTATGGCCATATTTGGGATGGGATGCCGAAGACCTCAAGGCTTTAAGCGAAACCATGAATCTGGTTCGTCCTCTGGAGGATATTATTGTCGATGGCAAGATTATGACCGGATTGCAAGTAAATAATAACACGGCAACTGTAGTGGGAATGGAACTTGATAATCGTGGTGCAATACTGATCAGCGATTACTCCCGGGCGAGTTTGCCGGAGTTGGTTCTGACTGTTGCGGTAAAAAAAGCTGCCGGACTTTACGATGTGGGGTCAGTGGAAAAGCTTGCCGATTTAACTCCCGGAGTTAATAAAGTAAAGCTTAAAAAATATGGTGATAAAGTACGTCTGTTGAGTTTTGGAGCCAATGCTCCGGATGTTGATTTCAAGGTCATTCCATCCATGTTTGGCAGTACAGATCCGACTCCGGATTCTAAATTGCCTGCGGCGTTGAAAAAGCCGTTGGTTATTTCCGAGACCGCACAAAGCATAAAAATAGCCAATGATTTTTACAGTATTGATATTTCCCGCAGCAATGGTGTAATTTCCCGTATTGCCTGGGGGGATGGCAAACGTGTCACCCGGCACAACTATTTCAATACTTCCGGAATTCTGATTAAAAATGACTATATGCTCGGAACTTTGGAAAAAGGATGTGGTTCAGTAAAACTTGTAAAACAGGATCCGTTCACAGCTGTAGTTACTATCAATAATGATGTTGCCTCGACCAACCGGGACAATGTCAAACCACTGAATGCTCAAATAGAATATACATTCTCTGCCGATACACCATTGGTACATGCTCAATTTCAGGTAAGTACCGAAGGAAGATTTTCTAACTGTCGGATCAACGATTTCAGTTTTGTTAAAGAAAAATGGACTAAACTTGTCAGCGGGCCTGTGTGCAAGCTGGAAGTAATGCCTGAAACTATCAGGAATCAAACGTTTAAGACCAAATCAAGAGCAAAAGGATACAGCTATATTGGAGTTGCGGATGACGACAATCATGCTTTTGTTATGAGTTCTGCCGGGCACGAGCCACCAGCTTTTGTGCATGTAAATAAGTTTGATCATTTGTTTATACGCGGTTTTTACCGCGGAATCAATTCTGAAACGGTTAAGTTCTCACAGCAGCTTTATATCGGACCTGCAGATCAGATTGATTGCTGGGTGCGTAAATGATGTAAAATATAAATTACACGGCAGTATTTACTGGTCTGTTATACACTGTTTATATGGAGATTGCATTAATGGATAAAAAAGTTCAGAATCTTTCCGGTTTGTGGGAGTTTGTTTTTCTGCCCGCCCCGGCACAGTTTTTTTGTGTAAAAGAATTAGTATTTAACTCGTTTGCGCCGGTTCCGGGATGTTTTGATTTGCTTAACGAGTATTTTTTGAAGCGTGGCACCGGAGTTTACCGGAGAAAAGTGGAAATCGGAGGATGGATTGCGTTAACGCTTGAAGGTATTGGGATACGCGGCAAAGTATTTTGGGATGGTGAACTTATCGGGGAAATCGACTGTGCGTTTTCCCAGCGTACTTTCCGTTTTGATGCCGGAAAAAACGGCTCGCATGAACTTATTATAGCTGTTAATAACGAATTTGATGATACGCCGTCTTCGTTATTTCAGCGTAATTACGATTTTTATGCACACGGGGGAATTTACAGAAAGGTCACTATCAAAGAAATCAATGAGTTTGATTTGGAATATCTCAAAGTTTTGCCGCTTGATCCGACTGCCGGAACTGTGGAAGTAGAGCTTAAATTATGGGGTAATACCGAAAACTGTCAAGATGCGGTAGTTTTTTTTGACAGTGCTGGCGATGGCGAAAAATGCCGTTTGAACGATGGGGGATTCAGCCGGGTTATGCAAGTGCCGGCCCCCCGGCTATGGTCGCCGGAACATCCTGAATTACATAAAATAAAAATCGATATTAACGGTACGGTTTTTGAATCAGAATTTGGATTGCGTTCAATTGAAGTACGTTTCGGTGAAATATTCTTGAACAACAAAAAACTTTTTTTAGCAGGTGTAAACCGGCATGATACACATCCTGATTTTGGTTATGCAGTGCCGGAAAGTATTCAAATACAAGATATATTAATGTTAAAAGCCGCCGGTTTTAATTGCATCCGCGGTAGTCACTATCCTCAAAGCAATGATTTTTTAAGTTTATGCGATCGAATTGGAATGTTGGTATGGGAAGAAACTCTTGCCTGGGGCAATATTGAATCAACCCTAACTGATGAACTTTTCCAGAAATGTCAGGTGCGCGAAGCAGAACTTATGGCCTTGAAGAGTTTTAATCACCCTTCAGTTATTATGTGGGGATTTCTCAATGAATGCAACAGCAGTCTGCTTGCTGCACGGCCTTTGATCAGCAGTTTGGCAGAAACGTTGCACCGAGTCGACCGCAGCCGTCCGGTAACTTATGCCTGTAATCGTTTGTTTATTGATTGTTGTCTGGATTTGGTGGATATTGTTTCATTCAATACTTATCCCGGCTGGTATGGTGATTGTCAAGATCAGTTCTTTAATGCAGAAGTTGTCAGAGATATGCTGGCTAAACTCGAAGAGTTTGCCACCCAAAAATATAAAGATAAAGCATTGTTAATCAGCGAAATCGGGGCCGAAGCAATGCTCGGACTGCGTGGGGGACAACGTTGGAGCGAAGATTATCAAGCTGATTTGCAGGAATTTGTTATGAAATATGTCATGGAATCACCGCGATATAGTGGTGCATTACTGTGGCAATATTGTGATATGCGTACCTATATATCCAATAACTCGCAGATGCGGGCAACCGGATTTAACTTCAAAGGCTTGGTCAGCGGGCAACGCCAGCCCAAAGAAGCATGGCGCAAGGTTTCTGCATTGTTGAAAAAATAGAAACTTTTTGTTGTGGCATGGTCCAGTTTTATAGACAACGGTGTCTTTGTCGTAAAATTTTACTTGAGACGTCGTCCCTATGGTACAAACTCAATTGAACAAATAGCACATGTGAGTTTGCCTATAGGTAAATTACTTTATAATACAAAAACAAGATCTTATTTTTTGATGCCAGGAACAAGAATTGCTATTCCTAAACGGAAAGAAAGCTTCGAATATACATCAATAGTTGCCATTTATTACCATTTGCAGTTTTCAAATCTTGATTTTTGTGCTATATTAAGCCCAATCAGTCAGTGCGGAGACTGAACTTTATTTTTACTAAATCAGAAATATTAACAATATGTTTGATCCCAAATTGTTATTGCCGGACGTAATTTATGCTCTGCCGGGTTTTGAAATCAATATCTATTTTCAGAATATCGTTACAGTTATCAATCCGGCTAATTACGCTTTTGATGTAGAGTGCAAAAAAGGCCGCTGCGATCAGCTCCGATGGCGCTGGATCCCGGACGATGAAGATGTTGGAAAACACCCGCTCAAAGTTTCGGTATGGAGTGACGAAGGGTTGCTCGCACAAGCGGAAACCACCGTTATTGTTTCTCCCCGCAACGCCGGCGAAGGCAAAACACTCAATATTCTGCATATCGGAGCCAGCTGCACGGTAGGTATCGGCCATTGCGAACAGCTTTACAAGCGTTTTCAAACCCCCGGCAATCCGCAAGTACTTATGCTGGGTTCGCACGGCTCGGGTTATCAGAAACTCACTCCGGGCATGCCAGCCAATGAAGGTTACGGCGGCTGGAGTTGGGCTACATTTTTTGAACGGGAAAAACCGCTCGATCAGTACTACGACGGACTGCACCCGCTGCGGCCCAACGCCGGAGCCTCGCCGTTCCTTTTTGATAAAAACGGCAAAAAAGAGTTTGATTTTCAAGCCTATATCGATACGGTCTGCCACGGCATAAAGCCGGATGTGGTTTACTTTGAGCTGGGTGTAAACGGCACTTTTCTCTGCAAAACTGATGAAGAATTTGAAAAGTTCTGGGCTGAACGGAACTACCCCTTTATGAAGCGTATGCTCCAAGCCGTCCGTCAGGCTTTGCCCGAAGTGGTTCTGGGCGTGGAACTGATCCCCAGAGGCTCGTGGAGTCAGGACGCTTTCGGCGAAAACTACGGCTGTCTGCAAACTCGCCGCCGCTGGCTTATCAATGCTGATTTGCTCTACCGTAAATACATAAGTTTAGCCGGAGAGCTGGATTTTATGACGATTCCGGAATATATCAATGCTGACGGCATGGCTAATTACCCGACCAAAGATGAGCCGGTTTATGCCGACAGTCAAGTCATGACCACGCGTTCAGCCGATGCGCTTCACGCCAGTCCGGAGGGTTACAGCCAGTGGGCAGACAGCGAATACTTTTTCCTGAAATATATCCTTGCAGAAAAGTATAATGCAAACCTGCATTGATTTATCGGCACGCCGTTTTGTTGCAGTTTATTTTATCTAACAGGCACAGTTTTCAACTGTTTCAGAAACTTTTTTTAAAGCTGAAGAAATGCAGTTTGATTGGACAGAATAAATGCTTGCATTAACAGAATGCATTAAACACTGGAATTCTTAAAAAAATTTACCGGAGAAAATAACCTCCGGTTTTCGGAGATCCCCGGAATTCGATTTTTTTTTTTCTGTTTGCAGTTGGCTTAATTTACGCTGGACTGCCCGCAAAGATATATTCAATTTTTCTGCAAGCAAATCGGCCCGACAGCCGGGTGGCTGATGAATTCAAGTATTGGATTTGCCCTGCTGGTGGTGTGGATTTTCAGAGCATTCAGAATTTCTTGCAATATAAAGTCAATAAAAAATCCGCTTGCCCCCGGCATAACGAAATGAAGCCGGAAGATATTGCTTTCTGCGGAGTGCAAGGATGGTAATATATTGCCGCAATAGCTGCGGTGATGAGCGGCTGTTTTTCCTGAATCTATTTCAATGTGCTTTCGCGTATGAGAAGCTGCGGTTTTATCAGCAGGCGTTTGGGCGTGAAAACCTCCTGATTTTCCAGAATAAACTTTATGGCGCTATCTGCCAGTAATCCGTAATCCAGATCCACGGTACTCAATGCCGGATAAAGCATTTGTCCCAAAGGCAGATTGTCGCACCCGGCCAGCGCTACCTGCTGCGGAATATTTATATGGCAGCTTAAAAGCGTGCGGTAAACACCTAATGCCATTTCATCGTTGCTGAACACTGCATCGAACTCAATATTTTTCTGCATGAAATTTTGCATTGCTGCCGCTGCTCCCGGTGCGGTGAAGTCGGCATGAAGGATCATTTCTTCGTTGACTTTTATCCGGTATTGAGCCAATTTTTTGCGATAGGCTTTTTCCATGGCTTGCGAAAAAAAGTGCTCTTTGCTGCCGTTGAGCAAAACTATGTTGCGTCGGCCGGAAGCTAACAGATGCTCAAGCATATCCGAACACCCGGCGTAATTATCGAAGTTGAAGCTGCTGAAGGTAGCATCGAACTCTTCCACTCCCGGATTATCCAGCAATATGGCTCCCGGGCAGGTCATCAGCAGCGTTTTCAGCTGCGCCGGCGGAAAATCGCCGATTATCAGCGTGGCATCGGCGCTCTGGCGTTTGAGTGCTTCGAGCAGAATGAGGAAACTCTGATAGCTTGCATCGCTGCTGAAAAGTACGCATTCGCAATTATGTTTGATCAAATTGCGCTGAATGGTATTGACCAGTCGGCTGTGGAAGATCGAGACTGTACTGCCCACCCCGCCGAGGATCAAACGCACTTTGGCCGGATCGGTATTGGTGCGTACTGCGGGGCGGCCAAGCCGGGAGACTTTGAAATAGCCGAGTTCTTCGGCTTTAGCCAGCACCAGCGCGCGGGTAGAACTCCGGACTTTGGAGCTTTCGCGCAAGGCCCGGCTGACTGTCATGGCGCTGACATTGCAGGATGCGGCTATATCACTGATTGAAACCTTCTTTTCCATAATATTGTGAATATAGCACCGCAAAGGTAAAAAACAATGATTGATTAATGAAAAAATCAAATTTTTTGCTTACGTTTCAGACTGAACGCATATCAAACGGCAGCTGTAAGCTTTTTGAACCAACTTTTACCGGATGGGGATTTTTGTTCTGCGTTTCAGATTTTACTCAATGGCAGAGCAAGTGATGCTTGCACAGGCAGGTATTACCAGCTGCGGCTGATTTATTCCGTTAAACGTATCTGGAGGGGGCGAATGTGCAATTTTTGCGTTTTTTTGATTAAAATAACAACTATTGAATTTGCAATAAATCACTTGCCGGGCTATATTCTCTATCAATTACAAATGTTACTTTTAACATTTAAAGGAGAGTGCTTTATGGAAGGCAGATTTGATGTGGTGTTCGGTTTTGATATGGAAACCGATGTCGGCAGTTTTACTGATTATTACAATGGCGTGCAGAAGGGTACCCCCCGTTTGTTGGAACTCTTGAGCAAGCACAAGGCTCCGTCCACCTTTTTCTGGACCGGTCATGCCGCAAGCAACAACAAAAACATTGTTGAAATGGTGCGCGATGCCGATAACGGTATGCATGAAACTGGCTGTCACTCGCTGGTGCATGAAACTCTGGGCGATGCGATCTTTCCGCTGCCCAATAACTGGCCGATTTTCCCGTTTGAAGTCGAAGGCCGTATCCGTGAAGCGACTCGTCTGGTGAAAGAAGCTTCCGGCGTGAATCCCACCAGCTTCCGCTGTCCGAGATTGTGGGGCAGCACCAAAGTTGTGAATGTGCTGGAAGAACTTGGCTACAAGGCCGATGCCACGCTGCCATTGTATTTTTACCGTACCATGTTCAAGCCCTATCACCCCGATAAGAATGACTGGACCCGCGAAGGTGATATGAAGATCGTGGAGATTCCCAACTTCTGCGACCTGGCTATGGAAAGCAACGACCCCTACAACCGCGATCGTGACCAGTGGCCGCTGTTCCGTACGGAAGGCGCCGATGCACTGATGAAAAAGGTCTGGAGCTACATTGATTATGTGGAAGCCCGCGGTGTCCGCCCGGTGCTCTGCTTCTATCTGCACCCGTGGGAATACTATGAAATGCCTACCGGAGTGCTCGATTACGGCGAAGCAGAAGTCAAACCTCACAGTTTTATCACGCTTAATTGCGGCGATGTGGCATGCAAGGAAATGGATAAACTCCTGACCGCATTGACCGCTGCCGGCGCTGTATACAAGACTGCGGGAACTTTGAGCGATGAGTATTGAAAAAGTTTTTAATATCTGTAAAGCCAATGGCCGCCGTCCGATAATGATTGCATCGGGCAAATCGGCGGTTATTGCCGCATTGAGCATGGAAGGCCGTCTCTTCTACGCTCATAATGGTGAAATGACCAGTTTGTTCCGGCCGGAAGCTGCGGAAAATATTTCCAACAGCAAAAACGGTTTTTTCAATCCGGGCGGCGACGGTTTGTGGCCCGCTCCCGAAGGAACATGTTTCGGCTACGAGTACAGTACCGGCAGCTGGCGCGTACCGGCCGCGATGTCGGGCGCGCAGTATGAAGTTATTGAGCAGACTTCGGACAGTTTCTCCATTGCCGCTGAAATCGATCTGGTCAATAATCAGCAGTTGGGCATACCGTGCCGCTTTATTCGCAAAAGCAAAGTCAGCGAAACTGCCGGTGGGGCAACCGTTATTGAGCAGTATGATGCCATTGAATATATCGGCAGCCGCGAGTTGAGCCGCAATGATTTTCTGCTGGCTCCGTGGTCGCTGTCGCAGTTCTTCGTGGACGATAAAACAATTGCCCGTTTCGGTTCAGTCAAAGGCGAAGTTCGCGACTTGTATGCCCCCAGCAAGGAACTGCTTACAGTCAAGGGCAATGTAACAGAAATGGTGCATGACAAAGTCAACCGTATTCAGCTTGCACTGCCCGAAGAAAGCCGATTTGTTGAGCTTATTGTGCCGGATAAAGGCCTGGTGATCAGCCGCTCTTCGGCGCCGCTGGCTGAAGGCCTGGAAGCGGTGGATATTGCTGATGCTCCGGTGGATGTAAAACCGGCCGGCGCGGTGCGCTACAGTATTTACAATGACCCCTCCGGCTTTATGGAGCTTGAAGCTGTGGGCGGTTGTGTCAGAGAAAAACTTGTTCCGGGAATGGTTCTCGGGGTGAATATAACCAATACGATAAAAAAGTTGGAGGATTAAACAATGGCTTACGTCATTCCGAAAAATGAGTATTTTGAACGCATTGCCAAATTTCAGGCCAATATCAAGGCAGCCGGTTTGGATGCCTGCCTGGTGCATGGGACTGAATCTGATTTTGCCAACGTGCGTTATCTTTCTGAATATTGGCCGACCTTTGAACAGGCCGGTGTCTTTGTGCCTGCAGAAGGCGATGCTGTGCTGCTGATCGGTCCTGAAAGCTACAAGTATGCCGTCGGCCGCAGCGTTTTGAGCAAGATCGCTCTGATGCTCAACTACCGCGAATCTGCCGAACCGGATTATCCGGGCATCGATCTGGCGACTTATCCGGAAGTGGTCAAAATGGCTATGGGCAGCAAGAAGCTCAAGAAACTCGGTCTGGTCGGTACTGCTGTTATGACCAAACCTACACTCGATGCTGTTGCCAATCAGCTGCCCGGCGTGGAAGTGGTGGTTGCCGATGATGTCTTCCGCGAACTCCGCTGGGTCAAGAGCGAAAACGAACTCAACTGCCACCGCAAGGCTTTCAAAGTTGCTGAAAAAGCCGTTGCCGCCATGCTCAATGAACTCAAGCCGGGTATGACCGAATTTCAGGCTATCGGTATTGCACAGCGCGAAATCTACGCCAACGGCGGTGAGTACGAAGGTCACAGCTTGTACTGCTTCGGCGGCGACCGTACCAGCAATGGTATCAGCCGTCCGACCGGTGCCAAGCTCAAGAAAAACGAGATCATTCAGCTCAATATCGGTGCCCGCGTCGGTGGTTACTCCAGCTCCATTGGTATTCCGGTTTACTTCGGCAAACTGCCCAAGGAACAGATGGCGCTTGTGGAATTCGGTCTGCGCGCTCACAAGTACACCTTTGAACTGATGAAGGCGGGTGTGGATGCCTCCAGCATTGCCCAGAAATACTACGACTGGGGCTGCGCTGAAGGCTGGAAAGATTACATGCTTTACGGCCCCGTACACGGTCTTGGCATCATGGAAACCGAAAGCCCCTGGATCGAAACCACCAGCAAATACAAGCTCAAGGAAAATATGACCTACCAGATCGATACCTTCTTTACCGGCAACGGTTATGGTCTGCGCTGGGAACGCGGTTGTATCATCACCAAAGACGGCTGCGAACTTTTGAGCAAGAAGTTTATGAGTTTGAAAGACTGCAAACTTGACTGATAAGTCCGTTTGATTTTCCGACTGGGTGTTGCAAAACTGTTTGTTATTGCAACACCTTTTTTCATTTTCAAGCACGATTATCTGTTAATAAATACGTCATTATCAGAAAATGCCCCGTCTTTTCCTCAAACCAATTCTTTGAGCAATACAAAAAGTCCAGTGATGCGCGGACAAAACGTGGTTGGTTTGCCATTATTGAATATTCCGCGCACCACGGGG
>JAZTWG010000015.1:0-41852 GCA_045635745.1 Victivallaceae bacterium
TACGTATTCTGTCACAAAAAATCTGTTGTTTGTATCCCAAACTGCAGTCACACACTTTTCTCACACCTGAACACATTGTTCAGGCAGAGTGAAAGTGCAATTATTTGCCCAATACACTATGCCTTCACTATCAGATTGTTATAAATGAAAAATGCTCAAAAACAACCTTTTTTTGATAAGATTCTATCTGAAATTTCACAAAAATACTGCTTATGTAGGCAGACAATGAAGTTTTTCGGGGATAATGGCCCCGCTTGCATTGTCAGTCAACAACAGCAGAAAGGATTGAAATATGCTGGAAGAAAAAAACATTTTTGTCGGCGGCGTGGAATACACTGCGGATCGTAAAACCTTGATCCATTTTCCGGAAGATTTGGAACTTCAGGACTACACAGTTCCGGAAGGTACAGAAGAAATCGGACTCACTGCCTTTTTCAATTGTCAACAACTGCGGTCAGTTACATTGCCGCAAAGTTTGCTCGAAATTGACAGTAACGCATTTCAGCAGTGCAGTAATCTGCAAACACTGACGATTCCGGCAAATGTCAAAACAATTGCCCCTAACGCTTTTCTGGATTGTCCGGCAAAACTTGTTTCAGAGAGTCCTGATTTTACCGTTGACCGTTTCGGTGCGCTGATTTGGAAAAATAAAACCTTGCTTTGCATTCCAACGGAACTTGAGTATTATGAAGTTCCGGAAAATGTCATCTTCATCGGCAGCGATGTGTGTATGTTTGGAAAGTTGAAAAAAATCGTTTTGCACGACAAGGTACTTTCTATCGGCGATCACGCTTTTATTGGGTGTGAAAACTTGCAGGCGGTCGATTTGCCTACAACTCTTCTGGAAGTCGGAAGTGGAGCATTTTGTATGACCGCCTGTGAAGAAGAGATGCAAGAGAAATATCCAACTCTCTTCAACTCCAATCCGGTGAAAGAATATATCGCCCAAAGCATCCGCAAAGTCCGCGAAAATGGAGGCAGTTTCAAAAAAGTCAATGCCGATACAGCAGAAAACGCCGACTGGCTGCGGCAGCATAGAAAAAATAAAAGAGAGGATAGGCAGATGAGTGAAACACACTGTGCCGATTGCGGCGATGAAAATGCCGATATAAAATTCAAAGATAAATTTTACTGCAAATGCTGTGCAAACTTCCTGATGGCAAAACTGAAACTGCAATATTATGCAGGGATGAAAAAACTCGGCTGGGAAATTCAGGATCTCTGGGAGCAGCTCCGCGATCCGACTGATTTATGGACTGGTGATGCAGAGTCTTTCCTTGAAGCCGATGAAATCCGCAGTTATCAGCACGAAGATATGGCACTTTATTACCGCTCCCCGGATGCTCAAACGATGCTTCGGGCGTTTGTCAGAGAAAAACTTGACGGTGATATCCGCAACTTTAAGGAGTTTGACTTTGAAACTCTGAAACATGATGAACTTTTCGGCTGTATCAATCCGCAGAAATTTGATTGTGATAATACCTATATCATCCGGGCGGTTTATGTTCTGCTCTGGTGCAAGGTCTTTCCGGATATGACCGACTGGCGGGAAATCGGCACAGGTAAGTGTTATCGGGGCGATACAATCCATACATTTCACACTATTTTCGGCAGACCAAATCCGGAAAAGCCAGGGCATTTTTACGGAATCGACCAATTTTCACCGGACAATGCACTCTACGACCGGATCAGAAGTTTCCATAAAAAAATCTGTACACTGGGCAATTTTGTGGTTCTGCCCAATTTTACGGTCAAAAGCGGGAAAAGTTTTGCAACACTCAACACCTATCGGGGAACAAATCATTGGCGTGATTACTTTGACCAGTTTCTGCTGGCGTTAGAACCGTGTCTGGTCAACGGCTGCAATGCGGATGAAACACTTTATAAACTCGTTCACGAACGTAACGGATACGCTTTTGAAAATTACAAGAATCAGGAAGGGTTCACCCGTATGATAAAAGCGTTGCTGCTGGATGATTACCTTGATACAGATGGTCACGCCAGAAATCTTTTTGCTGATGCCAGCGGCAAAGTCCGTTTTCATTGGGAAAAACCGCAGCCGCACCGTGAGCTTTATCTGCAAGGCGTAACAAAATACCTTGACCACGCCGAAAAAATCATCTCCAAGCGAGCCGACCGCATAATCGAAATGCTCAAAGAGTTCTGCTGAAAAAATCGGGCGGGAAACTTTCGAAAAAGTCACTCCCGCCCGATAGACATTTATGATTATCTTTTGCCGTATGCTTCCAATATTGCTTCCGAGCAATTTTCAATAATTGTTTCGATCGGGTCATAGCAACAATCGGACAAATCAATATACTCTTTTTTGCCTGATTTATTCTTTATTTCCAACTTAAGGAAACAACATAATTCGTCGTTTTTATCTTTTTGAGCAGCTGTTTCTGCGCTTCTCGCACCTTGAACCCGACTGCCGATAAAGCAAATTTTATTATTCCCTACAGGTCCCAACTTGCCCCTTTTTGATAATTTATCTATACTATTTTTATCTGCAAAATCATTATACTCTTCTATTAACCTTTTTCGCCAATCAGGACAGCCGATATCCTGACACCATTCTTGATCAAGATTTTGGGTTCTTAAAAATTCAAGTAATTGTGTTTTGATTTTATTATTTTTCAAACACTTCTCAAGCAAGCTGTAAACCTCGTGCCAGTAAATGTATTTGCTGTTAAAATTATATTTTTCACAAACAGCTCGAAGTTTCTCGGTTAAATGCTGTTTTATACATTTCTCGCCATCCCAATCTGATTCCGGCATTAAATCGGAAAATTTTGCTAAAACAATCAAATGCTTTTTTCTTTTATCTTCGGGATATTTGTCGTTATACAATTTAGCATACCTACCTGGCTGTTTCTTTTCAATACGATCACCGATTTTATTTTCAATAATCAGGAGATCATTGTCAGTTGTACCGAAAACATCCATTTCTCCCTTTATGATTTTTCCTTCTTCGTCTACTATGGTTTTGCCTTTTTCGTCTACTCCAGATTCAAAATGTTCTGACTCAAAATTCCAGTCGCCATCTGCAATTTCTAATTTTTCCAAGAAGGATTTACGGAATGAAGCATCTTTAAGCATTATATGAGTGAATATTTGAGTTAAATATTCTTCCGGAGAATTTGGATTAAACGTTTGAAGTCCTTCTTTTAGCTTACTGTCATCACTTGCACCCGACACTAAAGATACAAATTCTTCTACAGTCATTTTTTTATTGAAAAAATCTTCAAATATATTCATCCCAGCACCTCACAAAACTGATTGATAAAGTCATCCGCCCATTGATTGTCTTTGACATCGCAGATCCATTCCTGCGGAATGGCTTCGTAACCGTAATACGCTCCCGCGACTTGTCCGTAAACGGCGGCGATAGAGTCGGAATCCCCGCCAAGGTTGACTGCTGTCAGCTTGCTTCATAACCCATGCAACAACCTGACAGCAACAAAACCAATAACTTTTTCATAATCAATTTTCCTTTTAACGATTATTCAGATAGGTAATTAATTCATTGAAATCAACAGAAACTATACCGATTTTTTTATCAGCGGCACCATAGCCCATATAAAGTTTTCCGTTGTGATGTACAATCCCTGAACAGCTGAACAAACAGGGGATCGTAAATTCTCCTTCCAATTCCCAGGGCTGATCGGCAAAAAGCAACCGTTCGGATGGACGGGATTTTATTTCCATAGCCAAGGTTTCATTTTCCTGCAGGATCATGAAACTTTGCGTATAACCGACAATATCATTTTGTTTACCGTGATACGGCAACAGCCATTTACCTTGTTCAAGTTCAATTGGAGGGAAACTCACCCCGACACGATTACCTTCCCACGGAAATTCAGCTTGAGCAAAAACAATGCGTTCAACTTTACTGTTATCTGCAAAATCTTCCAAATTATCTGCACAAGCAAAAAATATGGAGGGGGCTTCAAGAGTTTTTCCGATCTCATAATTTTGTGGAAATTTCGGACGATGGATACAAACTATTTTCTTTTTTCCGTTTATATCTATACGGCGCGGAAAAAGCATAACATCGCGGTCGTCGCTTGTATCAGGGTGATGCAAAGGCGCTACAAGTGCAAAAGCTTTTTCGTAATTTCTATTTTTAAGTTCATCCAAATCAACTTTATAAAGCAAAGTAACCGTGTAATTTTCCTTTACAGCTCTTCCCAGCGATGATTTATTCACCCAGTCGGGCATACATTGAACCGGATCATCATGTTCCCAGTAGGGTCCCGGGGGGAATGTCCGGCACGCAACGGTCAGGTACAATTCATCTTCAAAGTAGAAAAGGCGGGGGTCTTCAATACAGCCGTTAGCGTAATTGAAAACTTTTTTGCCATAAATATCGGTCGTGTACAACTCTTCCGGATTGTTTTTCAATGCAGGAGCAAGTGCCGGACGCGAAAAATCAAAATCCCAGTTCTTACCACAATCGAAGCTTACGCCAAAGCCGAGAAAGATCGGATACGGTAATGGCTTTCCTGCAATTTGAGCAGAAGGATAAGGCCCGGTGGCACGGAAAAGCATATAAAATGTATCCGGAGCGTTTTTATCCGCTATCATTGCCGGATTAAGCACCATTTTTCCAGCCCACTGGTTACCGGGCTGCGGTACACAGATCTGACTTTTTTCAAAAATCGGTTTTTGCATATCTTCAAATATATTCATCATAACACCTCCAAAAACTGATTAATAAAGTCATCCACCCATTGGTAATCTTTGACATCGCAGATCCATTCCTGCGGGATGGCAGCATAACCGTAATAAGCTCCGGCGATCTGTCCGTAAACAGCGGCGATGGAGTCGGAATCTCCGCCCAGGTTGACTGCCGCCAACATTCCGTCCTTGAAATTATCGGTGGTACAGAATGCCCACAATGCCGCATCAACGGTATCTTTTGCCCAGCCGGAGTTGGGAACATCTTTCCGATCGGTATATGGCGTGTTTATTCTGCCTTTGTCATCTGCCAAAGCCGCTTCAAGGGCATCGTGCAAACGCATCATCTGTTTGCGTACAAACTCGGAATGGTGGGTCAAATCGTTGATTTTACGCCAAATATCTTTGCCTTTACCCTCTTTTTCCAGAATAAACGCCGGAGCGTATCGCATCAATGAACCGTTGCCCTGACTATCTTCATAACCATTGATCAATGAACCTTTTTTGATATTTTCTATGGCATCTTCGGTTGCTCCGCCAATATCAAATGCCCAGCCGGGAACGCTGGAAAGAAAACCGTCCTCATACCAGCGGATAAAGTTATTGGCAATATCGTTCAAGTCAAAGTGTTTCTGCCGGATGAAACTCTCCATGATGCAAAAAGCCATTGAGGAATCATCCGTCCAATAACCTTTGGGCAGATCACGACCGTAAATGCTGACAGCCGGTTCCATTTTGCTTATATACGGGTGGTCATCCTTTCCGGTAAACTGGATCGGTGAACCGAGACAATCACCAACAACCAGCCCCCAGAGCATACCTTTGTATTTGTTTATCAAACTGTTATTCATATTTTCCCTGCATCGACAAACACCATATTTCAAACATAATATACAACAACAACGTTTCAATTCAAGTTTTGTAAATATCTGAAACGCAATAAATATTGCATATCAACCAATATTGGGGACAGTGCATTTTCCCAAACTGCATAAGTTTTTTGTTTTGGGATACAGTGCGTCCCGAATTTATAGCTGTTTGACTTCTGATGAATGTGCGCTATATTCTGCAAGCCGCAAGAATAATGTATCTTATTGGTTGTTTACCCGGCGGTAATGATGCGGCGTAACTTTCATTATTTCACGAAAAACGCTGGTAAAATGACTTTGCGAACAAAAACCGACCTTTAAAGCTATTTCTCCAATGGGCATGGATTTGTTAAGCAAAAGTTTACAGCTTTCTGCGATCCGCAGCTCTCGCAGATAAGCGCCGAAAGTTCTGCCGCATTCCTGCGGGAACAAATGCAGAAAACGTGAACGGCTTAAATTGGCTTTGGCAGCGACTTCTTCGGCTGTAATATTTTTACGGAAGTTTTTACGGATAAAATCAACCGCATTTTTCAACCGTTGATCCCCCGGATCATGCATCCGGTCGGCATAAGCCGTACCAATAGTATTTTTCAACAATGTGCGGATTACATTTGTCAGGCTTTTCAATCTGCTGTCAGAGAGCTCTACGAGCAATCCATTTACCGGATCTTCCGGCTTGCGGTAAGGACCGCACAAAACCGCACCAAGCGAGATTCCATGCAAATAAAACGGCACTATCAACTCCATGGCGCCCGCCGGACAGCGCGCTTCAAAAGCATCCTGATGTTCTGCCATAAGCGCCGACAAAGTACAATAATCATGATTGATACAATTTCGTTCATTACCGGGAGTTTCTTTGTATTTGACACAAAAAGCGCAACTGTGTTTGGCCACATAGTCGCTTAATCGGAATTCTACCGAAAGAGACGAGCCGGCTTTCCAGCAGCAATGTATCTGAAAACTCTCGCCCAGATCATGCAAATGCTGCTGCAGCTCTGCAAAGACAGCAATATCAAGTTGTTCAGTATGTTTTGGCATTGTAAAGTCCTGTCCCTTGGAAGTTTAATATAGCATAAAGATATTGCAAAGCAAGTAAATAAACTTTTTGAATAGCACTTTTTTGATAAAATTCAGCTTTATATTGATAGCAAATCACAGCTTGATAAGTTATCTTAATAACAATATAACAGATAATAACAGGAAAATTAAAAAAGGAAGGCTGTTTTTATGAAAAAGTTTTTTACTCTGATCGAACTGTTAGTGGTGATCGCAATCATTGCGATTCTGGCTGCAATGCTGCTGCCGGCATTGTCGGCGGCACGCGAACGTGCCAAAGACTCCAACTGCCGCAGTGCACTCAAACAGGTGGGCATCTATCACCAGATGTATATGGATGCCAATGTTGATTATCTGGTTCCCTCCCCGGGAGAAGATGACGGCAATGGCGGAACATCAAACCAGCCTTGGTCAACTATGTTTATACGCAGCGGCATTATTGAAGAGTACGATTACGGTATGCTGCGCTGCCCTTCGCTGTCGCCGGGCAATGTACCTTACCGCAACGAAAACAGATACTGCACCTATGCCCGCTGCGGACTTTACGACCCCAGCAACAAAGCATATTTTTACCCGGTAAGCAAATACGCAGTACCCGACCGTTGCGAAACTTTCTGTGATTCGGCCAATACCAACCCGCCCGCCTGGGCAGAAACTGTCGGCTTCGGCAAACCAGTGCAGTGGAATAGTGTCCAGAAACGCTCCAATACCTCCACCGCTTACACTTACCGGGTGCATCTGCGCCACAATAACAACGCCAACTTTGTTTTTCTTGACGGCCATGTAGATGCCATGCACGAAAAAACCATGGTTCCGGTCCATTGCCAGCTGTACCCCACTGACGCCCGCGAAAAGACTTTGCGCGAAGCCTACAATCCGTGGAATATGGACTTCACTGACTGAGGATCATAACCATGAAAAAAATTCTCATTCTACTGGCAATATTTGCAGCAGCTTTTTCTTTTGCTGCCGAAGTAAAATTTACTGATTTCAAAAATTTATCCGAAGCAGAAAAACTCTCGTGGCGCCCGCGCAGTACAGCAGAACTCTCCGTGCCGCAAGCAGGAGTGCTGCGTGCTCAAGGCAAAAATGCCAAACGTTATTGCGGAATGGAACTGCGTAAGCTACCTGCATTGGATTACAGCGGAGCGATCAAGTGCAAAGTCAAGATGAATTTCGGTAAACATGTTTACTTTGTTTTATCAACTTCTGAAGGTTACTTTGATATTTTCCTGCCGATAACACCCAATAAAACCCAAAACCTGACCATACCGCTGGATATAAAAAAATGGCGATACAGAGGCAATAAAAAGACTCCGGATTTTTTCGGCAATATTGCTTTTTTTGCCGTAATGCACCCCACCATGCAGAAGTCAAGCGAGTTTATTGAAATAAGCGAGCTGACTTTTCCGGTAAAAAACCTTTCGCCTGTTCAAAAATTCACATTACCGGCAGATGCTGTAAAGTTGCACAGTAAAACAGCCGAATACAGTTTTTCACCGGTCAATGGCAGTCTGCTGGCTGTAAAAGACAAACGCAGCGGCAATTTTGCGGTGCAAGGCGTGGAAAATCACTACTTTCTGCAAAGTATTTCCGGCGATGCCGAAACCTTTGAACACCTTGACAAAGTCGTATCAAAAAAAATCAGTAAAGATAAAATACATTTCGTCTGTACCAATGCCCAACTTAACGGCATTATCACTGAAAAGACCTACTGGATAGAGTCTGACCGGCTGCGCCGGAAAATGACTTTCAAAAGCAGCCGCAAACAGGATACCGCATTCATCACGCCCCGCACAAGAGTGCGCTTCAGTAATGAGTTTTATAACAATGGTTTTTATCTGGGAAGCGGCTACATCGGCCCTCTGATGGAAGTACCCAAGATCACAATCCCGCAGCAGGAACGCAGTTTTATGCAGACAAGCAAAGGCATGCTGCTTTATCATGACGGCGATCAGGGCTGCTTTACTCAATACCGGACTCACCTCAACGGCAAGTTTGTATTTCCCTGGTGGCAGTCGGCAATCGTCACTTATCAGGAAAAAGCCAATGCGCTCTTTTATCAGCCTGACGGGTGGGAAATGGCGCTTGGAACGGTCGATGTTTTGCCCGGAAAAAGTTTTAGTATCGATGATACGTTTGCTTTTTTCAATGGCAACTGGCACACCTTCCTGAACGATATTTACCCCAACGACCCGGCTGTAAGCAAAGTATTGAAAAGCTTCAAACCGGGGGCGCCATGGCTGGCAGATGCAAAAGTTCAGCTCTCGGCAGCCAATATAAGCGAATACCAAAAGCTGGCTTTACTGCTCGACGAAGGCGAAATTATTGCCATGATCGGTTCTACCGGTTCCTGGGGGGATTATCACTTTGACACCCCCAAGGCTGGTTTTTACGGCGGCAAGATCAACCGCGCAGAACTCCGGGAACTGGCAAAAGATATAAAAAAGATTTCGCCCAATTACCGTTTGGGTATCTATAACTGGATAAGTTCTGCCATGGTGGATTCTGATGTAGTCAAAAAACACCCTGATTTCTTCATGTTCAAAAATCGCAACATGCAGGAAAAAAATCTCTTTCCGGGGCTTTACAGAATCAATTATCCGGTAATGATAAACCGCCCTGCAGCCGCAGAATTTATGCTCGATAATTTCCGCAGTCTGGTAGACACTTTTAATTTCGACTTTATCTATCTTGACGAAACCAAAACCATCAGTTTGATCGACTGGCAGAAAAATGACCTTATGCGCGACGATCACTGGGCGGATTTCTGGATGGGCATGCACAGTCTGGGCCAGGAAAAGGGTATCGTGATGTTCGGCAACGGCCGCGGCAACCCGTATCACGAGCTGAATTATATCGAAGCAAGACACCAGCTGGCCCCCTCTTTCTGGCGCAAGTTCTGCGGTATGGCGATGGCGGTGGCAACTTTTGTCAACCAGCGCCCCGGAGCGCGAGTCGATCTGTTGTACTGGAACCCGAAGATGGATTACATAACCCGGGTTCTTGCCAACGGATTCATACCCACGATCAACTTTTTGCGTTATCAGCAAATACCGTATATAACCGCCAATTACGAACTGGGTAAAAGCACGATTTACGACCTCAAGTACACGCCGGACTGGAAATATGATTCTGCTACCGAACTGGAAAGCTACGCCATACGCCGGGATTCTGGAAAAGAGATCATATTGTCGCTCATCAACCGTTCCAATAAAAACAGTGTTGAAGTTGAAGTCAATACCGGCAATATGCCTGAACAGCTGAGCGTTTGGGCATACCGGGTCAACAAATATATTGATGAACCGGCCCAATATGGTTTCGGCGAAAAAGAACGCCGCAGCAATTACCGGACTGCCAACTGGCGCGAAGGTGTGATCACCCGTCCGGAACCGCTGTTTATGGGCAAAAATCCCGGCAAACTTGCGCTGAAAATTGACAATTTTGCCAAAGATGAATTTGTGCAGATCGTTTTCAGCAA
Organism: Victivallaceae bacterium; assembly: GCA_045635745.1. Taxonomy (GTDB): domain Bacteria; phylum Verrucomicrobiota; class Lentisphaeria; order Victivallales; family Victivallaceae; genus SIG78. Next base: position 10,087 of record JAZTWG010000015.1, read on the forward strand.
TGCCGCTGCCGGTATTTATTCGGTAAACAATCTGCCATGCAACTACTTTTTAACCGATCACCGGCAGTTGCAAATAAAGAGTTCCGGAGTTGTTACAGCAGTTTCTTCCAATGCCGATACGGCAGAAGTCATCATTTTCCAATCCCCCGGCACTTATCTGGTCAATGGCAGAAAAGTACTTGCCAAGCCGGTAAAATTCGGCAAAAATATCTATTCGGTTCTGCCGGCAGCAAAAGGAAAAACAGAAATCAGAAAAGTTGACAATGCTCATTACGCTTCTGAAAAATTCTCTGCCGGATATAAAAATGGCCTGCTGGACTATACCGGCAGCGGTTATATTTGCATATACGATAAAAACAATGTGCTGCTTTATTGCGGCAACGCGCCCAAACTTCCGGAATATCACGATGCCGGAAATCTGACGATCACCTCTCTGGATGGCAAATACTCGCAGAAACTGAAAATCAACACCGGCAACCCCTCACCCGCAATGCTGATACAGGAGGCGCCGCTGCAGGGCGCCAAGAACAAGTTCAACAACTACCCCTCGCCCATTCAGCGTGATGGGGCGTTGATCATCGGTTCTGCCGAATACACCTCGCGCTGGCGTAATTCCAGCGGAATGCAGAAACAGCTTGTGCCGCTGGTCAGCAATGCTGATGATAAAAATCTTATCCTCACAGTCGGAACCACACGCAGAGTACAAGACTTTTCGGGCGTGGCAGCCGCAGGATTTTTGCTCGATAAAGTGCAGAAAGCAGAAATTGAATTGAGTCACACATTTACCAGCGGCGGCGGATTATCCGACAAACACACTCACCGTTATAAGAAAAACCGCGGTGAATTTGCCGGTATCATGCTCGATTATGAAATAAGCAAAAATAAATATATTCGCAAAGCACTCTCCATCGGGGTATTGCATTTTGCCAATCCGCAGCCGGGAAATCATGCTTACGGAGCGAGAAAGACTGCTTCTGAAATATATCTTGCCGGAGATTGGGTCAACGAAAGCGATGTAAAAACATTCACCCTGGATTTGCAGAAACTGGCGCCCGGAAATTGGACCGGCAAAGTATACATCTCTGCCGCAACCGGTTTTATTGTTCCCGACCGGCGTATAACTCTTAAACTCAAACGGTTCAACCATGCAATTCAAGCTCCGGAAATCAAGCTGGTGAATCTCGCTGAGTTCTCCAAACAAACACAAATTCCGCGAAAAATCGAAATAACTCAACAGAACGGAAGCCCTGATTACAATACAGTGATAAAAAATCCCCTGCCCGAAACATTTTACAAACTGGGCTTGGATGGATTTTCCGATGCGGTAAAAGTTGCATCTGTAAGCTGCAATAAAGAGTATATCTTTGCGGCATTGGAAGTTGCCATGCCGCAAAGTGTAAATCAGCTGGAGTTCTGGCTGGTCGGCAGCAACAAAAAAGTTTGGCAGTTCTCGGCTTATTCCGATAACAGCAGTATGATCACCTGCAACTTGCAGCCTTTTGCCGATAAACAAGTGAAGATTTCGGTTTCCGGGCAAAAGAAATTTTTCTTTGCAATTCCGCGAACATTGCTGGGCAGCGGCAATGAGTTCCGTTTCAATCTGGCGCTTTACCGGCATGGCAGCAGTACAGCACCGGGGGCTTTTGCCACTTATGCGGCACTGAAAAAAAGTTTTTATGATCCGGCAAACTTTGCATATGGTAAAATTATTGAATCAGCCAGTAACGTGAGCACAGAACAAAAATACACCGTTTATAATCTCGGCAAAGGCGGTTATACAACTGGCAACATAATCCACGCCAAACTGCCTGAAGCGCTGAAACTCAAACCGCAGGCAGTTGTACTTCTTGCCGGAACCAACGATATGCTCAATACCGGTAAACTTGCAACTTTTGAACAGTTTGAAAAAAATCTGCGGTATATAGTAAAAACACTGCAGAAAAATGGAGCAAAAGTAGTAATGAATACTTTGCCGCCCTGCTCCGAAAAACTTTTACTGCAGCGGCATAAACCGGAAAAATTCGGCAATACATTACCCATGGAACGCATCGCTCAAGCCAACAGCATCGTGCGTAAGATCGCCGCCGAAAGCAACAGCGAATTGATCGATCTTTATGATTTGGTCATATCCTCCGGCGATCCGGATTCCCGCGAAAGTCTGCTGCGGAATCCGGCAAATGAAAAATCCCGTGATGGAGTACATCTGCGGGCAGTTGGATACCGGCTCTGGGCTGAAAAATTGAGCAGCAGTGCTACCCTCAAGCAGCTTCCGGCGCACAGTACTGTAGTATGTCTGGGCGACAGTTTGACTTGGGGTGCCGGCATGGAAGGTGCAGGCACTGCAGCGGGCGAAACCATGCCCGCCTTTTTGAATAATTCACTGAATAAAGGTTTATGAAAATGAGTTTGAAGTTATCTGCTCAATATTTGGATATTCTTGCTGATGCCGATGTGGTAGTTGCCGGCGGCGGAGCTGCTGGCGTTGCCGCTGCAATTCAGGCCGCCCGTTTGAAAAAAAATGTTGTACTGCTCGATAAAAACAATTGCGCCGGCGGCATACTCACTTCCGGAATGCTGCCGAGCATCATTCACATGAGTGATGGCAAAAACCTCCTTTCCAGCGGATTATGCAAAGAGTTGTGCGACAATACAGCCCAACGCATGAATGTACCGGTAAATTATAATTGGTTCAATATCAATACTGAAGCCGTAAAGATCGTGCTGGATGAAATGCTTGCAGCTGCCGGAGTAAAAGTAATTTACAATGTGCATATAGTTCAAGCCCTGCTCAGACGCCGGAAAATCGAAGCTCTGGCCGTTATGACAGTAAAAGGCATGATGGCTGTTACCGGCAAAGTTTTTATTGATGCAACCGGCGACGGCTTACTTTCCATGCTTGCCGGAGCTCCGTTTGAATACGGCGACGCGGTTACCGGCGAAGTAATGGCTCCGACCCTGTGCAGCAATTTTACCAATATAAACTACGAAGCGCTCGAACCGGAAATGCGAAACCGCGGGCTTGGCCGGGAAGAGTGGAAAAAAGCCAGAGAAAGCGGTGAAAAACTCCATATGCAGGAAGGCCATTTTGTAGGTCACTTCCGCAATTCAGCAACCGGCGGCACCGGCAATCTGGGGCATATATACCATACCGACACTCTTGATCCGATAAGTTTGAGCAACGCCTCCACCGAAGGGCGGAAACAGGCGTGGGGCTTTCTGGATTTCTTCCGCACCCATGTCAAAGGATTTGAAAATGCGGAATTATCAGCAACGGCATCGTTGCTTGGTGTGCGCGAATCGCGTCGTATTGTCGGAGAATACGTGCTTACCCGGAGTGATTATCTGGAACGCAAACATTTCTCCGATGATATTGGCTGCTTTGCCTATGCCATAGATATTCATTCCGGCACAAGCGATGTAAAAAAGCAAGCCGCAGTTGAAACCAATTTAAGCAAAAGCTATTATGAAGCCGGGGAAAATTACGGCATTCCCTACCGTGCTTTGCTGCCGAAAAACACTACAAACCTGCTGGTGGCCGGCCGTTGTATCTCCACAGACCGGGCCATGCAGGCCTCGATCCGCATTGTTCCCGGCTGCATGATTACAGGTCAGGCGGCCGGAACCGCGGCGGCGATCTCGGTGGCAAGCGGCAAAAGTTTACGGCAAATCTCCATAAAAAAACTGCAGAGTATATTGCGAAACAATAACTGTTTTTTGCAAAGCTGATTTGCCGCAAGATTGCTGATATAAGGAAATTCGGATAAGCTCTTCAGGGCTGTCTGAATTTCCGTACAGGAAAAATGATGAGAAAAATTCAGAAATTATGGCATGTTATGCTGTGGATTTTTTCCGGCGTACTTATGACGTTGGTGGTAATGTATGCGTTTTTCCGCGTGGGGTATGAATATACTTATTACCGCGATTACAAATCAGTTAAAAACATAAAAACCCGTTACATTTACCCTTGGGAAAGAGATCGTTTTGAAACAGATTTACCGGTTGAATTTGTTTCAGAAATGCACAATGCCCGAGTTGTGCAAAAACTGCATATCACGGCAGAAAACAGAAAAAGTTATACGATTTTCCGCTTTGCAGATGATCATATTCAACTTATGCGTTCCCCGGTAAAAAAATTTATGAACATCCGCTGGCTCACAGCTTATTACAATATAACCGATAAATCCGCAAAAGAAAAACTGCTGAAACTTTTGGCTGCACGCAGAGAACCGGAAGAGTGAAAAGCAGTTGAAGCAGCTGTTTTTCGGAGTATTCTGTTACTTTCCCGACCTGACAGCCAACCGCCCGCGTACAACAACAGTTTTTATGCTGAAATGAAAAAAGAGTTCTTTCATAAAAAAATTATTTTTTACTTGACATTTTTTTGAGTTATGCTATATTTCCCAATATTGGTATTAAGACCAATAAACCATTATTGGATCAAGTTATGACAGTAAATGACATTATCAATCAAATTCAGTTGAACCGTCATTCAGGAGAGGCTTTGCGCGCGCAGCTGGAACGCAAACTTGCCGAGCTTATCCGCTGTATGCCAGAAGGCTCATCTTTACCGCCGGAACGCCAGATCGCCACAGCGCTGGGAGTATCGCGGGTGACTGTGCGTGGAGCTTTTCAGGGTTTTCTTGATCGGGGCGAAATAGTTCGCCGCCCCCGGCACGGCACCAGAGTCGCTGCTCGTTCCCAAGCTTCAGCAGTTAAAAATCAATGGAGTGGAACTGGTAATTCAACAACTTGCGATTTCAGCTTTCCATGGCTTGCCACGCCGGTAGTAAACTTGAAAATGGTATTATATGAAACTCTGCCCCAGCAAAAAGCTTTCTGGCAGAAGGTTGCCGGAAAATTTTCGGAAACCCGCAGCGACTGCAGCATCAAACTGATCTGGCAGGAATCGCCGGGCTGCGAAAAATACCGTTCACTTTGCGCGGCAAACAGTAATACGGATATATTTTTGTATTCTCCGACAATAGAAAAATATCTGCCGGAACTTGCAGTCGAACTACCGGAAAATCTGCAGTGTAAACTGGCTGATTTTCCCGGCAGCAAAAGTTCCGGACTGGCGGCTTTGAGCAAATGGCTGCTGCCGGTGCATCTTGCCTGCGCCTACACATATTGGAATCCCAAACTGGCTGAAAAGTACCAGATTGATAATGTACAGGAGCGGTTACTTGGTGGAGAGTTTTTTGATCTTGTATTCGAAGCTGCCGGAAAGCTGCCGGAAAACTGCATGGCGGCCGGACATGTATGGGATTATTTATCCTGTTACGGGCATGCAGCCGGATCGCCAGTGGATTCATCACTGGAAAATATCATTGAGCTGTTGAGCAAGTTTCAAAAAAAGAAAAATTCATTCCATTGCAGTCAGCGTTATCCTTTGGATATAATAGATGACTTTATCGGAGGGCAACAGCTTTTCCTGACCACTTACATCAGTCAGCTCGACCGCAGCAAAAATGAATTGCTTGATATGAAAAAAGTTCCGGCATTTTTTACTTCTGCCAACACGGTGCCGTGCTGTTTTATTGCGGCGGCAGTATCTTCGGCCAGCAGGTTCCGGGATGAGGCGTTTGCCTTTATGGAATTTCTTGCCGGAGAATATGTACAGCAGTATTGCCGCCAAATCAAAGATGATTTACCGTTTGACAATGCAAAGTTGCCGGAAGCTTTGCAGGGTTACGGATTTTCTTCCGACGCAGCCCATAACTTTATCCGCCGTCTTATGCTTATGGGCACGATGAGCGGTTCGGATGAACTTTATTCACAATTCTGTACATTCCGTACGCGGAAAGTCCTGAATGATCTTTTGGGCGGCAGGATCAGCTGCCGGCAGGCTGTATCGGAAATAAGAGAAAAATGGAACCTTTTTTATCGGCAGTTTGCCGGAACTCAACAACACTCAACAGCGTAAACATGCAATAACTATAAATAAGGAAAAAAACATGAAAAAACAAATTGCAGTTTCCAAGTATTCCAGGAATGGAAAGCAACGCGCTTTTACATTGATCGAACTCCTGGTGGTGATCGCCATTATTGCAATTCTGGCGGCAATGCTGTTGCCCGCCCTGAGTTCAGCACGGGCAACAGCCAAGATCTCCAACTGTGCAGCGAATATGCGCAACATAGGATTGGCTTTTTCGCTCTACACTTCAAGCAACAACGGCTATTACATGCCGTCGCGCGGGGTGGGCGGAACCATTGCCTGGATCAATGTTGCCAATGAGTATCTTCAGAATCAGGAAAAAAAGGGGATCAATATGTGTCCCGGCAGAACTGATGAAGTAGCATTGAACAACCATGTAATGAGTTATGCCGCCAACGATATGGTGTGTGTCTACAATGCGGCCTCAAGCACGACCGCCAAAGCCTTGTTCAACGAAAGCATGATCGTCAATCCTTCGCTTCTGGTAACAGCAATGGAATATGATGCCTTAAGTTTTTCACCTTGCTCAAGCAATCCGTGGAATTACGGGTTCGGCGGCACAACCGGCTCTGATCTGGAAAAAATCATTGAACCGCTGGCCAGACACAAACAGACCATCAACACTGTACATGCCGATGGTCATGTATCGAGCTTCCAGAAATCGGTTATCAAGTGCAAAAAAGAGATCGACCGCTGGACAATGACCGGACACCGTTATAATAATACAGACAGTTCTCAAGACGGTTGAGGAATCTGATAAGGAGATAATGCAATGTTTTTAGAGTGCAAAAATAAAGTTGATCTGGCTCTTGAACTGGACAATAATGGTTTACCGGCAAAATTTGAAATCAATCAGTTGAACTGGAACTATTTTCCGTCTGAACTGGAAATAAAAGATGATTTGCGGCAGCGTTTTTATCGTATCAGCAACGCTGAAACGAGAAATCGCGGCAACGGTGAATATCTGCATAAGTGGCCCAATGCCGATTTTGATGTACTGGAAAAATGGCATGCTCAAGAACGCAAGATCATACGCAGAATACAGGTTTTGCCGCATGAAAACATTGCCAAACGATCCATATCGATCCGGATACTGGTCTCATTTTCAGAAAATGTTTATAGCCTTAACTGCTGGACTGCCAATGAAAAATTTCCCAGCCAGCTTTATTGGGTCGGAGGTCAGAAAGTTTATTACGGCGATGTCTGCTACGGCTCACTTATCCCCGGAATGGCGCTTTATTCGACAAAGAAAAATTCCGGGTTGATCGTTGGCGCGCAGCCTGGAACAGAGCGTGGTGGCCGATTGAGTTTTGCCCTGCGTGATTATCACAGCGAAGGTATGGATGTGGAATTTTCCAATCTTTTGCTGAACGCAGAGCATCCGACTGAATGCGAGCTGTTTTATGCTCCTTGCGAAGGTGATTGGAGATCGGCTCTGGCTTTCTGGCGCAGCGAATTTCCGGAGTTTTTTGCCGCCCCCAATCCGGCAGTCAGCCGCATGACGGGGCCATTTCTGATAACAAATCCGCAGCTGGATAACGGTTATATTGACAAGGTGGCTGAAGAATATGCTCCAGCGTGGGCGGAAGTACACAATTATTTTTCGCGCTACGGCGAGTATATACCTGAAGACAAAGAGTTTACTCCAATTACCAGGCACGATTATCCGCAGTATGAATGTGCTGAAAAATACACTCTCTCAATGGTGCATGATCATATAGCCCAACTGCATAAAAACAACATTCTTGCCATGCTTTATCTGCAGGCATCCGGAGATTGTTTTGTGCCGTATGTGGAAAAAGCATTTCCCGATTCCATTGCCCGTGACAGCGCCGGACATATTATGCCTACCTGGAAAAACTGCTGTTTTGCCAATGCCTCTCCCGGAACGACTTTTCACAAACATCTGCAGGCGCAGATCAAAAAGTTTTTTGCGGAATTTCCGGAAATAGACGGGGTTTTTCTCGATCAGCTCTGCTATCAGGCAGTGGATTATGCACATGCTGACGGCAAAACAGCAGTTGATTGCCGCGAGGCTTCCATGTTTGGGGATTCTTATAAGGAAAATCTCCAGCTGATCGCAGACACTTTGCATAAAGCAAATAAAACGTTGTGGGCAAACGGACCGTTCTGTCTGGATGTGGCCAGAAATATTGACGGCATGATGTGCGAAGGCACCGGTACACTTGCCAAAAGTTTTCAGTATCTGACTTGCGGCAGCAAAGGTTTGCTCATACACTCTTATGCCGAAACAGATATGGATGTGGAATATATGTTCCGCCGCTGCCTGACTTGCGGCGGCAGTTGGTCGGTTAGCGGCGAAGCAGCCGCCCGGCGTCCACCGGAATTGACCGCAAAGCAAGTCGAACTGATGAAAAAATGCGGACCGCTGGCTGATCTGTTAGCCGGCTGTCAATGGGTTCTGGAATGCGATCCGTTTACCTTGCCGAATGAATATGAAGGCAATCTGTTTGAACTGCCAAATGGAGATCTGGCACTGACTGTGGTCAGCAAACATGATACTCTTTTGCGCCGCGATCGCGGTTTTGATGAACCGTTCAAAGTCGTGATCCGCTGCAGCGATGCAGAAAAGATCAAATCTGCAACGGTTTACGGCACCGGCGGTACAATGGATACAAAAATATGTTTCACAGAAAATGAACTGACTTGGCAAGTGGAAAATCACCGGGTATTTTCAGTTGTAATATTGCATAAATAAAGGAGTTTTATATTTTATGAAGAAATTGCTGTTTTTCCTGATGTGCTGCTGCAGCGCAGTGGTTTTTGCTGCGCCGCAGAATGTGGAAATACCTTTGCGTAAACAATCATTGGCCGCGCCCTGCGGTTTGTCGGTGGATTTCCAAATCAGCAGCGCTTTGCCCGCGGCCAGCTTCCGCTGGCAGATCCTGACCAGCGGAGCGGATTCCGCACCGGCTCATCTGCAGCTGGTGATCGCCAGACGCAGTAAAGGTACGCCAAGTTATATTCAGCTTAAAATAAAGTACAGCAAGCAGGAAGCATTTGACATCCGGGTACCGTTTACTGTACGGCCGAATATCTGGTACAACGCAGTGGTGAACTTTGACGGCAAAAATATCCTCCTTTATATCAATGGCAAACTGCTGGCCGAAAAAAGTTGTGCCAAAGGGTTGCCGCGCACCTGGAAAGATTGCGTGATTGGCGGTTACGGTCCGACAGATTCAACCATGAATCTGCCGGGAGAAGTAAAGAACTTCAAGCTGTCAGCCAATGCGCTGGCAACCGTGGAAAGCAAAGCAAATACCCGAGCAGCTTCCGCATTCTGGAGCATGTGCGATAATACCGGTCAAATGATCAAAGGCAGTGGTCTGGCTCTGGGATTCAACGGTTTTCTCGGGGATTCTGCGCAGGCTGATGAATCTGATGCTCAATGGGCTGGCAGCAACGGTATTACATTGGGCGGCGGCAAAAAAGCCATACTGCCGGCTTCCTCGCTTTTCTGTCTGGAAAACACCCGGGAGCTTACGGTGGAATTTGAAGTCAAACCGCTTACTGACAGCGGTAGCAGCTATTTCCGTAATCAGTTTTTTACGATCAATGCCGACTCCAACCCCAACCATTTTCAGTGTTTCTGGGAATGGAACAGCAAGACCCGCCAGAAAGAAATAAACGTATCACTGAATGTAAATAATAAGAAAGTCCGCTTTTCCGGCAAAGCCGATCTGCCTATCCAGCAGTTCAGCAAGATAACCATTGTGCTGGCCAATGATCAGGCCGAACTTTACTGCAACGGTATGCTCATAGCCTCCGGCAAAGCCATTATGCCGCTGCCGGTTTTCGGCAGACCGATGAATATCGGCGCATATGCTTTCGGTAAAAATCTGGGCTTTACCGGACAGATCCGCAATTTTACCATAACCCCCCAGGCCATACACCCAAGAGCGCCGGCACAATCCGGTAAATCAGCAGCACAAGCTGAAAGCTCCGGCGGTAAAATCCGGCTGCTTTTAAGCAACAATGCAACCGAACGAGGGGCTGCCCCCCTCGTTTTTTTTGCCCGCAGCGGCAACTGGCAGTTTCAGAACAACAAACTTTGTGAGTTCAGCGATAACAACAATACGCCGTCAACCTTGCGAACTTCAGTGTTGAAAAATTTTCCGCATGATTATGTTTTTGATGTCGTATTGACCATGGAAGATGCCATGGGCTGCAGCCGGATCTATTGCGGTGGCGACGGCGTAAATGACGGTTATGTGCTGGAACATATTGCCACCGATAACGGCGATCTGGTCTGGCTGCGGCTTTACCGTCTGCAGCAGGGCAAAAAAAAACTGCTGGCAGAAAAAAGTGCGCCTGACTTACCGATTCCGCGCGGCAAACGCGGCCAGCAGCTTAAATTTACGGTTGCCCGCAGCGGCAGGACGATCGGGGCAGCGATAAATGATAAATTTTTTCTGGCGGTACAGGATTCCAAAGCAATTCCCGATGAAGAATCACTGGGCGTGGAAGCTCAAGGCAGAAAAATCATCATCGAAGAACTCAAAGCAGTTCATTACCCGGACTATGTAATGCCCATAAAGCCGGAGATCGTCAAAGATCAGGAATTGAAAATACAGCACGCTTACCGGCGGCATGCCTTTTACCGCAACGAAAAACATTTGACTTTACAGATTGTCCGAACCAACCGTCTGCCGGAAACTCTTGCGGCATGTACCGGCAGGATAATGTTGAAAAATCTGGATAAAACCTGGCGGAATTTTGATCTGCCCGCAACTGGATCCGGCCAAAGCAGTACCGTAAAATATGACCTGCAAATTGACGATTTGGCTCCGGGCGAATATACATTGCAGCTGCAGGCAGGTTTGTTATCTGCAGAATATAAACTCTTTATTGCCGCAGAGCCGCTCAAAGAACGCACTCTGTTTCTGGACTGGGGGTCTGGCGTGGAGCCGGTCAAACTGGCGAATTTCCACAAATACAAATTCAACGGCAGCTCTGTTACGGTAAATCCGCAGCAGAACTTTGATGAACTTGCCGGTTTGTTTGGTCAGGCGTGCGATATGGCAATAAAAAACAACCTCTCGCTTGGCATACACTATTCGCCGGTCGGTCAGCCGCCGGCAAATCCGCAGTGGCGGGTGCTGCGTAACGATAAGAGCATCGGCAAACTGCTGGATTGCAATGTTGATGCTGCACAGCAATATGCCATGGAACGCATGGAAAAATTCATGCAGCTGATTAAAAATTATCCGGCATTCAAAAAGATTCTTTTTTCCAGCGAAATCGAAAACTCCATGGAGTTTTCCTACCGCCGGGAAACTGTGGATAAATTTACCGCAGCGCTGAAGTTCCCTCCTCCGTCGCCGGAAAACAGCAATATGCTTATAGATAATGCGCCGGGCAGAATGATGAGCGTACCCGCGGAGATCAAAAACTCCACTCCCGCTATCGTGCCGGCTGATAATCAGTGGTACAAATTCTTTGATTATTTCTGGAAAGAAGGTTTCGGAGATAATCTGCTGCATGAAAAACTGGCAGAAATCGTAAAAAAACATGTTCCGGATATGATAACAATACACGATCCGTTCCGCGATGTTCCACTGTTCGGCCGCAATCGTGGATTGGATGCTTACGGCACTTGGTTTTATTGCCATCCGGATGGGGGAGAAGCTCTGACAGCAATAGAAATGATGCTGGCGGCGGTACGCGGCAAAGACGGCACAAAGGGCTTTCAGTTCGGACCGTCGCTCTGGCTTTACAGCAGCGAGATCGGTCCGGCCAAGACCCGACAGGCCGGAACTCAGCCCCGGGCAACATTTATGACGGCATTGTGGCTGGGATTGGCGGCAAATCCGTTATGGTTTGAATTTTACAGTGTCTCTTTTCTGATGCCGGATTGGGAAGTCGAGCACCGCGATAATAGACTGCTTGGAGCAATGAGCGATTTTCACCGCCGTTTTGCAGCGCCGCTGCTGCCGGCCATGCATAAGATGCAGCGCCAAAAAAACGAGAGTGCTTTTTTTATCGGCATGTCAAACAAAATTTTTTCGGCACCGGTTACATCCGGCTACGGCAAAGCGGTTGGCAACGCTTTTTTGAATTTGTTGTGGAAAGCTCACGTTCCGGCAGATTGTATCTTCGAAGACAGCATACGCAACGGTGAATTGAAAAATTATAAACAAGTCTTTTTGTATGGCGCAACGCATCTGCCGGAAGATGTTTATAAAAAGCTAAAGGAGTTTCAAGCGGCCGGCGGCAGAATCATAAGTTCCCGGGCATTGGCAAAGTATTTTCCCGGTGCCGAAGTCTATGAACCGGATTTGAGTCCGATAAGATTTTCAAGCTATTATTACATCACCCGCAAGAAGGGTTATGATGCAGCAAGCATTTATGCTCTGCAGCAGAAAACCGCCGGCGAAATAGCAGAAAAATTTTCTCTGAAAAAATCTCCGGCTGCCTGGAGCAGCAATCATGAATTATATTTGCGGACTCTGGAAAACGGCAGCTGCAAGTATATTTTTGCCAAAAATGACCGCCGGACTTACGGCGATTTTATGGGCAAAAAATATCATGCCGTCTTTGATGGAGAACTGCCGCTTGAAGCGGATATTCTCCTGGATATATCTGCCGATTCCGCGGTGTACGATTTTTCCAGTCAGAAACTGGTAAAACATCACCCGGCAACCGATGGCAAGCGGCGGATAAAAATGCAATTTGCTCCGGGAGAAGGAAAAGTTTTGATGGTATATGAGCATCCGGCAGATAAAATCCAAGCCCGGCTGAACAACAACATTCTGTCGTTTCAGATTATGGATACGGCGGGAAAACTGCTTTCGGGGATTCAGCCGGTACAAATACAGGTAATTTCGCCTGACGGCAAAGAAAGCAGTTTTTCCAGCTACGCTGTTGCGGTGAACGGTGCCGGCACTATGCCGTTAAATTTAGGTAAAAATGCCCAAGCCGGCAAATGGGAAATAAAAGTAACAAGCCTGTTTTCCGGACACAGCTGCCGGATAATCAAAAATTGCAGTGCATACTGAATTGAAGATATGCCTTTCCAGTACTGCTGAAATTCTGTTTTTTTATTTTGCGGAAAAAAGTCGCCGGGTATCATATTTTTCCGGTAGGGAATGCGCGATTTCCCTGCCGGATTTTTTCTATTGAAGCAAAACTTTTTAATTTATTCTGTTTAGTTATTTGTTTAACTAAAAACCGGAAAATAGCTCTTTTCCAAACTTGAGTTGCACCATTTTATGGTGTATATTATGTTGAACTATTTTTTGAAAAAACATACCGGATGAAAGAGCTATTTTATGATCAAAGAATTTTTCAGCAAGAGTTTTCTGGCATTTTCGCTTTGCGCGGCTGTTATCCTTTTGACCGGATGCGGTCAGAACAGCAATCAATCACAAGTTAATAAATTGAAGATAGTCAGCGGCGGTAATCAATATGCCCTCCCCGGCGAAAGCTTTGCCAGAGAGTTGATCGTTACAGCAGAAGCCCCCGGAAAAAAAGGGTTGTTCGGTTCCAGCAGCATCCGCCCGGCAGTCAATGCAAAACTCAAAATAAAATTGACCGAAGGATCTGCTCTTTCGGTTGAACCCATGGAGTGCACTACAGATCTGGGCGGAGCCGCCCGGTTCAGAATCAAGGCCGGCAAACAGGTTGGCGACCACTACTTTACTATTGTGCCGGAGCAAAATCCATCTAAAGCAATAACTGCTCACTACACCATCGGAGCCCAGATTTCCGGCGGCGAACAGGAGTTGGGGGTAAACACCATTGCGCCCAAACCCATTGCGGTAAAACTTGTCCGGCAGGACGGCACCCCCGCTGCGGATGTGCCGGTTTATTTTAACGTGATAAGTTCTCCGGTAGCCGGTACCGCCGGCGCCTCGATTTCGCCCGAAAGCGCCAATACCGACAGCAAGGGTGAAGTTAAAGCTATGGTAAAAACCGGTAAAGTCAGCGGCGAATATGTTCTTGGTGTGGAAATTGCAGATCCCGGTGAAAACTATTTTATGCGTCAGATCCAGGTCCGGATTCTGGCGCTGGATATCTGGAAAGTGGTAATCAATGTACTGGGCGCGCTGGCACTCTTTATTTTTGGTATGAAGCTTATGAGCGACGGTCTGATGAAGATTGCCGGCGACCGGATGAAAAAAATCCTGCAGTTCTTCTCGCGCAACGGTATCGTAGCGGTCTGTGCCGGTGCGGCGGTTACCGCGGTAGTGCAGTCTTCCAGTGCTACAACGGTAATGGTGATCGGGTTCATCAATGCCGGTCTGCTCAACCTTACTCAAGCTATTGGCATCATTTTCGGTGCCAATATCGGTACAACGGTTACGGCTCAAATCATCTCTTTCAACCTTGGAGTGCTTGCCATGCCGGCGATTGCGGTGGGTATGATCGGGCTTTTTGCCTCCAAACGCAGTATCCGGGGCTGGGGTGAATCGGCCGTAGGATTCGGGTTGATCTTTTACGGTATCGGGCTGATGAGTTCAGAGTTGAAAGTTTTGAGCGTGCTGCCCAGTTTCCAGAATTTCTTCAGATTGTTTGACTGTGCCCCGGCAACAGTTGGCGGATTCATGCCGATCCTGCCCATTCTGGGAGCGCTGCTCATCAGTACGATTTTCACCATGATCATTCAGAGCAGCGCAGCAGCGCTGGGGATTGTGCTGGCGCTTTCCGGCGGCGGACTTATCAACTTTTACACGGCCATGCCGCTGCTGCTGGGAACCAATATCGGTACAACAATTACTGCCTTTTTTGCTTCGCTGGCCGCCAACCGGCACGCAAAACAGGCGGCGTTGGCACACTTTCTCTTTAATACTATCGGTGCAATATTGCTGATTGCCAGCTTTTACGTTACCATCGGGCCTAATCATATACCGGCATATATGGTGTTGATCGACTCGATGACTCCCGGCGATGTCTTTGCTGAAGTTCCCCAGAATATTGAGCGGCATATTGCTATGGCGCATACGATTTTCAACGTTATCAATACGATCATTCTGCTGCCGTTTATCAAACCGCTGGCTGTATTGTGTGAAAAACTCATTCCCATACACACCAGCGATGAAGACCGCACCCAAATGCTGGAACCCCATTTGCTTGCCACTCCTACCGTAGCTCTGGAACAGGTGGTCATGGCAATCCGCAATATGGTAAGCGACTCCTGGCGGATGATTGATCAGGCGGTGAACGAGCATTTCCTCAAACTCAAGATCGATCAGGATGCCTTTGAAGAGCTCGCTGAAGAAGAGGAAAAGATCGACCGTATGCAGGCCGACGTTACCGAATATCTGGTAAAAATCATGCGGCGGCGCAACCTGACCGATCATCAGAGCGAACTCATACCGCTATTGATGCATTGCACCAACGATGCCGAACGCATTGCCGACCATACGGCCAATATTGTGGTGCTGGCAGAGCGCTTGAGCAAAAGCGATAAAAAACTTTCCAACGCCAGCATAAAGGCTATTGAAAAAGTCTGGAACATCCTTAATCATCAGGCATCCAGCGTGCTGGTGGCTCTCGGCAGTACCGATGAGCACGAAGTCAAAGCAGCATTGAAAAGCGAACGCAAGATCAACAAACTCACCAAAGAGTTTGAGCAGGAAAATATCGACCGTTTGCGCAAAGGCTCATGCACGCTGGTCAACAGCGTTATTTACATCGAACTTCTGGCTGAGTTGGAAAAACTCGGTGACCACCTCAGCAACATTGCCGAGCGCACTCCGGAAATCCAGAAACATTACATCAATCTTTAACTCATTTACGGTATAAAAATGGCTGAAAAATTAAAATTGAAGTTGGCTCCATCCAGTCGTTCGATGGCTGAATGTATGCGCACGGTAACATTTGCCGAAGTGGTGGAAATGGTACGGCTGTGCTGTCTTAATGCAGCAGTAAACCTGCCGGAAGATGTGCTGAAAGCACTGGAAAAGGCTCATTGTTCAGAAACCCGCCCGCTGGCCAAAGAACTTATCGGGCAATGTCTGGAAAATGCCCGCATAGCCCGCTGCGAAAATATGCCGATCTGTCAGGATACCGGCTTCGCGGTTTATTTTGTGGAAATGGGCACTAATGTAAGAATAGATGGCGGCACCATCCACGAAGCGATCACCGAAGGTACCCGGCAGGGATACCGCGATGGATTTTTGCGGAAAAGCATCGTAACCGATCCATTGTTTGCACGCAAGAATACGACCGACAACACGCCGCCGATCATTCATCTGACCATGGTGCCCGGCGATAAAATAAACGTGATTCTTGCCCCCAAAGGCGGCGGTTCTGAAAATATGAGTGCCTTGAAAATGCTCAAACCTTCCGATGGTAAAGCCGGGGTGGTCAAATTTGTTGCCGATACAGTGATCAATGCCGGCGGCAACCCCTGCCCGCCGGTGATCGTGGGTGTAGGTATCGGCGGCACCTTTGAACAGGCGGCACTGCTGGCCAAAAAAGCCCTGCTTCGTAACGTGGGCACCCCGCATGAAGAAAAAGAATATGCTGAGCTAGAGCAGGAGATTCTTGAACTTATCAATGCTTCCGGTGTAGGACCGCAAGGTCTGGGCGGAGATACTACGGCATTGGCGGTGCATATCAATCACCACCCCTGTCATATTGCCAGTTTGCCGGTAGCGGTGAATATCAATTGCCATGCGGCGCGACATGCCGGTTTTGAACTGTAAGGGAAGTGTTATGGATATAAAAATCGATTTGCCTTTGACCGCAGAGAAAGTTGCCATGCTGCATTCCGGAGATACAGTGAAGCTTTCCGGCGTGATTTATACCGCGCGCGATGCCGCACACAAGCGTTTGATTGCAGCAATGGATGCCAATGAACCATTACCGGTGGAACTCAAAGATCAGACGATCTACTTTGCCGGTCCCTGCCCTGCACCTCCGGGCAAACCCATCGGCAGCGCCGGCCCCACCACCAGCGGCAGAATGGATGCCTATTCGCCCCGTCTGATTCGCGAATGCGGTCTGCGCGGCATGATCGGCAAGGGAGAGCGCAACGCAGCAGTAGTCGAAGCCATGACAGAATGTGGTGCTGTTTACTTTGCCGCCACCGGCGGAGCCGGAGCTTTGATCGCCAAATCAATCAAATCTGCAGAGGTGATCGCCTTTGAAGATCTGGGACCTGAAGCGATCCGCAGACTTGAAGTGGAAGATTTTCCGGTGATCGTGGCTATTGACGACAAAGGCGGCAATCTTTACAACCGCTGACTGTAACGATCATTCCGGCAACAACAGCCCGGATGAACAGGCGTGTTTTAAAATGCAAAAACTGCTGCCGGCAAATACATGCATGAGCAGCAGTTATTTTTTTGCAAGCGAGACACAATAAAGTGTATCTTGGCTCATCAAACTGGCGGTACGATGCAGTAATTTTTCAAGATTTGTCAGGCATTTATTCATTTGCCTTTGACTAATCTGGCAAAGCAGTCGCCACGCTCCTTGTAATCCTTGAACATATCCATACTGGCCGCAGCCGGCGAAAGCAATACAATATCGCCGGCTTCAGCTGTATTGCGAGCCTCCGCCACCGCCAGAGCAAAGTCATTTTGTGCATTGAAAATCAGATTTTTACCTTCAAAAGCCTCTGCTACGCGCCCACCACATCTGCCGTAAACTATGACTTTTCTGATGTATGGGCTCAAACTGCCAAGTACAGAAAAATCCATATCCTTATCCAGACCGCCGGCGATCAGAATGATGTTGCCCCGGGGTGTCGGCATCAACGATTTTACTGCGGCAATAACGGCTGCCGGGTTGGTAGCTTTGGAGTCATCGATGTACTTTACACTATTTATTTCGGCAACCAGACTTATGCGGTGATCACCGGTTTTGAAATCACATAAAGCAGCTTTCAATCTTTCAAGATCGCGTGTCAAATCGCACACACAGGAACACAAACTCAAAGCCGCCAGCAAATTTTCCTGATTGTGCGGTGCTTTGAAAGCAGTTTTGCTCAAGTCCAGCAAGTTTTTTCCATTGATATAAAGCGTGTTATTCTGCAGAGAAAATACTCCGTTGGAGTTTTTACCGCTCATGCTCATACCGTAAAAACGATTTTCCGGCGCCACATTGGCAAAAATCCGCTCTTTTATCGCCCGATATTCAGCCATTCCGCCGGGATAACGGTTGATGTGATCGGATTCCACATTAAGCAGCACCGCTGCTTTCGCCGGCAAAAAATGGGTATGTTCAAGCTGAAAACTACTGACTTCCAATACCGCTACGAGTTCCTGATCTTTGGCTATCTCGCCCCGCAGTATCCGGGCGGCAACCGCCGAAAGCGGCAGACCTATATTGCCGGCAGCAATAGCCTGAATGCCTGATTTATTAAGCAGAAATTCTGTCAATTCCACCGTAGTTGTCTTGCCGTTGGTACCGGTTATTGCCAGCATCCGACCGGAAAAGTGCCGGATTCCGAACTCCAGTTCGCTTATCACTTCGATATTGCGTCTTACAGCTTCGTTATATAATTGAGATGAAGGCAGTACCCCCGGACTTACAATCACCAGATCAATACCTTCAAAAATATTCTCCAACGATTCGTTGAGTACCTCGTTGTCGCTTACCAGTCGGCAGTTTATCTGCAACGCATTGGCCAGTTCCATTACAGCCTGTCCGCTGACACCGCCGCCGATCATCAATATATTTTTCATAACAAAGCCTGCCCGATTTTATTCCGACAAAAAACGGGGCAAAAATTTGCCCCGTAAAGTTATTGATTTTTTCAGTTCAATGCCGGCAAACTTGCCGCAATAACCGCCTGACCGTGACGCTTGAACTGTTCATCCGGAGTACGGAATTCGATTTTTTCCGCCAATTCAGGGAATTCAGCCTGCAATACTTTGCGGGCTTCATCCAGAATTATTTCACCGCCCTCGCCGGAAGTCACCCGGCCGAGGATCAGCACCTTGCTGATATCATAAAAATCACTGTAATGAGCAACTGCATAACCGAAGCAGACCCCAATCGAACGGTAGATCGCCGCCGCTTTGGGATCGTTTTCTTTCATCATAGCCTGTACAGCTTCCAGACGTTTGGGGAACGGCATATCTTCCGGGAAATCGATCTTGGCGCACTTGGCAAGACGTGCCACACCCTGCTGCGAAAAATACTGCGCGCCGCAACCGAGATCGCCCGACCATTCATCAGCCGGCGCATCGTCGCGGTAATCCACCGGCGCAAAAGCCAGTTCGTTGAGCCAGTCGGTAATATTACCGTTGGTATTGACATAACCTACTGCAGTACTTGTCCCCATGGAAAGCCCCAACACCCCGGTAGCTTCCATACTCATAGCCCCGGCCAGTGCGGTAACTTCACCATCGTTGGCAACGATCAGCGGCACATTGTACTCTTTCTGAATATCGTGGAACAGATTAACGATCTTTGCTTTGAAATCGTCTTTGCTCAAACCGCGGAAAAGCGAAGCGATACGGGGGCTGTTATCCACAAAAACCCCGGCAGAACTGCCGCCGATGGCATCGACGCGGGGCATTTTCTCAGCAGCACGCCGGATGCTGTCGCGGATACCGGCAGCGTGATATTCGGGATCTTTCTGGAAATAAGGATCCCACACCACTTCTTCGGTATGCACTACTTTGCCATCGACCACCGCAGCACATTTACGGTCAGAGCCGCCCAGGTCAAAACCGATACGGCATCCATCGAGGTGCCCGCCCAGCTGCACTGAAATCTCCTGCGATTCCGGTGCTTCAGCCAGCGGCACAGCAACGACTTCAAATGTTCTGTCATACACGCGTTCGCCCATAAATTCAAAATCAAACGCCCGGGCGCCTTTTTCGCTGTAAACCGCTTTGAGTTCGGCTGCCAGAGCATCGCATCCGGCAATAATCACCTGATAACCGCCCTTCATCCACAGCAGAAATTTTACGATACGTTCCACATATTTGAAGTTGAGCGCAGCATTTTCGCCTTCATGCTTGAAAATCGCAGTTTTATAAGTGGAAACGGCACCATTAGCGCGCTTGAGTGCAATTACAATATCCAACTTATCCGCACTTGCCGCCACCGCTTCGCGGTACGCTTTGTTCCAGAGTGATGCCGGTACAAATGCCGGATCGAGTTCGCAGACAACTTTGGGAGTTACAACGATCTTTGCCATTATATATTTTCCTTGATATGTTATAAATTAAGATTGTTTATTCTCTGCCGTTCCAGCAATAGGTGCAAATTTCATTCTGATCAAGTCCGATAGCTTCCAGCAGACCCGGCAGAGTTTGAAAATGCAGCGAATTGAGTCCGAGCTCCTTGCGGATCTCTTCGACCATAGCTTTATAGTCTTCAGAGCTGCTGTCCAGATATTTTTTGATTACATCCATTGAAAGCTCTTCGACTTTTTCCAATCTCATGATCGCCCTTCTTGCCGCCAGATCAAGTTCAGAGCGGGAACGGGAAAAGTTCAGATATTTGCAACCGAACAAAAGCGGCGGCGAAGCCGAACACATGTGCACTTCTTTTACACCAAGCTCGCGGAGCTGAACCACAGTTTCACGCATTTGAGTGCCGCGCACGATAGAATCGTCGCAGAACAGAATACGCTTATCTTTGAGCTGGCTTTCCACCGGAATAAGCTTCATTTGCGCCACCAGATTACGCATTGCCTGATTCTGCGGCATAAAACTGCGCGCCCAGGTGGGAGTATATTTTACAAACGCCCGTTTGTAAGGAATTCCGGAAGCATTGGAAAAACCGACCGCGTGCGGAATACCCGAATCCGGAATACCGGAGATCAGGTCCACATCCGGCTTGAGATGATGAGCCATAATATCGCCATTGCGATAACGCACCTCTTCGGTATTGACCCCCTCATAGCAGCTCGAGGGATAACCGTAATAGACCCACAAAAATGCACAGATACGCTTTTTATCGCCGGGGGCACGCTCCTGAATAACAGCATCGGGAGTGATCCGCACGATTTCGCCGGGGCCCAGATCATATTTTATATTGAACCCCAGATTGGGGAATGCGGTCGTTTCCATAGTTACAGCAAAAGCATCCTGCTTTTCCCCCAGGATCACCGGGGTTCTGCCGTAGCGGTCGCGAGCGGCATAGATAGCGTTATCTTTCAATATAAGTATGGAAAGCGATCCTTCGATCGCCGCCTGGGCATATTCCAACCCCGCAACAATAGAATTTTTCTGATTGATGAGAAATGCCGCCAATTCGGTCTGACTGACCTCGTTTTCCGGACAATCGGTAAAATGCGTGCGATTATCTTCGAACGCCGCTTTGAGTATACTTGCGCTGTTGGTGATCTTACCTACCGTAACAATAGTGTAAGTGCCCAGCGGACCGGTAACGGTTACCGGCTGCCGCTCAAAATCGCTGATACAGCCAATACCGACATTGCCCACAAAACTATCGATTTCACTATCGAAACGGCTGCGGAATTGAGCATTTGATATGCTGTGCGAACGCTTGTAAATATTGCCATATTGATCACTGACTGCCATACCGCCAAACTTGGTGCCAAGGTGCGAATGATAATCTGTACCATAAAAAAGATCGCCGATGCAGTTATTTTTGCCAGCTACGCCAAAAAATCCACCCATATAAAATATATCGCCTTTTGTTCCGGCCGGAAAACTATTGCATATCCGGCGTGTTTCTTGCTCATTTATGAACGGTGTAAATATATAGCATAAGGGCGTTTTTTGCAAGAAAAAAAGCTCATTTCCAGCAAAAAAACTTCTATTTTGCGTTTATTCATCGGTGTTGCAGCGGAAGATCACTCCAAATATTTTTCCAATCTTTCCAGTCTGCGGTTTATATCGCACATCCGGCGGTCGCAATCGTGATAGTGCACGCGGGAATTTATATCGCGCCGGAGCTGCCGCAATTCCCATGCCACCCAGCCGAGAACGGCAGCGCTGATTATCTGCATCCAGCTTTCACTCATCTTACACCTCCAGGCGTTTACGGCGGCAGGCCTTGAGCCACGCACTGCGCCCGAATCCGGCAGTTAAGAGTGCTGCCGAACGGATCTTCCAGTAAGCGTACCACGCCACCGGATTTATCCAGCGCCAAATGCCATAGCGATCCAGCCAGACCAGATACAAATTGGCAGCAAACTCTGCATCGGCAGCTTTACGGGTCATTTCGCTGCCGTCAGAAAACTCGTATCTTACATCGTGGATGGCCGCCGGAGTCGGGTAACGACGGAATACCCAACTGACAGCTTTGCGTAATTCTTCGCTCCAGCAGTCAGGGCCATAGCCATTGGCAATGCGGGCAATTTGCTCGCAGCTCAACAGCATAAATTGAGCCGGATATTTGAGGGCCAGCCTTTCTGCTTCAGAACGCATAGATTTGATATCTTCATTTGTATACATAAAAAAACCTCCTCGATTGAGTTATACAATCAAAGAGGTTTTTGTCAATATAAAGAAGCTCTTCAGCGCAATGCTGCCGGCGGCGCAAGTATCTCGCTTATAACAACAGCTTCGGTGCGGTTGTTGCGGATAAGTTCGGCCCAGTCAGCAGGGTTGCTTTCGCTGTCGGATTCCGCATTTTCCGCTTCCTGCTGATAAATAACTGAACTTTCCTCTGCCATACTGGATTGATTGCAGGCCTGAGCTTTTGCCGCCATTTCGGCAATGAGCCGCTGCTGCTCCAGCAAAGCGGCATCGCGTTCGGCCTGCGCCTGCCGGAGAGCAGCTTCGTGAGCGGCTTTCTGCAGCCGCGCCTGTTCCAGAGCGTACTGCAATTCCGGATCGGAATCGATCGCTTCCTGCATCTCGGGCGATTTATCGACTTCTTCGAGAAATTCATCCCACGACGACGTCGGCGGAGTTTCTTCTCTCTCCGACTCCGGATCGCGCTTTTTTACCGAAGAAAAAATCTTGATCGCTACGCCGACTACGATTATTATTATGGTTATAAGGTCTTCCATAAACCCACCATTTACCTTGGATTACTTACGCTGTTTATCGCCCCCGGCGATCGCCTGACGCATATCAGTATCGGCTATAACATTCTTCATCTTGTAATACTCAAGAATAGAAAGCTTGCCGCTGGCGAGAGCTTCGGATATTGCCATAGGCACTTCGGACTCAGCCTGCACGAGATTGGCTTCCATTTCACGGATTTTGGCTTTCATTTCCTGTTCGGCTGCAATTGCCATGGCGCGGCGCTCTTCGGCCTTGGCCTGGGCAATATCTTTATCGGCATTGGCTTGAGCCATCTGCAGTTCGGCACCAATATTTTTACCGACATCCACATCGGCTATATCAATGGAAAGAATTTCAAAAGCAGTTCCCGAGTCCAGACCTTTGGCCAGTACAGTTTTGGATATCCGGTCGGGATTTTCCAATATATCGGTGTGGCTTTCGGCTGAACCGATGGTTGTAACGATACCTTCACCTACGCGGGCAAGCACCGTTTCTTCACCGGCGCCGCCGACCAGCCGGTCGATATTAGCGCGCAGAGTGACCCGCGCCACAGCCTGCAGCTGAATACCGTTTTTAGCCATGGCCGTTACGCAAGGTGTTTCAATAACCTTGGGGTTGACACTCATTTTCACCGCTTCCAGCACGTTGCGTCCGGCAAGGTCGATCGCTGTTGCCCGCTGAAACGAAAGCGAGATCGCCGCTTTATCTGCCGCCACCAGTGCATGCACCACACGGAAAACATTACCACCGGCAAGGTAGTGAGCTTCCAGCGATTGCGAATCCACTTCGATCCCGGCTTTTTTGCTCTGGATCATAGCATTGAGTATCACCGCCGGCGGCACCCGGCGCAGACGCATGCCCACCAGCGAGAATATACTGATTCGCACCCCGGAAAATACTGCCGCAATCCAGAGCGGTATGGGAATAATAACCACAAAAAGCACCAGTACTGCAATCAGGATTATCAATGCCGCAATCAAAGCCGCAGCGGTCATATCAAACGAGGCATTTGCCATAAGAATATTATTCATCAAAAAATTCATTGCAATCATCTCCATAGTAAAAACTGCTTACGCCTTTTTGCTCTCAAAACTGCCTTCGCGGAAAGCTTGTGCCAGTGCCAGCGGTACCTGGGCTTCCATGGCAATCAACTGGGCGCGCATTTCGCTGATACGCGCTTTCATTTCCTGCTCGCTGGCTACTGCCATGGCGCGGCGTTCTTCGGCTTTGGCCTGGGCAATATTTTTATCGGCATTGGCCTGATCGGTCTGCAGCTGAGCGCCGATGTTTTTGCCGATGTTCACATCGGCTATATCAATGGAGAGTATTTCAAAAGCTGTGCCGGAATCCAGACCTTTGGCCAGCACAACCTTGGAAATCAAATCGGGATTTTCCAGCACTTTTTTGTGATGTTCAGTAGAACCGATGGTCGTAACAATGCCTTCGCCCACACGGGCAAGGATCGTTTCTTCACCGGCGCCGCCGATCAAACGGTCGAGATTTGTACGCACCGTTACCCGGGCAATGGCTTTGACCTGAATACCATCTTTGGCAACCGCGGCAACTTCGGGAGTTTCAATAACTTTGGGATTGACACTCATTTTCACAGCTTCCAGCACATCGCGCCCGGCCAGATCAATGGCAGTAGCGCGCTGCACGGAAAGATCCATATTGGCTTTGTCGGCCGCCACCAGCGCCGCCACGACCCGGGCCACATCGCCGCCGGCGAGGTAGTGAGCTTCCAGCGTATCAGCTCTTACATCGATACCGGCTTTGCGGACTTGAATAAGCGCATCCACGATCAACGCCGGCGGCACCCGGCGCAACCGCATACCGATCAAAGCAAAGATTCCCACCGGCACTCCGGAAAACAGTGCCGCGATCCAGTGCCGCACCGGAATCATATAGATTATAAGCCCGATCACCAATACCGCCATTATCAGCAGTACAACCAAACCGATCAGCCCCAACTCGCCGCCGGGAGCTGCCGCTAACATAATGTTTGTGTTCATAAATTGACTCCTTGTATTGTTAAATTGAAAACGCTTCAAGCGTTCTTTTCTTCAGCCGGAACCTTTCCATTATATGGATAAGGCAGAAAATCCAACAGTTTTTCATCGCCGCTGCCCGTTAATGTATGCGCTATCGTATGCACATACCGGAAATTATCGCTGCACACAGCATGCAGAAAAAGCATCAGCGAAGCATAACGTATGACTTTTTTGGGATCATTCCAGAAATCACCGCGTTCCAGTTTGCTCGCTTTATCCGGCAGCCAATCATTTGCCGGCGAAATCATGCCGCCGGAAACATCGATCACAGCAAAGCGCCCGGCAACACGCACCAGACCGAGACTCAACCCTGCATCGATCCCGGCCAGCAGAGCAAGTGTGCAAAGCATTATATCTGCTCCCAGGCGATCTTCCAGCACAGGCCCTATGCAGAAATTTTCCGGCTCAAGCGCCTCTTCTGCCGGCGGAAGTGCAAAACCGTTGCGAGCCATAAAAGCGCCCAGCTCGGTTATGTTTTTGATCTCATTATTTTCTGCCACACTCATAAATGTCCGGAGCATATCCCACAGCATTTCAGGCGTATCGCGGTCAAAATAAAGCAGATGCAGTTCAATCAGGCACTCAAAAATATTCAGGGGCTCTTCCTGAAGTTTGGCCAGAAAACTTTTACGCCGCTTGCGCAAATTTATGATCGTTTCAAGTTGCTGAACTCTTTTACGTTGCAATTTATTTTCCGACTCCTGAAATTCCCCCAACAGCGGCAGAAGTTCTGAATCATACTTCAAAAGTTCGCCCATAACCGAAACGGCGATCCCCTCATCGGGATCATCCAGCAGAGTAAGCAAACTGCGTAAATTCACTTGAGCCATAAATCACTTTTTCTTGAAGCTGTTTTCCGTGCCATCCAGCAGACGCTTGATATTGCTGCGATGAGTCCAGACTGCTACCGCGGCAAGCAGTACAAAGAAAATCACTACCGCCCAGCCGGGGAACGGCGCCACTTTAAGCCACGCCAGAATCACACTCCACAGCGGCAGAGATACCGCAGCAAGTATACTGCCGAGCGAAACATAACCCGAAACTTTGAAGATCACCAGCCAGGTGAGAAATGCCGCCACAGCCGGCAGCGGAGCGATTGCCGCCACACCGCCAACTGCCGTGGCAATACCCTTACCGCCTTTGAAGTTCAAAAAGCAGGTAAACATGTGCCCCAGCACCACCGAAAAAATCATAAAAAGTTCACCCAAACCCCACGCTGGAGCGGCAATAATGCCTTTGGCAACCAGCAATTTCAGCGCCAGTACCGGCAGCAAACCTTTGCAGAAATCCAATGCAAAACATATCTTGCCGGCCAGCGGTCCGACCGCACGTGTAACATTGGTTGCGCCGATATTACCGGAACCGACAGTTCGTATATCAATACCTTTGATCCTGCCGATGATAAACCCGAAAGGGATCGAACCGATGATATAACCGGCAACAGCCATACCGCCAAAAATCGTTATTTGCTCAATAATATTCATTTTTCACCTTGTAATTTTGTTTTTTCTGCGTATTGTAATACAATATTACACAAAATGCAGTTTTGCAAATGAAAGAACATAACTAAATGAGTGATTTTTCTGCTGATCTGATCGTTGGCTCCGGCGAACATTGTGCCGATATGCTTTATATAACCCGTTTAAACCTGCCGGATGCTTTTATTTTTCTGGGCTTGCCTGACGAAAAGATCGCCATTGTTTCCGATCTGGAATACGATCGCGCGCGTGCCAATGCCCCGGATTATCTTACGGTTCGCAATCAAAATGAATTCGGTACGCCCTGTCAGGCTGTTGAGCTCATTGCCCGGCTTCAGAAAATATACGGTATTGCCGAATTCCGCATACCATACGATTTTCCCGCAGGACTGGCTGCACAGCTGCATGCCGGAAACATCAGATGCCGAGTTTCCGAAAAAAGCTTTTTCCCGCAGCGCAATATCAAAGATGATTACGAAATAAATTGTATAAAAGAGGCCATGCGGGTCAATGAAATCGCCATGCAGAAAGCGTTTGATGCCATTGCTGAATCCTCCATCGGCGCCAACGGGCAGCTTTTTTACCGGAATGAGCTTTTCACCAGCGAAAAGCTCCGCAGCATCATCGACAGTACCCTCGCCGCCAATGATGCCGTCGGAGCCGGTACCATCGCCGCCGGCGGTATCCAAAGCAGCATGCCGCACAACCGGGGCGAAGGAGCGCTCTACGCCAACACACCGATCGTGATAGATGTTTTTCCGCGCATGAATTCCACCGGATATTATGGAGATCTTACCCGTACCGTGGTCAAGGGTAAAGCGCCGGAAATTGTAAAAAAGGCATTCGATGCAGTAAAAACCGTCCGCGATGAATGCAAAAACATGATCAAAGCCGGGGTAGCCGGTGCCGTACCCTACGATCACGCCTTGAAACGCCTTGCCGGATTGGGATTCCCCTCCGGGAGCAATGAAAAAGGTTTTTATGGATTTTTCCATGGACTCGGGCACGGAGTTGGTCTGGAGATACACGAAGCCCCCCGGCTCTCGCGCAAAGTGGGGCATTTGCTGCAAGTTGGCGAAGTCGTGACCGTAGAACCCGGAGTCTATTATCCTGAATGGGGCGGTATAAGATTGGAAGATATCGTTGCTGTACGTGAAAACGATTGCGAATGTTTAACCCGAATCGATACATTTCTTGAGATAGAATAATGAAGTACGCCGGCAAAAAAGTAGTTGTTGCCCTTTCCGGCGGTGTGGATTCCTGCGCCGCTGCTCTGCTGGCAAAAGAGGCAAAATGTGAAGTGATCGGCGCCACACTTGACCTTGCGCCCGCTGAAAAAGAGTGGCACGCAGCCTGGGGTTGCGGCGGAGAGGATCGCGCAATCATTGAAAATGTGGCAGCTCAACTGGGGATTGAACATGTTTTCATCAATGCGGCAAAAGCGTTTGAAGAAAAGGTTTTGAAGAATTGTTTTGAAGTATACCAAAGCGGCAGAACCCCCAATCCCTGTGTTTTGTGCAATCCGCTGATCAAATTCGGGCTGCTCATTGATTATGCCAAAAGCATCGGGGCGGCGGCCCTGCTTACCGGACATTACGCCAAGTTTTCTGCCGAACGGCTCATTGTCCGGGGCGACGATCCGCGCAAAGACCAGAGCTATTTTCTCTACCGGCTGGATCGGGACATGCTCGACTTTATCGATTTTCCGGTAGGCTGTATGCTGAAAAGTCAGGTCCGGAGTATGGTGGAAGCCGCCAATATAAGCGTGGCACACCGGCCGGACAGTCAGGATGCGTGCTTCGTTTTCCCCGGCGAAACTTTTTCGGAAACTCTGTTCCGGAGATTTAACGGTAAGGCGTGCCCGGGTAATTTCATCTATCAGGGCAAAGTTGTGGGCCGTCACCAAGGGATTCACCGCTGCACCATAGGCCAGAGAAAAGGATTGAATGTGGCGCTGGGAGTGCCGGCGTATGTAAAAAATATCGATGCAGAAAAATCCGATGTGGAACTGGTGACCGATCAGGCTATGCTGGAAAGTTCAACGTTTGAAATCGATAATGTAAATTTCCAAACTGTAACGGTTCCCGATCCTTCAGAAGATTTGCTTATTCAGATAAGGTATCGAACCCCCCCTGCCCCCGGAAGACTGATCAAAATCGATCAGGATAAATACCGCATAGAACTGCAAACTCCCTTGCGGGCAATAACCCCCGGACAATCCGCGGTGATCTACCGGGGCAACACCCTGCTCGGAGGCGGCATTATAAAATAAAAAAAGGGGCAGCAGCAAACTGCCCCCCTTTCCGTAAATGCCGGTCAGGCAACCGGTACTTTGAACGGTTTTACATGTTCAGCTTTCGGCATTTTGAGTGTCAATATGCCATCGCAGGTGCTGGCGGTTATCCCGGCAATATCCACCGCCCGCGAAAGACGGAATATGCGTTTGAAAAGCACCGGGCGGCCGCCGCGGCGCAAAGTGCTGGCACACTCCACGGTCATGATATTGTTTTCCACTTCGATTTTTACGGAAGCAGAGTTCACACCGGGAACTTCAAAATGCATAATGAATTCTTCGGGATCCTCGAAAATATCCACCGGAGGCATGATCTCAAGATTTTCCACATTCTTTACGGTATCACTGTTTTTGGTCAATTCGCTGCTCATAACATCACCTCATTTGACTTCGATCTTGCGTGAAATACCTTTGGGAGAGACTTCACGGGGAATACTTACAGTAAGCAAACCATCGCTGCTGACTGCCGCGGCTTCGGCACACTTTACATTTGCAGGCAATCTGACACTCTGAAAAAATTCAGTATGGATGCGTTCGTTGCGTAAAATTTTCTTGCCTTTGCAGCGACAGCCTTTATCATGTGCATGTTCGGCACGGACGGTCAGAAGGTCATTTTCGATTTCGACTTCGATCTCGTCTTTGGCATATCCGGGCAGCGCCATGCGGATATTCACAAAATTTTCCGACACTTCAATATCCGGATGGATATAAGCATCGAGCTCCGAACGCAATTCTTCGCCCGGCAAAAGATCCAGTTTGCCCATTACAGAGTCAAACATGTTATCCCACCGGCGCACCGCCGGCAGGAACGAATGTTTTTTGAGGGTGCTCAACATAAAAAAACTCCTTTTTTCTGCCGGTCAAATCAGCTTGCCGGCAAAAAATTGGAGTCTTGAAATACAGGTTTTGTTCAATTATTTTTTCTTGTTCATCAGCGGAAAGACAAAACAGCGGCGCAAAAAATAGTTCCCGAAAAATCCCACCACCGATGCCAGAAGCTTGCCCCAAACGGGCGCCTTGAGCCACTCCACCAGCAGTTTGGTCAAGCCATAGTCGATCCCGCCCATTATCCCCAGCGTGATCACATAAGCCGCCAGCTCGCCGGCAGTGTTCCACCGGGCCTTATGCCGGAAAAGTATAGCTATACACAAAAGATAATTGACCGCCGCACTGATAATGTAAGAGATGATCGTGGAATACTCCAGACCCAATGCCGTTTTTTCCAGCATCAGCGCAAAAGCGCCCAGATTTACCAGTGCCGCCACCGTGCCGATGAAAAAATAGATCAGCAGCTGCATCGGCACCGGAGCGTTGCACGCGCCGTAATGCATAATGCAGTAAAGTGCCCGCAAGCCATCGCGCCAGCCGATTTTTTTGCCTTCTTCAAACGTGCGTGGATTGTAACTTATGGCGCACTCGTAGACCCGCACTCTGGCTTCGGAAACATAGGTGGTTACTTCCGGCTCAAAGCCGAAACGGTTTTCTTTCAAACGCGGTGCGATCGCTTGAATGACTTCACGTTTGAAAAGTTTGTAGCATGTTTCCATATCCGTGATTCCCAGATCGGTGAACATATTGGAAACAAAAGTCAGGAATTTATTCATACAACTGTGCCAGAAATAGAGCACCCGCCGGGTATCCGGCTTGAGATAACGCGAGCCGTAAACCACATCGGCCCTGCCTGCGAGCATCGGTTCGAGCATAACCAGATAATCCTGCGGATTGTATTCCATATCCGCATCCTGCACGCCCACATAGTCGCCGGTGGCCTTGAGAAAACCGGTACGCAGAGCAGCGCCCTTGCCCTGATTGACATCGTGAAAAGCCAAACTTATTTCCGGATGTTTTTCTGCCAGCATACAGGCGATGTCACGGCTGCGGTCGGTGGAACAATCGTCCACGATTACGATTTCCAGCTCCAGCGATTCACTGCGGAGAAGCAAAACGCGCTCTACAATATCTTCCAATGTAGCCTCTTCATTATAACAAGGCACGACCAGACTCAATTTTATTGCCATAAAAAATTCTCCATTCTTTTTTCTGCATATTATAATATAATAGTATTTTATGATCTTGCAATCATTTGACATTTTTTATTGCCATTTAGAGATGTTTTCTTGCATTTATATATATGCATGGTATTGTATGATAGGGATGAAACTTTTTTCAAAAAAAATTTTTTGCATTTTTTTATATATTTGACAATAAAACTGACCAGTCAGTCATTATTATAAATGAAGCAACCATCCCTGATGGAAAAATTTGAAATGCAAAACCTTTAAGAGAAAGGCAGAAGTTATGAAAAAGATGTTGATTGGTACTATCGGTGCGGCAGTTATGCTGTTTGCAGTCCCCGAAACGATGGCAGGCCATCATAAACACCACCACAACGAAGGTCTGCACCTGGCAGCCGGAATCGTTAATCTGGTAAAAGCTGTCATCGCTCCCACTCCGGTAGTTGTTGCGCCGCCGGCTCCGGTTGCAGTGCCAGCCCCCGTAGTGGTGACGCCTCCGCCGGCTCCGGTAGTGGTGCAGCCGCAAGTCGTAACTCCGGCTCCGGTAGTGGTGACGCCTCCGCCAGCTCCGGTAGTGGTTGCGCCCGCGCCGGTAGTGGTTCAACAGCCGGTGGTGGTGCATACGGCACCGCGTCATCATCACCGCCCTGCCCCGCCGCCGCATCACGCGCCGAATCGCCGTGGTCACCGCGGTCACCGCCGTTAAGCGCCTGTAAATAAAAAGGGCTGTTGCAAAAATGTCGATAGCCAACAGCAACAAGCGCGGTCAGCGCCGCGAACGCATGGGAGGGCAGTTTGCCGGATACATTCCGGCAAACCGAGCGGAAAAGTTCCGCGAAGCCGACTGGAGATGAGCGAAGCCACCCGGCGTCTGAGGGCGGATTTGCGTTACACGCAAATCCGTGTAAGGGCGCGTATGCGCCCGCTCTAATGTAAGGATCGTTCGTAATCTCGCGCTGGATGCTGCGGCGATCCGAGCAAGGGGGCACGGGGGGAAAGCAATCCACCCGTGGTTGCGCGGAATGTTTCGTAATGCCAAGCCAATAAAAGCGCGTCCGCGCATCACTGACTTTTTTGTGTT
>JAZTWG010000016.1:0-34513 GCA_045635745.1 Victivallaceae bacterium
TTGCCAGCAATCTGAAATCTTTTGCCGAACGGGATGCAAAAATCGAAAAGGGTACGGTAATTTATGCCGGTGACTTGAAACGCTCCGGTAATCCTGCTGCGGTCAACTTTGTCAACACCGCAGAGGTTATACCGAAATAAGCTGATACGGGGATGTCTTATGGAAGGGTTTGATAAAACTATAACATCCTGATTAAAATAAGATGTAATAGATTCTTCGTTTTAATGGAAAAACTAAATTTGGAGCAGGAAAGAAAGCAATGGCAAAAGTTTACTTTTTCAATGTTGGTCATGGTGAAGCAATACTTATAAAATATCCTAATCTGCGGATAATTCGAGATTTCGGCAGATCTCGTTTTGCTAAAGATACTGCTTTTTCGTGTCATATTGAAAAATTGGCTTATCATTGGGTAACTAATCGAACATTGTATGCAAATGATAATATCACCGATATTGCAATATTATCTCATTTGCACGAAGATCATTTTAGTGGTTTCATAGAACTTCATAAAAATTACAATCAAAAATTTTTCAAGAAAGCGTTTATTCCTTGGTTATCTTTTGATGAGCTTAATGCAGTAGGAGGTTTTATACTGCAAATAAACTTATTTCTGGCAAGGTTTTATTGCAATACGCCATACCAAAACAACAACC
The DNA here is from genome assembly GCA_045635745.1 of Victivallaceae bacterium. Classification (GTDB taxonomy): domain Bacteria; phylum Verrucomicrobiota; class Lentisphaeria; order Victivallales; family Victivallaceae; genus SIG78. The sequence continues at coordinate 654 of JAZTWG010000016.1, forward strand.
AATACAAAAAGACATTAAAAATCATTCCAGTTTTATTTGATCTTTCCGAAGAATTATATTGTGTGAGAGCTGGACACACGTTTAATGAAATCCCTGACAAAAACAATGTTTATTGGCCTTCTCTAAATTCCAATGAGGTCGATTCAAAAGATTTGAATGATTTTAATGATATAATAAACTCTTGCTTGCATGAACGCAATGTAGGAGCTTTTAAAGAAGATTCTCAACAATTACTGGAGCGAATTAAATTTTTGATTGATAATAAAAGTATTAATCACAATCCTCAAAATACAATAGATTTTATTGATTTTATTTCTGAAAAAGTTCTTGATAAACGACCTACTCAAAAAGAATCAGAAAGATTAAGATATATGTCCTCAAAATATATTGATAATAACAGTATTATTTTTGCTATTGAAGACAAAGCCCTTTTCCTAAGTGATGCTGATGATAAATGTGTGAGTGATGCTTTAAACGGTATTACTGCACGTGAATACAAATACATAAAAGCTGGACATCATGGAAATCGAGGAGTTCAACCTCTCAACGCATTAAATTTTAAGTCAGATGAAGTGATTTGTTGTTGCGGTCCAGCCCACAGAAAATGGAGGGGGCCTTCCGTGGATTATTCAACGATTGGAAAAAACTATTGTACTGATTGGAACGATAATTCTGACAAATGGAGTAATAAAAATTTGTTTATGTTTGAAAAGAAAAGTGTTATTTCAAGAAAATTATAATAAATGCTTCAGTTGAAATTCCGCTGTTTTATGCTATATTTTTGTGTCTTCAAATCAACAGGGTTGATGGTTTGATTCCCGTTTGGAGATTGGCTGATTGGCATTCAAAAAAGTTCCCCATTTATTCCCCATTATGATGGAATATTCCCCATAAATGGCCCGTTTGGGTAAAGTCGCATTTGAGTTGATTAAGTGCTATAACGTGCAAGTTTGAGGGTAAAATGGACAAAATAAGCAATTTTTGAGCTTGAAACAGATCCGGTAATCGCCCCCGCTCCGGGTACCATTTTTACGCTCAAAAGAGCCTTTTGAAGTACCATTGAGTACCATTCAAAAGGCTTTTTTCATATCCCAACAGCTCTCTTGGGCTCTCTTTGATACTCAATATATTTACCGGAACACGGTTCAATTTATTTTATGTCATGAAAAACAATTTTTGAAGGTGTTTTTATGGCTGTAAAATCTGTTCGTTTGAGTGTTGGCTCAATCTTTCCCAAAGATCCGGGAAAAATTTATTTTTACCGTTATCAAGTTGACGGTCGCCGCAAAACCGTCAGCTTGCAAACAACTAACCGTGCCGAGGCTTTACGCAAAGCCGAAGAGTTTATTCCGATCATCAAGGCGACTTCTCCGGAAGTCATCGCCGCCCACGTTCAGCAAGCAAAAGGCTTTGCCACCGCCAAACGGGATTTACCTTTAAGCGGCATCTGGGATTATTATTCCATGCATCCAGATCGTGCCAATCCGGCAACTATCCATGAGCAGCTGCAATATAAAACTTCGCTGATGGAGTTTATCCATTTTCTCAATAATCCCTCTATACCGGTTCGCAATATCACTTTTCAAGATACGGAAAACTTTGCCAAACATCTCCGCAAAACCGATATTGCCGTATCCACTCACAACCGCAAACTAAAACGAATCCGCCGTGTGTTTACGGTCTTAAAAGAATATTACACAGGAGATAATCCGTTTCACTCCCCGGTATCAGGGATAGGCAAAAACTTGTACTGTTTTTTGATGAAGGCGAAATCATTGCCATACTGGAGATCCGTAAAGTAGATAAATAACCCATGCAAAAGACAGAATATCATGAAATATAAAAATCATGATTTTTCAGGCTTACGGGAGTTTGTTTTTTCGCTGCCCGCAGCTTGGGAGAAAAACCGGGATTCATCGGGTTTTATTTTGTATTTTCTCAAAGAGATGTTATAGTATTCAGGGGGATATAAAGATATGAAAGCGGTTCAGGAGATGTTGCTCTTAAGCCGGTAAAATCTGATAAACCCATTTACGGTACGCCCACACGCAGGTATATCGGCAAAAATGGAAAATCTTAAGAGTATTATGCAGAAAAACAGTAAATATACAATTATCAAACGGGCAATCAAAGAACAGGTTGCCGCCGGTAAATATAAAACATCTGCTTTGCCGGACAGACGCGAGATGGCAGCACTTTTCAAAACAACCACCGCCACTTGCAACAAGGCTGTCAATGAGCTTATCCGCGAAGGCGTTCTGAAAACTATCCGGGGAAAAGGCACTTTTCAGCATCCGGATTTCGGCAAAACAATGCGTAAACTCTATATCTGGATACCCGGTTTGAGTCAGCCTTTTTATGTGAAGATCGCCGAAATATTGGCACGGTTGGCTCCTGAGTATAATTATTCGGAAGTAACGGTCATCCCCAAACGCTGGTTTGTCCGCAGCGAGGGGCAAATACTGCAGGAGCAGCTTAATGACCCTAAGGCAGATATATTTATGTATTCGCTGCATTCTAATCAAACTCTGCCGCTGATCTTAAAGCACCCGGAGCGTTTTGTGGTGTTGCGCATCACTGATCGCATACTTGACGGCAAGGTAATAAGAGGGTATATCCAACGAATTGAAGGCGAACAACTTTCGATGGAATACCTTATCAAAAAAGGGCATCGCCGGATCATGCATATATCCACCCAATATCTCCGGGGCATACCTGCCGGTTATCGCGATGGGTACCGACGGGCTTTAGAGAAATACAATATACCCTTCAACCGTCATTTGCGTTTTTCATTTGTTCAATGGGATATATCGGATATTGTAGAAAAACAGAAGATGATCGACGGCTGTATACAGCGTTATTTGCGATTTGCTGACCGCCCCACTGCGGTATTTTGTCATACCAACGAAGTGGCGGCAATGTTTCTTTCGGCGTGTATCAAGAATAATATACAGGTGCCGGAAGAGCTTTCCATAGCCTCTTACGAAGGCAAATATATGACGCAATTCGGCGGGTACGAGATAACTACGGTGGGCCCGGATTTGGATGTTTCCTTGCGGGAACTTATGGAACGATTGTCCGGGCGAAAAGGTAACGGCCCGGAGGATATAAAATTTGAAATGCACCTGATCGAAGGCAACACGGTCAGGAACCTGTCCTGTGAAAAGTAAAAACAGTCAAAGTGTATTACTTGCTGTTTGACCAATATTCATATTGCCTGAGTACACGCATCTCTTCATCGGAAGCATCCACACAAGTCACACTGAATTTTTTCCCTTCCCGGGGCACAGTTATCACTACATGGGCACCTTTGCCGCAAACTTCAGGAGCAATGTCCCGGAAAAATCCTCTGTTGCCGACTTCCCGGCACCGTTCGGCGGTAAACACAGTTGGGAAAATTGTGCGTTCTCCCGGGTAAAGCGATCGATCAGCCAACCGTTCCAAGACCTGATCGCCCACATGCAGCTGATCCCACACCGGAGCGAGCCACACTTGGGCCTGCAAAGCTTTGACCAATGCTTCGGGCATGGAAAAACGACCGTGATGGGTGATTTTTGCCGCATCGACCGGTGGGAGTTCTGCAGCGAGCAGATCTTCAGTTTTGCTCCGGGAACCATCTTTATTCAGTACCGAGTCACTGAAATCTCCGGCGGTAAAAAAGGCAAACGCCCCATACCGCAGCAGAAAACCGCAGCTCATGCCGTTTTCATGGCTGGTTTTTGCCGGATCCTGATCATCGCAATAGAGATCTTTTATGGAGCCGTCTTTGCAGAGAATTCTGCCATTGGCGGCAATATTGGTGATTTGAAAATCCTTGATTTCTTCCGGTGCATGGCACAAACAAAGCTGATCGGTTCTGCCCGGCTTAAACTGTTGGATCGTTAATCCATCGCGCTGCTGCAAAGCCGCATAAAGTTTTTGTATATGTTCAAGAGTATCCGGCGGGAACTCAAAGCCGTGGGGCGTAATATGCTTTGCACCACCCCGGTCAAGGGCAGTTTTGAACGAAAGTGTTTCTGCCGCCAATGCAAAACCACTGCGGTAACAGCCGGGCAGGGGAGTACCTTCCCGCTTTTTGGTCTGCCAAGCTGCCGAACCGCAGTGGTCGGCGTGAAAGTGTGATAACATCATGTAATCTATCAGCGGGCGATCTTCCCGCCGCGGCGTATTTGACGGCAACACCCGGCAGATGTATCGGGCGATCCAGTCGCCCGCCAGCCGTTCCGGGCCGGGAACGACCGGCACCGCATATTCCAGGCGGGTCAAGGCGGGGTGATCTCCGCAATCAAGCAGCATGGTCGTACTATCCGGGAAGATGAAAAATATGGATTCTGCCACACCGGTATGGATAAAATGTATCTGCAATTCGCCCAATTGCCAATTCTGCTTGAATTTTTCAAAATTCGGAGATTTTGTTGGCTTTAACTCTTTCATTTCCTGATACATTCTTCAAAAAATGGTGATGTCTAAAATTTTGTAAAACTTAAGTGTTAATTTACCTTTATTGAAGCAATTTCAAAAGTCGATTAAAAAAAGATTGAAAAAGCACCATTGATGAATAGGGGAGAGAAGTTTGAGCACGGCTACTCGTAGAGTAACCATCTCAAATGCTCCATTTGCTAAGCACAATGGGGATTTTCAAGGGTTTTTAAGAACTTTTGAAATTGCCTCTATTGTTATAAATATACCACACAAATTGTGATTTGTCAAAAATGCCAAAACTATAGATTGCAGCGATGTGCCATCTTACTTTGATTTTTCAACCAATTCAGGACGAAAAACAAAAATTTTCAAAATTCAAAAACATCCCCGTCATTGGCTACCACCATCTGGTAATCAAAGTTTTTGGAAAACTCCGGAAAAACTCTTTCGTTTTTCCCTGCCACATGGTTGAATACCAGTTTGCGGGGGCGGATCTTTTTGAATAAATCCACACACTTCATAGCTTCCAAATGGGTAAATTCACACAAAACCAAATCGGCATCTTTTGCTTCTTTGACCGGAAAATCAGTAAAGTTTTTAGCTAAATCCCCGGTGCAGAGCAGTTTTTTGCCCTCAAACTCCATTAAAAAGCTGTAAGATGGCAAATATTGATCTTCCCACTTGAAGTGCCTGTTGGGTATGGCGGTAACTTTCATAAATCCGTCATCGTAGAACAAGCCGGGTTTGATCATCTTGTATTTGATCCGTTCTTTTTGTCCGCCCCGGAATTGGGTTGCCATTAATTTATCAAAGGCGGTGATGGCATCGGCATCCGGCAGGTGGACTTCGGGCCAGAAGCCCTTCCAGAGCGATTTTCGGGTGTAAGGACCGTACTTGACCATGCGGTTTTTGAGAAAACCCGGCAGCCCGCCGAAGTGATCTTCGTGCATGTGGGTAATGAATACAGCTCTTATGGAGTTGAAATCCAGTTTTTTTCGGATGATTGACGCTGTAACCGGTCCCCCAGCATCAATGAGATAAGCTCCATGCGAGGTCTGCAAAAAAGTGCAGGAGTTGTTGCGGGTCTGGGAGGGATTGCCCGCTCCCGTACCCAGTGTAATAAGTTTTGCCGCAGCTTTTGCACGGGCTTTTTCTACGGGAGCCGCTGCCGGAGAGGTAGTTGACAACAAACCGGCAACTGCCACAGCTGTAAGGATTTTTCTTGTGCAAAACATTATAAACGCTTTCTCAATATTTTTTGACCAGCATCCCTCGGTCAATATACATGCCGTTTTCTTTGGTCGAGCCAGGGACATACCCCGCACCAGTCATCTTGATCGAAACCCAGACTTCGTACCGGTTGAAGTCTTTGTCTTTGCTCTTGTTGGCACTGTAAAAACTCTTGAGCAGCAGCTTTGATGCCCAACCCACATGTATATAACTGCTGGGATCAATACTGATGACTCCCAAACGGTACCAGTGATATTTCTCGTCGGCGGGAGCAGTTTTGATTTTAATGGAAACTTTCTGCTGGTTGCGCGGCGAGTTGACTCCGGCTGTAAGCGGCAGCAATTTTTTGTGAGTTTTACCCAGTGGTATTTTGACCATTGCTTTGGGCTGACTGGAGTCAGGATCTTTGACAGCACGGGTGCCGGAGGGAGCATGACCTTTGAGGTACTTTGAAGGTACCGTGATATATGCCGAGCGGGGCAGTTTGGCAAGTTCCGGCGGCAGATCGTCGAAAACTGTATCTTCGGCAAACTCCTGTGCCAGATTTTCCCGGACTTTCTGAGCAAACTTGGGCTTTAAGTCCAGAACTTCCAAATTAAGCAGCAGAGCTTCTTTGTACTCTTTTTGATACTCTTTGAATTCAGCTTCTTTGCCGGGAGTGTTCCGGGTGTAGGGGAAAAGCGAAGCGGTAATACTCAACAGTTCCCACGAAACATGGGCGGCAAGATTTTTGTCGTTTTTGACTTTAGCCAACCCCTGCTTGACCAGCTGACGGGATTTGATCAAAAAGTCGTAAGTTACATGCGGATAATGGCGGTTTTCACGCTGGTTCCACTCGTCAAGCGAAGTGGGAGTATCTTTTTGTGCCTGGCGGAGCATATTGAAATACTGCTGCATTTCCGGTGCGGCAGCCCCGTAATAGCCATTTATAAAGTCGCGGATGAGTTTTTCGGGATCCTGCGAAGCATCAAAGAGCAGCTGAAGCTCCAGAAATATCTGCAGCTGGTGGAAACTTAAAAATGTATTGCGGGCAAAGTGAAATTCACTTTCTTTGAAAATCCAGTAAAGATTTATATCCCGAAACAACCGGCAGTCGCCGATAATGGCATCCACCGCAATCATCGGTTGGGTGTTATTGGGGCACCAGAAGTAGTCCCACACGCCAAATACCGGAGATTTTTTCCGCCATTTGCTCAAGCGGTCATAGCCCTGTTTATTCATTGATTCGGACAAAGGATACATGCTGTTGCTGTGGGCAGTACGGTCACAATGAATAAACATCACATTTTTTTCAAGCTCAAATTTTACATCAGGGTTTGACATATTGCGATTGGTCGCTGTGCAGAGCCAGACATCCGGATAGACTTTTCTGACTTCACGGGCAAGATAGTTGACAAATTCGGCGTTCAGCGGGAAAAATGTACCATCTTCCTTTTCCCGTTTCTGGCAGGGAGCACATTCACAAAGGTCGTTGGGATTATCTTCGTAGGCAACACCATAGAGTGTCGGCGGATTATCAGCATATTGCTTGCGTTCTTTTTTTATACTTTCAAGGAGTTCCTTTAATGCCACCTTCCAGACTTCCTTATTGGTCAAACAGAGATTGCCCCGGAAACGCCAATCCCGCTGCCCACTGGCTCGCATAGAATAATATTCAGGATGAGTTTTGAAATATTTTTTCGGCGGCACCAATTTATAAAATGTGTGCATCCGGGGGATGAGCTTGCTTTCCCGTGCCAGCGGGGTTATTCTGTCCTCGGTTGACCAGGACATGCGGTTGATCCGGTGAAAAGCGTGCCACTTTTTCTGGGTATCGGGGTTGAAACAGCGATCCAGCAGAGAATAGATCTTCCGGTCAGTTACATCGGGTTTCTGGACTTTTTCAAAATCTTTGACAACTGGATCGGGGTTTTTGGGGTATACAGCACAATCCCCCGCCAGAGAATAAACTCCAAACTTTGTCTGCAAAAATGTGGATACGGCAAAATCGGTACCGGTGGGAGTGCCGCCAACCAGAAAAACCTTGCCGTTTCCTGCCTGCATTTTAAATTGCTGGGGTTCCATTTTTTTTACATCGATTCCGGCGGCTTGGGCGGCTTTGGTGTTGCCGATATAAATTTTAACGCCGGATGCAGGAGCCTGACTTTCCGGAAAAACCTTGTAACTTCTGCCGGTCATCTTTTCCAGAGCCGTTTTCATATCTTCGACTGCCACAGTTTCCCGGCCCTTCAGGGTATCCGGGTGAACGATCACGGCGTTTTGAAGTTTTACATCGGCAAACACTGCGGCGGTGGTACAGCAAAGCAGCATAAGTAAAAGTTTGATTTTTGTCTGCATAATAGCAATCTCCTATATCAAAGTTATTTGTTGGTCTTATTGTTTATATAAAGCGCGTCAAATCCGCTTATGAGCAACCGGTCAAGGTGTTCCACATGACCATCCCACATAAGATAATTGGAGCCGGTTTTGTGAAAATACCGGGAGTGGCCCATATCGGTCGGCTTTAATTTTTTATCTTCAGTTGAAAAATGATAGGCTTGTGATGCCTGAGTATGGCCGCTGCGCATGCCGTCTCTGCCAAATTCCATAACCGTAACCATTTGCGATGGAGAAACTTTAAGGTTGTTAGCCAGTCCATAAGTCGGATTGGCTTTATTGGGGACCCACGCATCTATAACGCCGGAAGCATTGCGTTCGTTGATTTGCGGCATGGCAACAACATTGGCATCGTAAGTACGCCAATATGCCCGATGAGCTTGCATACCTTCGCTTCTGGAGTTGTCTGCCGGACATTTCAGGTGCAGCCAGTCACCAATTATTGATTTCATGATCTTACCTTTTTGGGGATTGTCAGCCCATAAAAGAGAATACCAGGTGTAATTCGGATAAAAACGGTTGGCACTGTATTCTTCCACCAGATGAAAAGCCACCGGCAGCCGCCCATGGTCGCCTTCGTATCCGGCAAGAGCTATGCCGACTTGCTTTAAATTGCTCATACACGATGCCTTCTGGGCGGCATTCCGTGCCGAAGAAAGAGCCGGTAAAAGCATTGCCGCTAAAATAGCAATGATAGCAATTACTACCAGAAGTTCGATCAGCGTAAAGTTTGCGTCTTTCATCTTTGCGAATGAAAAACCATTCCTTGAAGAGTTACCTTTCATACACTTGCCCTTTCTTTGATATTTACAGAGATTATCCTGAACTTATTTTTCGACAGTTATTTCATTTGAATATTTTTCCAGCAATTTTCTGCCTTCAGCCGGGTCGATCCTGCCGGCAGCAATATCAATAAGCAGCCGGTAGTGCTGGTCTGAAATTTTTTGAGCGATATTTTCTTTGCCGAAGTCACAGCGGAACTCTTCAATGCCGCTTGAGTTCAAAGTTTTCAAGCCGAATTTCCAGTTCATATCCGAGGTTTTCCAGTTGATACGGCAGTTGTCAAAGGTTATATCTTTGCCGTAACTTACAAACACCGCCCCATCGGGACTTGCCAGCGAAGCGTTGCCGCCGAAAGGAGCCAGATCTTTGACCGGTTTGCCGCCGTCGACCCAGTTGAACTTGACATCGGCAAATGAAACATCCTCTACCGGCAGCTCCGGCGTACCGAGCAGCCGGATAGCCGATGAAGCCGTACCCCGGATGTGGCGGAAACTTATGTCCCGCACCGGTTTGGCTTGATCGCTGTTGCCCAAAATAAAGATTGGCAGTTGGGCATTGACCAGCATGTTATCAAATTGAATATTTTCGATAATTGCCGCATTTTTTCCGTAATGCCCCCAAATCGTAATCCCCATGCGGGAATCGTTGATCACGCAGTTGGAAAATACCGCATTGCGGATCGTGCCGCTGCCCACGCCGATGCGGATGGCATTGCAGATGGTTTTCAGTACACAGTTGGTAACGGTGATATTTTCGCAAGGCTGTTTCCGGTCAAGCCGCCTGTCGCTGCCCCGCAGTGTAATGCAGTCGTCGCCGCTGTCGATAATACAGTTGCTGACCACCACATTGCGGCAGCAGTCAATGTCGATGCCGTCGCCGTTGCGGGTATGGGGGTGATTGTAAATGCGGACACCCGTAATAATCACATCCCGGCAGCCGTGAAGAAAACAAGTCCAGTAGGGCGAATTGTAAAGTTCCACATCCTGAATACGGACATTGTCACACTCTTTGATGTAGATCATTTGTCCCGGACGCCATTCCCATGGTTTGACGCTCCAGGTTTGAGTCCAGTCTTCCGGCGGCTCCCAGAAAGCCTTGCGGTTGCCGTCGATCCTGCCGGGACCTTTGATCGCAATATTTTTTTGCTTTACAGCAATAATAAAGTGGGCATCAGAAGCTTTCTCGGAAGATGAACCGGAGTTTTTTTCCATGGCGTAATCCTTTTTTTCAGGACTTGCCAGCAAAGTTGCGCCGGAGTCCAGATAGAGACCGCCGTCGGATTTAAGAAAAAGCGTACCGCACAAATAGGTTCCGGCAGGAAAATAGACCATTCCACCGGCATCAATGGCACGCTGAACTGCAACGGTATCGTTGGCAACGCCGTTGCCGACAGCTCCGAAATCTTTGACATTGTGCATGGCATACGCCCCCTTGGTAAAGCTGCAGCCCGTTTGTAAGAATACTGCCACGCTTGCCAATAGTGCAAGCATCCTCGATAATACTCTATTTGATAAAGTGCTTTTCATTTTTTCAGATAGATCCCCAACCCAGTAAAAACTTATTTTCACAGTCTTTACATTTATTATATTGTTTCAGCATAAAAAAACAGCCGCAACGATCCGATATCGGGCGTTGTACTTGCCTCTCTGTTTCGGATCAAATCCTCTCCCAAATGAGCAAGTTCACTACTTTTTTATTCCTTTTTTTAACAATCAACCCTGCTTGCAATGCTAATATAGCACTCAAAAATTCAATTACAAGAAGAAAAACAAGATTATTCCGCATTTTTTACAAATTGTGCTTTGTAAAACTGAACGCACACATTATGCTGCTGGCAGTATCCGGGCGTACGGAGCCGGTGAACAGTATTGTGCGAATTTGGTGTGGCTGATAGCTTTCCGGACACACAGCAGGGGAGTTTTTCAGGTTGAATCAAGTAAGATAAAACAAAAAACAGTAAATTTGACTGGCGTGAAAAAAATAGCGGAGGTAAAAAATGAGAATTGAGAAGAAGACGTTGAATGATGCCCTGCGGGTGCTGGGCAAAGTGGTGTGCCAGACTTCACCGGTGGAACTGTATCGGTCGGAGCGGGTTATCGTAACTTAAAACGACCTTACTCGCAGGCATGAGTACGGCGAGAGCTTATAACGATTTAGGATTTTTGTTTGCAGTTTAAGCCTTAACCACAGCAGAATAAACAAATGGATGATTTTTTACTTCTGATCAATGGTTCAGCAGCTTAAAATATCGGTCTTTTCAGCAGTAAGTCCCCTGTATTCACGGGTACTTTTTTCTGCGATTTGCTTTGTGCTGTAAATTACCTTATCTGGCAGGACGATCAATTTTTTCGTCTTCCCAACCAATGAGGTTGCCTTTGACTGAATCAAAATTTACGCCGACAATGTAAATATCGCGTTCATCCAGCAAATACTTTTTGCAGTATTCTTTTTCTTTGATTTGTTCCAACGCGGTCGGGTCATTGTCGAGCTTGAATTCAAAAATATAAATAGCTTTTTCGGTCTTGACCACAGCGTCAATTCTGCCGTCATTAGTGGTTGACTCGGCTTCGATATACGCCCCCAGCAAACGGAATATGGAAAAGAAAATCGTTTGAAAAGTCGATTCCTGTTTTTTATGAATATCATAGGGTATTCCGGCAAAAAAGACTTCCATAACCTTGCGGAGTTTCTTCAAATCGCCATTGAGCAGACTGGTCGCTATTTCGGCAACAAACTGCACACTGCCGGTTTGAGTTTTCCCCGCATAACTATTAAGTATATACGCACTGAACGCTGTACTGACTTCTTTATTGGGGAAATCCAGAAAATACCAAGTCTGCCCGAATTTTTGTTCAGTATCTTTGATGGTAACATAACCCGTCTGCAAAAGCAATGCCAACGGGTCGATATTGTCTATTTCAAAAGCATTAAACGCCACTTCCGGCACTGATTTACCGCCCACTGCAGACTGGAAATCAAAGTCAGTTCTTTTAGCCAGTTCCATCAGGAATGAAGGCGTGCCAGTAGAAAACCAGTAGTTGTTGAACTTGCCGCCGCTTTCCAAAAATTTGGCAAATGATACAGGATTGTAAACAGTTTTAGCATTTTCTTCAAACCGGTAACCATTGTACCACTCTTTGATTTCAGCCTTATATGTTTCAATATCCTGATTGCCTGCCAAAGCGGCAATGCGGTCACCAAAGTTGGCTTCCAATTCCTCTTGGGTGTAACCGAACATCTCTGCATACCGGGCATCCATTGTTATATCGGTAAGGTTATTTAAATCCGAAAAGAGTGATACATGACTGAACTTACTGACGCCGGTAACAAACAGAAACCGTTCTTTGGCATTGCGGTCTTTCAAAACACTGTAAAAACCTTTCAGACATTTTTGAATATCTGCAATATTGGGATTGGAAATGTTATCCAGTATGGGTTTATCGTATTCATCAACCAGAATGACAACTTGAGTATTGGCTGAAAGTTGGTCTATCAAATCGCCGAAACAAAGCCCCGGAGTGCCGCCTGATATTTGCAACGCATATTCCTGGGCAATTTTTTGTATTTTAGACATCAAATACCCCGGCAGCTCTTTGATAGCATCGGCAATTACATTATAGTCGCCAAAACTCAAATGTATCACCGGATACGGCTTCCAGTCATAGGGCTTATTATAAATGGCAAGCCCCTTGAAAAGCTCTTTTTTACCTTCAAAGACCGCTTTCAGAGTGGAAACAGTCAAAGACTTACCAAAGCGGCGGGGACGCGAGAGAAAATACCCGGCACTGCTTGGGCGAATCAGCTGCCAAATGTATTCAGTCTTATCCACATACAGAAAGTTTCCCTGTATCAGATCTTCAAAATTGTAAACGTAGCTGGTAATATCTTTCATTGTCATATACTCCTCAATGCGTAATATACACTGTATTGACTGCATTTCCAATTATTTTATTTCATAAAATACAAAAAATCAGTTTCCCTTATTCAGACCGACATAAAGTCGCTGATGTTGAACCAATATTCTGTCCGATAAATAATCTGAGCGGCTTTTCTTCGTGCAATATGTTTTTTTCTGCCTTCCGGATCATTTTTGTACTCATTATGCTCTTGCCAATCGGCTGTGAGTTCGTACCAATCTTTTTCAAGAAAAGCTCGTACTGCAACTACCAAATGATCGTGTAATATACCGTCCATATCGCAAAGGTATTGGGCGACTGTTATATAATTGAATCCCTGAAAACGCTCATCCATTGGTCTGGAATGAACCAATTCCTCCCAAATTCTTTTATCGACAAAAGCATACTCCAGTGATACCCCATCAAATCTTTTATGCGGATTGATTTCCGGATCAAACTCCTTGACAATAGTTGCGTGTTCTACATCGTATCCCCATCCCCCGGAAAAGTTACATTCATCAGCTGTGCGTGGAAAGTGTTGCTGTAATACTTCGCGCGGTGTTGGATAATCATCCGGCAGACGAAACAGCTCTCCGGGTAATGTGCCTACCAATAAACGGTTATTGCGTATGCCTGATATTGGAGTATGGTATTTGTTATATTCTCTTGGCAAACTCGTTAATATTGAATTTAGAAATTTATCTGTTGTTTTATGCTATATTTTTATGTCTTCAAATCAGTAGGGTTGATGGTTTGATTCCCGTTTGGAGATTGGCTGATTGGCATATAAAAATTCCCCATTTATTCCCCATTATGATGGAATATTCCCCATAAATGGCCCGTTTTTGAAAAGTCGCATTTGAGTTGATTAAGTGCTATAACGTGCAAGTTTGAGGTTAAAATGGACAAAATAAGCAATTTTTGAGCTTGAAACAGATCCGGTAATCGCCCCCGCTCCGGGTGCCATAATATTCAACGACTTACAACTTTTTATCCAACTAAAAATCCGTTGCAGCGTCAAAACGGAGTGATATTTTTTGCAAGCTCAAGATATCTTCTGATACCACGAATTCTGGGATATTTCTGGGATATAAAATTAAAGTCCGTTGCAGTTGGCAAATTCCGCCAAAACGATCATAAAACCATTTTCCCCAAAAAGATATTTGGCAGTAAAAAAGAGAGATACTGTATTGAGTAGTATCTCTCTTTTTGTAACCGGCCGAAATATGGAATTATGGCGTTGTTGTATCAACTCCCGGATGTTCAGACTTGACATTGTAGAAGAGTATTTACGCTTTCCGGATCCACCCTGACACTGCGTGGAGATAAACAAATTTTGCGTAACTTGCCGCTTTTCATATACCGCGAGATGGTGAGCGGTGTAACTGAAAGAAGCTTGGCGGCTTCTGCTCTGGTCAACGGGCGTTGTGCAGAGCATTTCCTGGACTCGGTACTATTGCCATAATTTCTAAGTGCCGCAATTAAGCTTTGAGGCGAAATTTCCGGTATATGCGGTTGTAACATCATAGTAATAGCACTGATTGTAGTGGGTTTGATTCCACTTCGAATTTTCATGGTTGTATATATAGCTCCTTGTTAGTACAGTTATTGGTTGCGATTTTCCTGCTCATAATGGTACTTTACCTTGATAATATTATGAATTGCCGAAGCTGAGTATAGCATCGAATGATATTGTGCGTCATACTGTGCCTGCTTACATAACAAATCGCAGCTAAACTTGAGGTTAACAGGGACTGCAAGGAAACTGCAAGGCTTGGGAATCGATGTAACATTGGATGCTCACGCTGCTATTTCATATCATCACAGGGGGCAAAAAAGTGCAAATTTCAGTTTTTCTGGGCTTCTTTGCGGTAACGCAGGGGCGTTGTATTCATATTTTTCTTGAAAATACTGGAAAAATAACTGCCGCTTTCAAAACCGCACGCGGTGGCGATGGCTTCTATGGGCATATCGCTTTCTTTCAGCAAGGCACATGCCTTATGTATTCGGTGATTGCTTAAAAACTGCATTGGGGTTACGCCGTAAAATTTTTTGAACTCCCGAAATAATGTCGGGCGTGATTTACCGCATGCCTGACACATTTTTTGAACAGTCCAGTTTTTTTCGCAATGCCGGGTTATCCATCCGGCGAGATCTCCGATGCTTGCCGGTTGGATTTTATTGCTGGAAACAGTCTGCTGTGCCGCCTGACAAATCAAGAGCATAAACGCCTGAAATGCCGATACCATTGCCCACTGATAGCCATCTTCCCGGAGGGATTGAAAATCGTGCATTTTTTTCAAAAGTTCAATCGCCTTGACAAATTCTCCGGCATTAAGTATATTCCGTATAACTTTGCCGGTTTTATTGCTGTGCGAGAGGGGAGAAAGCACAAAAAGTTTCTGAAACCCCGCCGTATGCGGCAAGTCAAACAACGGCAGTTTGAGCTTTTTGAAATCTACCAGCACATTGTAATAGTCAAAGTTGCACTCTTCGTAATTGTGATACATTCCCGGTTCAATGATCAGGAGTTCCTGCGATTGAAGTTCGTAGTTTTTCTCCCCGCAGATATGCCGGGCACTGCCGGAAACGACCAGCACTATTTCGTGAAAACATTCGTGCTGATGCCAACCGGGAGAACCTTTGCCGAAAAGCGGTTTGACCGCCAGCGGAAACTGATTGGTTTCAAACACAAATTCTTCGGTTACAAGCGAGCTGTATCGTGATGATTTTTTCATATTTGAGACTATTCTTAAAAAAAATGATATTATTTCAGTTGAAAAATCTCTTATTTTGCTATATACTCTAATGTAAACACAAATTAAAAGAAATCAAATTGCAAACATAAAAAAGCGAATAGAAAGGTCTGTTTTTATGAAAAAACATTTTTCTGTACCGAATTTACCCGCCCATGGGCGGGTAAAGCTGAACAGCTTTACCCTTATTGAACTCCTCGTAGTCATTGCCATCATTGCCATTCTCGCGGCAATGCTCTTGCCGGCACTTTCCGCCGCCCGCGAACGGGCAAGAGTTTCCAGTTGCGTAGCTAAACTTAAAGATATTGGTACAGCAGTGTTCATGTATGCAAATATGTCCAAAGACATTTTGCCATCTGTACAGCATAGCGGATGCGATACTGGTTGTGTAAATATCTGGAAAAACCGTTATGCTACCGGAGATACCTCTCTTCCGGCGATGCTCATACAGAATGGATGTCTTGGGGATACTTTTGTTGGTACCGGCGAAAAAAATGTCACAGCTCAAAGAGACCGTTTTTTTCTTTGTCCCAGTGATACAACAGTAGGTGCGGCCAACTATCGAAACATGAGTTATATTTATTTTGGTGTCAGTTCTGTTGCAGCAAAAAAACATCCATCGTTTGGTGATTGGGGCGAAGATGATGTTCCCAGAAATGTTATTGGGCGAGACAACCCTGATAATGTTATCGTATTTGATTATTTCAAAACTTCTGCTACTTCAATCGGCGGTCATCATCCGAATTTAGTCAATAATTTGCGGATGGGCGGTCAGGTGGCGTCCACTGTTTGCAAAGAATCTGATTTATATACTGCCACAAATAACGACCAGTATTCCACGATTTTCAAATGGTTTGAAAACCGCACCAAGTAAATTGTTATGCTGAAAAAATCGTTGTTGCTTCTGCTGCTGGGGGCAGTTCTGCCCCTTCCGGCGGATGTGGTTTTGGTTGAAAAGGGCATTGCTCAAGCGGCTGTAAGTTTTGCTCCGGAATATAAAGCAATAAGGCAATATGCTCTGATCTTGCAAAATTATGTGGCAAAAAGCTCCGGGGCAACGCTGCCGGTCAATGGCGAAAAACTCCCCAACACCATCAAATTGCAGATCAAGCCTGCTTTGCACAGCGATATTGAGGAATTCAGCTTTACTTTCCCCGATGAGCACACTGTGGTTATTTCCGGCGGCAGCGAAAACGGTTTGAAGTTCGGCGTTTACCGTTTTTTGGAAAAATATCTCGGTTTGCGGCGGCTTTTCCCGGGCAAACTGGGCGATCACTTGCCGGAAAATAAAAATATTGTGATCCCATCTGAAAATTATACCGATAAACCCGCGTATCTCTCGCGTTATCTGGGCAGTGGCGCTTATACCGCTGATACTTGTGAATACTATGACTGGGTCCGCAGCTTGGGTTCCAACAATCCGCGTATCTATATGGGGCATTATCTTTTTGCATTGCTCCCGCAAGATAAATACGGCAAAAGTCATCCGGAGTTTTATCCTGAATTCAACGGCAAAAGAGTAGTGCCGCAACCGGGACAGACCACCTTCTGGCAGCCTTGTTTTACTGCACCGGGCCTGGCGGAAGTTCTGGCGGAAAATGCCATAAACAAGCTGAAAAAAGGCTTTGAGAACGAAAATAAAAATGTAAAGTTTTCTTCCGTTGATCCCCGCCGGAAAACGGTTTCCGTAGGGGTGAACGATGCCGGAGGGTACTGCACTTGTGCCAACTGCCGCAAGGTCAACGGCAATCGGCTCAATTACGCCGGAATATCTGATATGGCACCAGGTTACATACCGCTTATCAACAAAGTTGCTGATATTGTAACTGCCAAATATCCCGACTGCCGGATACCTTTTTTAGCTTATGCGGCAGTTGCCGAAATTCCGGCGGGAACCGGCAAACTCAACAAACGGCTGGTTCCGGAAATAACCTATGACAGTATGTACACTGCCGATCCGGTTTTGCGGGATAATTTCCGCAAAGTATTTTTGGCGTGGAGCCGATCGGTGGAAGAACTGGCATTGGGCGATTATGTTTACGGAGAACCCTTTGTTCTGCCCCGCACCAATTTTAAAGCCTTTGCCGGACAGGTCAAATGGGCGTATGAGCATGGAGCAAGACACTATTACGGCGAAAGTTATCCGGGGAAAGATTGGACGGAAGGCCCCAAACTCTATTTACTTATCAAACTTTTGTGGGATCCTGCCGCTGACCGCCACGCCATTCTTAACGAGTGGTACACCGCTTGTGTAGGCGAAAAAGCCGCACCGTATCTGAAAGAATATTTTGCCAATCTGGAAAAATTCTGGACGGAAGATGTGTTGAAAACCGACTGGTTCAAGGAAAAACGGGTTTATCCGGCTTTCGGCAGCACCACTTATCTGAAAGCCTACACTCCGGAAAAACTCAATGAAAATGAAATTTTACTCAAAAAGTGTGTAGCGTTTGCCCAAACTCCGATTCAAAAATCCCGTGCAGAGTATTTTCTGAAACTATTTATGCAACGCAAACCGGTGATCGAAGCATTCTGGCAGGCACAGGCGGTACGGGAAAATGCTGCCGCACTGGATTTTTCTGACACAGTTTATACGGCAAATTTTGATCCGCACCCTCAACATGTCAGCCATTGGCAGCGGGCAAAACGCAATGCCAAATTCCTGCGGGACAAGGTTGGCGGCATTGATTACAGCGAATGCCTTCTGATTGATGCCGATGGGGCGGTTGCCGGGCCGTCGCTTTACGAGATCAGGATACCGGTACGCAATAAACGCTCATTCCGTATTTCCGTAAAGTGCCGTGCCGAAAGTGCCATCGGTTCTGCCGCTAAAGTCATATTACAGAGTTATTGGCGCACCCCCAATGGGAAAATGCTGAGCAATACTTACCGTGTAAACGAAACCCTGCCGGCACCTTATGATGACCATTGGCGGCAAATAACGGTTTACAACACCACCCCGACCGATGAAAATTTGCTTTTGTGCATTGGGTTGTGTGTTGACGGAGCATATAAAGGCAAAGTACGGTTTGATGATCTGGTAATTGATGCTACTCCCATCAAAATCAAGGATGAAGAAAAATACACTGAAACTCTTTATGATTCGGACTTTGAATCACCCCGCAGCAGATGGATATTCTGGCAATCCGGCAAAAAACAGCTGCTCCAACGGAGCCGCTCTGCCGATGGCGGCGTGAATAACAGCGGTGCGCTGCTGGTTGACGCTGCCGGGGATACCGAAGGTGCCGCCGGAATATTTTTGCATACTGTCCCGCTGCAAGATGCGAAAAAACTTCTGATAAACACTCAGATGAAACTTTCTGCGGATACCCCGCCGGATGCCATTGGCCGAATCTCCATAGAGTATCTGGACAGCAGCAGAAAAATCATCAAATCAGATGGTATAAAACACTCCGATTATCCGGCTGTGCGGGATGGTAAATTCCATAGGATCGCTTTTTTAAGTGAAGCACCTGCCAACGCTGCGTTCCTGAAAATATCCCTGGAAAGCCGTCGTGCGGCACCGGGTAAAATATGGTTTGATAATATAAGTATAAAAACTATCAAATAGAAAGGTGAAAAATGAAAAGTTTTTACAAAAAACTGTTGGTGCTGGCAATGCTTTGCACGGTATGGAGCTGTGCATCGCTGACAGCAGAAGAATTTGTGATCGTTGAAAACAATCAGGGCAAATGC
This sequence comes from Victivallaceae bacterium, assembly GCA_045635745.1. GTDB lineage: Bacteria > Verrucomicrobiota > Lentisphaeria > Victivallales > Victivallaceae > SIG78. The sequence continues at coordinate 19,810 of JAZTWG010000016.1, forward strand.
TCCATTGTCGTACCTGTCAACGAAGCAAGATATACCAAATGGGCACAAGCACTTGTCAAGTATATCAAAGCCAGCAGTAAGGCTGAACTTACCGTCAAAAGCGGTACGGTTGACGGGGCGGTCATCAAGCTGCAGATCGATCCTTCCAAACACAGCGATATTGAAGAATTCAGTTTTACCTTCCCCGATAAAAACACCATACTGATTTCCGGCGGCTGCGAAAACGCGTTGAAATACGGCGTCTATCGTTTTCTGGAAAAATATGTGGGGCTGCGGCGTCTGTTTCCCGGTAAACTGGGCGATCACATCCCCGAAAATGCCACCATCAAAGTGCCCCGTAAAGAGCTGAAATGCCGTCCCAAGTACCTCTCGCGCTATCTGGGGACTGGGGCTTACAAAAACAATCCGGAATTTTATGATTGGAGCCGCAGTCTGGGGGCGAACAATCCGCGTATTTGGATCAGACACTATCTGGCAGAACTGCTGCCGGTGGAAAAATACGGCAAATCCATGCCCGAACTCTACCCCGTCCACAATGGCAAACGCGTTTTGCCCGCCCCAAAACAGCATACCTTCTGGCAACCGTGCTTCACCGAGCCGAAACTGGCCGATGTGCTGGCAGAAAATGTTATTGCTGAACTCTCCGACAACAAACGCAAATACCCCAATATGGAAGTAAATGATAACGATCCGCGTTTGAAGACTATCGCACTGGGGATCAACGATGCCGGCGGATTTTGCGAGTGTAAACGCTGTATGAAAACCGTTCCGGCCAAGCGCAATATGATCGGCAGTCGGGATTTCAGTGCAAGCTACATTGATCTGATTGGCAAAGTTGCCGACAAAGTCACCGCCAAACACCCCGATTGCAAACTGCCGTTTCTTGCCTACCACTCGGTACTCAATGCACCTGCGGACGGCAAAAAACTCAATCCGGCACTGATACCGGCCATTGCTTTTGACAGTATGTATGTAGCTGATGCCGTAAAACGCAAAGAATACCGTGAATTGGTACAGAACTGGAACAAATCCCTGCCGGAGCTGGGCGTTTGGGATTATATCTGGGGCGGAGCGTATCTGGTTCCCCGGACTTTCAACAATATGATGACCGAACATTTGCGTTGGAACTTTGCCAACGGCATCAAACACTATTATTCGGAATTTTCACCGGGAAAAGATTGGACCGAAGGCCCCAAGGCGTATCTGATAATCAAACTGCTCTGGAATCCCGATGCTGATAAAGATGCCATTCTTGATGACTGGTATAACTGTGCCGTCGGTAAAAAAGCGGCTCCGTATTACAAAAAGTATTTTGAGAACATGGAAAAATTCTGGACCACGCACGCTGTCAAAACTCATTGGTTCCAGAAAAGACAGGGGTATTCATCTTACGGCAGCAGCGATTATCTGGAAGCGTTTCCGATGGAAATGCTTGAAGAAAACGAACAGCTGCTCAACCAGATGGTCGCCAACGCCGGTACTGAATTGCAGAAAAAGCGTGCAGAATATTTCCGTAAACTTTTCCTTGACCGCAAAAGTTGTATTCTGACATTCAAAAGCAATTTGGAAGTAAAGAAAAATGCCGCTAAATTTGATTTCTCCCAACTGCTTTATGCGGCAAATTTTGACCCGCAACCCAAATCTCTGGCAACCTGGCAGCGTGCCGGCCGCAAAGCCAAATTCTTCCGTACCGAAACCGGCGGTGTGGAACATACTGCTGCGTTGGGCATTGACGCGGATGGTTCGGCACGCGGCGGTGCATCTTACGAAGCCAATCTGGTTGTCAACAGCAAACGCAAATTCAAGGTCGTTGCCGATATGCGTGCCGACAGCGTGGAAAACAGTGCAAAAATTCATCTGACAGTACAGTGGAGAAATATGAAAGGCAAGATGTATAGCAGTGCTTACCGGGTAAATGAGCCGCTGCCGGAACCTTACGACAACTTCTGGCGGACTCTGACTGTTTATACAGAAACACCGCCGGTGGATATGCCGGTAAAAATGTGTGTAAATGCCGGGGTCAGCGGTACAATGCGGGGCAGGATTTATGTGGATAATATCCGTATATACACTGTACCGGATACTATTGAGGATGTGGAAAAATATTCCGTAAAACTCATTAAACACTCTTTTGATGCCAAGCCGCTGTGCTGGGCAAGCTGGCAGCCTGCAGGGCATCAGATCAAGTTTGTGAATATGCCCAATGCCGGCAGGAACGACAGTGCCGCTATGGTAACGGATTTCAGCAATGACAAGTTCGCCAGAGGCTCGCGCGGCAATTTGGTACAGAATGTTTCTGTAAAAAATGTCAGCAAAGTTCTGGTGACCGCTTGGGTCAAAATTTCTGATAATGCCGGCAGAGAAGCTTTTGCCGGATTTGATCTCTCATTCAAGGATGCTGCCGGAAAAAAGATAAAAACCCCGAAAGCCGGAGCCAACCACCCTGCAGTGCGTGACGGCAACTGGCAGAAATTGCAGTTTACTGCCGATGTACCAGCCAATGCAGTACAGATGCAGACTGCTGTTTCAGTACGCTATGCCGCCCCCGGTATGATCGCCTTTGATGACATATCCATTTATGGCATATCCCGCTGACCGGAATAAATTTCAGCTTTTGGTACGGGATGATGAGTTGTAAAAGTATTTTGTTGGCAGCGATAATGATGTTTACAGTAATAACAGAATCCGGGGCGGCTGCGGAAAGACTTCAGCTGTGCCGCCTTCCGCAGCATGTTACAGAAAGTAGGTTCAATGAAAACTGTTCTGAGTTAGCGTATATACCGCTGAAGACCCGGAGGGCGGTGGCTGCTCCGGCGCATCAGCGGTGGAAACAGGAAAATTTTTCGGCAGAAGTTTACAGTGCATGGAGCTCCCGGGGCTTGATGCTGGCGTTCAAGATCCGCGACCGGCTGGTGCATAATAACGCAGTTCCGGAACGGTTGTGGAGCGAAGATTGTCTGGAAATTTTTCTGGATGTGCGGCCATCTCCGTCTGCAGAGTATACAGGCAACAGCATGCATATATTTGTTGCTCCGCCATTGGCGGAAAACAATGACGGCAGATTTTTCATCCGCGATAATCGAGATCCCGGTAAAGGATTTACCGTAAAAACTTTTACAGTTCCCGGTGGTTGGGGTGGTCGTGTATTCATCCCATGGGCGGCATTTCCTGGATTCGAAGCTGTACCCGGCAGTGAACTGGGCTTGGGTTTGCAGATTTGCGACGATTATGGAAGACCTGACAATAATCCATTTTTCTTTGCACAATATCTGCAGTTCGGCAATGGGCATATGGCAAGCGACGCCCGTTTGCTGCCTCGTTGGGTATTGAGCGAAAAGTTTGAGCCGTCAGCAAAAAATGATTTGGCAAATGTTATGGCAGCAGATGTGCCGAATATTGTGTTCGACGGTAGAATAAATGCCGATATAATCATATCTGAGCCGTTCAAAAAAGAGGTTGCATTTATTGAGTGGGAATGTGTGATCGATGGCAAAAAAATCACCGGAACTTCTGCATTGGAGAAATTGGTTATCATGCTTCCGGCTGGTGTTTACGGTAAAGGGATGGTCAAACTTAAAGTATACGATGTACAAAAGCGTCCTCTTGGTGTGCTGAATCTGCCTTTTATACGGTTCAACGGGGAAGATTTGCAGAAATTGCAGCAGGCTGTAACCGGGCTGATAAAGAAAGCGGATCTGCCAAAGCTGGCAAAAAAATCACCGGAAAAAGTTGCCGGATACTTTGGTTTACTCAATAATTATGAGCAGCTCAAACGGATGGTTTTTCTGGAAAAAACCTCTGATATAAATCTGTTGGTTGAGGAAATGAATCTGCGCATGCAGCTTTTGCAGAACATGCCGTTGAAAACAAAAGATTTATTGTTCAATCTTCTGCAGATAAGTGCCGCACAGGATGCACAAGTATCAGTTGAATATCCGCGTTACCACCCTGACAACAAACGGCGCAACGATGCTTTGATAAAATTTTATTGCGGAGCGGTTCCACTGGCGCGGGTACATATAACTCTTGATGAAAAATGCACTGCCGATCAGCGCAAATGGGTTCCGGCAATGTACAGCCGTCAGATGATGCCGACTGAGAATAAAGATCATCTGCTTTTCTTTTTCACTGTCGGCGGCAATCGTGACCGGGTTTGTATGACCGATACCGGATCTCTGGACGGCGTCAGAAATATTGATGCAGTGGTTATTGCTGATAACGCTCCTGCTGAACATGCTCAGGCGGTGCGCAAATATGCTGCCGGAAATAATTTGCCGACAGTCAGTGAACGGTGTCTGACCAAAGGTATGCGGGTGCTTTATGCCGGCAGAGCGGAGGCTTCAAGCGCGATTGGCAAACTCTTTAATCAGGCATATAAACTTCTTTGGACAACTGCCGGACGCAACGATATGATCCTGGAACTTGCGGAGGGATTACACGCCGAAATACGCTGTATTTCCGCAGTCGGCTGCGAGTTGATTGCTGATGCACTTGCTGCCCGCCGTCCTTTTACAGGCAATGAAAGTAAATTGTTGGCAAAAGCAGTTGCTGCAGAGCTTGCCGGACGCGGGATCACACCGGTAAATATTCCGGAAAACTGTGAACTTATGGCGGCAGATGTGCATTGTCACACGATATATTCGGATGGTTTGCTCACCCCGCTGGGGTTGGTGTCGGCGGCACTTTACGGGCAAATGGATTTCCTGATGATTTCAGATCATGAAACGGCTGACGGCGTATTGGAACTGCAGAAAGAGTTTAAAAAATATAAATTTAACTTTCCGCTGCTTGCAGGCGAAGAAAATTCTCTGCCGGATGGACATTTTAACAGTTATCCGGTAACTGAATCCATTCCTTTCGGATTAAACTTGAGTGAACTTATCAAAAGAGCTCACGCTCAAGGGGCTTTGGTGCAGTACAATCATCCGGCAACCTACAGCAACCGGCGTGATTTTCAGCTAAACGGCATTGCCGGCAGCGGCTTGGAAGCCTGGGAGCATGAAATGCCTCCTTACGCCGTAAAATGGCAGGATCGCCCCGCCCTGATCGGCTCGTCTGATAATCATAATACGGCATTTCCCACTGAACGGACGATCACTTATGCTGAAAGTATGGATGGACAGGTATTTCAGAATGCGGTACGGCAGAAAAAAACCGGTATACTTGAGGCCGTTTCAGAAGATTTTATTTATGGTTCTGCTGAGCTTAAAGGTATGCTGCTGACTGCCTTGCAGAATCCGGAGAAATATCTGCTTGTACCGTATTCCCGGCGTTTGCAGATGTTTCTGCAGAATGCCGATATTGCCGGATTATTCAACGATTTACCCGGATCAACTCCGGAAGAGCGTGGTGAGGAATAAGTTTTGATCCAGAAGTTTTAAACAGCTGTGATGAAAATATTATATTACAATGGAAAGTGATTTTTATGAATATAGAACGTAAATGGCAAGGCCGCTGGATCAATGCCGGGCGCACAATGGATACGCCCACTGATACGGTTTTGCCTGCACCTTATCTGCGGAAAACCTTTATTTGTGACAGTACTCCTCAAAAAGTTGTGATTTATCTTTGCGGTTTGGGTTGGCATGAGCTTTATGTAAATAATCAGAAAGCTGATGACCGGGTGCTGGCCCCTGCTATAACCCAGTTCGATAAACATGTAAGTTATATTGAGTACGATGTAACACATCTGATCAGAAAAGGCAAAAATGCTGTAACTGTATTGTTGGGCAACGGTTTGTTCAACAGCCGGGTGCCCCAGTGGAGCTTTGATAAAGCCCCATGGCGGGATTTTCCTAAACTGTTGTGCGATGTGGAAGTTGACAACCGGATCGTGGCGCAAAGTGATGCGAGCTGGAAAGTTCACGAAAGTCCGATAATTTTCAACGAATTCCGCAATGGACAAATCTACGATGCCCGGCGGGAGGTCGTTGGATTTGCCGATCCGGAGCTTGACGATAGTAACTGGAAACCTGCAGCTTTGTGTATGCCGCCCGGCGGCAGAGTGGTGCTGGAAACTCAGGAGCCATGTAAAGTCATGCAAAGTTATCCGGCAGTAAATAAGCGATATGTTACCTGTTGGGAATCGACCTATGATTTTGGCGTCAATCTTTCCGGCTGGTGCAAAATCAAAGTCCGGGGCCCGGCCGGAGCGTCAATGAAATTGACGTATGCTGAGAAAGTCGATCCGATTTCCGGTTTGATCAACATTGCAGAAATCAATCCTTATGAAAATTTTGGTGCATTCCAAACTGATGAATATATCCTCAAGGGCGATCCGGATGGCGAAGTTTATGAATCTACTTTTGCTTATCATGGTTTCCGTTATGCGCAATTCTGGAGTGCGGGTGATGTGGAAGTTTTGGATATATGCGCGCAATTTGTGCATACAGCTTTTGCTGAAAACGGCCGGTTTGAGTCGTCGCACGAACTGCTTGATACTTTGCAGCGCAATACGCTGCAGAGTTACAAATCCAACTTTGTCGGGATCCCTACGGACTGTCCGCACCGGGAAAAGAATGGCTGGACTGGTGATGCTGCTATTGCTGCCGAAGCTGGTTTGTGGAACTTTGATATGGAAAAATCCTACGGCCAATTCCTCCGGGTGATGGCTGATACTCAGCGGCCCAACGGCCAGCTGCCGGGGATCGTGCCAACTGGCGGCTGGGGATTCAACTGGGGCAGTGGCCCGGTGTGGGATAATTTGCTCTTTGAATATCCGTATCAGGTGTATCGGTTCTGCGGAAAAACCGAACTGATTGAAATGTACTATGATAATTTCAAACTCTATTTGGAATATTGCGAAAGCCGCTCCCAGGATAATCTGCTGAACTTCGGATTGGGTGACTGGTGTCACTGGAACCGGCTGACGATCACGCCGGTGGAGGTTACTTCCAGCGGATACTATTATCAGAACGTGTTGCGTACCGCATTGTTTGCCGAACTGCTGGGTAAAAGTGACGATGCGGCAGCTTACCGGCTTTGGGCAGAAAATATCCGCAAAAGCTTTGTCCAAAAATTTGCCAATGCTGACGGTACTTTTGCCGACCGGGCGCTTACTGCTACGGCGGCAGCGGTTTACTTGGGATTGATTGAGGGGGCCGAAGCAGCCAAAAGTGCCGCTGTGCTGGCTGAACAAGTCCGGCAGGAGCGTTATCACGCTAACTTTGGCATCATCGGGGCCAAAGTTGTACCCCGGGTGCTGGCTGAATACGGCTTTATTGATGATGCTTTCAAGCTCATTACCCAGAAGGAATTTCCCGGCTGGGGCTGGCAGGTGGAGCAGGGAGCAACTACGCTGTGGGAAACCTGGATCGGCAAAGACTCCCAAAACCACATCATGTTTGGCGATATATCAGCCTGGATGTATCAGTATCTGGCTGGTATTCAGCCTTGTATTGATGCGCCAGGCTTCAAGAAATTTGTTCTCAAACCCGGTTTTGCCGCCGGGCTTGATCATGTAAAAGCCAGCTATAATTCGCCTTACGGGGTGATCAAAAGTCAGTGGCTGCGGCAGGATAACCAAATCAAATGCGAGTTTGAAATTCCCAAAAACAGCACGGCAGATATTGTTTTGCCGGGGCAAACGCTCAACGATGTTTCCGGCCGGATCGAAGCAATCGTTGGATAAATCATAAGGAAATATATTATGCTTGAAAATGCTCAACTTAAACCCATCAGCGGCACTTTTGCCAATATGCTCATCTCCGATACCGGTATCGTCAACGCCGGTCTGAAAGACTGGGAAAATGACTTCAAGATGATGAAAGCCATCGGCATGGATCATATTTTCATCATCCGCACCGAGTGCGAACAGAACGGTATAAGACTTTCTGCCGAAGACCCCCGATCAACCACCTGGAAAGAGGACAAGTGCATCTTGGATATGATCTTCCGCTTGAGCGAAGAATACGGCATGACCGTCTATCTTGGCGGTCCCCAGAGCATAACCAATCTGCATAAGGGCGACTGGCACAAAGAAGTGGATGACAACAAACGTTACTACGACCGCACCGTGGAAAAATACAGCCATTACAAGTGTTTCAAAGGCTTGTATGTGACGCTGGAGGCGCTGCCGTGGCACTTTAACTTTCTGGACATCTGTACCGAAGTCCTGCAGTATATGCGCAAAAACTTCCCGCACATGAAAACCTTTATGTCGCCCGGGTTTGGCGGCTTGAAAGGCGATATGAGCAGTAAATACAATGTGGACGAGTGGGTGGATATTTACGGACGGTATTTTTTTGAGCGGGTCGCCGGTCTGCTGGACTATTGCGCCCCGCAGGATAAGATCACCTGTCCGGCGTGCCATTACGGCGAAATTCTGGACAACGGTATCAAAGAGTGGTATCTCAAAGTCGGCGAACTCTTCAAGCGTTGCAACATTGAACTCTGGACCAATGTGGAAACTTTCCAGCAGCCGTTCCCCGGCCACGGCGAACCCAGCGGCGTGTTCCGTCAGATCGACTACCGCTCGCTTTATATGAAGCTTTCCGAAGCATCTCCGCTGGTCAAAAAGATCATCACCTACGAATTTTTCAGCCTGATGAGCCCCAATACGGAGTGGGGGTCATCCCGCCGTCTGCTGGCGCGCTATCTGGAAATGCTCGGCAAAGACCCGGAAATTATCAGAGAGATTTACGGTTAATTGACACAAACTTTTGCGCGGCCCCCGGCTGCAGGTGGCGAACGGATAGAGAGCCGACCGGTGTCGGCAGGGCGGGATGCTGCTTTGCTTCATCCCGCGTTGTCCGTCCGACTTCAAAGGTCTGAAGTGTTCAACATTGCTGAGATATTAAATTTAGAGGAGAATTACAGATAATGAAAATTTCCTGGTTCAAGAGAGACATCACTCCGGAAGTGGGGACCCGGGTTTCCGGATATGGTATGGAAGATGTTTCTTTTTCGCAGTGGAGCGAACTTCTGATGACCGGTCTCCTGGCAGATGATGGCGAAAATAAAGTCCTGCTGATAAGCTTTGACCTGCAATGTATGGATATAGAATACATCTGTAAATTCCGGAAAATGTGCGGCGATATACTCAATATGCCTCCGGAAGCGGTTATGCTGACTTTTACCCATACTCACGGCGGACCCCAGACCAACTGCGAGGCTTCGTTCAGCGATCACCTTAATGTTCCCTATCTTGAAATGCTGGAAAAAGCCTTGCAGGAAGAGTGCCGCAAACTTGCCGAAAATCCGCAGGCGGTCGAGAGCTGCATATACTTTTACTCCATCGAAGTTGATGAAAACCGGAACCGCCGGGTGGTTACTGCCGATAATTACGCCTGTTTTCTGCCTCACCGGGCGGAGCTGCAGAAACTTGCCAACGGCTTCAAAGATCAGGAACTGGGCAGCGTGATGTTTTTTCCGACCGCCAAAGGTAAAGAGCGTTTTCCGGCATACATTATCGGCAATTATGCGGCGCATCCGTTGGCGGCGCATCCGCTCGGTATTGGTGCCCGACGGATCTCAGCAGATTATCCGGCACCTTTCCGCGACTATGTGACCAGCGAAACCGGAGCCGAATGTATGTTTGTCAGCGGGGCGTGCGGCGATATGATCCCCAAAAAGGATGAACTTGGCAGCGAAGGCGCCAGAGAGATGGGGCATCATCTGGCGGAAGGTATTTTCCGCGGCTTGCTGGATGCCACGCGCAATCCGGAGCGCTTCCGGATGCAGTCGCCCAAAGTGGGGGCGATCTGCCGCAAACTGCAGGTGCCGCTGCGGCCGCTTTACCGCAATAATCCGGAATGGCTGCCGGAGCGGGATCTGGGCAAGAATGAAATCGAACTTGAGATCCAGTGTATTTCTATCGGCGATGTCTGTTTTGTGGGCGTCCCGGGAGAGTGGTGCGCCGAGTTGGGTGCCGAGGTCAAATGGCACAGTGCGTTCCGCAAGAGTTTTATTGCGTTTGGGGCAACGGGGTATCAGGATTACATGTGCCCTGGCAACTTTCTTCTGCAAGGCGGCTACGAAGCCAGAAAGCAGCACTTTCCGCCGCGCTATTCAATAGCAATGGTAAAAACCGCCGTAGACGCAACTTACGATCTGCTGGAATCCATATCCGGCGTACCGGATGGCAAAGATCACGATTGCCGCACCGAAACCAACCAGTTAACGCTGAAAACAACGCCGATCGACCCGCAGGAAGAGTATCCGTTCAAAAAGAACTGAACTTTCACGGCTGAATAAGTTTGAAAAACAAAAATTCTATTCCCAAGATGGGTTGATAAAAGACAATATGGAGTGTCTTTCAATTTTCCAACATTCGCCGTCGCCATAGGCTATGACGGGACAAGTTTGGTCAGAGGGAAAGAACCGATCCTGTAAAAGTTTTTTTCCCTGACCCAAGTCCACCAATCAACCTTTATCAGGAACAGAGCGAAGCAAAAAATGGGCTGCCGCATTCAGCCGAGGTGTAAATATCGACCTGAGTATCGGCAGTTTCGATCGAAATAACACCATCGGAATCCTTGGGACCCAGTTCAACCTGATAGCTTTCGGCATATCTGGTGCCATCCCAGCTCAAACCGTCGGCAGAACCGACCAGATTCTGCGGAACTTTGCTCTTGTCGAGTTTATTCACCACAACGCTCTGTTCGGTAACGTTACCGGCGGCGTCAGTCACGCGGAAAAGATAAGATTAAACCCCCAGTACATAGCAGTACGGGAACAATCCAGAGAAAAACACCAGCACTACCACGTTGCACTCCTGCTTGACGGACAGAAGACCCAGAGCATCCATAACCACATCCAAACAGCAGAAAGATTATGGGATACCACTCTTGGCTTACCAGCAAGAGAAAACGGTTATGGTCTTATAGATGACTGCACAACCAGCAGAACTGGAGAAAAACAAGTCAACGGGGTGATGTTGAGACCTGATAATCCTGATATGGAAGCGAAGAAAGCCGACTGTTTCCGAAGAGCATCTTACCTTGCCAAGACCAATACCAATGGTAATGCTCCCAAAGGACAGTGGGAGATGTTTTCTTCAAGAATTCCTAAATAAAATACTTGACATTGTGCGACTTTTTAATAAATTAAAACATAGCTTCTTATAATCGACCTTTACTACGGGAACAGTATATATTCCGCCCCAGGTTGATTCCCTGCAGCAACCGCCGATAGTTTTCACGATCGACAACCGAAGCCGCCTGTGCCAGCAACTCGCCAAAGTTCACCGGAAGTATCGCTGAAACCGCATCCACTGACGGATCTTCCAATTCCGGAAACTCAATGAACTTTCCAGAGAGTTCGATAGTTTCAGAACGACCCATACGCCCCAGATCTTTTAGTTCCTTAAACGGCACACAGAAATCGATTTCCGTTTCAGTGAAAGCATCAAGCAGCACCGAAACAACCTCAATACCGTCCGTAGCCATAGCACAGACACCATCACCATCACCGACAAACCGTATCGACCGATAAAGCTCTACTGGTGAAGTCTGTGAAACAACTTTGCCCAGCCCCCGCAAGGCATCATTCAAAGTTTTCTTTTCAATTCTCATACATACCTCCTGTTGAGTTAAGAATTTAAAACGAAAAGCCCCGCCGATCCCGAAGGATCAGCGAGGCAAGTTATTGATCGTGAGCTTATCTCACAAAGGTGATATATAACTCAAATTTTTTGAAAACAGTCTTATGTTATTGGGCAGATACTTGTTTATTCCGACTTACAGTTTTTTGATACCCAATGAGCCAGAGTTGAACTGGAACTGAAGCCCAAAACTTCAGCGAGGCGTTTGAATGGTATCCTGCCGTACAGTTCTTTATATTTTTCCCGGCGAATCGTATCAATATATTCTTTGGGGTTCATGCCGGTAAAGCGACGGAAAAGTCGTACAAAATGTACTTGCGAATATCCTGCCATATGTGCCATTTCGGCAATGCGGCACCCGCAATTGAAATGCAAATATGCCACCACTTGCTTGATCGCAGCCCGGGAATTTTCTTCGCTTGTCAATTGCGGATTGTCAGAGGGACTGATCAATTGATTCCCGATGGTTGAAAGTATCAGTGTAATGATTCCATTCAGCTCTGCCAGCAATGCCATCTGCTTTATTTCAGGCAGATTTTTCTGGAATTTATCCCAACATTTTTCCAATGCGTCATACAGTTCCGAACGCTCCAGATAACCACGTTTAAGATAGGAATATCCGGTATTGCTGCAATAAGAAAAATTCCACCGTATTTCTTCCGGCAAAAGAACCAGCCAGCAGTGCAAGCCTTCACTTTCATTGCCATAACCGAAAGTATGCTTCTCATTATGGTCGATAAACAGCATAGTGTTTTCAGAGATATGATAGAAAATGTCATTAAGGCGTTGGATAGTACTGCCGGTCATAACCAGCAATATTTCCCGGAAACTGTGTTGATCCTGATGTTGATCCTGCCAGTCTTTAGCTTGGGAATCTAATTGAAAACCAGCAGATTCATGAAAAAATGAAGTTATAATTTTCCGCGGCTTGCGACTGAACAATAATTTGGCAATAAATTCTTCATGCATTTTTTTAACACCAAAATGATAGATTTTAGCAGTTGCGTTGAAACATAAAATACTTGAAAATGAATTTTTTTCAAGTATTTTTTAAACAAAATTCATTTTTTTCAATAATTAAACTGCAGTAAAGGATCTAATTACTATGGAACAGTTGGCAATTGCAGGTGGTTCAAAAATTTTCACCCAACCGGCTCAGGTGCCGCCGTGGCCGCCGGTGTATCCGGAAACAGCCGAAAAACTCAAAGATATTTATTTGAGTCACCGCTGGTCATTCTACGGCAAGGAAGAGGTGGAGTTTAACAGTGCTTTTGCTGCTTACACTGGAGCGAAACACTGTATTATGATGGCCAATGGTACTGTAACTTTGGAACTTGCTTTGCGGGCGTTTGATATCGGCCCCGGTGATGAAGTGATCGTGCCGGCTCATACCTGGCTGGCTACCGGAGAAGCGGTCGTTTATACTGGTGCTACTCCGGTAGTGGTGGATATTGAGCCGGATACACTTTGTATGGATCCTGATAAATTTGAACAGGCGATCACATCCCGCACCAAAGCAGTGATCCCGGTACACCTTTTCGGTTCAATGGCAGATATGGATCGTATTATGGATATTGCTCGCAAACATGATTTGCGGGTGATCGAAGATTGCGCTCATTCGCACGGTGGTGAATGGCGGGGTAAACATACCGGAACATTTGGCGATATAGGCAGTTTCAGTTTTCAACAGAGCAAGATCATGGCTTCCGGCGAAGGTGGTGCGTGCATTACCAATGATGACGTTTTAGCAGATAAACTGGGACGTCTTTCCCATATAGGGTACCAATTTGGTTCCAAACAGGGGCAGAAAGGCACACCGCCGCCCATGGGGTTGATCTGCCACAATTACCGGGTCACCGATTTTCAGGCAGCGATCCTTTCCAGCCAGCTTGCCCGTCTTAAAGAAGATACTTTACTGCGGCAGAAAAATGCGGAATATTTGCGGAAAAGACTCAACGCCATTCCCGGCATCCGGGTGCAGGCCCCCGGAAAACACGCTACTTTGCAAAGTTATTACATTTTTGCGATCATGGTCGATTCAGAGCATTTGCAGCCCGGGATCACCCGGCAGAATGTTTTGGAAGCTCTCCATGCCGAAGGGGTAACAGGAGTAGTCCTGGGCTGGGGGCAGCCTATGTACCGGCAGAATCTTTGGAGTGTACCGACTGATAAATACCGCATCGAAAGCTGTGAAAATGCCGAAAAAATCGTTTGCAATGATCTGATGATGTGCATACTCCAATGGCTGATGCTTCCGCAGAATGAATTGTCAATGGTGGCAGATGCATTTGAAAAGGTTATGGCTCATTATTACAAGGCATAAAAAGGACAAATATTATGGAAGAAATGTTTTTCTTTGATGCAAACTGCCGTATTGGTAACGGTCCTTTCGGAGTACATCCCGGCGTAGACGGGTTATTGGCTGAAATGGATATTTTCGGTATAGATAAAGCCTTGGTACGTTGTAATGATGCCGATCAATTGAGCGTGCAGGCATTTAACCGCGAGATCAGCCGGATGGTCAAATCGGACTTATCCGGGCGTCTGACCGGAGTGTGGTGTATCCTGCCCGAACAATGTCCTGAATTGCCGCCGCCGGAAGAGTTTTTTGCCCAAATGCGTGCCAATCGTATCGGGGCAATAACGTTATTTCCCAAGGCTCACGGTTTTATGGCATCCAAACTTTCACTGGGGAAGATCCTCGGAGAGGCTGCTGAACGAAAGATCCCGGTCATGCTTTATAATTGTTACCGGAATGAAGAGTTTGTTTACAATTTTTTAGCTGAATTCCCAAATTTGACTGCCATATTGAACGCCGGTAATAAATGGGGTACCGACCGTACTTTACGCCCGTTGCTTGAACATTATGAAAATGTATATCTGGAAACTTCCGGGTATTGGGTTCCGGAAGGCATCTGCGATCTGGCCGAAATTTATGGTGCAGAACGTTTGATTTACGGCAGCGGCTTTCCAACCTTTGACTACGGCAGCAGTATGCTGCAATTAAAATATTCCGGATTGCCGGATGAAGAAGTTCAAAAAATTGCCGGCAAAAATTTGCTGAATTTGCTGAAAGGAAGTGAATTATGACAATATGGCAACAGGAGACTCTTGCCCGGCTTTTCTGGCTCTCCGGCAAATCGCCCATTCCGATTTACGATA
>JAZTWG010000017.1:0-47598 GCA_045635745.1 Victivallaceae bacterium
ACCGTAGTCTCCAACCAGACCGCCAGCAGTATCTTTCTGGTGGCAAGAGATTTCAAGAAAATGCAGGTGTGGGTATCGGTCAACGAAGCTGACGTCGGGGCGATCAAACCGGGAATGAAAGTGATTTTTTCCTGCGATGCATTCCCCAATATGGAATTTACCGGCAGTGTTCACCGGCTGCGGCTCAATGCCACACTTTCCAGCAACGTGGTGACTTATATCGTGGAAGTGAATGCCGATAATAAAAGCGGCAAACTCATACCTTATCTGACCGCCAATGTCAAGTTTGTCCGCGCCGAAGAGCTCAATGCGCTTACGGTGCCGGTCAATGCGCTGCGTTTTATGCCGCCGCCCGAGCTGCAGCTGGCTCCGGCTCCGGAAGTCAATCGGCGCGAAGGCGTGCTCTGGCTGGCTGCTGCCGGCGGCAAAGTGCGTCCGGTCAAGGTCAGACTCGGCTTGACCAACAACATCATTACCGCCGTGAAAAGCGACGAAATCAAAGCCGGCGATACGATCGTTACCGGCATAACCCGTCAGGCTCCCGGTGCGTCCCGGATGTCCGATGGTTCGACTAAAAACCCGTTTATGCCCAACATGCCCAAACGCCGCGCCCGGGGCAGCGCCGGTCAGCGCGAACGCGCCGCTGAACGGGCAAGACAAGGCGGCAAATAAGGCCGGAACGGAGTTGCTTTATGGGTAAGCTCATTGAACTCAAGGATATTTACAAGACCTACTTTCTCGGCGAAATAGATGTGCCGGTTTTGAAAGGTATTACGCTGGATATCGAACATGGCGAGTATGTGGCGCTGATGGGCGCTTCCGGCTCCGGCAAAAGTACCCTTATGAATATATTGGGTTGTCTTGACCGGCCGACTTCCGGCGATTATCTGCTGGAAGGCGAAGAATTGGGCCGGGCCTCCGGCGACCGCCGGGCCATGATACGCAACCGCAAGATCGGGTTTGTTTTCCAGAACTTCAATCTGCTGCCGCGTACCAGCGCGCTGGAAAATGTGATCATGCCGCTGAATTACACCAATAATTCGCTTTCGCGCAGCGAGTGCCGCAAACGCGGTTTGGAAGCGCTCGACCAAGTGGGGATCGCCGACCGGGCGGGGCATCACCCTTCGCAGCTTTCCGGCGGTCAGCAGCAGCGCGTGGCGATCGCCCGGGCGCTGATCAACCGTCCGCCGCTGCTTTTTGCCGACGAGCCGACCGGTAATCTGGATTCGCACACCAGTGTGGAAGTTATGGAAATGTTCAGCAAGCTCAATGCCGAAGGCATCACCGTAATACTTGTAACTCACAGCGAAGAGATCGCCAACTATGCCAAGCGCACTATTCATGTGAGCGACGGCACGGTGATCTCCGGGGCGTTCAAGAGCAAAGGAGCGTAAAATATGCGTACAACTACAACTATCCGCATGTCGCTTATATCGCTCAAGCGCAATCCCACCCGCACCATGCTTACCATGCTGGGGATCATCATCGGTATTGCCGCAGTTATAACTATGATGGAGATCGGCAACGGCTCCAAAACCTCGATCCGTACTTCTATTGAAAAAATGGGCGCCAATTCAGTTATGGTCATGCCCGGCAGTATGCGCCCGCCGGGGGGCGCCAGAGTCGGTGCCGGCAACGCGGTGTCGCTGGTTCCGGCCGATGCCGATGCCATTGGCAGCGAGTGTCCCAGTGTGGGGGCATATTCGCCGGTGGTGCGCGGTTCGGGGATCCATGTGGTCTTCGGCAATGTGGATTGGGAACCGGGCAATATTTACGGTATAGCGCCGGCGTATCTGGATATCCGCGCATGGGAGATCGCCGACGGCAGAGCATTCACCAATGCTGAAGTCGATGCCAATGCCCGGGTTTGTCTGGTAGGCAGCACCATTGTCAAAGAAGTCTTCGGCGGTATGTCGCCATTGGGTTGCGAACTGCGTATCGGCGAAGTTACTTTTGAAGTGGTGGGCGTGCTGAAAAGCAAAGGCGCCAATATGATGGGTATGGATGAAGACGATTGTGTGTTCACTCCGTGGACAACTCTGCGTATGCGGGTAACGGGTCTGCGTTACGGCAACGCCACCAATACCTCCAGCACGATCGCCGATTCGCCGGGCAGCAAATTTGCCATCAGCGGTCTGGCGCTTTATCCGGAGCCGGACAGCCGGATAACCCGGGATCACTTGTTTTACTCCAAACACACCCAGCTCAATCAGATCATTTTTTCGGCGGTTTCGGTCGAGAAAATACCCGATGCCACGCGGGAAGTATCGCAGCTTTTGCGTAAGCGTCACCGGCTGAAGACCGAGCAGGAAGATGACTTCCGGGTCTTCAATTCGTCGGATTTTATGAATATGCTCAATCAGACCTCGACCCTGATGACCAATCTGCTGCTGGGCGTGGCGCTTTTGAGTCTGCTGGTCGGCGGGGTGGGGATCATGAATATCATGCTTGTATCGGTGACCGAACGCACCCGCGAAATCGGATTGCGTATGGCGGTGGGTGCCAGATCGCGCGATATACTCAAGCAGTTTCTTATCGAGTCGGTGGTGCTCTGTCTCTCCGGCGGTATTATCGGGATCCTGGCCGGACACGGCATGTCGCTGCTGATCGAAAAGATCGCCCGGTGGCCTATTGAAAGCAGTCCGGGGGCGGTAGCTGCGGCGGTGCTGGTATCGGCGACCGTGGGGATACTGTTCGGGTTTTATCCGGCATGGAAAGCTTCCAAACTCGACCCCATCGAAGCATTGCGCTACGAATGAAATCTGTTTCTGGTGCTTGTCAGAAATATACTCCGGCAGTCCCCGGATAGTTGCGTGCAGTTACAATACCGGGGTGAACAAAGCTGCAATACTGTTGACAAGCCGGCGCACTTTCGGGGTGCTGTTCAGGCGGTGAGCAGTCTGTTTGCGCGCCCCGGAAAATTCTTCGTGGAACTGCCGGATCATCTCCGGCGTGAAGTCTGAACCTTCAAAGGTGAAGTCGAGCTCAAAATTCAGGTAAAAACTGCGGCTGTCGCAGTTGCTTGACCCCATAAAACCCCATTCGGAATCCACCAGCAGGGCTTTGGTGTGCGAAAAGTATCCGAGTTTTTCGTAGATCGTTACTCCCGCTTCGTGCAGTTTGCGGTAAAAGTTTTGTGCGGCACAATCCACATAAAAGTGATTGTTTTTTCCGGGGACCACGACTCTTACATCCACACCGCGCGCCGCAGCCATGCACAATGCATCCACATAATCTTTGCCGGGAACAAAGTACGGAGTCAGGATCCACAACTCCTTTTCCGCCAGTGCCGCCGCTGCAAAAAAGAGTTTGCGTGTAGCTTCGCGCACATTGCCCGGACCGCCGGGAATTACCCGCACGGTGGCATTGCCGGTGCGCTGCAGCGGGGTGGTGTCGCCGGGAGAAAGCCAGTTCTTTTTCCGGCGGCGCACGGTATAAAGGTAATCGGTCAGAAAACTCATGGTCAGCTGTGCCACTGCCGGACCGGTGATGCGGCAATGCAGATCGTGTATATAGCGTGATGGCGGCACGTGTTTGAAGCGGGCGTTTTCTTCTGAAATATTCACCCCGCCCACATAAGCTGTCCGGCCATCGACCACCAGCAGCTTGCGGTGATTTCGCAACTGAAAGCGCCACGGAGCAAACAGATTTACCGGCGAAAATGCTTTGATTTTCAAATTATTCCGCTGCATACGCAGTTCACGGCGGAAATATTGGGAAAAATAACTTTTGAAACTGCCCAGACTGTCGAAAAGGATCTTTACATCCACTCCGGCGGCCGCCCGTTCGGTCAGCGCATCCATAAAAGCTTTGCCGACAGCATCACTGTTGAGTATATAGCTCTGGAGCCGGATGGATTTACCGGCATGACGTATATCTTCAAGCATCCGGGGGTAGACCGCCTGACCGTCTTTGAGTATTTCCAGCGTATTGCCTTCCAATGCCGGATAATCGGGGAAGAGCCGGTCCAGCATCTGCATTCTGGCGCTTTGAGCCGTTGCGCTGGAAACCTGGAAATCTTTGAGCGAGCGCTGCAGTTTCAGCAATTCTTCTCCGGCCCCGGATTTGCTTTGCAGATCATCGCGAAGCTGCAGAATGGCATTATGCACATGTTCAATATTGGTTATGCCGAAAAATATATACCCAAGCAGTCCGATACCCGGCAGCAGCGTTACCAGCAAAAGCCAGAATGCCGCCTGCGGGGGATTTTCATGTTTGTTGACCAGAATATGGATCACCGCCGCCAGCTGAACGGCAACGATCAGCAGCGCTTGAACAATGTCAAATTCAATCGCCCAGTTGCTGAACATAATTTGGCTCCGGTCTGGCTTAAATCGGCAGCGAAACGATTTTTTCGTAACTCAAATGTCCGCCGAAAATATCCAGCGCGCTGCCTACGGTGTAGTCGATTTTACCGGAGCCTTCGCGCCGGATGAGCTCTATATCGTCATAACTGCTTATGCCGCCGGCGTACACACAAGGCAGGGGAGATATATCGGCCAGCAGTTTTACTATATAAGAATCCACTCCGGACATCTTGCCTTCCATATCTACGGCGTGAATGAGAAATTCAGTGCAGTATTGACTCAATTTCTGCAAGGTATCCGCATTGACTTCCAGCGTGGTGAAATCCTGCCAGCGGTTGAAGACCACCATATATTTGCTGCCGGAAACTTTCCGGCAACTCAAATCAATGACCAGTTCTTCCGGGGAGAGCACTTTCATGAGTTCATCCAGCCGCGCAAAGGATATATCGCCGTTTTCAATGAGATAACTCGTTACGATCACCTGCGATGCGCCGGCATCGAGGTATTTGCGGGCATTGCCGGGATTGATCCCGCCGCCCAGCTGCAGCCCCCCCGGATAGCTTTGCAATGCGAGCATGGCGGCTTCTTCGTTGCCGGGGCCGAGCATGATAACGTGTCCGCCGGTGAGTTTGTCGCGCTGATACATTTTTGCGTAATATGCCGAATCGTATTCGCTTTCAAAGTTGGTACGCAAATCGGCACCATCATCGCGCAGCGAACCGCCGACAATTTGTTTGACTTTATTGTTGTGCAAATCTATGCAGGGACGGAAACGCATTTCAATCACTCTTTTGTATTTTTACTGTTGACCGGTTGGGCACCATTGAAGCACTCAATGATGCCCAACCGGCCCTCCGCCGCCACGGCGGAGAACCGGAATTTCAGTTAAAAGACCGGAAAATTATTTATCGTCTTTTACTTCTTCGGTCGAAAGTTTGGTTGACTGGTTCTTGTAGTAGTAATCCTGAACCTTGACCTCTTCGCCGATGTAGTCGAGAGCATCCTGCCAGTATTTGCGGGATTCAAGCGGCTCTTCATCCAGCTGCCAGTACTGACTCATACGGCGTTCTTTGATGATCGGAGCTTTGCCCTGCGCCAGCAGATATTTTGCAAATTCCTTGCCGGAAATTTCCGCCTTGGGAGCAAACTTGCTGCTGGCAAGATAACGCATGATCGACTCAAACATACCGACAGTTTCCGGATCGTTATTGTTCAAACCGGTGAAGTTGAACGCGGTGATGAACAAACGGCCTTTGCCGACTTTGAGTTCCATCATGTAAGCAAACTTACGCATGGTGTAAGCCGGCTGGAGTTCCGAAAGCTGGAACAGATGTACGTCGTAGCGGTCGCGCACGGCACGGTCCACGCCTTCCATGATCGGAGCAACTTTTACCGGGAAAGTATCGAGAATGATCTTGTCGGAGTCGTTGATCAGATTGGCAAACTGCATATCCACAAAGCCATCGTTCGGGAAGCCGGCGAGAGCACCGGATTTACGCATAAAGGCACCCGAGTTGTGCCCGCGGTCCCAGATGATCGCCTTGAAGCGTTCCCAGATGGCCGGCAGATAATACTTTTCTTTGGCTGCACGCACTTTACGGTCGCGGGTGATCGGCACGCGGTACATGACCCACGCATCGCCGCCTTCAGTAACATGATCGATCAGTTTTTTGCTGAAACGGTTGGAGATCATGAGTTTGGCGTCGTCGTTCTGCACCAGCTGCGGATAACGCACGGAGGGAGCAACTTCGGCCAGATCCATGTTGACTTCCATCTTCGGCAATGCGGCGGCATTGTTCGGGAAGGTCCACAGATTCCAGGAGTTATCGACCACAACTTCGCCATTTTCGTTGATCAGTTCAAAGACCAGAGTGTAAGCCTGCGGTTTGCCGGTCTTCGGGAATTTGAGAGTGACTTCACAAATTTCATGACGGCCGCGTTCGGTCAGGTTGATGTTGGGCATGTCGCCGGTAAAGACGGTGTCGCCCTTGCTGTTTTTCAGCGCAAAACGGAAGACCATTTCGCCGGAGAGTTCAGCCGAGAAGTGCGAAACCATTGCCGGAATCAGGAATTTTTCGCCTTCAAAGAATACGCGTCTGGGCATATCGGCCAGTACCACGGTATCGCCGTTGAACTTGCGGAAAGCCACATCATCGATACCCTTTTTGTCGTCAAAGCAGTCAACAATACCATTGCTGTTTTCGTAACGGTCGGTATCGCAGAACTGCAGGAAGTGGTAACCGCTCAAAATCTTGCTGCGGCGGCTGGCTTCCAGACCGAGTTTCCAGCTCAGGAACTGGAAGCGGTCGGAGGCTTTCTTCATGGTGGCGTAATCTTTTTTGCTGAAGCCCTTGAGCTTGGCAAGTTTCTTGAGTTCGCCGATCCACCAGGGTTTCTTTTCCGGGCAGTATTTGTCGAACTTGGCTTCCAGCGCATCCAGGTCGCGCAAACCGGCATAGTGGCAGATTTCGTGGGCCAGCACCGGACGGCGGCTCGGAACTTTGCGGGCGATCTTCCAATCTTCATCGTCTTCGGCATTCTTTTCGATCATGGGGATGCCGGAAGCGGAACCGGAGATGATCCAGTTCTGGGGGTTTTCAAACATATTGTAGCTGTGGCCCCAGGGATAGAAGTAGCTCATGTGCTGGACGTCGAGGTCCACGCTGTTGCGGTCGAATTCGCCGCGGCTGCAGGTATCCAGGAAGAAACGGGTGGGGTCGTACTTGTGGGTCATATCGTAGAATTCCTGACAGATCGGGTTCCGTCCGGGATGGTCGATTTCGTTACCCATGCAGTAAACCATCAAGCTGGTGCTGTTACGCAAACGCAGGAGCATTTCGATCCATTCGTCGGCGTTCATCAGGCGGTTGCGGCTTTCCATCTTGGCGCGTTCTTTCTGATAACGGCCGTAGTATTTACGCATTTCCACATGGATGAGGATACCCAGCTCGTCAGCAGCTTCAAAGCATTCGATCGGCGGTACAAAGCTGTGGAAGCGGATAAAGTTGAAGCCGTAATCCTTCATCTGGCGCATATACTTTGCATAGTATTCGTACATGCCGAGGTTGGCCAGATCCGGATGGTCGTGGGCTTCGCGGCCGCGGATCACACCGCGCAGGAAGAGTTTTTCGTTGTTCAGATAAAAGGATTCTTTATCAACAGAGAATTTGCGCATACCGAAGCGGATAAGAGCGTCTTTTTCTTTGCCGTTGACCGTCAGTGTGGTCTTGAACTGGTAAAGATAGGGGGTGTTGACATTCCACGGTTTGAAATCTTCGATTGCCTCGGTGGTGGTGAACACTTCGCCGGCCTTGGGGGCTTTGGCGCTGCCGGAGGCGATCACTTTGCCGTTGTCGATAACTTCCCAGGCGATCTTGCTCACGCCTTCGGCAACGGTGATCTGCATGGCCACTTTGCCTTCGTCGAACATCGGGTAGACGAAGATGTCCTCAAATTCCGGTCCCCATATATTCTTGGGAACTTCGGTAACAAACTTAAATTCTTCTGCCATAATTTTTTCCTTTCTCATGCAGTTGAATTGATTGCTGTTGTATATATCAAAAATTTTAAACAATAATCCTGAATATACTTGAATATAATATAATAGCTTTTTTTGTGTTTTTTGCAAGTTTTTATCGTTTGAAAAAGAACTTTTTTAACAGAAAAATGGAAACTTTTTCTGCTCAAAGCGCAAGCGGTAAGCCGGGTGCTTTGTACTTGATGTTGACAAATTACATTTTTACCAACCAGCAAAACACAGGAGTTTTATATGGATTACAGTTACATATTCCGCCGTCAGCACCCGGACTACCGCCGGTACCGTGCCGGCTGGCAGCGGTGCAAAGAGGCTTATTCCGGCGGGGAAAATTACATCAGGCAGGCCCTGATCCAGCATGTTTCAGAAATCGATCTGGAATTTGCCGAACGTATCAAGCGCGCCTATTATTTCAACTATCCGCGCAAGATTGCCAAACTCATCACCCAGTACATTCTTTCCGGCGAACCGGTCCGGGTGGGCGCTGATCCGGAGCTGATCGAGGATTTCTCCCGCAGCAGTTTGCGGGTCAACGAAGTCATGCGGCAGTTTTCCACCATGCTTAACGTGTATGGTTCGGCGTGGATGCTTGTGGAGATGCCCCGGTTTGAAGGCGAAGTCGATCTTGAGCGCCGGCAGCGTGAACGTTTGCGCCCCTATGCGGTGGCGCTTTCGCCGCTGGAGGTCGTTGACTGGTCGGAAAACAGCGACGGCCGTCTGGAATGGGTGCTTATTGAAGAAAACTATTTTGACAACAGCAATGTTTTTGCCGAACCGCAGACCGGGAGTCGCCGCCGCCTGTGGACCCGCGACAAGTGGCAGCTTTTCGGGGAACGCTCCGGCGAAGTGGTGCTGCTGGACGAAAGCAGGCATGATCTGGGCTGCGTGCCGGTGGTGCATGTCTGCGAAATCGATGGTTTTGGTATGCATTCGGATCACTGGTTTGAAGATTCCGTGCGTATTTCCGATGCCATACTCAACAATGAATCTGAAGCGCAAATGAATATAATCAAGCAGATGTTCGGCTTGCTGGTCATTTCCGAAAACTTTGCCCGCGGCAGCCGTCCGGCTTTGCAGAATGATCCGGAAACATGCGGAAAATTCAGCCATGTGCTGGCGCGTTCGGCGGCGATCTGGGAATCCAGCGAAGAATCCGGCATCAGCCGCTACATTGCGCCCAATGGTGCCGAGACCCGGATCATACGCAATGAAAACGATCACCTGAAAGCTGAACTTTTTGATGTGGTCGGTTTGACCATCATCCGCGAGACCCGTGAACAGCAGAGTGCCGAAAGCAAGGCGTGGGATCACCAGCAGCTCTGCCAGTTTCTGCTCAACCGGGTGGATTTGCTTGAGCGCGCTGAACTGGCCGCCTGGCAGATCATGAGCAAGTATGATCCTACCGTGAGTGTGCCGCAGATAACCTACAACCGCGATTTTTCGATCATCGATCTGAAAGAATCCATTGAAGGCTTGCTGGAACTGCGTAATATTTCCACAAGTCAGGAGTTCCAGAAAGAAGTGGCACGCGCCGCCGTAAGTCTGCTCAACCGTTGTCAGAAGATCACTCCGGAACGTCAGCAGAAGATCTTTGACGAGATCGAAAGTCATGGAGCAGCAATATGAGCAGCAGTATTTTTGACTGGATGGAGGTCTTTGATTCTCCCAATGCCAGAGATGTGGAGATCATTCCCGCCAACGGCCGTCTGATCAATGGCACCATGCGGTGGCGTTTGAGCATAAACACCCGGGGCGTTGAACTGCATAAAGTTTTGAAGCGCAATGGTTCCGACGATATAAGCGAAATAACATTGCTGCTGCCGGGCAACACGCCGGAGATCTATCCGGGTGACCGGATAAATTATGACAATAACAGCTGCGAAATTGCTTCGGTGGAAGTGTGCCGTTCATTTTCCGGCGAAGTTATAGCGCGCCGCTGCAAAATAAAGTAAAGAGCAAATCCTTTCTCTCCCGGGGGCTGTTGTAAAACTCACTGTTTTGCAACAGCCTTTTTTCTATTGTTTCTGCTCAATCTCATAAATAAACATTGCTTATTTACCAATATTCAAACCATAAATTGTCTTTTCCTCAAACGCCGGATCCCTATCGCTCCACTCCGTTCGACCTCGCAGCTTGCTGCCTCGGGTTTGCCGGAATGCATCCGGCAAACTAACTGCTCTCACATCCGTTACGCGGCTTGCCACGGCGTAATACAATGAAGACGGGCGCTGACCGCGCTTGTTGCTGTTGGCTATCGACATTTTTGAAACAGCCCATTTTTTTCAGTATAAAATCTTTGCGGAATAAACTTTCAGCGTTTTTGCATGTTAAAAAGTTGCAAGTATGGAAAAACAAGGCTATATTAGACAACAAGTATTTATTAATTTAATAGAAAATACCACGAAGAAAGGATATATTGAAAGATGAGCAGCGTGAATTTGAACCGTCAGAAAAAGATCAACGAGCAGATGAAAGAAGTGATGGACGATTTCGATCGTTTTGAATATTTCTTTGCTTCGCATTGGAAGCATATCGTTTATGCGGCGATCGGTGTGGTGGTGCTGGTGGCAGTCATTGTTTCGATCAAATATTTCTGTAATCAGAAAGAACAGGCTTCGGCTATAGCTTACAGCAAAGCAGCCGATATTGAACAGCTTGAAGCGGCGATCAAAAAGTATGACAATGCTCCCGGAAGCGTCTATCTGCGTTTGAGCGGCATGTATATTGCAAAAAAAGATTATGCCAATGCCGCCAAGCAGCTTAAACTTGCCGCTGCTGACAGCAAAGCTCCGGAAATCCAGTGGCGCGCCCAGCTCAATATGGGTTATCTTGCTGAACTTGAAGGCAAGTACGAAGCGGCCGCCGGTCAGTTTGCCGATTTTGCCAAAAGCCGCCGCGAGCCCGGCAGTGCCGGATATGCTGCAGAAGCCTATGCCGCAGCGGGCCGTCTTTACAACCTTGCCGGCAAGGGCGCGGAAGCTGTTGAAATACTCAAGAGCGGCAAAAACTTTATCCTCGGCGTGTCTGCCGATGAACGCGCTGTGATGCAGGCTTTTGAAAGCATGATCAACTCCATGCTGGCCAATCCGGTCAAAAGCGCCAAAACCAGGTAATAAAACTTTTTTGAGCAAGCGCCACGGAGCAGAATAAATGCGTATGGAACTGACCCGCCGCATGGAGCGGATATTTATTGATCTGCAGGCGCGGCACGGGCGCAAAAAAAGCGAATTCTGTCTTTGCGAGGGCGTGCGCTGCTGCAGCGAGGTGCTGGCTTCTCCGGCGGCGGCAGATATTGCCATGGCCGTAGTCAGCGAGAAACTCAAAAGCGACATTCCCGGTTTGCAGGAGTTGCCGCTGGCTGTCGTAAGCGATGAAAAACTGCAGAAACTCTCCGGCACGATCACCAGTCAGGGCGTACTGCTGCTGGTCAGGCGGCCATCGACGGCGCCGGAAC
The DNA here is from genome assembly GCA_045635745.1 of Victivallaceae bacterium. Taxonomy (GTDB): domain Bacteria; phylum Verrucomicrobiota; class Lentisphaeria; order Victivallales; family Victivallaceae; genus SIG78. Next base: position 11,297 of record JAZTWG010000017.1, read on the forward strand.
AACTCCCCTCTTGCAGCGATCCATTTATTCTGGCGGTGGATAAGCTGGGTGATCCCGGCAATTTCGGTACGATATTGCGTACTGCCAGAGCTGCGGGGCTGCGCGAATTCTGGTACACGGCGGGGTCTTCGGATCCTTATGCGCCCAAGGTTGTCCGATCCGCGCTGGGCGCCCAGTTCAGTATGTCTCTGCGGGAGTTTGCCGATCTGGAAACGCTGTGCGGATTCGCTGCCGGATGCGGATACAGAAATATTTATCTTACAGACCCGCATACCGGCGAAAGCTGTTTTGATTCTGCCGGATTGTTTGACCGCAGCGTAGTGGTTATCGGCAGCGAGGCGCACGGTATCGGCAGCGAAGTTACCGGCAACCGGGTGACGATACCCATGCCGGGAAATTTTGAATCGCTCAATGCCGCGCAAGCTGCAACGATCGTTTTGTTTGAACATGTAAGACGTTTGACCAGTCGGAAAAAATAAGATGCATACATTTTTTCTGGAAAATATTCCTGAACCCGGCGCTCTTGCACTGTTGGCAAAGCGCGAGCAGGATCATCTCTTTAAAACTCTCCGCTGCCGCAGCGGTGAACAGCTCAAACTCTGCGACGGCAGAGGTACTGTGGCGCTGGCCGAAGCCATGGCGGACCGGAGCGTAAAGATCATTCAAAAAGAGTCGTTTGAACGCGACCGGGTGCAGCTGCATTTATTTGCGGCGCTGCCCAAAAATGCCAAACTTGATTCTCTGCTCAAGCCGGTTACCGAAGCGGGTGTTGCCGGTATTACTCCGCTCAAGTGCCGGTATTCGGTCTCCGAAAAAGATCAGATACCGGAGCGCTGGTATACTTTGCTGGAAGAGGCATGCAAACAATCGGGTAATCCGTTTCTGCCGGAAATTTCTCCGGCATTGAGTGTGGCAGAGGCCGTGAAACTCTGTCAGGAAAATAATTACCGCGTTTTTTACGGAGCCCAGCACGGTAAATATCTGACTCCGGCGGCGTTTCCCGCCCACGGAAAACTGGATCTGGCGTGGTTTGTAGGCCCCGAGGGCGGGTTTGATGAAAACGAAATTGCACTGCTGAATGGTGCCGGGTGCGGTATTACCGTGGGCAAATACATCTTCCGGCTGGAAAATGCTGCGATCGCCGGGAGTGCGTATTTGCTGACTTGTGCTCACGCTGCGGAGGAAGAAAGTGATAAATAATATTTTCAGAACACTTCTGCTGCTGTTTACCATGGCAATTCTGCTCGTTGGCTGTGCCCAAAGCGATGAGCGGCGCCATCCGCTTTATCAGAAAGCCATGCGTGCCCGGAGTGCCGGCAATGGCGCAGAAGCCGCCGGCTGTTTGGAAGAATTGCTCAAGCGCCGTCCGCGCAGTATCTACACGCATTTGCGTTTGGCGAATATTTATGATGAAATGCTCAACGATCCGCTTCAGGCGCTGGTGCATTACCGCTGTTATCTGGAAAATTATCCGGATGCTCCGGATGCCGAAGAGGTTTCCGCATGGATACTGCAAGCAGAAAAAAAACTGTATGGGCTCTATAAAACGCGCTTTGACCAAACTGCCGGAACAACTTCTGTACCGCCGGTGCCGCCAGAGGTTGACAATGTGGATAAACCGCTGTCCGCCAGTGCGGTCGAAACTGAAAAAACAAGTGAAAAAACTTCGCTTGCCCCGGCCCCCGCGGGCGAAAACGTTGCGGCAGTTGAAACTCCGGACGGGAATGTTTCTGATGCTGAAAAAAAAGTTGTGGCAGATCTGACCGCAGAAATCGAAAGCCTCAAAGTGCAGCTCAAACGCTATCAGGCACGTCACGCCGTAATGATCCCGGAGCTGGAGCGTTTGCGGCGATCGGCTGAAAAACAGACGCCGGAGACTGAAACGGCCAACACTGTTGCCGCACCGGCAGCAAAAAACGCAGTCAATACCGCCGCTGCGGCCGCCACGCCTGAGGCGGCCGATTCTGCCGGAAAACGTTACTACACCGTGGTCAGCGGTGATTCGCCGGGCCGGATCGCCCGCAAAGTTTACGGCAGGAGTTCGCTGTATACTTTGATAATGCAAGCCAATCCCCGGCTTGATGCCCGCAAGTTGCGTCCGGGGATGAAACTGGTTATACCGCCCAAACCGGAAAATTGACCGGAGAAAGGATTTTAAATTCATGAAAAAAGTCTGTTTGTTACTGGTGTTGATCGCTGCGGCTTGTTCCGGGTGTCTTTTTCCGTCGCACAAATATACGCCTTTGAAGTCGTATGATCTGGCTTTGATCGGCAATGCCCGGGTGCAGAATCAATTTTATGTTTCAGCATTCGGCAATGACTCCCCGACCCGCCACCGGATGCTTTACCGCAAAAACAATAATCTTATTGAACAGGATCCCTACAATAACTGGATCCAGCGGCCGGAAAATATGTTGAGCCGATATTGCAGCAGAATGTTCCCGCTGGCGGAAAAATCCAATTTGAGCGATCTCGTAGAAGTCCGGGCTGTGGTGAACGCTTTTGAGTTTGATCTTAACAGTTCAGAGGCCGTACTGGGGTTGTTTGCAACTTTGCGTCATAAGGGTATACGCAAAAGTTTCAGCATAAATATCCGGGAAAAAGTCGCACAGAAAACCCCCGAAGCTTTTGCTGCGGCCATGAGCCGGGCCGCCTGGCAGGCCGGATCAATGATCCAGATCGAAGCCGGACGTTTTGCTTCCGATAAAAAGTAATATTTACTGCAGAAAGATCTTCATAATATGTGTGGTATTGCCGGCATTTTCAACAGCAGCACCCCCGCTGCCGAGCTTGCTTGTGTCAATGCCATGCAGCAAACTCTGCTGCGCCGCGGCCCTGATGCCGGAGCGGTAAAACAGCTCGGCAATACGGTTTTTGCCCATCGCCGGCTGGCGATCATAGATTTGGACAACCGTTCCGACCAGCCCATGTCTGATGAAAACAAACGCTGCATGATCTCGTTCAACGGCGAAATTTATAATTACCGCGAACTTAAACAGGAACTGGAAGCTCAGGGCGTGGTTTTTACAACTTCCGGCGATACCGAAGTGATACTGCAGCTTTATCTCTCCGGCGGCGTGGAAGCACTCGGCAGGCTTGACGGCATGTTTGCCTTTGCCATTTACGACCGCCGGAATGATTCTCTGGTGCTGATGCGCGATATTTTCGGCAAAAAGCCGCTTTACTACTTCATTGCTCCCGATGGAGCGGTGGTTTTTGCCAGCACATTGCAGGCGCTGAAAGCGCACCGGGCGTGCCCGGATGAACTGGACTCCGGGGCGATCAGGGATTTTCTGGCATTAAGTTACATACCGCACACTCAATGCGTCTATAAAAATGTTTATCAGCTGCCGCCCGCCAGTTGGATGGTTTTCAATTCTTCGGGCAAGGCGGAGTGTCAGCGTTACTGGCAGATCGATTATCAGCATAAGCTGGATATATCTTTTGAAGATGCTTCTGACATATTGCAGAAAAAACTCCACCGGGCGGTTGCCAAAAGGTTGATTGCCGATGTGCCTTGCGGTATATTCCTTTCCGGCGGGGTGGATTCGGCGGCAGTTGCCGCACTGGCGGCGGCGCAGAGCAGTACCCCGCTTGATGTATTTACTATCGGTTTTAATGAAAGCCGCTACGATGAGCGCTGTCTTGCCGGTATCACCGCTGATTTTATCAATAACAACCATATCGGCAGAGTCAAACATCATACCCGGATCGTGGATTGCCGCAGTTTTGAGCTCTTGCAGGAACTGGTGCAAGTTTATGGCGAGCCTTTCGCCGATTTTTCGATGCTGCCCACGGCATTGTTGAGTGAATTTGCCGCCGCGCAGCGCAAAGTGGTGCTTTCCGGCGATGGTGCCGACGAGATATTCGGCGGATATGAGCGCTATTACGCCATGCGTTACTGTGCTTTGCTCGATGCTCTCTTGCCCGCACCGGTGTGTCGCGCGCTGGCCGCTGCGGCCAACCGGATTTTTCCCGATCACGGCAAACGCTCCGCACTTTCCAAACTCTGCCGTTTTTTGCGTTTGGCGGCAACTCCGGAACATTTGCGCTATATAGCTCTGATGAGCAAAAGTTCTATGGAGCTTGAACAGCAGCTCTATGGTGAGCGTTTGCAGACTTCTGACCGTTTTACCGGGCAGGATCTGGCAAAAACGCTGCTGGCTGCAAGTACTTCCGATCCGGCAGAACGCTATGCTGAATGTGATCTGACAACCTATCTGCCGGACGATATTTTAGTTAAAGTCGACCGGGCAAGCATGCATTATGGTCTGGAAGTCCGGTCGCCCTTTCTGGATAAAGATGTAGCGGAATTTGCCGCCAGTCTGCCATTTGATTTCAAACAGCACGGCTGCGACCGCAAACGTATTCTCAAACGCGCGCTCAATGGATTTATTTCGCCTGAAATCCTCAACAAACCCAAGCGCGGATTTGCGGTGCCGATCGGCGAATGGTTCCGCGCTCAATGGAAAGAAAATCTGCGGTCGCAGTTGCTTGATGGCCGGCTTGTCAGCGATGGCTGGATCAAAAAAAATGCGCTTGAAGCGGTAATTGATGAGCACAACACATTCAAACGCGATCACAGCGAGCTGCTGGGCAACCTTTTAATGCTTGCCTGCTTTCTGCATAGGTGATTTCAAGTAAAAAAAACAACAGCGGCAGTTCTGTTGCGTTGGGATCAAATGAGCAGACGAAAATGAGTTATTTCCTGCCGGTACTGCCGAATCCGCCTTCGCCGCGATCGGTTTCCGAGAGTACATCAGTAACTTCCAGCTCCACCGCCGGCAGCTCGGCAATGACCATCTGGGCGATCCGGTCGCCGCGTTTTATTGCAAACTCTTCCGGCCCATGGTTGAACATGATCACTCCGACTTCGCCGCGGTACCCGGCATCGATAGTGCCGGGGGAATTGGTCAGGGATATATTGTGTTTGAGTGCCAGCCCGCTGCGTGGACGCACTTGGGCTTCGTAATTCACCGGCAGTTCAATAAAAACTCCGGTGGGCACCAGAGTGCTCCGGTTGACCGGTACGGTCATATCGACCCTGCTGCGCAGATCAAATGCCGCATCGTCGGGGTGCGCTTTGGCCGGCAGGAGATCTTCACAATTTGCCAGCATGGCGATTTTTACTTTTATTTGCATAAGAAAAACCTCTTTTTACTTGCATGAATACTCTTCAGGTGTTACTTTATCGCTATATGATATATATTGCAAATGGGAATTTGATTTTCCGGGGAAATTTTATGGATGTAAAAATCGGTATCGGCTTTGATGTGCACAAACTTGTGGAAAACCGCAAACTGCTGCTTTGCGGTGTGGAATTCGATCACCCGCTGGGGCTGCTGGGACACAGCGATGCCGATGTGGCATTGCATGCCGTAGCTGATGCTGTTTTAGGTGCCGCCGGCGCCGGAGATATCGGGCAATGGTTCCCCGATAACGATCCGGCATACAAAGATGCCGACAGCGGCAGACTGCTGCAGACGATCATCAACAGCGAGGCCCTTGCCGGCTATTCTATCGGCAATGTCGATCTGGTGATAATCTGCCAGCAGCCGAAGATATTGCCCATGGTTGGAGCTATGAAAGAAAATCTGGCCAAATTGCTCAAATGCAATATTTCGCAGATCTCCATAAAAGGCAAAACCACCGAGGGTCTCGGCTTTACCGGGCGGGGCGAGGGTATTGCCGCTCAAGCCGCTGTGATTCTGAAAAAAGCCTGATTTGCAGATATTTGAGCGATAAAAACAAATCAAAGTATTCAGCAAAAAAAATAAATAAGCGGCAAATTTGCCTTTTGCGGAAAATGGGTTATATTATAGCGTATATTTCATTTTTATAAACAAGTATATATAAAGAGACAGGAATCACATGGGAAAGATCTTACTTACTGGCGTAACCGGTCTGGTCGGCAGTGCTTTTGTTGTTGCGTTGCTGCGCGAAAAACCCGCAGAACGTTTTGTTTGCATAGCCCGCAGTAACGGCGGCGGTTCAGCCGCTGATCGTGTTGCCAAAGTTCTGCGTGAACAGTGCGTCTTCGACAGCTGCCCGGAAATGACTGATAAAGTTCTCGCTGCAGTGGAAGTAATTGATGGCGACGTGGTCGATATCGTACCTGAAGAACTCGCCAAGCTGGATGTGCTCAAAGACGTTGATCGCGTTTTCCATTGCGCTGCCGACGTGAATCTGGGAAAAGACCCCACCGGCAAAACTTTCAAAATCAACTACGGCGGCACCATCAATATGGTCAAGCTGTCGCAGCTTTTGAACGTTAAAGAACTGCACTATGTCAGTACCGCCTACGTTGCCGGTAAGATCTCCGGCAGAGCTGCCGAAGAACAGGCTCTCAACAGCGGTTTCAACAACCCCTACGAAGAAAGCAAATTCAAGGCCGAAATGCTCGTCCGCAACAGCGGCATTCCGTTCAGCGTTTACCGTCCGGCGATCATCACCGGACGTTTGAGCGATGGCCGTGTCCGCCGTCCGCTGGCATTCTACCGTATTGTGGAATTTCTGGCCAAACTCAAGCAGAACCGTTGCGCCAAAGCCGGTTTGAATCCGATGGATTGGGTCGATATGGGGCTGCATTTCCGCACTGCGGCTTCCGAACGGGTCTACTTTGTACCCATCGACTACGTTCAGCAGGCGATCACCGCGCTTTTCCAGAAGCCCGTTTGCAACCGTACCTATCACTGCACCGGTAACAGTCCGGTTCAGACTTTCCAGATCCAGCGCGCCGTTTGCAACGCGCTCAAGATCAGCAATGTCGAAATCAGCGTTGATGATGCAACTGCCGGAGAAAGCAGCGAAAGCAATCTCATGAGCAAGTTCCTCGGTGATTTGCTGCCCTACTTTGCCAGCAACATCACCTTCGATCAGCGCAATATCACCGATGCTCTCGGCAGCGACTTTGTCAATTGGGAATTCGGCGAAGCTGGTCTGGAAAAGATCGTTCGCAGCTTTATCAATGACTTTATGCCCGACAGCGTTTGGGCCGAAAAGAAATAACCTTAAATTATACTCGGGGGCACTTACCCTTTTACCTGGGGGCAACAGGGTTGAGTGCGGGGCACGACCATCGATCACGATGGTCGTTTTTTTTGTATATGTCTGCAGCAATGGAAGATTAAAAATGTCGTTTACCAGCAGGACATGCGGCGGAACGCCGCAAAGCGCGGTCAGCGCCCGTCTCCATTGTATTACGCCGTGGCAAGGTGCGTAACGGATGTGAGAGCAGTTTGCCGGATGAATTCCGGCAACCCCGGCGGAAAAGTTCCGCGAAGCCTCTCCGGAGATGAGCAAAATCATCCGGCGTTTTAAGGGCGCGTATGCGCCCGCTTTTACCTGAAAGTCGGCAAGTAACTTGCGCCGGATGGTGCAGTTCAAAGAGCAAAGGCTGTCGAGGAGGAGAAAGCAATCTCCTCCCCGGTTGCAGTACCAGCTGCATACGATAAATATTGCATATCAACCAATATCGGGAACAGAGCCTTTTGAAAAAAGGTTTTTTCCCGCAGTCAGTTGATCAGAGCTGGATATTTACCAGGTCGCGGAATTCTTTGATTTCACCGAGCATATAGTTGACCTGACGGATCTTCCATTCGATATGCCAACGGTCGGTAACGTATTCCATCGAGGGTTCCCAGCCCAGGCGCGAATCGGCTTCCACCAGTGGAATGGCGCTTTCGGCGTTATTGATTTCCGCTTTGGCCAAGACTTCGAGTTTGTCAAGAATGGCGTTGGCTTCGGCGGCATCGGCGGCACTCAACAGTTTGATATTGAGCATATACCACTCTTTAACGCACTTGGCTGTGGCGCAGTTGCAGGTTATGTATTTGCCCAGACGGATCTGTTCTTCGAGTTTTTCCAGTTTGCGTGCCGGCACCACATTACGGAGTTTTTCCAGTTCGGTCACGCCGCGGGCGAATTTTTCGTGCAAACGCTCAAGGGCGCGCAGTTCCACCGGGAAACGCAGGAAGCCGGGAGACTGACGGGCGCTTTCGTAGGGCTGATACATCGTTTTGATGATATGCCAGCCGAAGTGGGCGCCTTCGGTGGTGGGGAACTGAATTTCTTTGTTGCCCATGGTGCGGGTGATATTGGGGTGGAAAATAAGCGGATACGAGGGGCCCACGCGCATGGGACCATACTGTTCTTCATTACTCGCCACATAGTCATTTTTCAAAGCATCGCTCCAGAGATCCCACACTTTCAGCACCGTATCGGCCGCTTCGGCGCCGAAATCGCGCACGGCAAACTTTTTCAGCATATCCAAGAGATCCATGCGGGGGCTCCAGAACGCGAATTTGCCGAGTTCGGTGATCACCGAGGGCCACCAGCCGTAGTGGTGATTGTCGTAGTAGCTGTCCACATTCCAATCCTGCCGTGCCTTTTCCAGCACTTCAAAACGGCGGATCCACTGTTGCGGCACCGGCACATAGGGCACCGTACCGAAATCCCAGGTCAGCCCCGCGGTGTTGGCGGTGCTGAGGATGCTCAAACCCATTTCATGCGCGATCTTGCACTCGCTCTTGAAGTAATCGCTGGGCTGATCGGCGGAGATGCTGTAATCGCGCACCTGACAGAGCAGATTTTCGCGCACCAGTTCTTTGCCGATATCAAAGGTGATCTGCACGGTGACTTCTTTGGGGATGTTTTTCAGAAATTCCCGGCGGACATCTTCGCTTGCCCAGTACCAGTTGTAGGTGTTGAATACCACCATGGCATCGGGCTTGGCTTTGTGCGCCGCCTTGCAGACACACTTGAGCCAGTCAGGATAATCGCTGCACGGCCACCAGCCGGGGCTGGGTTTGGTCGTGGGAATGCCGTCTACAATACTTTCGCGGCGGCGCTTGCCGGTAGTGTTCGGGTCGCGGCTGGGGAATTCGGCGGATTCGCCGACCAGCATAACGCCCAGCGCTTTGGGGTAGTAGTTGAAAAGTTTGGTGTAAACCCCTTCAAAGAACGCTTCGGCATCCGGTTCTGCCGGGTGCTTGTAGCTGGGCAGATACGCGTAAAGCATCACATCCAGCCCGTAGAGCCACGCCCGGTCGATGACATCGTTTACATCGAGCTGACCGACTTTGGTGCGGTCGATACCGGTAATGAAGACCACCGCGCAGGTGAATCCGGCATGGGCTATAGCTTTGAGGTGCTCGCTCGGGAAAAGGTCAATGCCCCAGCCGGAGTGCACCATACGCAGCCCGATCAGGGGCTTGCGGATTTCGGAGCCGATCGCCAGAACTGGCGCTTCTTTGAGATTCATGAGGTCTTCAATGTATATGCAGCCGGAAATGATACCTTTTTCGTCGGCACCGGCGACGGTAATACTGTTTCCGGTTACATCCAGCCGGTAGGTACGCATGCCTTCGAGCGTTTTGTCGAGCTCAAGTTTGATGACCGGGGTGCCGGCATCGGCCGCAGTACCTACCGTAAGGGGTATATTCATGGAAATTTCCAGATATTCCTGCAGATCTTTGGCGGCATTGACGATCCGCGCATCGCCATCGGCGGGATAGACTATTTTCCACGCCGCAGTGACTTCCACTTCGTTGGCGGCTGCCTTGACTGCCGGATCGCGGCGGTTGGCAAAATGCACCTGATTGATCCGCTCCCGGAATTCGTAATTACGCTCAACTTTACCCATATATCTTACTCCTGTGTTGACAAATTTTTTGATAAATATAACATTGCAGTTTTTTTTTGCAAGTCAAGTTGGGTAAAAATGCTGTTTTTATTGGCGTAGAATCGGCAGGCAAATATGATCGCACGAGAAAAGAAAAAAATGGATGTTGAGAAAAATTAATAAAAAACTTAATTTAAATTTGATTTTTACCGTCGTATGTGGTATTATATTAATGAAAAACTTAATTAATGTAACAGGAGCGTATCATGAAAAAGTGTTACGGGCACTACCGGAGCGATCGTTCGGAGAATTGCAGGAAGTGTGAATTATCTAAATGGTGCAGCAATGCCGGAGATCTGGAACTGCTGACCGGGCGGATGTCCAGCTTTGACGAAGATATTCAGGATCAGGAAAGCCGGGAACTTGCCGAAGAACTGGCGGCTGTCCGCCGCAATAAGCTCAATGGTGAAAAACTTGAGTACTCGCGAAACGATCTGCTTGAAGTGATCGTCTATATGCTGAATCTGGATCCGCTGGCGCTGGAGCTGCTCAGCGAAAAGATCCATGATCCGGATATAACATTATCGGATATCGCCCGCAAGCGCAACACATCCCGTCAGGCGGTACAGCAGGCGTTGCGCCGAAAATGCCGAGAAAATCCGGAAATTGCGCGGTTGCTTGCCAATCGTGAACGCAAAACCCGGCAGAGAAAACAATTAACATTTATGGAGGCAGTATGTCAAATCCGTCGTCAGAGATCACCAATGAAGTCGAGCGTGCCAGAACACGGCTTGAAGTCTTACAGGAGCTTGAACTCCTGGAGTCAGAATTTCGACTTATCGAAAATGAATATAATCAAAGGAAGCAGCATCTTACCGCACGCTTGAGTGCCACAGTTTAATGACTGCAGATCCACTGCGGCTGCTGCAATATGTTTATGAACTTTTGCGGCAGCTTTTGCGTTTTTATTTGGGGTAGGCTGATAATTTCCGACTCCATTTGTTCAGCTCTTTATTGCGCTCACGGTGGTCGGGCAGATATCCGGCCAGCACCCGGTAGAATGCCGGAGAGTGGTTCATTTCTTCAAAATGAGCACATTCGTGCAGTATCACCAGATCAATAAGTTCAATTGGATACATCGCCAGATGCCACGAAAAATTCAGCTCTTTGCGGCTGTTGCACGAGCCGAAACGCGAACGCGCCCCATTGATATTTATCTTGCGGCACGAGAATCCGAAAACATTGCTGAAATACTCAAGCCGTGAACTTATCAGCCGCCGGGCGTGGCGCCGGTAAAAGGCTTCGAGCATGTTTTTTATCAGCGTGGGGTCATCGGCGGGAGTCTGCAAATGCCCATCGCGGAAAATTATTACCGAAGAATTGTTGTTTTCCGCTTTTTCCAACACATAGCTTTGACCGCAGAAATAAAATTTTCCGCCGATTCTGAATTCAAACTTCAGCTCTTTATCTTCCTCCGGCAGCTCGTTGAGTTCACGCAGTTTTTTCTGCAGCCACGGGGTGAATTTTTCCAGGGCTTCTTTCAAACGCTTTTCCGGGGTGTGCTCCGGTGCGGAGAGCTCTACTGTGCCATCGCTTTTCAGCTTGATTCCGATGGTTTTGCGCCGTGCCGAATGTTTGACGGTTATCTGTCCGAAGTCCGGCAATGTATATGGCGGGATCTTTTCCATAAAAAATAGCGAAAAAATTGAAAATATTTTGTTTTTATAATTAGAAAGAGCGTAACAATGATATTATATTACCACTCATGTAATACTAATGCAAAATATTTGACGTTGAAACAATGAAAAATAAACATTTTTTGTGGAAATCAGTGGCGGTTCTGCTCTTTGCCGCCGGCTGCGGATGCGCCATTGCCCACGCCGTAAGCTCCAATGCTCCGGCGCTGCTGCCCGGGCAACTGGAACTGGTGGGCAAACTGACCAGCAAGGCACTGGAAAAGACTCATTTGCGCAAGCAGCCGCAGGATGCAGGGCTTTCGTCGCGTATTTTTGATGAATACTTCAAGCAGCTCGACCCCGGCAAAGTCTATTTCACCCGGATGGATATTGCTTTGTTCGGCAAGGACCGGTTCCGGCTGCTCGACGAGATCAACAATGGCGAACAGCAGGTGATTTTTGATATCTACGCGCGATATCTCGAACGGCTCCGGCAATACCGTAATTTTGTGGAAAACCAGATGCGCGCCGGCGTGAAATTCGATACCCGCGAAACTTATCAGGCCGACCGCAAAGATCTGCCTTACTGCCGCGACGACAGCGAATTGCAGGCATTGTGGCTCAAGCGGCTCAAAAACGATCTTTTGTATTACCATTTGATGCAGAAGATCATGGAAGAACGCTCCAATGATCCCGAAGTCAGAGCCGAGCTGAAAAAACGCTGGTTCAAGAAATCGCCCGAAGATAAAGTGCGCGCCCGTCTGCACGATATGTACAATTACGCCGCCCAGGCCGACAGGATGGATATACTCGGTATATTCCTGACCGCCATGGCACAGGTCTACGGGCCGCATTCGCACTATTCCACGCCCAAACAGGAAGAAGATTTTGATATACAATTCAAACTTTCGCTTACCGGTATCGGAGCTACATTGACCAGCGAAGACGGCTATATCAAGATCGTGGATCTGGTGCCCGGCGGTCCCGCCGATAAGCACGGCAAACTGCAGCCCGAGGACCGGATCATAGCTGTTGCACAGGAAAACGGCGAACCGGTGGATGTGGTTGATATGAGCGTGAATAATGCTGTAAAACTGATTCGCGGTGCCGCCGGCAGCAAAGTAACATTGACCATTCTCTCTGCCGCCAAGGGCGCTGCTGCCCTGCCGGAAGATATAACCATTGTCCGCGGCAAGGTGGAGCTCAAAGAAAATGCCGCGGCCGGCAAGATAAACGAAGTTGTTGCGCCCGACGGCAGTAAAAAACGCATCGGAGTGATCAAACTCAACAACTTTTATATGGATTTTGCCGCGGCCGCCAAAGGCGAACGCAATTACCGCAGCTGTACGCGCGACATCCGCAAGATACTCGGAGATTTCAACGCGGCCAAAGTCGATGGCGTGGTGCTCGATCTGCGGAGCAATTCCGGCGGCAGTCTGATTGAAGCTGTTACTTTGAGCGGACTTTTTATCACCCGCGGGCCCATTGTGCAGGTGGTCGATGCCCGACAGGATATCGATGTGCAGAGCGATTCCGATGAACGCATAGACTACCGCGGACCGCTGGTGGTGCTGGTCAGTAAATTTTCCGCCTCCAGCGCCGAGATCCTGACCGGTGCCATGCAGGATTACCGCCGGGCGGTGATCGTGGGCGACAGCCGCACTTACGGCAAAGGCACCGTTTTGAGCGTAACTGATTTGAGCCGGCTGCTGCGTTTTATCAGCCGCAAGATCGATGCTGGCAGTCTTACGCACGAAATAGCCATGTTTTACCGGGTGAACGGCGAATCGAATCAGGCGCGCGGAATCACACCGGATATTGTATTGCCCAGCTTTACCGGCGTTATGGAAGTCGGGGAAGTTTACAACGACAACCACCTGCCGTGGGGAAGAATCACCCCCGTAAAACTCGAAATCGAGTCATTGCAGGGGTATAAACATGTGAGCAGCAGCGTGCTGCAGCAGTTGAAGAAATCCAGCAATTTACGCTGGCAGCACGATCCGGTACTCAAACGTTATGCTGCCGATGTGGAGCGCTTCAAAAAAGTGCGCGAACGCAAGGAAGTATCGCTGAACGAAAAACAGCGCCTTAAAGAGTATTACGATGAAAAAGCGGCCGCCGACCGCGTGGAAGAGCTGCTGATGGCTGGAGAAAGCGGCAGTAAAAAGCCCGTCAAACAGGATCCGCTTTTGCTTGAAACTTTGAAAATCGCAGCGGAATATGCCAGCTTGCAGCAGGAAAATACCAAGTGAAGAGTATGCTTGAAGAATCCGGTGCCGGAAAAATTGAAAATTCTGAAACAGCCGTCAGTCAATTTGATCCGCGGCTGTTGCTGGCGGCGCTGGGTGCTTTCAGTTTGGGATATATCATATTGCCGGCATCGAGCGCTTTTACCGGTTTTTTGATGAAGGGAAATCCCGCCGGAACTGTCTGCAGCGGCATGATCGGCGTTGTCGGGCCGCTGGCGAGCGTGGCGGCGGTTTTTATATTGGTAAAAAGTTACAGCGGCAGTTTCCGGGAAACTTTGCAAGCGCTGGGTTTCAAACATTTTCCGGTTCGTATGCTGTGGTACGCGTTTCCGTTGGCGCTGGCAATAATGATCGTCGGCGGCGGTGTTACGCTGCTGTGGAGTACGCTGGCAGAACTCTGCAATATACAATTCGGAGTTCCGCCCACGGTGGCGGCGGCGCTTTCTCGTGACAGCTGGCTGGTGACGGCGCTGCTGGTAACAGCGCTGCTGGCGGCGCCGGTGTTTGAGGAGATATTTTTCCGGCGGGCACTTTTTGATGCTCTGCGGTATTTTCTGCCGGGATGGGCGGCGGTGATTCTGGCATCGCTGGCTTTTGCGGCAATGCACATGTCGCTGCTGCAGCTGCCGGGGTTGTGGCTCATGGGGGCGCTCTGGCAGAAAATTTATTTGAAAAACGGCACGCTTTACAGCTCGGTGATATTGCATTTTTTCAATAATGTTATTGCTGTCATCATGCTGCTGATCGTCCGCTGCATGGGTTTGGAAGCAACAATTTTGAGTTTATAATATAAGGTATGGCAATGTTCAAACAACACAATATCATTACCGCCGTGGAGCTGGGGACCGACAAAGTCTGCGTGCTTATTGGCGAGTATGCCGGCGAGGAGCTCACTATTATCGGCAGGGGCGTGGTTCCCAGCGACGGCGCCGTGGTCAAAGGCGAGATCGTTTCCATGGATCTGATGATCGAAAAACTCAACGAAGCTTTGGACACTGCCGATATGCAGAGCGGTCACGAGTTGAACAACAGCACCATGTTCACCATGGCGGTGACCAATTGCGATATGGATTCATTGCTGGGCGAGGGAACCGCTTTTGTGCAGAACGAAGAACGCCGTATCGGCGAAGAAGAGATCTACGAAGCTGTAAGCAATGCCAAAGTGCAGAGTTTGAATCTCGACCGCCGCTGGGTGAACAGTTTTGATGCTTATTTTATGATCGACGGTGTGCGTCGGTCGTCGCAGCCGCTCAATCAGCGCGCCAATACCTTGAAAGCTTATTCGCATATTATACACGGCAACAGCAACCGGCTGGAAAACTTTGCGGCAATATTGCTGGATGCCGGGTTGGAATACGAGCCGGAAATGATCTTCAGCCCCATAGCTGATATGTTCGGTGTGCTTTCCGATAACGAACTTGAAAGCGGCACGCTTCTCATAAACTTCGGTGCCGGCACCACCGAATATGCCGTGGTCTGCCAGAATGGCGTGCTGGCCTCCGGTGTGCTGGCGATCGGTTTTGAGCATGTGGCAAATGATATAGCCGCCGGTTTGAATCTGCCGATAAATTTCTGCCGCAAACTGCTGGCCGACGGTTCATTGGAAAAACTCACCCGCGAGGGCACTTTGAATCTGGAGTGCCGGACGAATTCCGGCAATATGCGCCGGATACCGGTGGATACTTTCAACCGCATTGCCGATGAGCGTATCCGGGAGATATTTGAGCTGTTGCGCAACAAGCTGGCCAAAGAGAGTTTCTGGAACAATCTGGCTTCCGGCGCGGTGCTTACCGGCGGTGGTGCCAAATATTTCAAGACGCGCGATATTTTCCATCAGGTCTGCGATCTGCCTTCGCGTATCGGCAAGCCTTACAGCGCGTTGAATCATATTCCGCCGGAGCTGGACGACCCCTGTTTCGGCACGATTTACGGAGTGCTTCGCTACGGACATTTGCTGGCATTGCAGTTTGAAAGCCGCCGCAAAGATTCCTTCGGCGGGATCATCCGCGATAAAATATCGGGTTTCGGCGATGCTTTTGCCCGGACATTCAAAAATTTACGCAACAATATAAATAATTGAGAAGGAGTACTTGTTTTATGGATATGAGTGGAAAAGATCAAGTGCTTGTTCTCGGGTTGGGCGGTGCCGGCGGCCGGGTCGTGCAGACCTTGAGCCAACTGCCGGAAGCTGCCGGCGTGCGGTTCAGCGTGTTTGATACCGACCGCAGTGCGCTGGAACATCTTACTGTGCTCAATGACGATTGCAAAGTTTTGTGCGATAATCAATGGCTGCTGGGGCAGGGTACCGGCGGCGACACTATAAAAGGTCAGCGGGCAATGTCCCGCGAAAGCGGCCGTCTGCAGGGGATGATCAATGGCGTTTCGCTACTGATCGTAGTCGGCGGTCTGGGCGGCGGCACGGCAACCGGCGGCGCCGGTGTGATTTCGCGTCTGGCCAGATCACAGGGGCTGACGGCTGTATTTCTGTTTGAACTGCCCTTTGCTTTTGAAGGTCACGGCCGGGTGAAAGCGGCCGAAGATGGTTTGCGAGGATTATTGGCGCTTTCGGATACAGTTCTGGGGGTGCCCAACGATCTGTTGTTTTCGGTTCTGCCCGCGGAGGTGAGTTTTGCCGATGCGTTTAAAATGGCGGATATGGAACTTGCGCGCACCACGCTGGGGCTGATCGATATCCTGCGCCCCGGCAATCTGCTTTCCAACGATATGGGCGATCTGGTGAATATTCTTAAAAACCGCAAAAGCTATGCCGCAATCGGTGTGGGCCGCGGATGCGGTTCCGAGCCCGGCGAAGCCTGCAATCAGGCGTTGGCAAATCTGCTTGATTCGCCGTTTCTCGGCGGTGCCGCCAAACTCAAGGATGCCGATGCGGTGATCATAAATCTTACCGGTGGGGAAACGCTGACTCTTTCGGAAGTCAAACGCACTCTTACTTCGGCCGGTTCATTGCCGGGGGTGTCCGCAAGGGTGATGATCGGTGCAAATATCCGGCCCGACCTGAATAATGAGGTGCATCTGACCGCGATCGCAGTAAAATATGATGACCGCGAAGCCGCTGTACAGTTGAGTCAGGAAGCCAAAGCTCCCGCCCGCCGCCGCCGCGAACGCAATCAGAGTCCCGCAGAACAGCCGGTACAGCAGATGCTGCCCCTGACCATTGCCAGCAGCGGTATTTTTGAAGGCAAGACCCCCACGATCATTGACGGGGTGAACTTTGATATACCCGCCTTTGTCCGCAATCAGATACCGGTGGATTCCGGCGAATAAGCATTTTCCGGCGGTAATCAGGCCGGATCGCTCCAGCGGCGGGCGTAGTTTGCCAGCATGGCATCCATGAAAAGCTGCAAGGCGTAGAAAAGCAGACAGGGAACCGCCGCCGCAGTCGTTCCCAATCCGGCAATAGCGACCATGGCCAGCGCCATAGTCGCTGATTTGCTGGCGCCGCAGAACACCATAGCTTTATTGTCGGCAATGCTCATTTTCAAACTTTTGCTGATAGCCCAGAGTGCCGCCATGGAAAATACATGGAAGATCAGTGCCGCCACCAATACCACCAGCACCGTCAGCAGCGGAATGGCAAGAATACTTGATCTTGCGGCGGCAAAAAATGCCAAACTCAGCATAATAGTTGCCGTCAGCGGTATGTAATCAATGAGCTTGTGATACCACGTTTTCATGATATACTTTTTGAAGCAGTAACCGATGAAAAGCGGTATCAGAACTGTAAAGATCAGCTGTTTGAACATCTTCCAGGAATCAACATCACCGGCGCTGGCGGCGTTGAGCAGAAAACCCAACACCAGTGGCAGCGTGATTATGGCAATAAGATTGTAAAAGACAGTTATCACAATAGAAAGCATCATATTGCCGTTGGATTGTTGAGTCATTACAATACCGGAACTCAAAGTCGGCGGCGCGGCCAGCATTACCAGCAACCCGGCCAGCAGCGCTTTATCCCAGTTGAGCCAGTTGAGTGTATAGTAGCCGGAAAAAGATAACAACACCAGCGTGAATGCACTGCCGGAGATCAGCGCCAGCACAAATTTGCGGTCAAATTTGAGTTCGTTGAACTTCACCTGCATCCCGCTGACCAGAAAGATCGCAATAATCATGGCCGGTGTGCCGATGTATTCTTTGCAGAAAAGTCCGGCTGCCGGAGCGCTCAGACTCCAGATGACAGCCACCAGAATGCCGACAGGGAGAAAAAGTTTTTTAAACATTGATCAAAATCCTTGAAATATCTGTGAAATGTTTTTGCAAAATACTACAAAATATACACCCATATGTGTCATTATGCAAGTTTATTCTGTATGCTGAAACACCGCATGAAGAGCGTATGAAAGAGTTTTCCGCTGCCGGGTTGCTGTCACCAGCCGAAGAGCGCCAGTTCCGCTGCGGTCAGCTCGCGGACTTTGCCGCATTCAAGCGTCGGATCCAGCTGCAGGGGGCCAATGGAGACCCTTTTCAGAAAAAGCACATTTTTGCCGACCCGTTCGCACATACGCTTGACCTGATGATATTTGCCTTCAGCGATTTCCACATAAACTTTCCGGGGATCATCCGGCACGATTTCCAGCCGGGCGGGTTTGGCGGTGAAATCTTTGAAGACCATGCCTGCGGCAAAAGCTTCTGCATCCTGCAGCGTTGCCGGAGCATCGAGTTCGGCATAATATCGCTTGAAAAGATTTTTTCTGGGAGACATCAGCTCGTGATCAAACTTTCCATCGTTGGTCAACAGCAGCAGCCCCTCGGTATCCTTATCGAGCCGGCCGACCGGAAACGGGGCAAAATGCTTTAAATCATCCGGCACCAGATCGACCACCACCGGATCTCTTTTATCTTCTGTGGCGCTCAGATACCCCTGCGGCTTGTTCAGCATAAGATAGATGAATT
Source organism: Victivallaceae bacterium (assembly GCA_045635745.1). Classification (GTDB taxonomy): domain Bacteria; phylum Verrucomicrobiota; class Lentisphaeria; order Victivallales; family Victivallaceae; genus SIG78. The sequence goes on from JAZTWG010000017.1 coordinate 29,755, forward strand.
CCCGGTACTGAACAGTTTCGCCATTGACACATACAATATCGGCAAGTTCATTGATTTTCATATCAGCAGTTCGGGCAATGACACCATTGATGGAGATGGCTTTGCGCTTGATCAAACTGCGTACATCTTTGCGGCTGTGCGCGGTTGCCGCCGAAAGATATTTATCCAGACGCATCATTTTACCGGTTCTGTCCTGTTTATGTGATATTGCTGCCATGAACTGTTGATTTTCGGGAAATAATATATCCCGCAACCGGCGAAAATTCAAGAATTTTCTTTGCTGATCTTACATTCCGGAAAGATATATTGGTGTGCTCCGGTATAACAGTTCCGGTTAAGCCAAAGCTGTTTACGGACGGTATTTTTTGTAAAAAAACAGCTATATATTTGTTTTTTAGGCGATTTGGAGCTATATTAAGATACTTGCAATGTATGAATTGCGGGGAATCGTGGGTTTGAAACAACCTTTACAAGTTAGTTAACATAGCAAAAACAAACAATGGAGTGAAACTGTGAGCTACACTGTACTTGTGTTTGTCAAACAGGTTCCGGACACCCAGAACATCACTGGCGACGCCATGAAGGCTGACGGTACCGTCAACCGTGCGGCATTGCCGGCGATCTTCAACCCGGAAGACCTCAACGCGCTGGAAATGGCGCTCCAACTCAAAGACCGTTACGGCGTTAAAGTCGTGGTCGCCACCATGGGTCTGCCCGCCGCTGCCGATGTGCTGCGTCAGGCAATGTACCGCGGAGCGGACGAAGGCATTCTGCTGACCGACCGTGCTTTTGCCGGTGCTGACACTCTGGCCACCAGCTTTGCCTTGAGCTGCGCTGCCAACAAGGTCAAATACGATCTGATCCTCTGTGGTCGTCAGGCAATCGACGGCGATACCGCCCAGGTCGGTCCGCAGGTCGCTGAAAAGCTGGCTCTGCCCCAGATCGCCTACGCCGAAGAAGTCATCAGCATGGCCGATGGCAAGATCGTGGTCCGCCGTGCGATCGAAGGCGGCTACGAAGTTCTGGAAAGCCCGCTGCCGGCGGTTATGACCGTTATCGATGCGAATATTCCGCGTCCGATGGCTGCCCGCCGCATCATGAAATACAAGCGCGCCCGTATCAAGAGCGAAATCGTCAAAGAGCACGCCGATGCCAACTACACCGACGATGCCGCGATCGAAGCGAAGATGGCAGAACTCAAGAACAAGGGTCTGCTGATCGAAGAATGGACTGCCGCTGATGTGGATGCCGATCTGAATCGTATCGGTAAAGCCGGTTCTCCGACCAAGGTCAAGGCGATCGCCAGCGTAGTGCTGACCGCCAGCGAATCCAAGCAGGTCGAAGCAACCGAAGCTGGCATTACGGAATTGATTCACGAACTTATTGCTGATCATACTTTGGGATAATCTATCATGGCTGAAAAAATGGGTAACGTTTGGGTTTTCATCGAACACGAAGCCGGCAAGATCGCTGACGTAAGTCTGGAACTGGTCTGCAAGGCCCGTGAACTGGCTGACCAGCTCGGCCTCAAGGTCGAAGGTCTGCTGCTGGGTGATGAAAATGTGGAAAAATTTGTGCCGACGCTTTACAGCTACGGCTGCGATACTGTATTTATGGCTTGCGACAAGCGCCTGGAACCTTTCACTGTTCTGCCGTTTGCCAAGATCATCATGCAGCTTATTCTGGAACACAAGCCGAACATTCTGATGTTCGGTGCCACCATGAAGGGCCGCGAACTGGCTCCGCGCGTGGCTTCCGAAAAGCGCTGCGGTCTTACTGCCGACTGTACTGAACTGAAGATCGATGACTTTGAAGATGCCGTGAGCAAGACTTTCTACAAAGACAAGCTCATGCAGATCCGTCCTGCATTCGGCGGCAACATCATTGCCACCATCGTCAACACCTGGGATGACCCCCAGATGGTGACCGTGCGCGAAGGCGTCATGAAAATGGGCGCTGCCGATACCACCCGCAAGGGCGAACTCGTGAAAGTGCCGGTGGTGCTGAACGATGTAGATACCGTGGTCAAAGTCATTGAACGCGTGCGTGAAGAAAAGACCGTGGACCTCAAGGGTGCGCAGATCATCGTGGCCGGCGGCTACGGTGTGGGCAGCAAGGAAAACTTCAAGTTGATTCAGGATCTGGCTGAAGCCCTCGGCGGCGAAGTCGGTGCCTCGCGTGCTGCGGTCGACGCCGGTTGGATCGATCACGATCATCAGGTTGGCCAGACCGGTGTAACGGTGCGTCCGCGCCTCTACATCGCCTGCGGTATTTCCGGTTCGGTGCAGCACACTGCCGGTATGAAAGAATCGAAAAAGATCATTGCGATCAACACCGACCCCAATGCTCCCATCTTCTCGGTGGCGCATTACTCCATTGTCGGCGACCTGAATGTGGTCATTCCGCAGATGATCAAAGCCTTCAAAGCCAAGGCGTAATGGAAAGGACTTCTGATCATGGCGAACTTTTTTTCTGACAATCGCGATCTTGAGTTCACGCTGAACAACCTCGATTTGCTCGAAGCTGTTGCTTTGCGTGAAAACAATTACGAATATGCCAAAGAATTTGAAACCGCTCCGGTTGACTACGCTGATGCGCTGGACAACTTCAACCGCGTGCTGAACGTGGTCGGTGAAATCTGCGGCGACAATATCGAACCCCGCAGCCGCACTGTGGACCGCGAAGGTCCGCACTTTGCCGACGGCGTGGTGACCTATCACCCGCTGACTCAGGCAAACCTGGAGGATCTGCGTAAGGCGGATGTGTCGGGTGTTATGCTTGAACACCGCTTTGGCGGTTTGAACTTCCCGGTGTCGGTTTACACCATGATGACCGAAATGGTCTCGCGTGCCGATGCCAGCTTGCAGAACCTCTTTGGTCTGCAGGATATTGCCGAAACCATTGCCGAATTCGGCAGCGAAGAGCAGAAGCAGCAGTATCTGCCGCTGTTCGCCGAAGGCAAGGTCGACGGCTCCATGGACTTGACCGAACCGGATTACGGCTCGGACCTGCAGGCGGTCAAACTTCGCGCCTGGCAGGATGAAAAGACCGGCCAGTGGTACCTCAATGGTATGAAACGCTTTATCACCAACGGCTGTGCTCAGGTGCACCTGGTGCTGGCGCGTTCCGAAGAAGGCACCAGCGACGGCCGCGGCTTGTCGATGTTTATTTGCGAAGCCTGCCCGCAGCTGGTGGTGCGCCGCATCGAAGATAAAATGGGTATCCACGGCGTTGCGACTTGCGAACTGCAGTACAACGATGTGCCCGCCCAGCTCTGCGGCAAACGCCGTCTGGGTCTGATCCGTTACGTCATGAGTCTGATGAACGGCGCCCGCGTGGCGATCAGTGCACAGGCTGTCGGTATTGCCGAAGCGGCTTACCGTGCGGCCCGCCAGTACGCTGCCGAACGAGAACAGTTCAAGAAGAGTATTGATAAATTCCCGGCCATCTACGATATGCTTGCCGGTATGAAAGCCAAGCTGACCGCCGCCCGTACATTGCTGTACGAAACCACCCGTGCGGTCGACCTGCGTACTGTCTACACCCATCTGGCTGAACAGCCCGGTGCCAGCGCAGAAGTCAAAGAAATGGCCAAATACTACAACAAGCTGGCCGCTATTCTGACTCCGATGTGTAAGGCAATGGCCACTGAAAGCGCCAACCAGATCGCTTACGATACCATTCAGATCCACGGCGGTACCGGTTTTATGCGCGACTTCAATGCTGAACGTTTCTACCGCGATGCCCGTATTACCAACATCTACGAAGGTACCACCCAGCTTCAGGTTGTGGCCGCCATCGGTGGTGTGATGCAGCGCGATGCAGACAAACGTCTGGGCGAAATGTTTGCCATCGAATTCGAAGGCGAATCTGCCCGTCTGGCCGAAATCGTTAAAGGTTTGTATGCCAAGCAGCTCGAAGCGGTCAAGTTTGTTGCCGATCGCAAAGACGTGGCCTACCACGATCTGCACGCCCGCGATCTGGTGGAAATGGAAACCTATGTGTTCGTCGGTATGCTGATGCTGCGTGACGCCCAGAAGTGCGAAGATCGTTTCGTGCTGGCCGAACGCTACATCCTGGATGCACAGGCAGAATTTGCCAAGCGTTATGCCAAGGTTATGTCCGGCGATCTGACGGTGATCGATCATCATCGCGATGTGATCGACTACTGATAAAACATTTATCGGTAAAAACCGGTCTTAATAAGCCCGCCCGGAATAAAAATTTGTTCCGGGCGTGGTTTTGATTTAAATTCCGGAGTTCAAACCGGTGTGAGAAAGGACAACATAAGATGAATAACGCATATTTGGATATGGCGAAAAAAGTGATTTCCGATCCGCAGATTCTTTCGGTTGTTTCAGCCAAGCGGGCGCGTCAGTTGGCGCTGGGAGCCCGTCCGATGGTCAAATGCGATTCCGAAAATCATCTGGATGTGGCGCTTTTGGAAATCGGCGAAGGTTTGATCGGCTATGAATTCGGCAATCCGGAAGCAGAAGCCGAAGTAACAGTTGCCGTCGAAGAAGCAACTGAAGCCGAAACACAGGAATCCTGATAAGAGAATTTTTCTGGAGCAAATATCATGGAAAAGCCGCTGGTTGGAATAGTCATGGGCAGCAAGAGCGACCTGCCGCTGCTGGAAGGAGCGTTCAAAGTTCTGGATGAATTTGGTGTGGCGTATACCGCCCGGGTGATGAGTGCTCACCGTACGCCGGAAAAGGCAATGGAGTTTGCCTCCACAGCACAGGCGAACGGTTTGAAAGTGATAATCTGTGCAGCAGGCATGGCGGCCCATCTGGCCGGAGTAATGGCGGCCCACACAGTGCTGCCGGTGCTTGGCATTCCGGTAGCCAGCGAACCTTTCAATGGTTTGGATGCATTGCTGGCGACCGTACAGATGCCGCCTGGGATTCCGGTTGGAACAGTAACGACCGGCAAAGCCGGGGCAAAAAATGCGGCGTTGCTGGCAGTAGCGATTCTTGCGTTGAGTGATGCAGAATTGCAGGAAAAACTCTGTGCGTTCCGCAAGGCCCAAACGGCGCAAGTGGAAGCTGCAGATGCAGAATTGCAGACAATGTTGGCAAAATAAGTAAGAATTTTGCCTGAAAAAGTCATTAAAGGATTTGCAAAATCCGTAAAATGGCTTATAGTATATAAAACGCTATTTGAAGGTGTTAAAAAGTCTTCAAAGTTTTATATAGCGGAGAGGTGGCTGAGTGGCCGAAAGCAACGGTTTGCTAAACCGTCGTACGGGTAACCGTACCGGGGGTTCGAATCCCCCCCTCTCCGCCATTTTTTTTTGCAAAAAAAATGGCGAACGAAGCCGCAAGGCTTCACTTCACTGTGCCGTCAGGCACAACTTCACTCAAAAAACAAAGTTTTTTCTTCACATCTTCACCAAACACCAGAGAATACTTACTTGCTTGTCCACCATAGCCTTGTGCGAAGGTGGATGAAGTCGCCCCTTTGGTCGTTTGCGAAGACGTTTCATTCCGCTAACGCTCCATTACTCTTGTGAAGAGGTCAGCTTGCGCTGCCCGTGAAGTTGCCGCCTGTCGGCGGGTGGATGTGTTACCCTTTACTGCGCTTCGCTTAAACGGCGGCAAGCCGCCTTGATTTTTTCTTTTGCGGTGATATATTACTTTACAGAAGGAGATCATCTTATGGCTGAAAGCAAGTTGCGTACACTTTCCATTGACTTTGCGGTGCATATACTCAATCTGGTAAAGTTTTTGAAAAGTAGCAAGGAATAATTATGTTGTTTAGCTCCAAAAATATTTTATCTTTTATAGCAATTGTTTTTCTGTTTTTAATTTGTGTTTTATCTTATTATAAAACAATGACAATACCACAAAAAAATAATATTAAACATAAAGAACAATCAGATTTTAATATTGGTATATCGTCTATAAATTATCGGGATGAAATTTCATATCAAAAGATGCTTGAAATAAAGAAGATAATAGTAGAAGAACCGTATAATAAACAACTACTATCAAAAATGCATTTGAATTTATTTGCAGAGTTGTGCTGCTTATCTATCTCAACAGGGGGCAGTAAGAGGCGGGAAGCCTTGTATATGTTGGATAATTATATTGAAATTGCAAAAGTTTTAAGCATTTCCAATACTGATATAGCAAAAAAAATCAGTTTTCTTTATAAAAAAAATCCGGCTTTGGTTACAACATTTTGGAGCATAACATTGCCAATTATTGCAAAGTATGATTATTTTTACATTGGAGATAAAATTTTAGAAAATGGAAATTATTATCTATTTTGGGATAAATTGTGCAATTATTATAAAATCACTCCGGCGAAAGGTCGTGATAATATTTATTTCAAAGATGGCTATATCAAATATATAAATTCAATGTTAAAAATTATTGCAAAAAATAATAATTTTTTTATCGCTTATGATATTTTTCATGAAGCCATTCATTTTTGTATTGAGAATAATTTGGATGCCAAAAAAATAACTTCTCCTTTTTGTTATTGGAATTCTATGCAACAGAAGCAAGCTATCGAAGAATTTACGAAAGATGCAGATGATGGAAATGAAAATGCAATAATTTATGTTGCAGATTGTTATTATAACGGAGTCGGCATACAACGAGATCATCATATAGCATTTAATTACTATTTGCAGGCCGCAAAAAAAAATAATCCATATGCGCAATATAAGGTCGCGCAAGCCTACTACTATGGAGAGGGATGCAGGCAAAATACGGCTGCCGCTATTGCTTGGTTGCAAAAAGGCATTTCTCAAAATCAAAACAATGAATCTGATATGGAATATATGTTAGCAGTAATTTATATGGAAAAAAAAGAGATTATCTTCCAAAAACGAGCCGTAAAGATATTATTGAAATTGTCTGAATCTGGATATCAACAAGCTATATTGGATTTAGCGATATGTTATTATCAAGGTAAGATTATTGAAAAAAATGATTTAAAGGCAGAGGAATTAGCAAAGAAACTTGTCGCAGAAAATGATGATGAATATGTAAAAAATACAGCTCAGGCATTATTATGTGCTTTATATGTTAAAAACAAGATATTTAATAAAGATGTTGTTCAAAATCGAAAAATATTAGAGGAATTAGCAAAAAAAGGGAATGATTTTGCCAAAACAGCCCTTAAGCTTCTTAATGATGGAAGATTTAAAAAATGAAAAAAACTGTTAGCGCATTGTTCGCTTGCCTTGAAGGTGCGACAAGGAAAATTTCAGAAAAAACAATATGGTAAGAAATAACTTTTGTAGTTGACATTGAAAATCCGATTACTGATAACGATTTCTATTTACATGCGACAGAATTGGCACGCAATTATGAAACAGAATATATAAATGCAGAGGGAATAACTGTTTTTTGAAAATTCCAAAAAATCCTAGATATTTCAGCATTAGAAATATTGGAAGTTGTAGATGGCGCTGAATTATTTTCTCGTTTTTTAACCTGGGGAGTTCAGAAAAGTTTTTCTTCGCTGAACGATCCTCTTTGTGAATTTTTGAAATTTCCTAGGAGGGTGCAAAAAATCATTTCTCCGCAAAATGGCACCAACCGTGACCTTTTTAAATATATTTCATCATAGAAGAAAATACAAATAACTCTGATTTGTATTTTAAAGCTCCGCAAGCAATGTAAAAGATGATTGGAGATGATCTTCTTTTGAATTTAAGCAAAATCAAGGCGGTTTTAACAAAAAATTCATAAAAGACTATTGCCGTTTTTCTTTTACTTTTGCCGTAATTCTGAGTTTTTCTGAATAAAAGTGAAGTGATTTTTAGAATTTCATTTCACAGCGAAATTCTGAAGTTTTTTCCTCAAAAAGCATTTCAGAATGATTGATGGAGTTACTCTTCAGAGAACAACAAATTTGAAATTCATCAAATGAGCCCAGTCTTTGAGTACTGCAATATTTCCATTGTAACAGCAGGTCAGGTGATGCGTTCCGCCGGCCCGGCTGTATTCTTCAAGAAAATCTGCTATATTGCTGTTGACCGGCGTAAACCACCCGCAGTTGCTGGTCCTGGGGTAATCTGACACCACTTCGTATGTTACCGGAGCTGCGATCAATGTGAATACGCCATCCGCACCAGGTGCCAGATTCACCAGCACCGCCTTGCCCGCCTTGAAACACCCCGTTGCAATCACCGGATTGCCTGTATCGCTGAAACGATAGGGCATTTCGTGCAGATACGGCTTGTCTGCACAGATCGCCGGATTGATCTCGCCCATGTGACTGGTGAAAATACGATCGTTTTTCCAATCCGGGCAGAACATTTCTGTAAACGATGTTTCAGGAAATACTTTTGCCAGCACACCGGTAACTGCGGCGGTAAGCACATCGCCCTCGCCCGCATAGCCGATCCCGCGTTCCATTGCTTTAGAACATTCCAGAAACGGTACCGTTGACCAATTATCCTGCCGGTTTATGCCGGGGAATGCCATGGTAAAAGCATCCAGTTTTTGCTGCTCAAGCCATTTGCGGATCTTGAGCGAAGTCTGCAAGGTGTTGCGGAGTGCGTTTTCAGTGATATTGTTATCCCACTTGAAACGCTCTTTATCCAATGCCAGCTCTGCAGCGATTTCTTCATCTGATACTTCGCTTGCCGGAGTGTATTCCACAACTTGTATATTCAATGCTCCGTCAGGAATCCGGAAGTCGCCCATACCGTCAAAATCACCACCGATCTTCCCCACCCGGCAATGCACCATATTCCATGCCATGACTGCACTTTCAAGCTGCTGTGCCGCCCGGTCAAGCACATCGGAGTTTTGCCAGTGTCCGGCAGAGATCAGAAACTGTTTTTTATTACGCAATAACAGGTTGCAGAGATCCTGCACTCCATGGATGCCATGATTATTCATAATGCCGTCCGGGGCGGTAAATTCATAATCAAATGTCGTATCAATGACTACTATCGGCAGCTCTGTATTGCTTAAAGGTTCAATGGCTTCCAGCGAAGGCGAATATGCCAGATGTAAAGTGGCGATCGCCTGACAGTTGCACTCTTCAAAGAGTTTGACTGCATCAGCAAATTCATTTTTTACGCAACAGGCGGGACTTTGCACAACTTCAAATCCGCGTTTTGCCAATTCATCAGCAATTTTTCCGGCAAAAGGGCGGAGAAATCTGCCGGTTTCCGGGGCAACCTGATCGTAAAGAGATATATACAAAGGCAAAAGACCGATTTTCATAATTGTTTTATTCCTGTAAAAAGTTTATATGCGTTATCAAACAATATCATTTTCATTGCATTACTGCCGGTTGCGGCAACGACTGCCCGTAGCTGTTCGTAGAAAAAAGTGGTAAATTTCACAATATTTTCAGTATCAAGTATGGCAGTACCGATCTTGTAATTTTCTCCCATCAAATAGGCGTACTGATTATTTATTTCGACCGATTTACCGCGTAATAATGCAATCGGAGCATCGGAACCGAACAATATGCGTTCGGCAGGAAAATGATCGCAGGCGTATTTTATAATATCCGGGTTGTTGATCATGGCTGTATCAAAATAAGCATTGGAATATTGAGCAAGTTCCTCAATATTGCTATCTTTGATATTCCGCATGAAATACGCTCTGCCGATGTGGGCAAAAATAAATTTTATATTGCTGTATCTGCTGCAAAGCTCCACCATCTGCCGCTGATTGAGCAAATCGGCAAAACGCCCGCTGCGTGGTATATGCAACATTATTGCCAAACCTTTTTTATTGATGTAATCAAGCTGTTCAGCAGAGAGCATATCCAATATTTCCACATCATTGGCTTTTTTATTGAAAACATGTGCCGCGTAATCCAGATAAGGTTTTACGCCGATAGCCTTGCTGTTTTCAACCCGGCGGGCAAGATCTTCGACTTTATCTGCCGGTGAAACCAGCACCATGGAAAATTCGTTTTGATGATTTACTTGCGGCACCCAATCGTGATCGCTATGCAAATCAGGCACTCCGAAACAGTTGATATACACCTCATGTCCGGGCAGTAATTCATGCATCAGTTCATGCCACAATGCAAGAGAAAATTCTCCACCGAAACGCTTGTAGCAGGATTGTTCCGGAAATTCAAAGTTTTCCGGAAACTCTGCTTTTTCAAAAATATGCACATGTGCATCAAAAATTTTATCAGGCAGAACATTGGCAAATTCTTCCTGATAGATCTTTTTATCCATTTCATTTGCCAGAATCATTTTATCAAGCCTCCTGCGATTTTGGCGGCCCCTACGGCTCCGGTATAACTTGCGTATGGAGAATTTTCCACGGCAACATTCAAATATTTTTCCAGATAATAACGCCATGCTTTGCCTTCAGACGGGCCTCCGCAAATAACTATTTTCTGCATATTGCAGTGTTGATCAAACTTTTCTTTGAAACGCATGATCACCGATTTCATCATATTTTCTGCCGCATTGCTCCCTGCCAGTGCTTCTTCGTTGAATAACTCATAACGCTGTGTAATATTGCCGTAACGCTGCACAACAAACTCTTCCACTTCCAAACCGACTTGAGCAAGCGAAAACATTGCTCCCCAGCAGCCGCCGTTGGCAGCTTGGAATATATCGCACAATTCATTATCCGGCACATCTTCGCGTTGTTTTACCGGATAAAATCCCACCCAGCTGGTTCCGCAGCTTAAAAGCATATTACCGGGAGTCAGTACATTTACCGCTCTGGCTGCGGCCGGATGGTCAAAACTGCCGGTTACAAGCGTTGTCTCTGCAGTCAAATTACCTTGAATGAATTCAGTTTTCAGCTTTCCGGCGACAGTTCCGGTCGGCACGATCTCCGGCAGTTGCGATTCTTTAAGTTCATAATAACTCAAGTAATCGGCCCAGCGGTTCCGGCTTTGATTCCACAGATAAAACGGCGTGGCATTGGAGCTGTCGAGCAAATGCTTTCCGCAAAGTTTCCACAAAACAAAGTCGTTGTTCATGGCAACGGTACTTTTCTGCATAAGATCAGGCTGAAATCGTTTGAAATACTCCAGATGCATTAAAGTAAACATTGATAATGGCGGCCATCCGGAAGTTTCTCTTACCTGCCACTCTGCGGGGGGCATAAAGTCCGGCATACGGTTATCCAGCCAGCTGATGATCGGGGTCAACGGCTCACCATCGCTGCTGCACAACAGCGTATTACCCGAAGCTGCAGCAAAAGCGATTCCCGCAATCGGCTCATTGGCAGCTTGCGACAACTCGCAAATGATACGCCATATCTGCTGAAAATACCGTCCGGCATCCAATTCAGTATGATTTTCTGCCGGATGTTGTAAATCAATGCGTTCGCTTATTTTTTTGAGTATACCTTTTTCCGGCGACCAGCACACACCTTTAACAGCACTGGTCCCCAGATCCAATCCTATGGAATTCATTTTTGAACAGCCTTTTCAAGTCCGCGTAAAATATCGTGCATGGCAGCAATGGTGTAATCCAGGAGTTTTTCCGACGCAATCAGCGGGAATTTGGTCAATGCCACCGGCGGACAATTTGCTTTGTAGACCTGGGCACTTATATCAATGCTGTACTCTTTATTGAGTTTTCCGCAAAATTCGGCAGCTGCGTCAGCAGTGGCAAAGAAGAGCGTTCCCAACAGTCCGTCGCCCTCAACCTTTTTGATTTGATCGGGAAATTCCGCGGCCAAATCATGCAGTTTATCCTGCCAATATTTGCCGATCAACGCGGTGTGTTCAGCATTGTGTTCGGCAAAGCGGATGGTTATAAGATTGGCAAGACTGGCAAGTTCCTCCTGACCATTGGTCACCAGTGCACCAAACTGGTTGAGGTTATCCATTGCCGCCGTAGTAACCATCCGCGATGCAGGATACATCCCGCCGGGGAACCCCTTGCCTACCGAAACAAAGTCCGGATGACAATTATATTCTTTGAAAAGAAAGAGTTCCGGCGACCACATGCAGCTTTGGATCTCATCAACAAAAACCGGTATATCCTCTTTGTCGCACAGCTCGTGGCAGAACGCCACATAATCGTTATTCAATCTTATGCCGCCATAATTCATCAGCACCAGTTCGTGAATAAAACCTGCAACGTGGTATTGACCTTGATTGTACTCTTTTACAGCAGCTGCAAAAGAGCCTTTATCGTTGATTCTGACCGCCACGGTTTTTATGCCGCCGGAGTTTTCCAGAATATCGTACAATTCGTGCCACATACCGCGCAGCATCTGCATAATTACTGTAGTGCCGTGATAGTTGGCTTCTTTACCATCCTGAAAATCTGCCATCACCAGAAAAACCGGAGTTTTACCATGATATACCGGAGCCTCAAAATGCGGCTGCAGACGGTAAAATCTTGCCAGCATCATTTTCAGTGCCGCTTCGCAAGCCAGACTGCCGGTTTCCAGATTTATCACCCGGTTGAGTACGTGTTTTTCCGTACTCTGCAAAACCATATCAACGGCTTCTTCATCACCGGCAGATATACCATTGGCGATCCGCACCAGTTCCCGCTCCAGCAAACGGGTGATATGACCACGGGTATTGTTGTGAGTTATGTTGGTTATGCCGATCTGCATGGCAATTTCCAACAGCTTGTAGCCGGGAAAGTTATGACCGCAGCTTGCCTGATAGTGTTCACTTTTGCCGATGACTGCCAGCTTGCCGTTTTCGCCGATACGGTAAAAACCCAACCCGCTCAAAGGTGCGTTTTCCCGGTGCAATGCACTGGTGAACGCCGCTGTTCCCGCCCCGGAACAGCTTTCTGGAAGTGCTTGCGAAACGATCTGATTGATATTTTTAATGTTATCGTCGAGTTTTTTACGCAATTCTTCCGGAAAGAAGTCTACTTTTGTATCGGCAAGTTTCCGCAGATTTTCATAACTGTTGATTCCCAGAGCTGCCGAGGCCCGGCACACCTTTTCCATATATTCACTTCCGACAATATCGGAAAGTGAAAGTTGCAAATTCCTGATCATATTTTCCTGTTGCAGTTTATAAAATACTATTCTGTTGATCTTCATCTCTGCCGGCAATCAAAATTTTTGCACCGGCCTGCCGCAAATTTTCCACCAGAACCATGTCAGCCATGGAGTCGGTGATCAATGTTACCTTGCGGTTGCAAAGAGTATCGTAAGGCACAAACGATTTCTTTCCCAGTTTGGAACTGTCTGCCAGAATAAAGACTTCATCGCTGTGTTCTATAACAGCAGCCGCCAGGCTGGTGGTTTCATCGTCGGTGGTACTCAATGTACCGTCTTCGGCAATGCCGTCGGTACCGAGAAACGCTTTGGTAAAGTTGTAGCGTCCGACATTTTCCCGTGCCACACTTCCGCACAGATCCATTCGTGACAACCGTATCTGCCCGCCGGAAATCTGTACCGGACAGTAGGCGGCCAGAGTGGAGCCTAATGTCATAGAATTGGTTACCACGCACAGATTGTTCACATCCCGTGCAGCCAGCCGCTCTGCCAATGCAGTCCCGCACTCCAACACGGTAGTTCCGGAGTCGCAAAACAGCCGGTCGCCATCCACAGCCTGCAATGCTGCAAGATTGCCGATGGCGTGTTTTTCAGCTACAAACTCTGCTTCTGCCCGGGTAAAGTGATAGCCGGAGCCATCCCAGGGAACCGGCAGCTTGACTCCGCCGTGAAAACGCACAACCAGTCCGATTTTTTCCATTTCGGCAAAATATCTGCGTACCGATGCCTCTGAAATCTTCAGGGCATTGACCACGTCAAATATCTTCAGAGTGCCGTGCCGCCGGAGCAAGCGCAGAATCTTTCGCTGATTTTTTTCTTTATTGCTCATACATATATTCAACGCTCAACAGTTATCTGATTGTAAACTTTCAGAAGTTTGCCGGGCAGAATAATCTCGCTGCCGCCGTCAGAAAGTTCTCTGACACTCAACGCCTGACGCCCGGTAAAATCATTGGGCGAAGTGGCAAAGGCTGCTTTTACCTTGAAGGGTACAGTTATCGCAATCGGATTTGCAGCGGGCTGCAGTTGTTCAAATGTGGTTGGGAACGGTTTGGTAACTGCGCCGAATTTCACATTGCGCGGCGGTATCCGCAACACCTGGAAATATACATTGCTGCCTTTGGTATCGGCACAACCTTCCACTATAACATCTTTTTCCCGGGTTGCAACTGTGTACGGGAATTGGGTAGTCCCGGCGGTCTGCAGCAGGAAGCGGACAAACTCTCCGGCTTCCGGAACATCTTTCCAGATCCACTTATTGCCGAGTTTGAAACTTTTTATATGCGGCAATTCGGTATTTTTCCGACCGATCGCCAATGCCGATACCACACAGAGCCCCTTGCCGTACTTGTGAGCAGTAACCGCCGGAGTGCCGTCGGGGAATGAGGCAATGACTTGAGCACTCTTATTGGTCAGCTTGATACTTTCAGCCGCCGGGAAGAGCTGTTTCTGCGAAGTTGTGAATTTTTCACTATCATGCAGCGAACCGAACTGGTGCAGTACCCCGCTTACCTCGGCAAAACGGCCGTCGGGCTGTTTCCGGTAGAGTGTATCCAAACCGGCAAAGCGGCCGGTGATGATCAGTTTACCGCCATCGGCAACATATTTTTTGAGAACATTTAATTCTTTATCGCTGAATATTTCAGTATCGCCAATGATTATAAGTTTCCACTTGGCAAGTTCAGTGGGTTTTTCCAAAGCCTTCTCAGTGATGAATTCATGCGGAACAAACGCCTTTTGCAGCAGCTGACTGATACCATTTTGTTCATACAGCGGAGCATTTTTGAAAGTTCCGAGTTCAAAGTTGTAACGGCCGTCGGGACGGTTGAATATCGCAATATCAGCAAGACCTTTTTTGTAACGCAGATCCATTTGATCCGGCCATTTCGGCACCATATTATCGTAACTCATAGTCCAGCCGAAGTAATCCACGCCGCTTCTTGCCATGGTAGCCACAGCCCAGCAGAAATACCGACGCAGTTTGGGATCGTTGAGATCCTTACGGTCGCTGAACAGCAGCCAGGTCGGACGGTCATATGCCTCGCCGAGCGCATTGATCAATTTACGGTAAGCCATGTAAAAATAAGCATGCAGTGAATAAAGGTCATTGGCCGCAACTTCAATACCGAATACATCCAGATACGGTGCTATTCCGTGCAGATGACCGTTGGCAAGGCGGAAATCCACCCCGTAGTTGGTAAATTTGATCGACGGTTTGACTTTTACTGCTGCGGCACGCAGTTCGTTGAGGTACGCACCTTCCTGATACTGCATCCACTCCTGCCAGCGGGCACGCAGCGGATTATCGGGTTTGTAAAACTCATTCATCTGATCGGGCATGGGCAGAATACAGCCGGTATCGCGGGTAAAGGCCTCCCGGCAATAGGCACAGAAACAGCGGTAGGCATTGAATGTACCATGCTGGTCATCGACCATCATCACATCGCAATCGGTCATTTTGATGTACCGCACCAGATTTTCAATGCTGTCTTTGCGGAATTTGGGGTTGTTCAGGCAGTACAAAGCACGCACAATACGCAAACTGCTGGCGTCGCTCATAAATGCACCGGGGTATTTGGCAAGATTGCCTACTGAATTAAGCAGTGTAAAACAGGGATTGTCGGCATGACGCACTATATCAATACCGTATTTATGGGCAATATCATTGATACGCCGCTGACGTTTGCCGTGAGCGATCTTGGTGGCGTCATCGTAAACATTGTACCAGAAAAGACCTTCTTCGGTAACACCGTTGATACCGATCTTTTTCAACCCGGCAAAGTGTTTTTCAAAGTATTCGTCAGAAAGATCAGTAAAACCGCTGTCCCGGTTGCCGGTGGTAAAGATCATATCGGTCCATGCTGCATTCCAGATCTTCTGATTTTGTTCAGGTTCGGGAGCTTTGGAGGGTTCCGGATATTTGGTTTCCTGATCTGAAAGTTTCATGGCCACTGCCGCAACTTCCGGCAGTACATCGGCACCCATCACCGCCGGTACGGTATCTTTCTTACGCTGCAAGACTTCGCCGGGGTCGGCACTGAAGCCGAATTCCGGCAGTCCTTCCGCAGCCCAATAGCCTTTGGTGAGAACATAATCACGATCCTGGAGCATATCCGGGCGAACGATCAGCTGATTGAGAGAAATATTTTTGCCTTCAAACTCTATACGCATTTCCTTTTCCGGAGCCCGCACAAATATATATGCTGCCAGCTGACGGTAATGTCCGGCTTTGATCTTCACATCTTTGAACGCCGTTTCGCCATTGAATTTGACGGTGAACGGCCCGACATCACGCCGGAAATCCCCGGCAATCAGACCGACCAGATAAAATCCGCTCTGCAGCGGAACAACGAATTCCGAAACTTTGCCGTCAGCCAGAGTCATGCCCGCCGCCACCGGGAAGAACGGACCTTTGCCGAAATGGGCATATCCGGCAGGAAGTTTCCGCCACCCGGGCAGCACACCGGGCAGTTCTTTGAACGCGGTGGACGATTTGAACGGCATCATATAATCGCGGTGCCATCCGGGATGTATGGTCAAAAGCTGCGAATTGCGGCGGAGGGTTTCGGCTCTATCGGCAAAAGAGATACTGTATCCGAGATTGGTGCAGTGCGGGCCGCTCGACCAGCGGGAAGAAGCAACTGTGCCGTTGCGGTAAAAATAATCATTTTCGCCACAGAATATACGCATAAGATAAGTGGTGCGATCGCCTTCGCGGTTTTTGGGCACAACAAACATCATATCGTCATCGACCCGGATGATTTGCCGCAGATATTGCGCCGGAGAATTGCAGTAAGGAGAGCCGGAACCGGCGGAGGGAGCAAAGTCGAAATTAACTTTCAGATCGCCCTTTTTCAGCTGCAGATAGCGTATATTGTTGTAAGAAGCCTTGGTTTTGGGATCGATAAAAATCGATTTACCTTTCCGTATTTCGGCAATATTCAATTTACCGGTAACTCTTTTGAAAACAGTGAGCTGTATTTCATATTCGGCACCGTCAAAGAATTTAAGCGGCACGCGCAAGCCGTAGCCCTCCTTGAGCTTTGCACTTGTTTTCGGAGCGTGGCGGAAAGTCAGAGTAAGTTCGCCTTTGTCATTCAAAGATATTTCGCGGCGGAAATCAAATTGCGGATCTTTCAGCCGGAACATGTTATGGGCAACGACCTCGCCGGCAGAGTTTTTCAATTCTTTGCAAGTAATATTGGCAAGTTTTTCCATTGGAGTTCTATATTCATAACTTTCTCCGGAAATAAACTCTTCGCCGTTGAGCGTTACTTTGAGCGGACTTGTCTGCGCAATCTTGAATACATTTTTTACTTTGGCAGGTGCATCCGCCAGCACGCTGCGGTTTTCAGCTTTCAAAAATACTTCCGGTTGAGAAATAGTGTATGCAGCACTTTTATCGTTGAGCTGGATCTGTATGCGGTTGTATTTACCGTTGCGGAGCATTCCCGCAAGACTATACATATATACGCCGCTGCCGCCATCAGAACTGTTTTTGCGGTTCAAAAGCCGCTGTGCATCCCAGCGGTCAAATTCCGGAAGCGGTTTGTTGTTGACCGTAAGTACGGGCATGATATTTTTATTGTTCTGCCCTTGAAGTTTAAGTTCAAATTTGAATACCGGTACATAAGCATAAACATCCGGAACCGCCGGAGTCTTTATCGTAAGCATTTTACCGGCAGCACTTTTTCTGCCTTTGAGCTGGATGGTCCAATCCGGATCAAGTGCCGGATTTACTTTTGAAGCCGTTTCCGCGGCCGGAAGAGCTGCGAAACCAAAGCCTAGCAGCATAATTATAAATAAATTTTTTATTGACATATTTTTATCTCCTTCAGAGTTTTATTTTTTATTATCGACCAGTGTACCATCAATAGAATAGCTGAACAATATTCCGTATTTGCTGTAC